>JAFRLQ010000129.1 GCA_017431145.1 Clostridia bacterium | reverse complement strand
GATTTCGGTGATTCTATCCCTTTTCGCATGAGGATCATCGATCTATACTGTAACCAGAATAATTCTGTCACGGTCCTGATTCGGAATTCATCTCACCGCTTGCAGAAGCGGAAGTCTTCTTCCTGGACCGTTGATAAAAGAAAACTACCTCTATCGCCTCGTATAGCGGGTGGTTTCTTTTGTTTCGCTCCTCCCTCCGGTCGTCGCTCAACTGTCCACCAGGACGAAAGGAACGCGGGGCTGTGCCAAACAGCACAGCCCCGCAGGGAAACAAATCACGATTCAATTCGACTATTCAGAATGTTTCCCTATGAGACGCGGGAGAAAGGCAGCGGTTCTTATGTGAAACCGTGTTTTCCTGTCAGTATTACCAGACTTCCTGAAGCGTTACAGTACCGTCCGGAGATACATGATAGCAGTAGTTTGCGTAATCGTCATCATCGAATGTATACATGATGACGTTGTTGCCGGAGATATAGATCTCATCAGGTTCGCCCTTGAAGTCGCCGTATACGGTCGTGACGCGTGACCCTTTGGCGTAACAAAGCTCGCCATCTTCGACAAAGTACAGGCGGTTGTTCAGAGTGATGCGGACTGAGGGATAGAACCAGTCAGGCTCGTCGATCTCCTCAGCGATCTTCACTGTTTTATTGGCGCCTTGCAGATAATACAGATCATTGTAGTCATCGAGCAGATAGATGTCTTTGGCGTCAGGCGTCATATTGAAGTTCTCAAAGTCCTCCGCGACGATGAGCTTGCTGGTATCCCTGTATTCCTTCGTTCCGTCGAATTTGTATAGGTTGCCGCGTTTGAGCACGACCAGAGTTTTGCCGTCCTGGGCAAGCTGGAGTGCATCATATCCTTTGATGACGTCATTTGTTTCAAACTTTTTATTCAGGAACACGCATCTGTCACGATCTCCATTTTCAAGGAAGATATTCCGAAAATCCCTGACTCCGAAGATGTACGCGCCGCTGTTTGTCGTGCCATGAGCCCACTGAATCTGTGCGGGGAAGATCGGATATAGGGGATCGTCATAGATCTGGGTGGGTTCCGCATCGCCTTTTTTCCAGATGAAAGTTTTGGCATTGTCGCGATACAGGATCTGTGTACAATCGATATTAAAATCAGTTATGCTGTAATACTGATCATCATCTTTGCCCAAACGGATATCTTCTTTTCCGGTGTACACGCGTAGTCCGTCGCCGTATTCGTCCGTGTAGTAGATCAGGGAGCCGTCATTGGACACGGCAAGAACGAGGGCCGTTTCAGCGTCCTTGTGTTCAAGGGGCGTGGAGCTGCCGTTCCGGTAGAGACAAACGATGGGTTCGCCGTCGTCATAGCCTCTGTATACGACAGAGGAACCGTCTGGAGATATCACGAATCCCTCCACATAATCAAAGGATTCTATGATCGTGTCGTTTCCGTTTTTCCAGTAATGGAGCTGCTGGGAATCATTCAGCCCGGTTGTATCGACATAGACTACCGTGGAACCGTCAGCTGACTGTTGATAATACTCGAAATGATCTGTGACCTTTGACACACTTTTTGAGTCAAAATAAAACAGTGCTGGGACCCATTCATCATAATCTGCGTCACCGTCCGGATAATCTATATAGAATCCCTGTGAGCCGTCATAGCCGGAACCGAGACCGTCAGGTTCGGTGTCGAGCAGGTATCTGCTGTTTCCGTTCGTCAGGTAATAAGTCTCATCTTCCGTGACTGGGTTGTACTCTGTGATCGAGACAAAACAGTCTGCCTGATACATATAATTCTTCCCGAGATTGCCGCTGCAGGAAGACAGGACGATCGCAAGGATCACAGCCAGCGCGATCAGCAACCCGCCGCCTCCTGCCGCAAGCCCAATAATAAGAGGAAGTTTTTTGTTCTTTGCTTTTTTCTCGGGTGCGGGGACTTCAGGTGCAGGATAGGTGACTGGCTGAGCCGGCGGATTGGGTGGATAGGGGGCATAGACCGGCGCCTGCTGTGGCTGAGGCTGCTGCTGTGGCTGAGATGCCGCGGCCTGCGGGGCCCCGCACTTGTGGCAGAACCTTGTGCCTTCGGAAAGTTGTGTGCCGCAATTTCTACAGAACATGGTTTTCACTCCTTACGGTATAGATTGTTTTTGGCTACATCCTATAGATGCACAGGACGGCTGCTTGGTTTAAAAATCCGTTTCAAATTATAAAAATTCTAACAGTTATTGTTAAGAAAGACAATCATACGACAGGTGAAAGAAACAGCAAGGGAAGGAATGCAGGCTGTATATCCACTTCTGAAGCGAAGAAAATCTCCTTCTGGTTGAGTTGTGCTGTGATAAAATGATGAAAATCAACTGAAAAGCGAACCGACTCGCCGGACAGTCGCTGGAATGTGTATTTACAGCCGGTTACCATGAGACTGTAAAAACCAAACAGGGAGATGACCGATATGGAAATGGGAAAAGAAATCAGACGCCTGAGAAAAGACAGGGGCCTTACGCAGGAAGCGCTGGCGGACGCGCTGAACGTGACCGCGCAGACGGTCAGCAAATGGGAACTGGGCAACAGTGTGCCCGACATACAGATGCTGCCTGAGATCGCGGTGTTCTTCGGCGTGACTATCGATCAGCTGTTCGCGATGGACCCCGTGCAGCAGCTGGAGAGGATAGAGAACCATATCTATGCGCGTGGGTTATTCACGGAAGCGGAAGTGCGGCAGCTGGAACAGCAGTTGGACGCGATCACGGAGCGCCCGGAATATGCAGGCAGAGCGCAGTTGATGCTGACCAAGCTTTACAGCAATCAGGCAGAGCAGTACCGTCTGCTTGCTGTGGAGCACGGCAGGGAAGCAGTGGAAAAGACGGGCGGAGACGCCGAGGCAGTCAGCGAGCTCGCCAACGCCTGGAACAGTTATATGCCGGACTGGAACGTACGCAACCATCATGACCTGATCGCGTGGTACAGCAGCTTCTGCAGACGCGACCCCAAAAACCGTCCGGCGCTCATGTGGCTTCTGGACAATCTGATCGCTGATCGGCGCCTTAAAGAGGCAGGGCAGTGGCTGGACCGTCTGGCTGCGATCGACAGCAGTTTCCGCGTTCCCATGTACCGCTATCTCATCGCGGAGGCGGCAGGCGAAAAGGAAAAAGCCGAAGAAGAGATCCGGATTCTGGAATCGATGGCGGAGCAGGAGTGGTGCTGCGCCCTGACTTTGGGGGACATCTGCACGCAGCGTCAGGAATACGATAAGGCGGTCGGATGGTACCGTATGGGACAGGAGCTCCAGCCCTCGCCTAAGTACACTGACAGCGCGACCAGTATCGCGCACATCTGTGAGATCCGCGGCGACAGAAAAGGCGCCGTCGAGGCCTACAGAGAAGTCCTGAGACTTCAGCGCGAGGAGTGGGGGATCGTCAGCGGAGAAACGCATGAGGAAGTGAAGCGTGCGATCCGCAGGCTGCAGGACTAGACAAAACGAAAGGGAGCAATGCATACTGCTCCTTTTTTTGTGCGTTTGCGTTAAGCGGTCAGTCGTCGAAGACCGTATGGACGAAATCGCGGATGCGCAGCTCCTGCCTGAGATCTTCGATATCGCCTTTTGTGATCGGCTGGTTTCTGCGCGCCTGCTCCGCCCTTGCACGCTCTCTCAGATGCTCCATGTATTCCTGCCGGGTGTGCGTGCGCCTGTATTTCACGTCTGGGATGACGCTGGCGCAGATACCCACCGTTACACCGCCTGCAAGTGCGACGGTGAACAGAATGATAACAAAGGTGATGATGTTCATGAGAGGACTCCTTTCCGAAGGTCTGAATGAGGGGTGATCCGCGCGGCTGCCCGCGCGGATCGTAAAGGAGGTGATACTATGATAGAGTGATGTCACTCAATGACGGTTTTCAGTGTGTCGGCAGTCTCCTGGTTCAGACCGACCGTGACATTGCGGTTGACCTTCGCGTCGTAGGTGCCGGCTTTCATGATGTCGACCAGATCAAGCCCGGTGACTTCCTTCATGGTCTCGATCGTTTTGGCGAGAACACCCGGGACATAGGAGCCCATGGTGTTTACGCCGGTATCGCCGTTGCTGCCGCCGTCGATGATCGTGACTCTGTCGATGCTCTCCAGCGGTTTGGCGATGGCTTCCGCCATTTCGGGCAGCGCTTTGACGATCATCTCGATCATCGCAGCCTGACCGTATTTCTTCATGGCTTCGGCTTTCTTCTCCAGTGCTTCCGCTTCCGCGATGCCTTTGGCTTCGATGGCTTTTGCCTCCGCTTCGCCGATGGCGCGGATGCCTTCCGCCTCCTGGGTACGGGCGAAGAGATCTGCCTCTGCCTGCACGCGGCGCGCTTCGGCTGCTTTTTCGCGCTCGAATTTTTCCGCTTCCGCGTTCTTCTGACGCTCGAAAAGATCTGCTTCGGCTTTCTGCTGACGGGCGAACCGGTCCGCTTCGGCTTTCTTCTTGATCTGCGCCTCGAGGGTCTGTTCGGTGACTTCCACGTCTTTTCTGCGAAGCTCGATCTCACGCTCCTGGCGGGCGATGTTCGCGTTCGCCGTGGCGACCTCGATCGATCTGCGCTGCTCCTGCTGCTGGATCGCGTACGCCGCGTCGGCTTCCGCCTGTTTCACGTCGGACTCGCGTTTCAGCTGCGCCTCGCGGATCCGCAGATCGTTCCTTCTGGAAGCGATCTCTGTCTCCGCGCTGACCTGCGCTTCGTTGGCCATGCGTTTCGCTTCCGCTTCGGCGATCGCGACGTCGCGTTCCGCCTGTGCCTTGGCAATGGAGGCGTCCTTCTGGATCTGGGACATGTTGTCCTGGCCGAGTGCGACGATCAGGCCTTTTTCATCCTCGATTTTCTGGATGTTGCAGGAGACGATCTCCACGCCCAGGGCGTTCATGTCGGTCTGTGCCTTTTCCTGCACTTCGTCTCCGAATTTCTTCCTGTCGGTGTTGAGTTCCTTCAGACGCACGGTGCCGATGATCTCACGCATGTTGCCCTGCAGGGAGTCGGTCAGCGCTTCGGCGATCTTGGCCTCGGACATGTTCAGGAAGTTCTTCATCGCGATCTTGATGCCTTCCGGGTCGGTCTTCAGACGGACCTTTGCGACGGCGTCGATGTCCACGCCGATGAAGTCCAGCGTCGGGACGTATCCGTTCGTCTTGATATCGATACTGATCTGTTTGAGGACCAGAGTGTCGTTCCTCTCCAGGAACGGGACCTTGATGCCTGCGCGTCCGATCAGGATCTTCGGCTCTTTCTTGATGCCGGAAATGATGTATGCCTTATCCGGAGGAGCCTTGACGTAACCGCAGGCGACGATGATGATCAACAGTACGGCTGCCGCCGCGACCGGGATCAGTACGGTAAGATTCAGTGTCATGGTAGACTCCTTTCCGCTGCCGCGCCTTTGGGCGCTCAGCTTGTCGTTGTGCCTTCATCTTATCTTCGGGCGGGGAGGCGTTCCATGACAGTACGGGCGGATTACAACGCTTTATTTTGTACAAAAGTGCAAAATAAGACTATAATGAGTGAAAAGAAAACGTCCGGAGGCGGGGAAGATGGGAAAACGGTCGGTCAGGGAGAACAAGAACATCTATCAGAGATGCAGGGAGGCCTGCGGACTGAGCCGCGAGGCGGCCAGCGATCTTCTGAAGTATATCAGTCCGGAAAGGATCGAGCGCATCGAAAGCGAAAAGTCCAGGATCCATCCCGACGAGGTCCTTCTGATGCAGCAGGGCTACAAGGCGCCGGAGCTGAGCAATTATTTCTGCACGCATGAGTGCCCGATCGGGCAGAGAGACGTTCCGGAGGCGCATCTCGGCGATTTTCCGCAGATCACGGTACAGTTGCTCGCGGCGGTGAACGAGGTCTCGCAGGAGAAGGACAGACTGCTCTCCATTGCGGTGGACGGACGGGTCAATGATTATGAGAGAAAGGATTTCGACGAGATCCTCCGCAAGCTTGCGGTGCTGGAAACGTCGATCGAAAGCATGAAGATCTGGATCGAACACGCGGCGGACACCGGAAAACTCGATGAGGCGCGCTGAGAACGGCCGGCACAGGGACAACATGTATAATGAAAAGCGATCAGCACAGACTGAGGTGACCCGGGTCTGTGCTGACTGTTTTTATCCGGTTGTTTTGCGGTCTGCGGGAGCTCCTATGCTTTGCCGAGCTTTTCGAGTTCCTCGTAAATATTCCGCACGAAATTGTTCTGTCCGTCGTGGATGAAACGGCCCTGGCCGGTAGGCCTTCCGTTGCTGAACCCGCCGCTGAATGTATCGCCATCGGGCCAGGTGTATCTGCCCTGTCCGTTGATGCCGTCGGGATCGAGATCCCCGGAATAGATTCCTCCGTCCGCGAAAGTGACCTTTCCTTTGCAGTAGGCAAACCCGTCGTCACCGAATTCGGCTTCATAGATATCGCCGTTTTCCGTGGTCCACTTTCCTTTGCCGAAGGGCTGATCCCCGGCGCACATGCCTTCGTAGACGCCGCCTTTATAAGGAATGGTTTTTCTGGTGAGGAGGATATCGTTGTGGAACCGGACCTGCTGCTTTTTCCCTTCGGGGGTTAGAATGACCGTTTTGCCGTCCAGTTTCCACAGGCTGATGTGGCAGGTGCAGCTGCTGCCGTCCGGCCAGACGACGGAAGCCTCTCCGCTGCCGTGGATATTGAGCGTATCAGCCTTGAGCACAGCGCCATCGGTTCGATTCATGACCACTTTGCGGATCTCGCTTTCCATGAAATAGCCTGTGATATGGCTGCCGTCACTGAGATCGATGGTGCCCTGGCGCCAGAGTTTTCCCTTATAAAACTTTCCCGTCAGCACGTCGCCGTTCTTGAGTTTCAGTACGCCTTCGTCCCGCGCGCCTTTATCCGTAAAGGTCCCGCTGAAACTGGTTCCGTCGGGCAGCATATAGCTCCCTCTGCCGATCTGGATCCCTTCTGCGAATTCGCCCTCGCGGCGGAAATCATCTCCCCAGAGAACGCCTTTTCCGTCGGGTTCCCAAATGAATTCACCCCGTACGGGCTCGATTCTTCCGCTTTTGCGGTCGAACACGGTCTTGGGAAACAGCGCAGCCTCACCGGTATAATAGACGCCCTCTTTCAATTCGAGTTTTTCAAAATACTTTCTTTCGCCCATGTCTGTTCCTTTCTTTGAGCCGATTCTTTTTTCCATCATATACGAAACGTCCCCCAAAAGCCAGATTCGGGATCTGACATCGGGGGACATTTCATTCAGCGGGTATGCGGATCCGGAGATATCAACCTTCGCCGCCGCCCTCCGGAGTCGGAGTCGGTTCCGGAGTCGGAGTCGGATCCGGCTGTTGCTGTTCGGCTTCCTGTCTTGCCGCTTCGATCCTCGCGCTGACCTCGGCGTTCAAAGACTGCAGATTGCTGGTCGCGGCACGGATCTGACCTTCCATGGATTCCATCTGTCCGATGGAGGCGGTGGTGTAGTCTCCGCCCAGCATGCCGGCCAGCGAGTTCTTGGCGCTGCTCAGCGCACTGGCGTCGCTGCCTGAGATATAGGCGCTTCCAAGAAGACTGTTCGCGGTCGAGATCACGCCCTGCGCGTTGTAGATCGCGGAACTGATGCCTTCATAATACCTTGCCCATTCGGCGGTATGGAAATCACATGTGTTGTTGAGGTCCGCGCTTCCCGCGTTGGGGAAGTACTGCGCCGCCTTTTCATAGGGCGTGCCCTTCAGGTTGACGATCGCGGAGGAGACCACGCAGCTGCTCGGGCAGTAGTCGCCGGCGAGTTTGTCGGAGACGCTGCATCTGCTGGCGCCGACGTGCATCTTGCAGGTCTGGCCGGGCTGCGTTCCCGGTACGTAATAGTCGGAACGCGGCGGGTTTGCGGTGTCCGCGCGGCAGGCGTCGTTGCAAAGAAGTCCCGATACGCCGCACACGGTGCAGGTCGTAAGTCCCAGTTCACCCGCGGTGTGGTCCTGTACGCCGCGGTACTCCAGTCCTTCGTGGAACGGTTCCATGACCACTTTCCAGAGGGGAGCCGCCGATGTGGAACCGGTCGCGCCTCTTGCAAGAGGTTTGTAGTTGTCGTGTCCGATCCAGAGCGTGCAGGCGTAATAGGCGGTGAATCCGCCGAACGTACAGCCGATCCAGTTGGAGTTCGTACCGGTCTTTCCGGCCATCTGCATGTTCCGCAGCGTCGCACCGTAGGTGTAGTTGATCAGAATGTCTTTCAGCATCCAGACGGAAGTCGGCTTGTAGATCTGTCTGGTCACGCGCGCTTCCTTGGGATCCAGAACGACCTCGCCGTCCTGGTTCTCGATCCTGCTGAAGGAGATCGGCTGCTGATAGATGCCGTCGTTGGCGATCGTTCCGTAACAGGCGGTCAGTTCGACCATCGTGATGCCGGAGGTGCCCAGCGCAAGACCGGACAGGTCGCGGTTGATGTGGTTCTCCGCCACGCCCATGTTCAGAAGGTAGTTCGCGCTGGTCTCCACGCCGACCCAGTCAGCGAGGACGCGCGCCGCCACGACGTTCAGGGAACTCTTCAGACCGGCGCGGATGGTGGTCATGCCGGAGAAGCCCTGGCTGTAGTTGTTGGGATAGCCCTTGCCGCCCCAGCCCTGGATGGCGACCGGCATGTCGGCGACGACGGTTCCGGGGGAAGCGCCGTTGTCGAACGCAGGTCCGTAGACCGTGACGGGCTTGATGGAGGAGCCGATGGGCATGCTGCTCATGTAGGCGCGGTTCAGCTGTTTCTGCGCGGTCGGAGCCTGACGGCCGCCGACGATGGCGCGGAATTCGCCTACGTTATGATCCAGCACGGCGACCGCCGCCTGAGGCTGTACGACCTCGATGACGGTTCCGTCGGCGTTCTGTGCGGAAACGACGTTGTCGGAGGAGTTGGCAAGACGCGGATAACGGGAGTAGTTGTAGATCGTCTGCTCCGTTTTCTTCTGCAGCTCCGTGTCGACGGTCAGATAAATATTGTAGCCGCCGGTGCGCAGCTCGTTTTCGACCTTGCTGCGGTTCGCGGACGTGTCGGGCAGGTTGTTTGCCTGAAGCATGAAGTTCACGACGTCCTGTACCGCGTATTCCACGAAGTACATCATCTCGTAAAGATCGTCGCTCTGGGACTCCTCGATGATGTTGAGGGGTTCCTTCAGCGCTTCCTCATACTCTTCCTTGGTGATGAAGTCGCAGGCGTACATACGGTAGAGAACGGTGTCGGTACGGGCATCTGTGCGTTCCGGCTGATCTCTGTCGTAATAGTTCAGTCTCGGGTTCAGACGCCAGGGGTTCTGGGTGATGCCGGCCAGCATCGCGCACTCGCGCAGCGTGAGCTCGTTGAGCTCCTTGCCGAAGTAATCGTATGCAGCGGCTTTGACGCCGTAGTTGGAACCGCCCAGCGCGATCGTGTTGAGATAGGCGGTGATGATCTCTTCCTTGGAGTAGACGCGCTCCAGCTGCAGAGCAAGATAGGCCTCCTGGATCTTACGTTTGTAGGAACGTTCGCTGGACAGGATCCTCTGTTTGATCAGCTGCTGCGTGAGCGTGGAACCGCCCTGTACGCCGTCGCTGGTGAAGTTCTGGAAGAAAACACCGGCAAGACGCTTCAGGTCCACGCCCTTGTGCGTCCAGAAACGGGAGTCCTCGATCGCGACGAACGCGTTCATCAGATCCTCGGGGATCTCGTCGTAAGTCGCCATGATGCGGTTCTCGATGGAAGCGAAGGAGGTGATGAGCTCGCCCTGCGCGTCATAGATGAAACTGGTCTGATCCAGATCCATGATGACGGAGACGTCCAGGTTCTTCGTCGTTTCCGTATAGGCTTTCGCGATGCCCATGACCGCGCCCGCTCCCGCGGACACAGCGACGATCGCGACCACGAGATACATCGTGAGCGTCGTCAGCAGTACGGAGATGATGAAGTTGGGGCGTTTCGTCCTGCGCTTGAAGAAAGAGGGCAGAGCGCCGGCGGAGGAGTCGTTCTGGGAAGCGTCCAGCGTCCTGGAGGTCGGTGCCCCCGGGATGGCGCGGTTGCGCTTCGCGATCGAGGTCTGCGGCTCTTTTACCGCGAGGGCCTTCTGATCGGTCTCCTTTTCCTTCCTGCCGTTCCCGGCATCTTTATTCTCTTCCTCGTCCGCCTTTTTGAAGAAACGGCTGAAGGTCTTCTTCAGCTTGTTCTCCTCTTTGGGTTTGCCCTGTGCGGGAGCGGCCTGTGCAGGAGTTTCCTGTACGGGGGCATCCTCTGCGGGCAGATCCGGAGTGTTTTTCAGTTCGTCATCCATTGGTTCGTATCCCTTCGTTCTGGTCTTCCGTCCGGACAAAGATCCGGCGCATATAAATTAGAAAGATATACGCAAACCATTATAGCACAACAGTACGGCCGTGACGAATTTTTCCGAAACAGTCATAAAATCTTAAGAAGTTCGAAGACAAAAGAAACCGGGCAGGACGCTCGTATGCGTCCTGCCCGTACCGAAAGGCAATCTACCTGTTATTTCGCGTTTTTCGCCGCTCTGTGAAGACCGGTCTCCGGATCGTTGAAGTACTGTTTTTTCAGTTTGACGACTTCGCCGCTGAGAAGGAGCAGACCGATCAGGTTGGGGATGATCATAAGACCGTTGCAGGTGTCCGCCAGATCCCATACGAAGCCCAGCGTGGTCTGGGAGCCGATCACGATCGTGATGACCCAGAGGATCTTGACGACAAGCTTGCTCTTGGAGCCGAAGATGTATTCGATCGCGCGCTCCGCGTAGACATAGTAGCTGATCAGGCAGGAGAAGCCGAAGAGCACGACTGCGCCGATGCAGACGTATGCGCCGATCTTTCCGGGAAGCAGCGCTTCGAAAGCGGATACGGTAAGCGTCGCGCCGTCCAGACCGGTGTTCCACAGGCCGGACATGACGATTGCAAGAGCGGAGATGGTGCAGACGATGATGGTGTCGAGGAAGACCTCCATGGGTCCCCACAGACCCTGCTCCACAGGGTGGTTGACCTGCGCGCCCGCATGGACCATTGCCGCGGTGCCCAGGCCCGCCTCGTTGGAATACAGTCCGCGCGCCACGCCGGTCTTCATGCAGATGAAGAACGTTCCGACGGCGCCGCCTGCCAGCGCGGGCGGTTTGAACGCGCTCTTGACGATCAGGCCGACCGCCGCGGGAAGCTGCGTGATGTTCAGGATGATGATCAGAAGACCTGCCAGGACGTAGGCTGCGCCCATGAACGGCGCGACCAGCGAGCAGGCGTATCCGATGCGCTTCACGCCGAAGAAGATGATCAGCGCCACAACGACGGCAAGCACGATGCCGGTCACGATCGTGGGAACGTTGAAGTAATCCTTCAGGGTCAGCGCGATGGTATTGGTATCCACGATGCCGGAAATAACGAAGGCGAAGGGGATGACCAGAATGGAGAACAGGATGCCGAGCCATTTCTGCTTGAGGCCTTTGGCCAGGTAGTACATGGCGCCGCCGGTGACCGTGCCGTCCTCATGGAACTCACGGTACTTGATGCCCAGCGTGATCTCCGCGAACTTGGAGGCCATGCCGAACAGTGCGGCGATGATGATCCACACCAGCGCTCCGGGGCCGCCCACGACGATCGCGGTCGCGACGCCGGCGATGTTTCCGGAACCGACGATGGCCGCGACGGAGGTCATGGCCGCCTGGAAGGACGTCAGCTCTCCGGGAGCCGGTTTCGTCTCATCCTTTTTCTGGAAGGCCTTCTTGACCGTGTTGCGGAACACGTATCCGGGATTTGTGAACTGGAAGAAGCCCAGTCTTACGGTGAAGTAGATACCGACTCCGAGGATCAGGACCAGAAGGGGGAAGCCCCAGACGATTCCGTTGACAAAGTCGTTTGCGTTGACGATCGCGTCAAAGATCTTTTGAAAAAACTGCATCTTTTCTCCTCCGTTTTCTTCTTTTGTGACAGGGAGCCTTCCCTGTCCTGAAGGGTTCTTTTGCCGTAGGGTCCGGCACATCTTCTAATACTATATACCCGCGAAACGCTTCCCGCACCATCCAAATGGGTAGGGAAGTGAAAATTTCCTCCTTTTTTCCTATATCTTATATCCACGCGCGGGGCACGGACGTCCGGCGCTCATTGACACCGGCACAATAAGAAAATATAATTCTTATGCAGTCAACCATAGTAAATGGAAAGGATTCGCATGAGAAAAGGAAACGCGCTCTGGAAGAAACTGGTCCCGGCACTGCTGCTGGCGGCTTTGTTTTTTACGGGCTGTTATTCGGAGGAACGGCAGCCTGTTGATTTTGTTGCGATCGTGAACGGGACGACCTATACGCAGGAGGATTACGACGCCTGGTACAAGGACGCCTCCCGTTTTGAAGAGACGCTTGATACGGATCTAATGGGCATGATCGGGATGGAAGGCTCGTTCGCGGACGAGATGCCCCTTCTGGTCTTCACCCGTTATCTTGCGATCTGTGACGCCGAGGGCGGCACGGTCAGCGAGGCGGACGCACGCGCGGCGCTGGAGTCGCTGGGCGTGGAGGAGAACGAGCAGAGCATACGCTGCGCCGTGATGTACGAGACCATCCGCCGCTGCAAGGAAAAGTATGTGGCCGGCGTGCAGGAGGACGAGGAAGGCGCGCGCGCATGGTACGAGGCGCATCTTGAGGAACAGAGGGCATACGCCCAGGAGAATCCGGGCAGAGCCTGCGCCAGATACCTTTCGTCCTATTATCCCGTGACCCTCTACATCCCCGAGGGCATGAAACTCTATCAGGCGATGGAGATCGGCTACAACGGCTCCGACGAGAGCACGACGTTCGCGCGCTCGCAGGAGGCGTGGCGCAAGCTGATCGTTGGCACGGATTTCAACGAGGTGTTCCGTCAGTTCAACACGGCGGAGCGGTACGACGACGGCGGAAAGCCGAAGACCATCCTGACCTATCCCGGATGGAACGAGGATCCTTCCCTGGTCCTGAGCGTGCAGAACATCGAGGATGTGGGACAGATGTGCTCCCCGACCAAATGCACGGACGGTTTCGTGATCGCCCGCTATCTGGGCGAAGCCAAGAGCGGCGAGATCGCGTTCGAGGAGGTGCAGGACTACTGCCTCGGCGCAGAGCTGCGGGAGCGGCAGGACAAGGCCTGGCAGGAAGCCATTTTCCAGATCGAGCAGGACGCGAGGATCCGCTACGCGTCCACCAAAAAGGAATGACACCGGCCCCCCGCGGGCTGAATTGATAAGGGAGGCATGGATTTATGCTGCAATATCTGACAATCGGAAAATTTGAACTGCCGATGTACGGCCTGATGATCATGATCGGCGCCGTGCTGGCGGTGGCGTTCGCGATGCGCAGGGCGAAACAGACGACGATCTCGCCGGACGATGTGCTCTACAGCATCACCTATACGGCGCTGGGCGTCATTCTCGGCGCGAAGCTTCTGTACGTGATCGTTTCCTGGAACCAGCTCAGCGGGAACTGGAGCTACTACTTCTCCAGTTTCAAGGCGTTCCGTGAGTTCATCGGGTACGGATTCGTATTCTACGGGGGACTTCTCGGAGGTCTGGCCGTGTTCATTCCGTACTGCATCAAGAAGAAACTGAACCTGGGCGAGATGATCAACTGCGTCGTTCCGTCCATTCCGCTGATCCATTCGATCGGACGTGTCGGATGCTTCTGCGCGGGCTGCTGCTACGGCATCCCGATGGACCCTCCGTGGGGCGTCTATTTCCGCTCCACCCTGGCTCCGCACGGCGTGGCGCTGTTCCCGGTGCAGCTTCTTGAAGCGGCGCTGAACCTCATCCTGTTCTGCATCCTGTATACGTACGCGCGCAAACCGCGCAAGCCGGGCAAGGTGCTGGGTTATTATCTTGTCGCCTACGGAATCGAGCGGTTCTTCCTGGAGTTCCTGCGCGGCGATCTGGAACGCGGCATGGTGTTCGGGATCTCCACGTCCCAGTTCATCAGTCTCGTCCTGATCCCGGTCGGCCTGATCCTCGCGTTCTGGAAATTCGAGGAGAAAATCGGTCTGCCTGCCCTTGCCGGCCCCGGTGCGCTGACAGGGAAGAGCGGTGAGACGGCAGAGGATGTCACAAAGGAAGAGACCGGAACCGTCGCGGCAGAGGAAGAAACTGCTGAAAACGCTGCGGAAGAAGCAGAGGAAGCGGAGGATGCCGCTGAAGAGCCGGAGCCTCAGACGGAGGAACCCGCGGCGGAAGAAGAGACCGCAGCCGCGGAAGAGAACGGTGAGCCGTCCGGAGAAGAAACGGCAGAGGAGCCGTCCGGAGAGGAACCTGAAGAAGAGGAGACTGCTGCGGAAGAGGAGACCGCTGCGGAAGAGTCCGAAGCAGAGGAAACGGAAGAGACCCTGACCGAAGAAGAAGCGGCAGAAGAAGAACAGGAAAACCCCGCGGAGACCGAAGCGCCCGCGGAAGAAACCGCGGAAGAAGCCGCGGAAGAAGCCGCAGAGGAAGCGGCGGAGCCTGAAAAGGAAAAGAAGCAGGAAGTGATCGACGACGATCCCTTCGGAATCGGCGGCGGAGCGGACGATCCCTTCGCGGCGGAAGGCGAAGAGGAAGACAGTCTGTTTTGATGAAAACGGAGGAAAAAACAGATGAAAGCATTCATGGATGAGGATTTCCAGCTGACGACGTCATTCGGAAAGATGCTGTACCACACGTACGCGGAAAAGATGCCGATCGTGGACTACCACTGCCACATCAATCCGCAGGAGATCTATGAGGACAGGCGCTTCGAGAACATCGCGCAGGTCTGGCTCGGCGGAGACCACTACAAATGGCGCGTGATGCGCGCCTGCGGCGTGGACGAGAAATACATCACGGGAGACGGGACCGACCGCGAGAAGTTCCAGGCTTGGGCGGAATCGCTGCCCCGCGCCGTGGGCAACCCGCTGTATCACTGGACGCACCTGGAGCTGAAGCGGTATTTCGGCTATGAGGGCGTGCTGAACGGCGATACGGCTCAGGAGGTCTGGGACCTGTGCAATGAGAAACTGGCGCAGGGCGACCTTACGGTCCGCGGGATCATCGAGAAGTCCGGCGTGCGTCTGGTCTGCACGACCGACGGACCCGTGGATTCTCTGGAATGGCACGAAAAGATCGCGCAGGATCCCACCTGCAAGGTGAAGGTGCTGCCCGCATTCCGGCCGGACCGGGTCATGAACATCCATCAGAAGTATTTCATCCCGTATATCGCGGAGCTTTCCCGTGTGACGGGAATGAAGATCGCCACGTTCGGCGACATCAAGCGCGCGCTTACCGACCGGATCGATTATTTTGACAAGCACGGCTGCCGCGCCAGCGACCACGGACTGGACTTCATTCCGTTCGCCGAGGCGACGGACGAGGAGCTGGACGGGATCGTGCAGGACGCCCTGGAGGGCAAACCTCTGGAAGGCATGGCGGTGGTCCAGTACCAGACGGCGCTTCTGCGGCATGTGGCGCAGGAGTACTGCAGACGCGGATGGGTCATGCAGCTGCACTACGGCGCGCTGCGCAACGCCAACACGCGCATGTACGGCGTGCTCGGCGCCGACACCGGATACGACTGCATCAATACGCCCGACACGGCGCAGGCGCTGGTGAGGCTCCTGGACAGTCTCGAAGAAGAGAACCTTCTTCCCAAGACGATCCTTTACTCGCTCAACCCCAACGACAACGCGGTGCTCACGACGGCGATGGGATGCTTCCAGCACGCCGGCACCCGCAACTGGATCCAGCACGGCAGCGCCTGGTGGTTCAACGATACGAAGGACGGCATGCGCGAGCAGCTGCGGAACCTGGCGGCGTCCTCCGTTCTGGGGAACTTCGTGGGCATGCTCACGGACTCCAGAAGTTTCCTGTCCTATACGCGGCATGAGTATTTCCGCAGGATCCTGTGCGCCCTGATCGGCGAATGGGTGGAAAACGGGGAGTATCCCGCGGACGAAGCGTTCCTCGGGAAACTGGTGCAGGACATCAGCTACAACAACGCGGTGGAGTTCTTCCGCTTCAACGAAGTGCTCGACTGATCAACAGAAAAAATGAGAGGTGCTCTGAAAGCGCCTCTTTTTTTCAAAAAGGAGAATAAAGGTGAACAGCATTCTGATCAAGGACACGACGAAGGAGGAGCGTGAGAGGATCGTCGCCGAATCCGTCGGCAACATAGACGGTCTGTGCGACGGCTGCAGCCCGGGCCTCCTCAGGATGTATCAGGATTATATCGACGGGAAAAAGGAGCTGCGCGAGATCAACATGGAGTTCCGCGCGGGCTACACCAAAGGCGCGGCGGGACCGGACAGGACCGGCTGCGGGCTTGAGAATTGACATCCTCTCTCCACCTACCTGACATGTCAGCTTGAGGAGGGAGATTCCCGCTTCTTCGACCATTGCTTCCGTTGGGAAGTCTTACGCGATCTCCACGGGCGTATACGTTCGGGCGTGCCCCGCCCTACGTTGTT
>JAFRLQ010000128.1 GCA_017431145.1 Clostridia bacterium | reverse complement strand
GATTTCGGTGATTCTATCCCTTTTCGCATGAGGATCATCGATCTATACTGTAACCAGAATAATTCTGTCACGGTCCTGATTCGGAATTCATCTCACCGCTTGCAGAAGCGGAAGTCTTCTTCCTGGACCGTTGATAAAAGACCAAGGAGGAACTCATGAAAAAACAAATCAAAACGACAGAAGCGATCTTTCCGATGCCGGTACTGCTGATCGCGACCTACAATGACGACGGAACGGTGAACGTCATGAACGCCGCCTGGGGCACGATGCTCGAGCGGGACATGGTCGCGCTGAACCTGACCGAGACCCATAAAACGGTGCAGAACATCAAAAAGAGAAAAGGTTTCACCGTACATATCGCCGACGCGAAACACGTCACGGAGGCGGATTACTTCGGGATCGTGAGCGGAAACAAGGTGGGGGACAAGCTGGCAAAAGCCGGAATGACCTGCGTCAAATCCGAAGCGGTGGACGCGCCGGTCATCAACGAGCTGCCCATCGCGCTGGAATGCGCGTTCGTGGAGTATCAGGGAGATGAGAACGGGATCGGTGTGATCGGCAAGGTCGTGCGCGTATCCGCGGAGGAGTCGATCCTGAAAGACGGAAAAGTGGACATTGGTCTGCTTGACGCGATCGCATTCGATCCGTACACCCACGGCTATTACAGAGTCAAAGAACGGGTCGCGGACGCGTTCAGCGAAGGCGCGAAACTGAAGGACTGACCTGAAACAAAAGCAGCAGCTCATTCCATAGGGATGAGCTGCTGTTCTTTGATTGTTGGGATGATTATTCGGACGGCTTCGGCATACCGCATTCGGAGCAGAACTTCCCGGTATTCCGCTGTCCGCAGGAACATGTCCACTCAGCGGCTGTATCTGCTGTGAGCACTGCCGGGAACGGCCGGCCGGCGCTGTTTGACGCGGCGCTCTGCATGGCCTCTGCGGTCGCTTCGACGAGCACGGCGGCCGCCATGCTTTCGTCGCGGAGCATGCCGGCGTACTGCGCAGAGTGAAGTGCGGCGGCGTCCAGCAGACGGAAAGAGCTCAGGGAGAGCGAGACGATCTCAAGTCCGTGCTCTCCGCACCAGCCGCAGGACATTTCATCGCGCAGCGCGTCGCGCAGCTGCGGCACATGCTCCGGCACTTGAAAGGGCCGGATCCCCTGTGCGGCGAGCTGTGACAGGGCGGGACCGAGCGCGGAAAGAAGCTCCGCCGTCATCTGTCCGGTCAACTGTTCCCTGCGCCAGACGTTCCCGATGTTTCCGATCAGAAGCCTGTAGAGCTTTTCCGGATCCGCCACACGGTAGGAGTACATGCCGCCCAGAAGGACCGCGGCGTCCATATCCAGACCGGTATTCGCGTCGGCGAGCCGGACGGGAACGGGCTCCGGCGTGTAATAGACGTTGTTCATGCATTCCAGTATGTTCAGATAATAGATGCGGTGTGTGACGGGCTGGATATCTCCGCCGCCGAAAGAGACGCGTCTTCCCACATCGCTCAGAAAGCCTTTGATGCCGCCCGGATGCGCTGGGTCCACAAAGATGTGCTCGCCGGGCTCCGCGCAGACATCGATGACCTTGCCCTGGGATACCGCGATGACGCACTGGCCGTCCGCCACAAGGAGCACGGAGCCGTTCGTTACCACGTTGTCGTCTCTGCGTGTGTTTGCGCTGCCGGCTGAGACATGCTTGACGCCCCTTCGCATCAGCGTATCCATGTCCATGGCGTCGCAGGAGAAAAACTCACGCCACTGCTCCTCCAGCACGCTTCCTACGGAACCGGTCACGGCGCGTATGATTCCCACAAGATCACTTCCTTTCGCTTGTTCTTTTCGTGTTTTCGTTCATTTTCCGTATTTTGAATCACACCATCCGGCGATCCTTGTGATCAGATCTGCCGGAAGGTCTCTGTCATACGGCAGCCGGATAGTGCCTTTGCTCACATCAAAACTCGCAAGCTCCTCAGTGAACGCTGCAACGGCTTCTTCTCCGGGATACAGGCCGATATGCTTTCTGGAGGCGGCGAAATGGATGAGATTCCGCCCTCTGCGGTATGTCGGCATCGACCAGGAGATGCATTCCTGCGCGTTTGGCAGCGCCGCCCGGAGGATCGCCCGGAGCGCATTCAGCTTCGGCTGCGCCACTTCGTCCTGTGCCGCGATGTATTCATCCACTGTACCCGGTTTTTCGCAGTAATGAGACTGGTCCCTGCGCGCGAACACACGGCCGCATTTGGGACACTTCCATCCTGTAGCTTTTTCTGTCATGGCTCAGATTCCTCTTCATCCGAAGCGAGCTTCTTTTCCGCTTCAAGTACGGTCCATCCGTCCATCGGGATCTTCCGTATGACGCTGAATCCGTTCTTTTTCCAGAACCGGTTGGCCTGCGGATTCTCCTCGGCGATCCCCAGACGAACAGACGTCTTTCCGGTCTGTTTCAGATACGAGCAGACATCGCGGATGATGCCGCTCCCGATCTGCCTGCCCTGAAAGCGGGCGTTCATCATGAAGAACCCGATATATCCGGTATCCCGGTCCGGATAGCCGTCGATGAGATCCAGCACGGCGATCATTTCTCCGCCCTGAAAGAAACCCACATAGTATTTGTCCCGCATGTCCACGCCCGGCGGCGCGATGCGCAGATCGCTCAGGATCTGCTGAATGGAAGGCTCCGCGCCGCAGTATTCGTAATACAGTGTGTTCTGTCTGCAGAAACGCAGGATGTTCTCCGCATCCCGTTCGTCCAGTCTGCGGACATCATATTGAAGACTGAGTTTTGAGATCTCCAGCATAGATGCCTCCGGAAATACCGCCCTGAAGGGTCAGAACAGACGGCAAATCAGATTCACCGAATCCGGCGCGTCCTCATCGATGAAGCCGGAATCCGTGAAGCCGTGCTTTTCATACAGATGAAGGGCCGCGGCATCCTCTTTTTTCACGCAGACCTCCACATGATCGAAATGCGCTTCCCTGCGAAGCTCTTTCAGTATCAGGGCAAGCGCGGCGGAGCCATAGCCCTTTCCCTGATACTGCCCGTCGATCATGAACTGCTGCAGGTCATAGCCGAGAGGCTCGTCCGTGAATTCCCGGACAAGAGCGGTGCCGACGATGACGCCTTCGTCTTCGAAGGCATAGACTCTGGCGCCGCAGTTGCGGTAGACATAGCCTCTTGCGAGGATCCCGACAGCAGGAGCGAGATATCCTTTCTGGTCATCCCTGACCGACAGGGAGGCGACTTCCATCCAGTTTTCTTCCGTAATTTCAGAAAGTTTCAGCATCCGTTTTTCCTTTCCGCTTTCCGCGCGGCGGCTCAGTCTGTCAGATGGTGATACAGGGTGTCGATCTCCGCTTCGCGCATGCCGCAGTTTTTCAGGTACGCGCGCGCGGCCGCGGCCAGGTCCGCCGTCTCCGGATCGGCGTTTTCATCCCCGATCATGGAAAGGACCATCGGGCGGATGTTCGCGTCCCTGATGACCGCATATTTTCCGGGATCGGAGTCTTTCGTGACTCTGTAGTAGTTGGCGTATGTCAGCATGTAATCCTCTGCGATCTCGTCATAGGTCGCGCCGGCAAGCGCTTCAAGGACCATGCAGGCGAAGCCTGTGCGGTCCTTTCCCTCCGTGCAGTGCACCAGATACGGACCGTTGAAGCCGGCCATCTGCGAAAAACCGCGCGCAAGGCTTGCCTGAAACTGCGGAGAATTGTAGTTCATGCTCAGACCCAGAAGGATCACGTTCCCGAACTCGTAAAGCTCAAGGAAATAAGGAGAACTGAAATCGTCCGCGGCGATATAACGCTGGATCTTGGCGTCGTTGTCCGCAAGATCGACGATACAGTTCACGCCTGCAGCCTCGATGAGATCATCCACATAACCGGCGCGTCCGTGCTGGTTGTCGCAGGGGGACGCGGACCGCAGCAGAACGCCCTGTTTCAGACCGCCCGCTTCCACCGCGCGGAAATTGGCGAACATCTCATCGCTGTCGTATCTTTCGCGCTCGTCGAAGTAATGGAGGTCGAGCGCCTCCTGGATATCCAGATACTTTCCCTTTTCCCGCAGATAAACGGACGCCGTGCTGTCCGGCAGAAGACCCGCGGTATCCCAAAGATCGTTTCCGTAGTTGACCGCCGCCTTGATATACGGGTATCCGGGGTAGGCGATCAGAAGCGGCTGCCCGGGTTCGACGTAGAAACCGCTGTAATACGGCAGATCTTCCAGCGCGAAGCCGTTGGAGAAGACCAGGTTGACGCTGTCCCCGCAGTCGAATCCCAGCGCGTTGAAATCCTTGATCGCAATCTGGATATACACGCCTCCGAACTCCTCCTCATGAGAGACGGGGAAGGGACCTGCGTCTGGTTCCGACGGCTCGTATTCATGGGGAGCGGAGTCTCCGCCCGCGCCTAGGAGGCCGTTTTCCGTTCCTGCGGAAGACACAGCCTTTCCGCAGCCGCAGACAGGCGCAAGAAGCGCCAGGACGATAAGAAAGCAGACAGCTTTTTTCAGACGGTTTCCCACGGGAATCTTCCTTTCGCGGATCCGGAAGAAGACCGGATCATTCTGATGTATTCTTATTGCCATTATACCGTACGGTTTTCCCCGGTGACAGAGAAAGCGCGGTGAAGCGGGCAGTGGTATAAAGAAAACATTGGGATTTTGATGATTAAAATAAAAATAAAATTAAAATTCGTGCTTTTCAGCGGAATCAACAAAAAGGCATGTATAAAAACGGCCTCTCCCGGGGGTTATAAATATAGGGTTTTTTCATCAAGCCTTTTTTCTTAAGGGGGAAAAGAAGGCTTCGGACAACTGAATATACCATGGATCTGCAACATCCTTTTTCCGGGGAGCAGTCCGTCCGCGCGCGCGATGACCGGCAAATGCCGTGAGCGGGAAACGCGCGGGCGAAGCCGCGGCACGCAGCCGAAGGCGCGACGATCCGGAGAAAGTCAAGGTACTTCCGTTCAGCCACAGCCTCAAGCAATGGGAGCGGCCCCGGGGACAACGGGGGAGGAAACACTCATGCCGCGGACGCGAACCGCGGACAGATCCGTGCCGTGCGCCGGGGGGACAGGGTCGAACAGGCGCGGGATGAAACGGGCAGAGGACCGTCCGCTCTGCAGAGAAAAGAGAAAAGAGATATAATGTGGAAAAAGGGACGGAGGATAAGGATATGCCGAAAACGATCACCGCACAGGGAAAAGCGATGAGGCAGGTCGCTCCGGATACGGTCACGGTCAGGCTGGATCTTTCCGGCGTGGCGCAGACGTACGAAGAGGCGATCGGCCTTTCCGCGTCGAAAACGGAAAAACTGCGTTCATGCGTGAAAGAGGCCGGAATGGACCCGGAGGAGCTGAAGACCGGGACGTTCCGCGTGTATCCGCATACGCGTGGAGAGCATGACGAAAAAGGGATCTGGCGGGAGGTGTTCGACGGATACGGATACGAACACAGCCTGGCGGTCACCATGCCGCTGGAGCAGCTGCGCCTGGGGGAGATGCTGCGCGCCTTTTCCGGATCCGGAACGGACGCGGCGTTTTCGCTGGAGTATTCCCTGCGCGACGCGCAGGCGGTGCAGGACGCGCTGCTGGAAGAGGCGGTGCGGGACGCGCTGCACAGGATCGGTGTCCTGGCGAAAGCGGCGGGACTCGGGAAAACGACGGTCCTGGAGATCCGCCACGGAGCAGCCGCCGAGGTATACGCGGAAAGAAGGATGGAAATGATCACCATGGCAAAAGGCGCGGATTTCGACGCGGTGCGCGTCGAACCGGAAGCGGTCCGGATGCGCGACGAAGTGACGGTGATCGCGGCGGCAGACTGACGACAGATTCATAATACAGCGCACGGGGCGAAGCGGATGCTTCGCCTTTTTGCGTGCAAAAAAGGAGGATGCAGATGGAGGCAAGGGAAGCCAAGCGTGACGCGGAGATGCAGCAGATCACGCAGCGTCTGGAAGAGGGGATCCGGACGTATCTCACGTCGGATCACTATACGCGTTACCTCAACACCATGAGCCGCTTCCATAACTACAGTATCAACAATATTCTCATGATCACCATGCAGCGCCCGGATGCCACGCTCGTGGCGGGATACAGTGCCTGGCAGAAATACTTTCACAGGCATGTGAAAAAAGGAGAGAAGGGGATCCGGATCATTGCCCCGGTGAAGTCGAAACAGACGCACCGGCAGCCCAGGATGGACGTCCTGACGAACCGGCCGCTTCTGGGGCCCGGGGGAGAACCGGTCATGGAGGAGGTGACCGTCACGGTGCCGCGTTTCAGGCCTGCGGTCGTTTTCGATATTTCCCAGACGGACGGTGAGCCGCTGCCCGAAGTGAAGGTCACGGAACTTGCACAGCGCGTGCCCGGATTCGAACGGTTCAGGGAGGCGTTCAGGCGATGTGCGCCGGTCCCGGTGCGCTTCGAGGAGATGGCGCCTGACGCGCGGGGATACTACGATGGCGGTGCGCGCCAGATCGTGATCCGCAGCGGCATGAGCGACGCGCAGACGATGAAGACCATGGTCCACGAGCTCGCGCACGCCATGATGCACGACCCGGAATATCTGGCGCAGACAGGAGAGACGAAAGACGCGGCGACGCGCGAGGTGGAAGCGGAAAGCGTCGCCTATACCGTCTGCGCGCATTTCGGGCTGGATACGTCGGATTATTCCTTCCCGTACATCAGCGCGTGGAGCGGATCGCGGCAGCCGGAGACGCTGCGCGCCTCCATGGAGCAGATCCGCAGCGCGGCGTCGGGATGCATCGGCGCGATGGAGGAACAGTTCCGCGTCATGGACAGGGAAGTCAAGGCGCTGCTGGATGCGGTCGGCGCGCAGCGGGAGCAGGGAGCATTCGGCATACGAAGCGAGACGGAAAGGGAACGGGAATGATGCAGGAATATCTCAACGCACAGGAAACGGATCTTCTGGAGATCTACAGAAATTACCGCAGGGAGGATCTGATATGGACGCTGGAAAACGTGCTTCCGTACATAACGGATCCGGAGATGGGCAAAACGGCGGAGTCGCTGATCGAAAAACTCGAAGCGATCACCCAGGAGGAATACGAACGGCTCCTGCTCTACTGCTTCGGGATCGACGCGGCGGACGGAGGTCCCGGACGTTACTGGTAAACAGGGAAAAGGGGGAAAGGAAGATGAGAGAACAGGATGTGGAAAGGATCAGACAGATGTTCCGGCCGGGAACGCAGATCGTCCTTCAGGAAATGGCGGGAGAGCCGCAGATGCCGCCGGGACTCAGGGGAAACGTGCGCTTCGTGGATGATATCGGACAGGTGCATATGCGGTGGGAAAACGGTTCCCGCCTCGCCCTGCATCCCTTTGAGGACACGTTTCAGGTACAGGAGAAAGTGACGGACCGTGACCCTGCGGCAAAAGACGGCATGGAAATGACGAGGGAAAAGGAAGAAAAGGAGGTGCCTGAGCGGTGAATCTCGGAGCGGAAGCGGCGGAGGAGACCGTGCGGCTCGTGATGAACGGCGTTGAGCGTACGGTGCGGATCACGGGAAGAGCGTCCGCACAGACAGCCCGTATCCTGATGACGGCGCTGCGCCAGAGAAGCGCGTCACGCGGCGCGCAGCAGCTGTCCGGAATGCTGGAGAAGGAAAAGGAACTGGTCCTTTTCGATGTTTTCGGAACGGACATCGTATCATTCGCCTCGCGTGCGAGAGAATACGGGATCCCGTTTACGGTGCTTCGGGACGGAACGTCGAACAGCGCGCCGGCGTGGGTGCTGGTGCGGGAACGGGACGCGGTGCGCGCGCAGCGGATCCTGCAGGAGAAAAGGCGGGAGGAACCGGAGAAGACGCGCGGCGCAGGCGGAAAGAAAGAACAGACGGAACGCATGCGCGACAGGATCCTGCGCCTGGAGCAGACCGCGAAGGCAAGGACCGCGCGCGGCGCGAAGACGAAGGAGGAAAGAGGGCAGTGACGGAAGGAAAGGACATAAAGGAGATGGACAGGATCGGCGAACTGTCGCAGGAAGCGAAGGATGAGGCGGAAAGGGTCACGCGCAGCACGCGGCTTTTTCTCAGATATCTGGATCAGCAGGCGTGGTTTCCGCAGCATACGCCGTACAATATCTTCCTCCTTATGAAGAAAAGGGACGGGGTGCGTCTGCTGCTGAGCGAGGAGGAGATCGCGCGGCGCGGCCTTACGGTGCCGCAGGGCAGGGACTGGATCACCTTCGTCGTCGAGCAGAAAGTACCGGAGGGGACGGACGGCGTAAAATACCGCACGGTGCGGTATCAGGACGGGGAGACGCTGGACCTTCCCGTACCGCCCGCGACGGATCTGAACAGATGCCCGGAGGATCTTACGGTGAGACTCATTGAAAGATGCGGTCTGGAGATCCGTCTTTCGGAGCAGCTCCCGGACGGAGAATACGGAGCGTGGTACGACAACCGGGGAAACCGCGTCCTGATACATGACGGCATGGACGATCCGGAGCTTCTGTTCCAGCGCCTTACGATCCAGCTCGCGCTGGCGTCGTTCTCAAGGCGCGTGACGCCGTTTTCGAGAAGGGAACTGGCGTATCCCGCCCTTTGCGCTGCGTATCTTCTCTGCAGAAGATACGGCGTCAGCACGGAGGATCTCTCCGTTCACCGTGTTGCGCCAGCGCTTGCGGGAATGCAGGAGGGAAAACGCAGGGACACGCTTTTTCTGATCCATGGCGCTTTCCGGGAACTGGACGGGTTTCTGACGCCGTGAAAAAGGAGACATGGCTTTTTCTTACGGGACTTGTGGTGTGTCTTTTGCTTGCGTTTCTTCTTGCGCCGTCCGCAGAAGACGGTCTGGCGGTGTTTCTGCAGAGGTTCGCCGAGGGAACGCTGCGCAGACCGGGATTCTCCCGTGCGGCGCCCGTCTTCATGCTGGTCCTGGCTTCGGTTTACGCATTTGCGTGGGGAATACTGAAAGAGGAAACGGGCCATTTCAGGCAGGGGGAGGAGCACGGCTCCGCGGCATGGGCGGATCCTGCAGCGGTCGCGAAGAAATACGCCGCGAAGGATGCTTCGAACAAGATCCTGACGCAGCATGTGAAGATCGGGCTTGATCCGGTACGGCACAGGCGGAACCTCAACACCATCGTCTGCGGAGGATCCGGCGCAGGGAAAACGCGGTACTTCTGCATCCCGAACATCATCCAGGACGCGGGCTGCTCGCTGTTCCTTCTGGATCCCAAGGGCGAGCTGCTCCAGAGCACCGGCGCGTTTCTGCGCGGCAGGGGCTATACGGTGCGCGTGCTGGACCTGATCGATATGGACCGCAGTCACTGCTACAATCCCTTCCGGTATCTGAAAAGCGAAAACGACGTGCAGAAACTGGTGACGAACCTGTTCCGCAGCACGCAGCCCCCCGGAACGAAAAGCAGCGACCCGTTCTGGGACACCGCGGCGCAGATGCTGCTTCTTGCGCTGATCTTCTATCTTTTGGAAGAGGCGCCGCCGGAGGATCGGAACTTCGCCTGCGTCATGGATCTTCTCAGAAGCGGGATGAAGACGCCCGAAGGCGCGCGCAGAAGCGCCCTGGATCTTCTGTTCGCGGAGCTGGAACAGAAAGACAGGGAGCATACGGCGCTGAAATACTACAGGAGCTATCGCGCGGGATCGGAAAAAACGCTCAAATCCATTCAGATCACGCTGGCCTCCAGACTGGAGAAATTCAATCTGGACAGTCTGGCGCGGCTGACGCGCGCGGACGATATGCACCTTGAGGAGATGGGACTGAAGAAGACGGCGATCTTCGCGTGCGTGCCGGACAACGACTCCTCCTTCAATTTTCTGGTCTCCCTGATGTATACGCAGCTGTTTCAGCAGCTGTTTTATCTGGCGGATCATTCCCCGGGAGGAAAACTGCCCGTTCCGGTACATTTTCTGATGGATGAATTCGCCAATATCCCGGTACCGTCGGAGTTTGAGAAGATCCTGTCCGTGATGCGCTCCCGCGGGATCTTCGTCTCCATCATTCTGCAGAACATGGCGCAGCTCAAGGCGCTTTTCGAGAAACAGTGGGAATCCATCGTGGGGAACTGCGACGAACTGCTGTTTCTGGGCGGGAACGAGAAGGAGACGCACCGCTACCTTTCGGAGATGCTCGGAAAGGAGACGCTGGACGTGCTGTCCCGCCAGAAGAGCGGAACGCGCGGAGGCAGCGTCAGCTATTCCACCATCGCGCGGGAACTGCTCACGGGAGACGAGATCCGCACGCTTCCGGACGATCAGGCGCTTCTGTTCATCCGCGGGGAGCGCCCGGTGCGGGACAGGAAGTTCGATCTCATGAAGCACCCCAATGTCCGGCTGATCCCGCAGGGCGGCGCGGACGGAGAGACGTTCGGCGAGATCCTGCACGAGGCGGCGCGGATCACAAGGACGGACCGCCGGGCTCCGCGCGCGCCGTATGAGGAGACCTTCTACGAGGTGGTGAGCGGAGAGGAAATCGAAGAGGAGGAATCGGAGTGAAACGGAAAAAATGGAAAAGAAGGCTGCTGTGCATCGCGGCTGCTGCAGTTCTTCTGATCGCGGGCACGGTGCCTGCGGCGCGCGCCGCGCAGGATCCCATCACAGTGGTGAACAACCTGTCGGACTTCATGTTCAGTCTGATCCGCGCGATCGGAATGATCCTACTGGGATTCGGGATCGTGCAGGTCGGTCTGTCCCTGAAAAGCCATGACCCGAGCCAGCGCGCCAACGGCTTTCTTACGCTGGCCGGCGGCCTGGTGATCACCTTCGCGAAGGAGATCCTGAATCTCATTACAGGCTGACACACCGGCGCATGCGGATGATATAATGAAAAAAAAGAGTTCGGAAGGTGACACTATGCTGAAAAAGGCGAGAGACTATGAGGCACTGAACGGAGCCGCAGTCCCCGAAAAGGAACGGCCTGCGGTGCATCTTACGCCGTATATCGGATGGATGAACGATCCCAACGGGTTCTCTTTCTATAAGGGACAGGTCCATATGTTCTACCAGTACTGGCCTTACGACATCAACTGGGGACCTATGCACTGGGGCCACGCGGTGACGGAGGACCTGATGCACTGGACATACCTTCCGTGCGCGCTGGCGCCGGATATGCCGTATGAGTCGGGATGCTACTCGGGAACGGCGGCGCAGGACAGCGAAGGAAGGCATGTCCTCATGTATACGGCGCATCTGAACGAACCCAAACGGCAGCAGCAGTGCATGGCGTACGGGGACGGGGAAAACTATGTGAAAGAGACGCGCAACCCCGTGATCACCTCAGACATGCTTCCGGAAGAGATCGATCCCGCGGCGTTCCGGGACCCCAAGCTGTTTTACAGATGGGGAAGGTGGAACTGCCTCACGGTCGCGAAGGACAGACAGGGAATGGGACGCGTGCTGTACTTCACCTCGCAGGATCTGAAGGACTGGACGTACCGCGGCGCGGCGCTTCTTTCGGATGAGGATCACGGACGTATGTGGGAATGCCCCGATCTGATCTTCACAGATGAGGGGGAGATCCTGTGCGTGTCCTGTGAGCAGCTGCCGAAAGGCGGAAAATACCCGGGCGGGCACGAGGTGCTGTTCTTCGCCGGAAGGTTCGATCCCGAAAAAGGGACGTTCGTGCCGGACGGAGACTGGCAGATGCCGGACATCGGGCCGGATTTCTACGCGCCGGAAACATTGAAGCTGCCGGACGGACGCAACATCCTCATCGGATGGCTTCAGAACTGGGACAACAGGCGCGATCCCAAATGCGACAGGCTGAACACGCCCTCCCATTTCCGCTGGGCGGGCATGATGACCGTGCCCAGACAGATCTTCCTGAAAGACGGAAAAGTCTGCACGCTCCCCGTAAAGGAGCTGGAGGACGTGCTGGACGAAGGCGTCTGTGAGGAGACTGTGCTGTCACGGGAGCAGAAAGAGATCGGAGGCGTCCGGGGAAGAACGGCGTATATGGAACTGGATCTGGAGGCGGGAAACGCGCAAAACGTGACGGTGCGGCTGGCGAAAAACGGCACATATGAAACACGGCTCGTCTGGGAACCCGCAAAGAAGACGCTGACGCTGGACAGGAGAGACGCCGGAATGGATCCGGTGTTCTCCGGCGTGCGCGTCATGCATCTTGAGGACAGCGAAAGTCTGAGCCTGAAGATCCTGCTGGACCGCTTCAGTGCGGAGATCTTCCTCGCGGACGGAACGCAGGCCATGACGGCGTCCATGTTCACGCCGCAGGAAGCGGAAGGAATCACGTTCTGCGCGGACAAAGACGCGAAGATGCGGATCCGCTGCAGGCAGATCACGAAGTAAGAAAAGGAAACGGGACTGTTTTGGACAGGTGCTATCTGTGTATCGATCTGAAATCCTTTTACGCCTCGGTCGAGTGTGTCGAACGGGGCCTGGATCCCATGACCACGAATCTGGTCGTGGCGGATCCGTCGCGCACGGAAAAGACCATCTGTCTGGCGGTCTCGCCTTCCATGAAGGCGCTGGGCGTGCGCAACCGCTGCCGCGTCTTTGAGATCCCCAAGGGGATCGATTACATCATGGCGCCGCCAAGGATGCAGAAGTACATCGATTACGCGGCGCAGATCTACGGCATCTATATCGGATATATCTCCCCGGAGGACATCCACGTCTATTCCATCGACGAGGCCTTTCTGGACGTTACGGGCTATCTGAAGCGGTACGGGAAGACGCCGAAAGAGATGGCGCTGTTCCTGATGAACGAGGTGGCAAGACGCGTCGGCGTGCGCGCCACCTGCGGGATCGGAACGAACCTGTATCTGGCAAAGATCGCGCTTGACATCACGGCAAAGCACGCCGACGATTTCATCGGGATCCTGAACGAGGGATCCTACCGCGAAACGCTCTGGGACCATGAGCCGCTCACGGATTTCTGGCGCGTCGGGAAGGGGACGGCTGCCAGGCTTGAGCGTTTCGGGATCCGCACCATGCGCGGGATCGCGCAGGCAGACGAGGAGTCCCTCTACCGGGAGTTCGGTGTGGACGCGGAGCTTCTGATCGACCACGCATGGGGAAGGGAGCCCGTCACCATGCAGGACATCCATACCTACCGCCCCAGGACCAACAGCATCTCCAGCGGACAGGTGCTGTTCCGTGACTACACGTTCGACGAGGCGCGGCTCATCCTGCGCGAGATGCTGGACGCCATGTGCCTGGAACTGGTGGAGAAGGGGATGGAGACGCCGTCCGTGACGCTGACCGTGGGCTACAGCAACGGTCTGGATCTGCCCATGGCGCGCGGGACCGTGAAGCTTTCGCGGTGCACGAACGCGGACAGGATCATCATTCCGGAAACGGTCGCGGTCTATGACCGCGTGGTGGATCCGGAGACGCCCGTGCGCAGGATCTATCTTTCCTGCAACAATCTCACGGAAGAGACGGGGATCCGGCAGATGTCCTTTCTTGCGGACAGTGAGGACGATGAGATGCTGAAGAAAAACCGGAAGGTGCAGGAGACGATGCTGCAGCTGAAGGAGAAGTTCGGAAAAAACGCCGTGTTCCGCGCAATGGACCTGAAAGAGGAGGCGACGGCACGGCAGCGCAACATGCAGATTGGAGGACACCGCAGTGGCGAAGACGACGAGGCTTAGGATGCCGATCGCGCAGCGCGCGAAGCAGTTCGCGCCGTTCAAGGCGGTGACCGGACTGGACGAGGCGCTGGAGAAAAAACGGCGCGAGATGGAATACGAGGAGGAGCGGGAACTTTCCAAAGACCGGGCGGAGGAGATCAACAGGATCCTGATGCGTCTTCCGAAAGGCGCGCTGATCCGGACGGAGTACTACGACGGCACGGGATACGCCACGCTGGTGGACGTGTATCAGAGAGCGGATCCCGTAAAAGAGATCCTTGAGACGCAAAGCGCGCGGGTGCCGTTCTCCCGGATCCGGGATATCGAGATCCTGGAGGAATGACGGTTTCAGGCAGGATGGATTTGCCGTATAATACGGTCAAAGATATGCGGAAACGGAACGGAGGGTTTTAGCATGAAAGTCAAAACGGTACGTGTGCTGCAGATAATCGCGGCGGCGCTGTGCATTCTCGCGCTTGTCGCCACGCTAGTCATGGCCATCGCGCAGAAAGCGATCATCAGGATGTATTACCATAGTCCGGATATACCGCGTGTCTTTCCGACCTATCAGGTGCTGCACGCGCTGATCATGGCGGGGTTCATGGTGCTGGTGTTCTTCCTCGTGAAGGGCAATCATACGCCGGGACAGACCTGCGCTATCGTGGCGGTCGCCGTATCGGTGCTGGCGCTTCTTCAGATCGCGGTTTTCCCGCTGCTTCAGACGCTTCTCATGCGTTCGATCGTGGGGCGCATGGGCGATATGAACATAGCAGCCTATTCCGCCTTGCAGTCGGGGATCGGGATCTTCACAGGTCCCCCGATCAGCGCGGCGACGATCCTGCATCTTCTGGCGATGGGCGGATACTGGAGAAACGGCGAGGACCGCGCGGCGGAAAAGAGCGCGCCGGCGGGAACGGAAAGCAAAGACATGATCAACAGGATGTGAGGGATACGCAATGATGGAATACAGAAAACTCGGCGCGTCGGATCTGCTCGTTTCGCGCGTTTGCGTGGGCTGCATGAGCTTCGGAGAGCGCTTTGAGGATTTTCACATGTGGACGCTGAACCAGAAGGAGTCCGACGCCATGGTCGAACGCGCGCTGGAGCTGGGGATCAATTTCTTCGACACGGCAAACCAGTACGCGCACGGGACCAGCGAGATCTTTCTGGGCAGTGCGCTCAGACGCATGGCGAAACGCGAGGACGTGGTGATCGCGAGCAAGGTCTACTTCAATGAGGGACACCTGAAGAAAGAAGCGATCTTCCGGGAGATCGAGGGGACGCTGTCGCGTCTGAGAACGGATTATCTTGACCTGTACATCATCCACAGGTATGACAAGGATACGCCCTACGAGGAGACGATGGAGGCGCTGGACACGCTGGTCAGACAGGGCAAGGTGCGTGCGCTCGGCGCAAGCGCCATGTTCGGATACCAGTTCGCGAACTACCAGCAGGCAGCAAAGGACAATGGTTTCACGCCGTTCGTCTCCATGCAGAACCATTACAATCTCCTGTACCGCGAAGACGAGCGGGAACTGATCCCCATCTGCAGACAGCAGGGCGTGGCGCTTACGCCGTACAGCCCCCTTGCGGGAGGACATCTCGCCAAACGGGTCTGGGCAGGCGAAACGGAACGCGCCAGAACGGACAGAGTGCTTCATGCAAAATATGAGGCGGAGAAAGAGAACGACATGCAGATCCTGGAACGCGTGGTCGAACTTGCGGACAAACGGGGCGTCAAGGTTTCGCAGATCGCGCTGGCATGGCTTCTGAAGAAAGATGTCGCGACGCTTCTGGTCGGCGCGACGAAGCCCGATTATCTGAACGACGCGGCAGAGGCGCTGAAGATCAACCTCACAGACGAAGAGACGGCGTATCTGGAGGAACCTTACAGGGCGCACGAGATCGTAGGCGCGAACAAATAGGGAAAAGCAGGACAGCAAAAAAGCGATGCAGCAAACACTGCACCGCTTTTTTCGTTAAAGGACCGGGATCATTTGATCGATTCGATGATCTGGGGCACCGTGACGCCTGTCAGAAGCATGATGATCAATGCGATCACCGTCAGGACCAGTCCGATGATGAGATAGCAGAACTTGGAACGGGCGAAATTCCGCTTGTTGATGTTCCGGGTCCCGCCGAATGCCCATACCAGCATGAAGATGAAGCCGACGACAGGGATCGCGAAAAGCAGCTCGATGCCGAAATAGCCCCACATTTTGATGGGACGGAACTTCTTGGGAAGATCGTCCACGGTGCGGATCTCCTTTTCCTGTACGATCTGCTGTACGACCGGCGCCTGATAAGGCGGATAGGGCGCGTACTGCGGTGCCTGCTGGACAGGTGCTGCCTCCGGTGCGGCTTTGGGAGCGGCTTCTGGCTCCGGCTGTTTTGCTGCGGGCTCCTCGCGGACAGGCTGCGCTTCCGCTTGCGCCTGCGCGAAAAGATCATTGCCGCAGGTCAGACAGAAATGAGCGCCTTCTGCGACTTCCGCGCCGCATTTTGCACATTTCATATGATTGTTCCTCCTCAATTCACAATGCGTAATTCCTCTACGCTTCTTTACACGTAATTTAACACAAAAAGTGCGGTTTCACAATGATTTTCGCCCGTCCCCGGAGGACGGGCCTATGACGGAGGTGACAGGAAATGTCAGATAACTGGGTCGTGCAGCATCTGCTGCAGGCCGTCGACACATGGAACCGGACGCTGACGGAGATCTTCGGTCTTCTTTCGGTTTCTCCGGAGCAGTTCCGGGGCGGAGGGATCTGGAAAGTCATCGTGCGGATCAATGAAGTCATGCAGGGAACAGGGCTGGCGCTGCTGGTCCTGTTTTTTGTCTGGGGACTGGCGCACGAAGGATTCGAAATGCGGAACCTGCAGCGCCCGGAGCATCTGCTGAGACTGTTTCTGCGTTTTGCGTTTGCAAAAGGGCTCGTGACGTATGCGCTTCCCCTGATGCAGGCGGTTTTCAGTATCATGCAGGGAATGATCGCAAATGTGGCGCAGCAGGCGGGTGTGACCGCCGGAGAAGCGGCCGTGCTGCCGCAGGAGCTGATCAGCGCCGTGGAACAGGCATCCTTCTTCCAGTCCGTTCCTCTCTGGAGCGTGACGCTGATCGGCGCCCTGTTCGTGATCGTTTTGTCATTCGTGATGATCCTTACGGTCTACGGCAGATTCTTCCGGCTGTATTTCTATACGGCGCTGGCGCCGGTGCCGCTTGCGGCCTTCGCGTCGGAGGCGACACAGAACACGGCGAAAAGCTTTCTGAAGAGTTATTTCGCAGTCTGTCTGGAAGGCGTCGTGATCATGCTTGCCTGTGTCATCTTCTCCGCCTTTGTCTCGCAGCCGCCGGTGTTCGATCAGAATATCAACACGGTTACGGGGATCTGGATGTACCTGTGCGCGCTGATCTTCAACATGCTGGTCCTGGTCGGGGCGGTCAAGGCGAGCGATCGGGTGGTGCGCGAGATGATGGGGATATGAAGGGATACTTGACAAATACATCATATATGATGTAAAATGAATTATCAAAAGAAAGGAGACGCCTGCCGGATACATCATATATGATGTAAACCGGAAAGACGCGATGGAGAGTGTACAGATGATTCAGGAACAGTTGCGTGATTTGAGAAAGACCAGCGGACTGACCCAGGCGGAGATGTCCAGAAGGACCGGTCTTTCCCAGCAGTACATTTCCAGGATCGAGGCGGGGAAACCGGTCACACTGGAGACGATGGAGAAGTATGCCCAGGCACTGGGGCAGGAGATCACGGTCGGGACACGGTTTTATGACGCCCTGCCGGGCATGGTAGTGCGGAACGAACCGACGCATGTCAGAAAGCTGACGAACGTATACCGTAAGTTTATTGAGCTGTCGCAAAAGGAGTTCGTGATCCTTTCCCATGAAGCGGCACTGGAAGCGCTTGGTCTCTTCCCGGGATACGGGATCGGCTGCGAAGTCGACTATTACGCGAAAGAGGACGCGGGTGTTCTGGGAACTGTTTTTCACAAAATGGACGATGCGCGGGATATCGGGTATGTGGAGTGTGACGGTATGCGCTGCACAGATACGAACCGGACGTTCAACGATGTGTTTGAAGCATATGACAGGATCGACGACGGAGCGATTCTTTATTCGATGCAGTCATATTATCTGCATCATGGATCCAGTTTTGACACGCTGCGGGTCGAGCCGCAGAACAGAGCCCTGTTCGAGAGCCTGATCGAAGATGCGATCTATTATTAAGGAGGATCGAAATGAGTTATACGGATTACGAAAGAGATATGCTCGAGCTGGTCGCGGATTTTTCTGCGAACGGGATCCCGCTCGTCTTCAAGGGAGGACTGGTGACGAAGACGTATCTTCTGTCGAACGGACAGGAACAGGTGACACGGAATACGGTGGACATCGATGCCAATCTCGCCGGCAATACGGATTTCTTTGAACTGTGTGAAATGATCGGACAGGTGATCGGGAAGAGGATACCGGACGCCGAGATAAGAGTCAAAAGGATTCCGGCAGCAAACATGACAGGCAGAGTCGAGATCGTGAAGGACAATAACCCTTTATATAGTCTGGATATCGATCCGATACATCCCACGATGCACCTTGCGGAGATCACGATCGGGGATACAAAGATCCCCTGCGTCGAACCGGAACAGATCATCGCGGACAAGATCTCGGCGATCTCTGCGCCGGTCGTGTTCCGCAGAAGCAAGGACCTGATCGATCTGTACGGTCTGAGCAGATGCACGTCGTTTTCGACGCAGGAGATCAGACAGATCGTAGAAGACTCCGGTCACAGACTCGGGGATTTTGGGAAGCTGATCGGCGAACGGGCAAATGTGGAACACGCGTATGAGAGACTCAGAGGCGTCGTGGAAAAGCCTCCGTTCAGCGAGGTGTATGACCAGATACTGCGGATCATAGAACCGTTCGTGCGGGAACCAGACAGGAATCTTCTCTGGGATCCGGTCGAGTGTGATTATTCCCTTGAGCTGGACAGGGACGATTATGACGATTCGGAAGAGGATCTGGAACGCTGAGCCTTGACGTGATCATGAAGAAAACGTGATAATAAGAACACAAACAGAAAAAATGAGGTCAAAAATATGAAACGCAACATTCTGATTTGCCTGCTGATCCTGTCCATGCTCCTCATGGCGGGCTGCATACCGGAAGGGTTCCATCTGCCTGGCGAGGTCGAGGAACAGGTGCAGGAACAGTTCGAAGGCGTGCAGGAAGCTGTCGGCAACATGAAGCAGGGTGCGGAGGAAGCGCCTGAGATCGTGAAGGATACGATCGACGAAACACAGACGGATGTCGGCGCGTTCGCGTCCTATGCGGTGCTGATCGCCGAATTGCAGGACTTTGCGAAAAACGTGGATCTGAACAGTTATTACAAGGATCCAGAGCCGTACATCGCGGCGTATCCGCACTGTGAGGATATCGCAAGTGACGAGACCTTCGATTACGCCATGGCGGAAGACAGCACGTTCCGGCGCGTCTGGTCTCTTCTGGACCTGAACGACGACGGGACGGATGAGCTGATCGTCGGCTATGAGACGCCCGGAAACTATATAGTGTCCGTTATCTACACCTACGCAGAAGGAAAAATCGTGACGGTTGCAAGCAGCAGGAGAGCGGCGGAAGGCGATCCGCCCCTGTATACGGACATCATGATCTGCGAGGGAGGCGAATTACGCGTCGCGACGCACGATCAGATGCAGTATGCGTATTATTCCGTATACGAGATCTACGACGAGGATCCGGCCAGTCTCACAGTGCTGCTTCAGTACCAGTATGACCCGGGCGACGGAGGAACAGGCGAGGACGGCGTGTTCTACTGGGCGCTGGAGGATACGAACGAACAGGAGGAGTACACGTACGACGCATTCATGCAGATGCTGGACGAAGAGTATCCCGTGAGGGATCTGTACGATCTGAACTGGATGGAGTGGTAACGCTGCCGCAGGCAGAGGCCTGCAGATAAAAACGGAAAACAGAACAGAAAAAAGAAGAAGACCGCACCGCGGTCTTTTTCTTTTGGAAAAAAGGAGAAGGAAATGGAGATCAGGATCAATCAGGAGATCCGGGGGATCAGAGAACACCTGTTTCTCGGACTGACGGTGCGCCAGTGCGTCTGCGGCACGCTGGCGGTCATGGCGGGAGCGGCGGCGTTCATGCTGACGCGCGGCAGGCTCGGGACGGAACTTGCGTCCTGGTGCAGCGTGGCGGCGGCGGCGCCCGGCGCCTTCGCGGGTTTTGCGAAGATCGCGGGGATGAAACCGGAAAAGTGGATCGCGGCGGTGCTGCGCCTCGCGGTGACGCCGGACAGGCTGCTGTTCCGGGAGGAGAACAGGTTCTATATGTGGCTCGAACCGGAGAGGAGGGAAAGAAGGAGACATGAGGCATGAAAAGGAAAGGATCGCCGTTTCAAGGAGGACGCAGGACGTGCTGCCTGCCAGAGAAGCGTTCTGGGACGGGATGTTCCGCAGCGGAAGGGATCTGTACACGAAGACATACCGCTTCTCGGACATCAATTACGCCGTGGCCTCGGCAAACGACAAACGGGAGATGTTTCTCGGTTATGAACGTCTGCTGAACGCGCTGGACAGCGGGATCGGAACGCAGATCACGCTTTACAACCGCGTGACCGACAGGGACACGCTTCTGAAAGGCACGATCCTCAGGGAACGGGAAGACGGACTGGACGGATACCGAGAGGAGTACAACGGGATGCTGCGGGAAAAGGGGCAGGGCGCGCAGCGCGTGATGCAGGAGAAGTACATCACGCTGGCGGCAAGATGCCAGAACGAAGAGGACGCGAAACGGTATCTGGCGCGAAAGAGCGCGGATCTTGGCGCCCATCTTGCGCAGATGGGAAGCCGTCTCTCTGCACTGGATCTTGAAGAACGGCTTCGTCTTCTGCACGACTTTTACCGTACGGGTGAGGAAAAAGAATTCTCGTTCGACGCGGATACCGTGATGCGTCTGGGGCAGGATTTCCGCGACGCGGCGGCGCCGGAGATGCTCTCGTTTGAAAAAGACATGTTCCGCATGGGTGACCGTTTCGGCCGTGTCCTCTATCTCAGGGATTACGCGGCGTATATCCGTGACAGCATGCTGCAGGAACTGACGGATCTTGAACGAAGTCTCATGCTGTCTGTCCATATCCTGCCGGTGGATACGCAGCAGGCGGTGCGCGAGGCCGAGATGCGGCTTCTGGGCGTGGAAACGAACATCACGAACTGGCAGAGACGCCAGAATACCGGAAGAAACTGGTCTGCGACGGTCCCGTATGATATGGCGAGACAGAAAGAGGAAATGAAGGAGTTCCTGGACGACCTGACGAAGCGCGACCAGCGGATGCTTCTTGCGCAGGTGATCCTGGTACACACGGCGGACACGAAGGAGCAGCTGGACGAGGACACCCGCGCGCTGATGCGCACGGCGCAGAAGCATCTGTGCCGGCTGTGCGTGCTGTCGTGGCGTCAGGAGCAGGGACTCTGCGGTGCGCTGCCTTTCGGCGTGCGCCGGATCGAGGCGCTGCGCACGCTGACTACAGAATCCCTGGCGGTCCTGATGCCGTTCCGCGTGCAGGACGTCGTGCACGAGGAGGGGATGTATTACGGGCAGAACGTGATCTCCGGCAACATGATCCTCGCGGATCGCAGGCAGCTTTTAAACGGAAACGCGTTCATTCTGGGCGTCTCCGGAAGCGGTAAGTCGTTCGCGGCCAAAAGCGAGATCGTAAGCGCCATGCTCTCGCGAGACTGCGACGTTCTGGTGATCGATCCGGAGCGTGAGTACGACGCGCTGACAAGAGCGCTCGGCGGATCCGTGATCCGCCTGAGCGCGGCGAGCGGGAACCACATCAACGCCATGGACATCCACGCGGACTACGCGGACGGCGTGAATCCCGTGATCCTGAAGAGCGAGTTTATCATTTCCCTGTGCGAGCAGCTGATCGGAGAAAGACAGCTGGGCGCGCGGGAGAAATCCGTCATCGACCGATGCGCCGCTCTGGTCTACCGGGATTATCAGAAGCGGGGCTACACGGGCGATGCGCCGACCCTGCGGGACTTCCGCATGGAGCTGCTGCGGCAGGAGGAGCCCGAGGCGCAGGAGATCGCGCTTGCCATCGAGCTTTTCACACACGGATCCCTGAACACGTTCGCGCAGCAGACCAGCGTGGATACGGACAACCGTATGATCACCTACGACATTCTGGACCTGGGCCCGCAGCTGCGCACGCTGGGGATGCTGGTGGTGCTGGACGCAATACTGAACCGGATCACGAAAAACCGCAGGGAGGGACGGCAGACGTTCCTGTTCATCGACGAGATCTATCTGCTGTTTCAGCATGAATACACGGCGAACTTCCTGTTCACGCTGTGGAAGAGAGTGCGCAAGTACGGCGCATTCGCCACGGGGATCACGCAGAACGTGGACGATCTTCTGCAGAGCCACACGGCGCGCACCATGCTGGCGAACTCCGAGTTCATCATCATGCTGAATCAGGCGCCGACGGACAGAGCCCAGCTGGCATCGCTTCTGAGCATCTCGCCGCAGCAGCTGTCGTATATCACGAACGCGGAAGCGGGACGCGGTCTCATCCGGATCGGTTCCGCCCTGATCCCGTTCGAGGACCGGTTCCCGAAGGATACGGCGCTGTACAGGCTCATGACCACGAAACCGCAGGAGACGGGAAAGGAGAAGACAGAGGTTGGAAAGGATCAGGGAGAAGACGGAGAGGATCGCGCGTGAAGTCAGAAGAGACGCGCAGAGAAGCGTGACGTCGCGTGAAGAGGAGGAAAAGAAAAAAGAGATCCTGAAGAGAAAACGCAGCAGGGGAAGAAGCAGACCGCGGATCCTTGAACGGGTCATGAACGGGAATGACACGTACGGACAGGAGGAGCAGCTTTACGGTCTGACCGAAAAAGCCGCGCAGGAAGGCGCGCAGGCAGCGCAGGAGGCGGCGAGGCGGGCACAGCAGAAAAGCGCAGAGGCGAAGGAGACGGCGAAGATGACCGCGCGCGCGGCAAAAGGCACGGCGGCTGCGGTATCGAGGACTGCGGCATGGATCCGCGAAGCGGCTGCAGCGCTGGGGGATTCCTGGTGGATAGGAGCCGCCGTCCTTTCGGCGGTGCTGCTCGTCACGATCCTCGCGGCGGCCGGCGTCCGCGTGCCGGAGGAAGCGTATGCCGGGATCGGGGAGGCGGTCCTGCAGATTGACACGGAATACGCGGCAAGGATACGTGAAGAAAAGGAAACGCATCCCTACGACAGGCTGGACTTACGGGAAGAGCGCATGGACTGGCAGACGGTCCTGGCGCTCTTTTTTGCGCAGGAGGAGCGGGAAGCTTCCACCGTGTGGGACGAGACGGCCGCGGCGCGGCTGTGGGATCTGTTCTGGAGGATCCACAGCGTGAGCGCGCAGACGGAAACATCGGACGGCATGACAGTGCTGCATCTGACAGTACATGCGAAAAGCGGACAGGAGATGACGGAGGAACTCTCGTTCACGCAGACACAGAAAGAAACGTTTGAAACGCTGAAAAACAGCTCCGCGCTCTGGGACGCGCTGACGGGCGGCACCGGACAGCAGGCAGAAGGCCTGATCGCGGTCGCGAGGACGCAGATTGGAAACAGGGGCGGGGAACCGTACTGGTCATGGTACGGGTTCGGACACCGCGTCCCGTGGTGCGCCTGCTTCGTGTCCTGGTGCGCGGACAGGGCGGGACTGCTCCCGTCCGGCGCGCTTCCGAAGTTTTCATCCTGCTCCGCGGGCGTGCGCTGGTTCCGCGACAGGGGAAGATGGTACGGTGCGGACACCGTACCGGCGCCCGGCATGATCGTGTTTTTTGACTGGTACGGGGACGGTTCTCCCGATCACACGGGGATCGTCTGCACCGTTACGGCGGACGGGATTCGGACCGTCGAAGGGAACAGCGGCGACGCCTGCCGCGAACGAAACTACGCGTTCCGTGATCCACAGATACTGGGATACGGAGCGCCTCTTTTCTGAAAAAAGGAGGATACGGAATGAAAAAGAAGATACTGCCTGTTCTGGCGCTGTTGATCGTCATGCTGCTGTGCTCGGCAGCGCCTGCGCGCGCGGCGTCGGGCACGATCACGGAATACCATCAGGTCGCCTACGGCGTCATGCGCGTGGGACACTTTGAGATCAACGGACAGACCGCGTTCTGCACGGATCACGACAAGACGACGCCCCCGAGAGGAACGGCCGTCACCACAGCCGGCACCGTAACGAACCAGAACATGAGAAAGGCGCTCTATTACGGTTACGGAGGCCCGGCGAGCGTCGTCGGCACGGACGACCGGGGATGGACGCTGACCTCCATTGCCGTGAGCCTTGCGAAAGGCACCGCAACGACCCACAACAGCGAGATGATCAGCTGGTACAACGAGGTGATCCAAAGACCCGCGCCGCCCGACGGTTTTGTCGTGACGTTGTGGGACACGGGAAACGGATCCCAGCAGCAGCTGGCGACCTGGACCTGGACGCCGGAGGGCACGCTGCGCGTGCTGAAGGAAACGGACGATGCAGGGCTCGGAGAGGAACTCCTTTCGCGGGTCCTGTCAAGCGACGGGACCGTCTTTACGGTGACAGACGCCTCGGGGAAGACGGCGGGCACGCTGACGGTGAAAAACGGACAGACGCAGGCGCTGACGCTCGCAGCCGGGACCTATACCGTCCGGGAGACCTCCGTGCCTGCCGGGTTCGCGCTCAGCGGGGAGACGGTGACCGTACGGATCGAGGCGGGAAAGGAGCAGAAGGTGACCTTCGTCAACCGTCCGCTGTTTGAACCGTTGGATCTTCTTCTGAAAAAACAGGACGAGGACGGAAAACCGCTGGAAGGCGCTGTGTTCGAGGTGTCCTGGTACAGGGAACTGTTCGAAGATCCGGATGAGGCGCAGGGAAAGACGCCGCTGAAGATCTGGACCTTTGAAACGGACGCGGAGGGCTGTATCCGGTATGACGCGGAACACCTTGTGGAGGGAGAGCTTCTGCTTGACCGGGAAGGGAATGCCGCGGGACTTCCCGGGACCTACGTGTTCCGGGAGACGATGGCGCCTGCGGGATATGCCGCGGCGGATCCCGTGGCCGTGACGCTGGATGCCGCGCGGATCGACGGGACGAACGTGACGTTCGCGGCGCCGCTCGTTACGGACGCGCTGCAGCGGGTCACGATCCGGATCCGCAAGGAAGACGCCGTGACGCAGGATGAACTCCCCGGTCCCTACGGAACGTTCGAAGGCGCGGTTTTTGAGATCTTCCGCTATGACGCGGTGCTGGACAGGGACGTTTCCTGCGGTCTCTTGACGACAAACGGCAGCGGGGAGGCGCAGACAGACCCGCTTCTGCCCGGCCTTTATGAGATCCGGGAGGTGACGCCTCCGGCGGGTTATCTTGCGATGAAAGGAGCTGTGACGATCAGAGCGGGCGTGAAAGAGCCGAACATCGCTTTTTTCACCTATGAGGCCGTTGTCAGGGAAACGCCGGTCCGTGTTCTGATCCGGAAGATGTCCTACGACAAGGAAGGCAGCCTCGTGCCGCTGGAAGGCGCACAGCTTCAGCTGCTGGACGCGGAAGGGACCGTCCTGCATGAATGGACGAGCACAAAAGAAGGGGAACTCTTCCATGCGCTCCCCGCGGGGACCTATACGGTGCGCGAGATCAGAACGCCGGAGGGGTATCTTGGGCCGCAGGAGGACCTGACGGTGAACGTGACGGAACAGGAGGAGATCCAGGAGATCGTCTTTGTCAATGAAAAGATCCCGAGGATCGTTACGGACGCATCCTTTGAGGCGGGCCTGAAGACAGCGCCGCTGGGCGTTCTGCGCGGCGCGGACCGCGTGCATCTTGAAGATCTTGTGCCCGGCAGGACCTATGAGATCCGGCTGCAGCTGCTGTTTACCGAAAGCGGAGAGCAGGCCGGGCTGGGCACGACGCTGACTTTCCGCGCGTCCGGGACGGACGAGCGGATCGAAGTGCCGTTTACCGTACCGGAAAACGCCGCAGGAGAACTGCTTACCGTAACGGAGACGCTGTACAGCGAAGGACGCGAGATCGCCTACCATACGGATCTCAGGGACAAGGCGCAGACCGTTTCCGTGATGCGGGTGCAGACCCGGGCGATCGCGCTTCCGGGAGAGGAAAAAATGCTCGCGTCCTTCGGCAGGCAGACGGTCGCGGACGATCTGCACATCGAAGGCGCTCTGCCCGGCCATACCTATACGGCAGTTATGTCTCTTGCGGACACGCAGACAGGCGAGATCCTGCGCGGCGCATCCGGTAAAATGCTTCAGGGATGTCAGACCTTTACGGCACAGAGCAGCGATCTGACCGTGCGTGTGATCCTGGAGACGGAAGACGCTTCCGTCTTCGCCTCGGCGCGCTACACCGTGATCGAACAGATCCTGGAGGAAGAGACGGTCGTTGCGGAACACAGGGATCTTGACAGTCCGGAACAGACGCTGGACGTGGCACATATCGGAACGACGCTTTCGGACAGCGGGACTGTGCGGGAAGGGACGACGACGCTTCACGCGCTCACGGACACGGTCGCATACAGCGGACTCGTTCCGGACCGTGACTACACGCTTATTGGAACGCTGCATGACGCAAAGAGCGGAAAACCGCTGGAATCGGACGGGAAGGCCGTGACCGTATCCGTTGTTTTTCGTCCGCAGCAGCCGGAAGGCACGCAGGACGTTCTGTTTCTTCTTCCGACGGAGATCCTGGCGGGACGCAGGGTGGTCGCCTTTGAGGAGCTGTCTTTTGAGGGGAGAACGATCGCCGTCCACGCGGATCTGAAGGACGCGGCGCAGACAGTATCGTTCGCCACAGTCCCCAAAACGGGAGACGACACCTTTCCCGCACTGCCGGCGCTTGCCTGCGCTGCGGGCGTTTCAGGCGGGACCGCTGCATGGATCATCGTGGGGAGACGCCGTGCCGGAAGAAAAACGAAGAAACGGGACTGAGGCGCGTTTCGTTTTGTCACGGGACGCATGCCTGTGCTACTATGGTAGAAAGAAAAGGAGAAGAAGCGATGAGTGAAATCAGAAAAGAGGATTACGAAGAGCCCAGATGCGTGATCTGCGATCCGGTGACCGGTCAGGCGGTGGACAGCATGTCCAGGATCCCGGTCCAGCGCGTCGTGGAGAAACTGGATGAATACTGCGGCCGCGAGGATTTCGCGGGGGCGGAACGTCATCTGAAATACTGGCTCGCCGAGGCGCAGTCGATCAGGGACATGCGCGGCGAGTTCACGCTCTGCGAAGAGATGATGGGCTTTTACAGGAAACAGGGCAGGGAAGAGGAAGCGGTCGCAAGCGCGAAGGACGCCCTGCGCCTCATGGAGTTTCTGGGATACGGCGACGCACCCAGCGGTGCCACCTGCTTCGTGAACTGCGGCACCGTCTATGACGCGTTCGGCATGCCGGAAACGGCGATCGGATACTTCGAGCGCGCAAGAAAGATCATGGAGAAACAGCCGTTCCCGGACTACTCGAAGCTTGGCGGGCTGTACAACAATATGGGCCTGACCCTTGTGGATCTTGAGCGGTGGGACGAGGCGGAAGCCTGTTACCGCAGAGCGCTGGAATGCATGGCTGAAGTGAATCACGGCGAGCTGGAACAGGCGATCACATGGCTCAACATGGCGGACGCCGCGGCTTATGAAAAGGGCTTCGAGGAAGCGGAGGAGACGGCGCACGAGTACCTTTCGAAGGCGAAGGAACTGCTGGAGACGCCGGATCTGCCGCGCAACGGATACTATGCGTTCGTGCTGGAAAAGTGCGCGCCTGCGTTCTACTGCTGGGGCGACGCGGAATACGGCGAAACGATCGAAGAACGCTCCAGAAAGATCTACGAGGAGAACAGGAGGGCAGAGCGTTGAAGGGACTGGAACTGTCGCGCAGATATTACGAAACGTACGGGAAGGACATGCTGAAGGAGCAGTTCCCCGATCTTCTGCCGTATCTGGCCGTCGGGCTTGCCGGCAGCGGAAGCGAGTGCCTGGGGTTTGACGACGATCTGTCCGAGGACCATGATTTTGAGCCCGGATTCTGCATTTTCCTGCCTGATGAAGACGTCGTCGACCGAAGGGCCGCCTTCCTTCTGGAACGCGCATACGCGAAATTACCGGCCGAATTCGCAGGGTATAAACGGAACCTGATGTCGCCTGTGGGCGGAAGCCGTCATGGCGTGATCCGCACCCGGGAGTTCTATCTGGAAAAGACCGGTCTTACCGCGTTTCCGCCGGCCGCGGACGACTGGTTCCGCATCCCGTCCTACGCGCTCAGGGAAGCGACGGACGGAGAGGTGTTCGACGATCCCTACGGCGAGTTCACGAGGATCCGGCAGATTCTGAAGGAGATGCCGGAGGACGTGCGCAGGAAGAAGCTTGCGGGGAACCTGCTGCTCATGGCGCAGGCCGGGCAGTACAATTATCCCAGGATCGCGAAACGCGGCGAGGAGGCCGCGGCGCAGCTTGCCGTGTTCGAGTTCGCGAAGAACACACTGGAAGCGGTGTTTCTTCTGAACAGGGAGTATCAGCCGTATTACAAATGGGTGTTCCGCGCCATGCGGGATCTGCCCGTCCTCGCGGATCTGGAGTATCCGCTGTACACCCTGATGTCCACGGACAACGCGCCGGAGATGATTCAGGGGAAATACGAGATGATCGAGGAGATCTGCGCGGCGGTCGTGGAGGAACTGCACCGTCAGGAACTGACGGAGGCGACCTGCCAGGATCTTGAAAAACACGCCTACAGTGTGAACGACGGCATCGCGGACAGCAGGGTGCGCAACCTGCACGTCCTGCACGCGGTGTGACAAGGAGGAAACAGGAAATGAAAATACACGGACTGCAGAAGATGACGCTGCTGGATTATCCGGGGAAAGTGGCCTGCACGGTCTTTCTGGGCGGATGCGAGTTCCGCTGTCCGTTCTGCCACAACGCGGATCTTCTGGACGTGAACGCGCCGGCGCAGATGGACGATGAGGAGCTTCTGCGTTTTCTGAAGACGCGGACGGGGCTTCTGGACGGCGTGGCGATCACGGGAGGGGAGCCGCTTCTGCGGCAGGACCTGCCGGATCTTCTTGTGCGGATCCGCGATCTGGGATATCTTGTGAAGATCGACACCAACGGAAATCATCCCGCCCGGCTGAAAAGGATCCTGGATGAGGGGCTTGCCGACTACGTCGCGATGGACGTGAAGAACAGCCCGCAGCGCTACGGCGAGACGATCGGCATACCAGGATTCGACACGGCAAGGATCAGCGAGAGCATCGGGATCCTCCTGTCGTCGGACACGGAATATGAGTTCCGCACCACGGTCGTGAGGCAGTTCCACGACGAGGCTTCCTTCGAAGAGATCGGGCCCTGGATCCGGGGCGCGAAGCGGTATTTTCTGCAGGGATTCGTTGACCGCGACACAGTGCCCTTCGCGGGGCTTGAAGCATGGGGCAAAGAGGAAATGGAGCGTTTCGCGGACATCGTGCGGCCATTCGTGAAAAACGTTGATATACGTGGGCTTTGAGGACTTTCGAAGGGGGAAAAGACAGCACGATTTGCCGAACGCTTCAGCACGATATGCAGAGTGCGGACAACTATATGTTGTGTTTCCGAAATTTTATCACCACAACATATTGACAATTCTCTACTCAGTGATATTATCATTATCACCGAGTATTTTTTATAAATTGTCAACTTTGGAGGAAGTACCATGTATCGTGTTATGAAGCGTGACGGCGCGATCGTTGATTTTGATGTTTCGAAGATCAGCGCCGCCATCGAGAAGGCTTTTGTCGCCTGCGAAAAGCAGTATCATCCCACCGTGATCGATATGATCGCCCTGCGCACGACCAGTGATTTCGAGAGCAAGATCCAGAACGATCTGATCGGCGTCGAGGACATTCAGGACAGCGTGGAAAAGGTCCTGTCCGAGGCGGGATACGCGGACGTCGCGAAAGCCTACATCCTGTACCGCAAACAGCGTGAAAAGGTCCGCAACGTCAAGAGCGCCATGCTCAATTACAAGGATCTTGTGGACAACTATCTGCAGATCAACGACTGGCGCGTGAAGGAGAACTCCACCGTGACCTACAGCGTCGGCGGACTCATCCTTTCCAACTCCGGCGCCATCACCGCCAACTACTGGCTGAGCGAGATCTACGACCGCGAGATCGCGGAAGCGCACCGCACGGCGGCCGTGCACATCCACGACCTGAGCATGCTTACGGGCTACTGCGCGGGCTGGTCTCTGAAGCAGCTCATCCAGGAAGGTCTGGGCGGCGTGCCCGGAAAGATCACGTCTTCTCCGTCCGCACATCTTTCCACACTGTGCAACCAGATGGTCAACTTCCTGGGCATCATGCAGAACGAATGGGCCGGCGCACAGGCATTTTCCTCCTTTGATACATATCTTGCGCCTTTCGTCCGCATCGACAACCTCTCTCAGAAAGAGGTCAAGCAGTGCATCCAGTCCTTCATCTACGGCGTGAACACGCCCTCCAGATGGGGCACGCAGGCGCCGTTCACCAACATCACCCTCGACTGGGTATGCCCCCGCGACATGGCGGACGAGAAGGCATGGGTCGGCGGCAAGCAGGTGGACTTCACCTACGGCGAATGCCAGAAGGAAATGGACATGGTCAACAAGGCCTTCATCGAGATCATGATCGAAG
>JAFRLQ010000127.1 GCA_017431145.1 Clostridia bacterium | reverse complement strand
TGATTTCGGTGATTCTATCCCTTTTCGCATGAGGATCATCGATCTATACTGTAACCAGAATAATTCTGTCACGGTCCTGATTCGGAATTCATCTCACCGCTTGCAGAAGCGGAAGTCTTCTTCCTGGACCGTTGATAAAAAGATTATAACAGAAACGGCAGAGGCAGGCTGAAACAAAATCGTTTCAAACTGCCTCTGCCTTGCCGTATTCAACGGCATATTCTGAATCGTTTCGTATTTCTCCTTGTGTAACCGGTCAGTCTTCCGCTACTGCAGCGAATGCCTGCTCCACGTCCGCCAGGATATCCTCGACGTTTTCAAGTCCGACAGAGAATCGGACCATTCCGGGTTCGATGCCGGCCGCAACAAGCTGCTCATCTGTCAGCTGACGGTGTGTCTCGCTCGCGGGATGCAGGACGCAGGTACGGATATCCGCCACATGGACCTCATTGGATGCCAGTTTGAGGGAATCCATGAACTTCATTGCCGGGATCTTTCCGCCCTTGATCACGAAAGAAATGACGCCGCTGCAGCCTTTCAGATACTTCTTCGCCAGTTCGTGAGAGGCATCGCCTTCCAGCCCGGGATAAATGACACGCTCCACATACGGAGACGCTTCCAGATACTTTGCCACTGTCATCGCGTTCTCACAGTACTGCTTCATTCTGACGGAGAGCGTTTCAAGTCCCAGATTCAGAAGGAACGCGGAATGTGCTGCAGGATACATACCGAAATCTCTCATGAGCTGCATTCTCGCTTTGATGATATACGCCATCTTGCCGTACGTTTCGGTATAAGAAATGCCGTGGTAGGACTCGTCCGGCTCGGTGAGATCAGGGAAGTTGCCATTCGTCCAGTCGAACTTTCCGCTGTCCACGATGACGCCACCGCCCTGCACTGCGTGTCCATCCATATATTTCGTCGTGGAATGGATCACGATGTCCGCGCCGAATTCGATCGGTTTGCACAGGATCGGCGTAGCAAATGTATTGTCCACGATCAGCGGAACACCATGCTTGTGCGCAAGATTCGCAAAACGCTCGATATCAAAAACGGTAAGCGCGGGATTCGCGATCGTCTCTCCGAAAACAGCCTTGGTGCTCGGCTTGAAGCATTTGTCGATCTCTTCATCCGACATATTCTTATCCACGAAGATGCACTCGATCCCGAGTTTCTTTAGCGTAAAGGCAAAGAGGTTGATCGTTCCGCCGTAGATCTCTCCGGTGCTGATCAGACTGTCGCCTGCGGAGCACAGATTCAGGATCGAAAGGAGAGTCGCCGCCTGACCGGAAGACGTGCACATCGCGCCGACGCCGCCTTCAAGATCAGCGATCTTTTCCTCGACTGCCATAACGGTCGGGTTGCCGAAACGCGAATAGATCAGTGCTTTGGTCGGATCGTCGAATACCGCAGCGACATCCGCCGTGGAATCAAACACATACGTAGTGCTCTGCACGATCGGAAGCACTCTGGGTTCAGAGTTTTTCGGTGTGTATCCGGAATGCAGGCATTTGGTCTCGTCTCTCATGGAATAGTTCCTCCTTGACTGTTTCTTGCATCTTTCTCCGGTCACGGAATCCCGTGTCCGTTTCTCTCTATGGTCAGAAGCTGGTTCTTAGGTCTTTCCGCTTCCGTCTGTCAAACATGTATATTCTATCACTCCCACGCAGATTACAGAAAGCCTTTTTTCCTTTTGCCTTCTGTCATTCAGTCCGTTCTTCGTTTTCTAAAAACCAGTTTTCTGATCAGCAGGTACAAAAGCACCATCACCGACGTGATCAGCACGGCAGTCAGAAACTGCAGGAGCAGGACTGGGATCGACACATACATGGGCGTATTGTAATGCAGGAATGCCTTTCCGATCCCATAGCCCGCGATCCACAGCGCATAATAGTGCAGTCCGAAGAAGATCAGCGAATGCTTCCCGCACCATGTGAGCGGCTGCATGTTATAAACGAGCGGTCTTCGTGCGATCCAGATCGCGAGCGCCGATCCGGAAATCGCCGACGGAACCATCAGGAGCGGATTGCTGATTTTCAGATTGAAAAAGAAATTCGACTGTTCATGCAGTACCCGGATCGAGATCACATTGCACACGATGAACACCGCAAGGGCGGCAGCAGGAAGCCACTTGCTGTTATACACGCGCGACAGACGCGCGCGGTTCATCTTCAGCTGATACCCCAGCCAGAGGAACGGAAGCCCGAGCATCGCAATATCCAGATGGAGCACCATGAGCGGTATCCATCCTTTTGAGGCGCCGATCACGCCAAGCGCTGCGAGCGCAACGGCAATGATCCCCTGCACCGGCATGCCGCCGGGACATCTCTTCAGCCAGTACATCATACACTGCGCCGTGAAGATCCCCGGAAGGAACCAGTAATAACCATACGAGGTGCCGCACATCAGCCAGAGGAGGCTGCCCAGGTTCCGCAGGGTCAGCGGCTGGAACTTTTTCACAAACAGAAACCAGAAAGTCAGAAGGATCCACAAAACAGCGTACGGCAGCAGGATCGTGCGGGCTCTTCTTGCGGCAAAACGGAAAAAACGCGTTTCCCTGTCCGAGAACGTCAGACCGCTCAGAATAAAAAACAGCGCCATGTGAAACGAATAGACCACGTGATGCGCCGGAAACGCAAACCGGAAAACCGGTGATTCTTCAAAAAGATGCCCGAGCACCACGAGCAGGATCGCGATCTCGCGCGCCGCGTCGAGCCAGAGGATCCGTTTGTTCTCTTTTTGTGTCTGCGCCATCATGTCTTCTCCGTTGTTCCCATTCTCTGCCGGGGCCGATTTGAAGGGCGTTAAAATGCCGCAAATCGTTGAAAAATGGGTATTTTTTATTCGATTAGGACGAAAAATGGTGCTGTTTTTCGTCCTTTCGCTTGCTTCGGAATAATAATGTGGCTTTTTCGTGACCAGCAGGCTCAGGGTCATTTCCGGCCTTTTATGTCCGATTTGGCACCCTTGTTAGCCTACTACAATTTATTCCAATCAACAGTGCTAACAGTGCTATTAGGCTGATTTTTACTCAACTGCGGGTTGTGCTCTCAATCCATTACTCCCATATGTGTACCTATTCTCGATGAACTTGCCATTAAGAAAAATCTTGTGACTTTAGTCACGAAATGGCCACTTCCTAATCCTTTACCCCAGTTCAAACCCCAACTTCTTGCTACATGGGGAATATAATCTAATTTTACGGCAAGGGCAAACTGTATTGCTGTAGCTGATTGCCTTTTTTGAAAGTTATTTCCAGAAGTTCTGCCGAGATCCTTTTGCTAACAACCCGCATGATATTATCCTCTACATCATCTTTTGACAGAAGATTCATGCTTCCGTACCATACGATCTCATCATCGATTACTGCATAGTGCTCACAATTATCCTCAACAAGCATGATATTAAAACCAGCGTCACGAAGGGTTTCCATAAGCTCAATTCTATGCTCCTCACGTCCAAACATGTATGCGTCCGGATGCCATGTGACAATCGTAATTCGCACTCCGGCTTCCTGTCGTTCCTTTAATAAACTCAGCATATGCATGACCTTACGTTTTCCAAGTGTCGGACTTGAGATCACTATATCCTTTACTGCTTCTTTCAGATCTCTTTCATATACTTGCCCGTAAGTATCCGAATCAAATATTGCATTGACCGCTTGTTTTTCAACGGGGTTCTCATCGAAGAGTTTATATCCGATCCGTTTATATGCTTTGAGCCTTTTGGCATACATGTTATCAAAAACAGGGATATTGGCATCAATATAGTCATAGATTATTACATTTTCTTTGCCTTCAAAATCTCTGTTTAGACGTCCTGCATATTGCTCAACAACACCTTTCCAAGCAACAGGATCTGCCATAATAAGAGTATCAAGTCTTGGATAGTCAAATCCTTCTCCAATTAATTGGCCTGTAGCAATCAGGATCATTGATTCCTGCACTGGTGCAGCGTCCATTTCGATCCGGAGCTCTCGCTGTTCTTTTTTCGACTTATTCCCAGTTAAAAGGAACACATGATTTGCATAATCCTTTACCATGCCATACAACACATCGGCATGATCAGTAAAACGCGTAAGAACTACAGGGGTTCGCCCAGATTCAATACAGTGCTTGATATCATCCGCAATTTGTTCATTACGCATCTCGTTGTTTCGTATGATTTCATAAGCTTCATTGATATGAAGCTTGTCACGACCATGTGGGCTGACGGTTCGTGTGAAACGTGGGACAATCAGATGATCTATCCCTTGTTCTTCTGCTTTTTCTTTAGCTGTGTACCGAAAACGAACCGGACCAAGAAGCATTTCATTGATTCTTTCGAGTCCATCTCCGCGGAACGGTGTCGCTGTAACACCATAAACATATTTTGCCGATACTTCACGAAGAACCCTGCTTATGGTTTCGGAAGCGCTATGATGGCACTCATCAACAAGAATCATTCCATATTCTTTCAGCCTTGGATGTGGATCTTCCTTTTTAAACAGTGATCCCGCCATGGCAATGTCTACGATTCCTGTTGAGGTATCCTTTGCTCCCTGAATTACACCTATAAGGCTATGACGCTTTTTGACGCGCCCGGTCTTAGTCTTATATTCTGGTAGTTCTTCATCGATAGCCAGAAATGAGGACAAGGATTTTTCCCACTGTTCAATTAGAGAAGATGACTCCAACAACACCAAGGTGTTGACTTTCCGTTGAGCAATGATATTACTGCAAACAACAGTTTTACCAAAAGCCGTAGCAGCACTTAGTATGCCATAATCATACTTAAGCATTGAATGAACGGCTTTATCTTGGTTTTCTCTCAGGGTGCCCACAAAGTTGACTTTTATTCCAGAACCAGTGGAGCGCTTATCTGCAATCGTATAAGAAATACCGGCATCCTTACATTTTTCTATTAGGTTATCTATAAGCCCTCGAGGGATACAAATGTATCCATTATCGTCTTCTCCGAGATAGATGTATCTTGAATTGGCAAAATTTGATAAACCTATAGCCTTGTTCCGGAAAAAGACAGGATTAAGGAATGCAGCCAAACGACGTATCTGATTTTGAATTCGCGGCTCTAAATTGACTGTCTCAACATAGATCATGTTTGAAAGCGTTATATTGAGTTTTCCGTGAACATCCTCCTTATAAAAACGTTTCGTCCGCTCCCATGGCTTGTCTCCGGATGTCTTTTCGAGGCCTGTGTTCTTAGAGTCGAGTTCCTCTAGCTGAACATTCCATGATTTTATCAGTTCCTCGACTTTCTCTGATGAAAGCTTTGGTACTGACAGAAAGGCATCCCATTGATCAGGATACGCATTCCAATTCTCATCAACAAAGGCGCTGTTTCCATGTTTTAACGCCTGTCCTTGCAACGGCAGCGCTATCAGATTGCCAAGTTCTCCTTCTTCCAGGTAATCCTGAGAGGGAAGCATCCGGTCATAAAAACGGAAAGAGGTCATGTTAACAGACTCTGCGCCTTTTTCCAACAAAGCAAAGCCAAATTTACGAACCAAGACTGCCTGTATGGGTGCATTAAAGAATATCCATACGTGAGCACCACGACCTGAACGGGATCTTTCAACCAGCATTGGGATCTCGTTTTGAATGCCAATTTCCCGCAGGGCGTTTACTTCACCGATCCAGCTATCATCAGTATTAGCGTAATCCTGCGCATCCGCTCCTTTGTCATGATTGTCAAAATCAAAGACCAATAGTCTGCAGGTTCCATCCGGGAAAAGCGGATAGATGCCAATTGCATCAGACGCATCATCTTTTATACCGCGCAAATGATTCTCAATCTGCGTTCCCTCAAGCCTAGTCCAGCACCTATAATTGCAGTCCTTGCATTTGACTTTAAGTCCAGATGCTTTGGGGCAAACACCCTTTTTCCAGAAATTGTCGCACTGAGGATAGTATCCAGCTTTACCGGTAGCTTTGTTCTGTGAGCGTTTACTGTAGACATCCAGTCTTCCCCAAAAATATGAGAAGAACTGACGGGCGTGATTGCGAGTAATTTCTACAGGAAGTATTCTGACTCCTTGATTCGGATCAAATGTATTTTGCGTCGATTCATCAGAAACAAGCGCCGAAGAATAGTTGATCCCAGCATTCTCAATAATCCGTCTCAGGTATTGATTTTCACGCTCAAGCTCATTGATTCGAGCCTTTAATGCTTCAGTCTCAGTTAGCATTTCTAACACCCTATCAGGCTTCGTTATAAGCCCTTTCAATCAGTGGCTTTGCTTTCTCAAAGTCTTTTTCTGTCTTTATTGAAATCTCCAGGTCACCTGTTCTATAGTGGCCGGTGTTTCTCATGTCGCGTGTGAATCCATCTTCGAGCTCGATGCTGTCCGGATCAATCTTAGTTCTAAGGATGATCTGCTTATTGTAAATTTCAATACAAAAGACATTTTGCACTTTTTTTATATGCAAGATATAGCTTTAGCTGATTCTGCACGAGATCATCACCCAATGACTCTATATAGTTACAAATAGAGGCATAAAGCGTTCTGAAATGGCTGTTTGCTGCTGCTAGCTTTTCCAGATGTGTTTTCTGATTGTTACTACTGCTTGCCGGTGAGTGGGTATTCTGCTCTACAACCGGCTTAACAACAGGCGTATTCAGATGCTCAAAAAGGATAAGATCATCAGCATATTTCCTGTATTTGACCAACTTGATATTCCTCTGCATCTGATTTACTGCGTGAATATCGTAGCGGGTGAAATCATTTGCAATACATATAACGCAAGGAACAGACCAATCTATCTGATCAGCGATGTCCTTCCCAAGCTTATCAATTACGAGAAGCTTAAAATCTGCTTTGTGATCAAGAAGCCAGTCCAGGTAGAACAGCCCTTGATTGATTACGTTCTCACTTGAACTCCTTTTATACTCAAAAATGACTGGACTATTGTTTTCGTCAATGCCGATGCTGTCCATCCTGCCGTTAGTAATTACATACTCGCTTTTCAGAAAACGCATCCCGAAAAACAATTCCATATTCTGCTCAATGGTATTTTGAAGTTCTTTTTCCAAGTCAACCTCAGAAGATGCTCTTTCATGAACCGTCGGCTTTAACTCAAACAACTTGATTTCTGCCATTGTATTTCCTCCCATTACGCTGCCAGTGCATTGGCGTTGACTCTGTCAATTGTTCTTCGTATTCCCTTCCATACCGACAGATCAGTAAAGATCTCCACAATACTGCCTTGATCTGTGAACGGAGACTCTTGGAGCACCGACAGGTCTTTCATAAGCCCATTATGAACAATATATTCCACGATCTGATTTACGAAATAGATCTGCCTGCTGTCCAGATTCGTATCGTTCAGATATTCCGCAAAAGCCTCTTTGGCGGCCGTCATATCCAGACCAACGATCTCTCGGACAAACTCGCCAAGCGGCTTTTCGCCATACTCAGATTCATAGTCCTGCTTGGTTCCGATCTCACCCCACAGTATATCCTCCAGAACCTTTACATCCGCTGAAGTCAAGGGAATATTGCTTTTCAGCTTAGCGATTACGGCATTATCTTGATGCTGCCTGACGTAGAACTCAGCCTTTGCCTTATAGATCTTAAGATCATCACTTTCCAGATCCGCATCGTTCCATTCCATCGAGAGGATCTCATCATCAAAGTTGGTATCATAGCGGATCCTGGTAATAGGAATGTACTTAATGAAATCACGCAAGTTCTCTCGGATAATCTCAAACTCGTTGATCCCGGTGTTCTCCACATAGTCGGTATGAAGGATCTTATTAATCAGATCAGCCTGGGCCATGATTTCCGGAATGTTTGCAATGCTGGCAATGGCATTGACCTTCTTAAAAAGATCACTGCGGGCTTTTCCGTACTTTTTCCCGATCAGATAGGCCAGTTCGATCCCACTCATCTTTTCATCGAACAGTATACTGTAAAAGCGCAACAGGGACGTGGCATCGCGTCCCCGTTATTCTAAATCCTGTTTTTATTCTGCTTCATTCCTTTTCCCCAGGAACTTCCATGCTGCAAACGCCAGTCCGGCAAGTACAGCCGCTCCGGCGACGCTGCCGCCGATGATCCACGGGACCTTGCTTCCGCCGGATTTTTCATCTGCCGGTTCCGTACCGGAAACGAGCATTTCCGTCAGTGTCGTAACTGTGCCCTCCGTCTTGGAACTGATCTGCTTGTATGATCCCGGCAGGCCGTTCTGCGTCCATGAATAAAGGATCTCCGTTCCGGAAGCAAATCTGGGAAGGCCTGTTGCCTTCGCGGTCCAGCTGTTTCCTTCATTCAGCTCGACTTCAGTCCCGTCGCTCAGTCTGGCGGTAATGCTGGCCGGGCGTGTGCCGTCCTTGTTGTCATTGTCGTCCCAGAGGATCCTGATCTCCGCTTCCGTCGTTTCCGGTTCATGGCTGAACGTTACGGTCGTGATCGTGCCCTCCGTCTTCGCCGTCATCTTGTATCCGTCCGGCGCCGTCGGATCCGCCCACGTATAGGCGACCTCCTTGCCGTTCTCCAGTTTCGGAAGCTCCTCCGCTTTTGCAGTCCAGCTGTTCTGCGCATTCAGTGTCACTTCCGTGCCATTGCTCAGTTTTGTCTTCACTTCCGCCGGACGGATCCCGTCCTGATTCTCCTTGTCATCCCAGACGACTTTGATTGTCGCTTCCGTCGTCGCGGGCTTATGGCTGAGCGTCAATGTCGTGACCGTGCCCTCCGTCTTCGTGTCTGAGACCTTATAGGCTTCAGGCACCTTGCTCAGCTCCCAGGTATACTTGATCTCCTTACCGTCCTTGTTTTTCGGCAGGTTTTCCACCTTCATGGTCCAGTTGTTGTCACGGGTCAGCGTTACTTCCCTGCCATCGCTCAGTTTGACCTTCACATCCGACGGACGGATCCCGTCTTCGTTGTCTCCGTCGTCCCAAACGACCTTGATCGTCGCTTCCGTCACAGCGGGCGTATGGCTCACCGTCAGTGTCGTGACCGTGCCCTCCGTCTTCGTTGCGGACAGTTTGTATTCTTTCGGTTCTTCCTTCAGTGCCCACGTATAGGTGATCTGCGTGCCCTGATCGGATTTCGGAAGATTTTCCACTTTCGCGGTCCATCCGTTTTTCTCATTCAGCGTCACTTCAGTGCCGTTGCTCAGACGCGCTTTCACTTCAGACGGGCGCAGGCCGTCCTGATTCTCTTTGTCGTCCCAGGTGATCCTGACAGACGCTTCGGTGTATTCCACCGGTTCCGGCTCCGGAGCAGCCGTCAGTTTATTGGTCATCGTCGTGACGGTGCCTTCCGTCTTCGTATCCGTCAGCTCATAACCGTCGGGCACATTTTCCGTCCAGGTATACTCGATCTCGGTATCCCCGTCATAAACAGGCAAATCCCCGACAGTCGCCGTCCACTCATTCGATTCGTTCAGCGTCACTTCCGCGCCGTTGCTCAGCGTGGCTTTCACTTCGGACGGACGGGTCCCTTTGGCATTGTCGTCGTCATCCCATGTGATCTTGATCACGGCTTCCCTCAGATCCGGGACCGTCACGTCATGACGGAACGTGATCTTCGACTCCATATCGCCGGACGTGCTTCTCGCGTAGCTGCCCGCTGCCCACATTTCCAGTTTGGAGGTGTCTTCAAAGCGGATCTCCGTATCCGTCACGGTGAAGCCGAGCGCGTCGTATGTTCCGAATCCTGTCAGGAACGTCGTGTTCTCAAACGTTCCCTCTTCAAATCCCTCATGTCCCGCGCAGAATACCGCAAGGACCTGCTGATCGGCAGGACACAGTTTTTCCGGGGTCCAGATCGTGTATTTCCCCTCTGCGTCCTTGACCGCGATGAAAGTCGCCGGATACTCTTCGCTTGAAACAGACGCCATCTGCTCCTCGTCAGGCCCGTGCACGTCCCATGCGTCCTGCGTGACTTCCATTTTCACAGTGGGATTCTTGTGATCCGTTTCCGTATACTGATCGACTTCATCCGCTATGACCGCGTATCTGTACTGACCGCCCTGGCTCTTCAGCAGGACCGGATCGCCCGGATCATCGATCCTGAACTCATATTTCCAACCCGCGTCCTTGCGCACTTCCGCGATCTCAACCAGATCATCGTCCGTAAAGGTGTCACCCATATAGCGGAAGAGCCTGACCCTTACGGAATCCGGACGGACGCCGTCGGCATCGTCCTGGTCATCCCACGTCACGGTGACCGGGATCGTAAGATAGAACGGATCATACGTGCCGACGCCTTCCTGTCCGCCTGTAAGTGAACCCGTCAGAAGACCTCCCTGGGTCTCTATGTTCTGCGCCACGAGAGAAGGCGTTTCTTTTTCCGGTGCGACACCTGCTTTGCTGCACCCGGTAAATACCAGAATCAGCGCGATCAGAATCGCCGCGATCCCCTCAAATCTCGTTTTTTTCACACTCCGGTCCTCCTACCTGTTTTAATCGATCGGATAACGGAAAGGAACACGTCCGCACCGGGTTCCTTCCTGACATTGCCTGTCTGTTTATCCGTTTTTAACTCTGTCGCCATTATATCAGTAAATGCGACACAAAAGAAACACTGTATCAAAAACAAGTGTTGTTATGAAAAAACCGTGTTTGACACACGGTTTTATCGCATCAGATTTCCGGGATTCAGACTTCTCCCGCTTCCCGGCGGAATTTCTGTAAAAACGTTTCCGTCACCAGTTCCTCGGCTTCTTCAAGCTTTTTTTTCAGGCCGTCCATCGCGGTCGGACCAACGTTGTCATAAATGGAGAAATTCGTCATATGCTCATAGAAGACGATGTTTTCCATGGTATAGACCGGCGCGGCGTCAAATGCTTTCGCAAGCCGCACCGCCTGTCTCAGGCTTTTCTCAGATTCCTCCGTCCTGCCTTTCGCGTCGAGTCCGATCGCCTGCAGCAGAAGATTCATGCTGACCATCTTATCCAGATATGTGACTCTGTCCGGATCGTCTTTCATGCTTGAAAGATAATGCAGCGACCAGTCGACCACGCGCAGTCCCATGTCAACGTTATGCGTATTCAGGTAATACATGACATAGCCGCTCATGATGGTGACCATATCCATGAAATGATCAAGGAAGGCCGTCTCGATATACTCGATGCCTTCCTTGTTGTTTTTTTCGAACCTCAGCAGAAGAAGACCGATACGCGCATTGTTGATGCCGTAAATATTGTTCTCCTTGTACGCCGCAACGGCTCTTTTGTGGTCCTTCAGATTGGAGTAGCACTCCGCGATCATGTTGCGGATCACGACTCTGTTGATCTTCGGGTCTCTGTTCTGTGCAATCAGTTCGATCGCGTGGCGGAACAGTTCCAGCGCCTGCTTCAGCCTGTCTTCCATGCTGTAAACAGTACCGACCTGCATGAAGCATTCCGCTGCGCCGTACACGGTCGCGAAATGATTCGGAAACTTCATCAGCGCCTTGTCATATTCCGCGCAGGCTTCTTCCGCGCCTTTTTCATCCATCAGTGTTCTGATCCGTTCCGCTTCCGCGTCGGCATCGCTGCCGCGCATGGAGAAACCGATCAGTGCATCCACGGATACATGGAAGAGTTCTGCCAGATCGATGATATAGTCAATTCCCGGTTCAGAACTGCCTCGTTCCCATTTCGAGACGGTACCCAGCGTGATGCTGAGGCGTTCTGCCAGCTGTTCCTGAGTGAGGCCCATGCTTTTGCGATAGGAGCGGATGTTCTCTGCAAGCTGGTTCTGCATACGTTTCCTCCGTTGATAGGTTTAACTGTGCTGCGGGTCATAGAAATCGAATGCTGCATGATTGCTTCCTCCTTTTCAGCTGTTCGCTGTTGTTTTCTTTACACAATCATGATACTTGTGACCCGAATACCATTGAACACCCAATTCGTATAAATTGTCAAATTATTTTTCTACGTTTCGTAGAATTCAATAATTTGAATGCCGTAAAAAAGCACCGGCATTGCTGCCGGTGCCCGTATCTGTCCTGAATCAGTATTCGGGGTTGAACGCAGTGATCTCTTCTCTGCAGATCTCAAGCGCCTCGTCCAGGATCTTCAGAAACTCGTCGACGTCCTCTTCCGTGTTATAGATCCCGAAGCTGACCCGGATCATGCCGGGCGTTCCGGAGACGTCGCACTCCGTAAAGCCTTCCTGCTGCTCCACCGGGATCCCCATGAGGCGCCACACATAGGGATGCGCGCAAAACGCGCCGCGCCGCGTCGCCACCCCGCCGATGTCCGCCATCTTGCGCGCCAGCTGGAAGGAGTTGACGTCCGTGAAGTTGAAGGAGATCACCCCGACCCTGTCGCTCAGATCGTCCGAGTCACCGTAGATGATCACCGTGTCATATTTCTTCAGACCGTCTACCAGTCTCTGATTCAGCACCCTTTCATGTTCCTCGATCGCGTCAAATCCGATCTCCTGAAGAATATCGATCGCCTTGCCCATTCCGATGACGCCGGGATAATTCGGAGAACCCGCTTCATACACTTCCGGGGCATCCTTGAAGGTCGCCCACTCATCGGAAACGATCAGTACCGTTCCGCCGCCGTAGAATTCGGGCATATGTTCGTTCAGCACATCCGTGAGTCCCACGACCGCACCGCCGCCGAAGGGTGAATACATCTTATGCGCGGAGAAGACAAAGAAATCGATGTTCTCCTCCGGTGTCTCCCCGATCATGGAGAACGCCCGGTGCGCCACGATCTGCGCGCCGTCCACGATGATCTTTGCGCCGTGCTCGTGCGCCATCCGCGCGACCCTGTGCACGTCTGTCACGTACCCCGTGACGTTTGAGGCTGCCGTGACCGTCACATAGTCGACCTTGTTTTCCTCCAGCATGCGTTCCAGATCGTCATAATCGACCCTTCCTTGCTCGTCCACCTCAGCGTAGATCACATGGCACCGCTCACGCCAGGAAAGGTCGTTCGCGTGATGTTCGATCCTCGTGGCGAGGACGACCTGGTCCTCGCTTTCGATCAGCGCGGAGGCAAGCTTATTCAGTCCGTCCGTCGTATTGTTCACATAGAAGCAGGTATACTGTTCCGGATCCGCGCCGACAAATTCCAGGACCTTATCTCTTGTTTCATTGTAGAGATCTGTGGAATAGTTCGATTTCTGCGAGAATCCCCTTCCGATGGAACCGTACATCAGAAGCTGTTCCTCGACCTCGTCCACGACCGGCTGAAGAGCAGGCGTCGTCGCGGCGTTGTCAAAATTGATCAGCGGCTTTGTCGTGCCGTCTTCCAGTTCCACCAGTTCGTCCACACCAACCACGTATTCCCGGATATTGTCGATCGTAAAGGGACCTGCCGCAGTCTGCTGCGCCTCTGCAGGTTCCTGCTGTTCATCCTGTGCCTGTGGTTCAGGCATCACCGGTGCTTCCTGCTCTGCCGCCTTTTTGCAGCCCGCAAGAACAACACCGAGGACCAGCAGCACGCACAGCAGCGTTCTGAGAAAAACCTTTTTATTCATATAAACTCCCGTATTGGTATTTTTGTTTTGTACATTATATCATACGATATGGTAACAAAGCGCAAAAACAAAACGCCACCGGATGACAAAAAGAAGTATACTGAAGAAAACGATCCGGGAAGACAGACCTGCCGCAGGAGTATCTATGAGAAAAAACCTCTTATCTGGAAGACAAACCGCCGCCTGTATTCTGACCGCCGCTCTTTTGTCCGCCGCTCTTCTTGCAGGGTGCGCGGGGAAACGTTCCCATGTGCCCGCTGCAGGTGGCAGACCGGAGGATGATCCCGCGGTCATGCTGCCTGAAAACCGGTATGAACTGATTCAGACCGTCGAGGTCACAGGAAGACAGGGCATCTGCTGTGAAAACGGTTTCTACTGGGTCAGCGGCTCCGCGTCTCTGGCAAAATACGACAGCAGCTGGACCCTCCTCGCACTGAACGAGGATCCCTTTCTCGGCTACGAAACACGGGTCAATCACATCGCGGACATCGACGTGTATGAAAACGAGCTTTACATCGGAGCGGAATACTTCATGGACGGTGTGGGAGAAAACATCCAGATCGCGGTCTACGACGCGGATACACTGGAACTCAAGCGCACGTTCCCGTTCTGCGAGGAAAGCGGCCAATTGGAATGCTCCGGCATCGCGGTGGATCCCAATACACGTTCTGTCTGGATGTGTTCCTGGGTCGGTGAAGAAAGCGGCAGATATCTTTACCGGTACGATCTTGAGACCGGCGCGTATCTGGGAAGAGTCCATATGCAGATGCCGCCCCAGTGGATCCAGGGAATCGCGTGTTATGACGGCTGGATCTATCTTACGGCGGACGACGGCACCGCGGACGACGGCGAACCGGACCATCTCTACCGCACGAAGGTCCCGGAAGGCACCTCGAACTGCACCGTGACGCTGGAGCGCACGTTTGACGACGTCATCCTGCAGGGTGAGATCGAAGGCCTCACTTTCGACAAAGAAAAGGAACAGCTTCTTGTACTCTTCAACAGGGGCGCGCGGATCGTTCTGGGTATGCCGAAGGGTTTTTACGAGGGATACGACAGAGAGATCTCCGAAGTCTATCTGTTCGATATCTCTGAAAGAAACTAAAAAACCAGCTCACGAAAAACAAACACGGCAGTTCAAGCACATCGAACTGCCGCGTTTGTTTTTTGATTCTCATCTTTGTCTGTTCTGCTCATCCGGCGACGGGATCAGGCTCGCCAGCACGTTCCCGTGAGCGACGACGTTCCCGTAGAAATCCGTTGTGACGTCTCTGTCCGCCTTGTAGTATCCGACGATCCGGAAGTAGAAATCCTTCGCCGTCTGATTTCCTTTCTCGTCCGTCTCGATCGTGCCCCACGGTCTCAGGTCTCTTCCCTGTATTTTGGTGATCGTTTTCATGGCAGTATCCTTTCCTGAAAAAACTTTGATTCCCTTTCAGATCAGTGAACGTTGAGCTGTTTTGCCTGGAGGGCCGTCAGTATGGTTTCGTTTGCCGCGCATTCGCTTTTGCCGTTCTGCTTCAGAAGGCTCACGAGATACGTGGAAACGGTATAGCGTGCGCCGCGGTTGATCTCATGGATCGCATCCCCGATCTGTTTGGATGTCGTAAGGCTTTTGAAGGCAAAGAACGCTGCCACCACCGCGACGACGATACCGAGAAACTTCAGCTGCGGCGCGACGGCTTCGTTGATTGCCGGGACCGCGAAGCAGAGGATGATGAACACCACGCACGCCAGCGCAAACGCCGCGCACGCGATTCCCGCGATCAGCCACTCCTTTTTGAATCCCTCATACTCATCCGTAAAGCACTTCGGGCAAAGCCCTCCCGTCTTTTTGCGGATATCCCTGTACTGCGTGGTGATCGTCTTCGTCACCTTTCCCAGACCGGCCTTGGAATTGTCCACCTTCACGGTCGTATCTCCCTGTACGGCGATATAGTACTCTCCCGGAGTCATCCGGCCGCCGCATGTCGGACACGCCGTTTTCATCCTGAACTCCGAGTCCGGCAGTACATAGATCTTTTTTTCTTTTGCCATGTTTCGTTCTCCTCCTGTTGTCAGCGGCGCATTCCGGTCCGCACCGCCGCTTCGTCCTCTTTCCACTATTATATGCGCATTTCACCGTTTGGGAAAAGAGATCTGTCCTGTCATTTTCCGATCCTCTCCCGGTATTCGCTCGGCGTGACCTGCGCATATTTCTTGAACACGCGCGAAAAGTGCGCAGCCGAAGAGAATCCCAGGTACGCGCCGATCGCCGTCACGGTCTTGTCCGAATAGCGCAGCAGCCGCTTCGCCTCCTCCGTCTTTTCCCTGAGGATGAAATCGGTCAGGGTCTCCCCCGTCTCCTTTTTGAATTTCGCCGACAGATACGGCCGGCTCATGAAAAAGGATTCCGCCATTTTCTCTGCGCTCACCGGTTCGGACAGATGATGCCGCACGTAATTGGCGACGTCTGTCGCAAGGCGGGTCGGATACCGACCCCTGTGCAGTTTCTCCACCTGCTCCGTGAATTCCAGGATCATCTGATACTGCAGGTTCATGATCCGGACGTGGTCGGACAGCACCTCGGCGCGCCGGATGTAGCCGTCTGACAGCGAGAAGGCGTCGTCCTCGCTCATCCCGCCGCGGATCGCCGCGCGCGACGCCAGAGTCACGGAGACGATAAAGGTGTTCTTCAGCTGCCTCAGTTGATCAGGCGCGATCGTGCCGCCGCGGATCGCAGGCGCGGAGGAGATCCAGTCCTTCAGCGTTCCGCTGTCGCCTCTTCGGATGATCTGCATCAGCGCCTCTTCCATGGCAAGCGTATTGTGCGCCTCGTTTCTTTCCCGTTCTTCCTCATAGGTCCTCTGCGTGCGTCTTGTCTCCACATGCGTCTTGATGCGTTCCTGCTCCTCGCTCAGGATCGCCACGTCGGAGATGCTGAGGGTCTCGCCGCCGTTCAGAAAGTGGTTGAAGGTGCAAATCAGCTGCAGCAGCGTTTCCGCGGCAAGATGCGCGATCGCGTTCATGCCCGAAACAAACGACGGAACTTCTTCCCTCGGCACGTCCAGCTCAAACGCGAGGCGCCGCAGTTCCTGTTCTCCCGTCGCGACCTGCGCAGTGGGTCCCAGCACGATCGCAGCGTCGCCTGCGTGCAGTACACCGTAGTAATGGAACTGGGGCGTGACAAAATACCCCACGTGTCCGGTAAGTGAAAAGATCTCGCCGCGCCAGCGTTCCACCGGGTCTTTGGGCAGCTGCGCCGGAAACCACGCATATGTGCGCGTCCCCTTTTCATAAAGCCGCACAGGCACTCCGGACAGCGCCCCGACAGACCGTGTGATATATCTCAGATCGTATTCTCCCATATCCGATCACCCTTTCATTACTATTATGCGAAACATCTTACGATTATGCAATACAGAGTAGAAACAGACATCGTATAATCAGGATAAAGAAAAGGATGGGCGGGCTGCGTCTCCGCGCATCACGACAGACGATCAGACAGGAGTGTATTGCTGATGGAGATCGAAAAGATCCTGAAGGAGATGACCGTGGAGGAGAAAGCCGCGCTGGTCTCCGGCACGGACTTCATGTACACGAACCCGATCCCGCGCCTGAACGTGCCGTCCCTTTGCATGTCGGACGGTCCGCACGGGCTGCGCAAACAGATTGGCTCCGGGGACAATGGCGTTTCGCAGAGCGAGCCCGCCACCGCGTTTCCGACAGCCGTCACGACCGCCTCTGGATGGGATCCGGAAAACCTGCGCAGGATGGGCGAAGCCATCGCAGAGGAATGCCGCCATTACGGCGTGCACACGCTGCTTGGTCCCGGCGTGAACCTCAAGCGCAATCCCCTCTGCGGCAGAAACTTTGAATACTTCAGCGAAGATCCGTACCTTTCCGGCGTCATGGGTGCCGCCGAAGTCGAGGGGATCCAGAGCCGCGGTGTCGGCGTATCGCTGAAGCACTTCGCCATGAACAACTCCGAAAACTGGCGCTTCATGGGCAATTCCGCGGCCTCCGAAAACACGATCCGCAACCTGTACCTGAAGCCCTTCGAATACGTTGTGAAGCACGCCAAACCCGCCACGGTGATGTGTGCCTACAACCGCATCAACGGGACGTATTGCTCCGAAAACAAATGGCTTCTGACCGACGTGCTGAGAGACGAATGGGGCTTCGACGGCGTGGTCATGACCGACTGGGGCGCGACGCGCGACCGCGTCGCCGGTCTTAGAGCGGGTCTTGACCTGGAGATGCCGGGCGACACCGCCTGGTGCAGAAGACAGATCCTGGACGCGGTGTCGGACGGTTCTCTCCCCATGGAGGATCTGGACAACGCCTGCCGCAACATCCTGCGCTGGGTGGACCGGTACGTTCAGAGCGCGGATCCCGCGCCTGTCGACTGGGACGCGCACCATGAACTGGCCGCCGAGATCGCGGCGGACTGCGCGGTGCTTCTCAAGAACGACGGCACGCTGCCGCTCAAAGGAACCGAAAAACTGCATATCACAGGCAGTCTTTTTGAAAACATGCGGTATCAGGGAGCGGGCAGCTCCATGATCCATCCGACGAAAGTCACCTCTCCGAAGGACGCGTTCGACGCGCGCGGCATTCAAAGCGTTTCCCTTGAGGAAAGTGACACGGTCCTCATCTTCGCTGGGCTCACGGACGAATACGAATCCGAAGGCGGCGACCGCGAGCATATGCGTCTGCCGGACGATCAGCTGCGTCTGATCGAAAGCCTTTCAGAAAAAAGAAAAAAGACCGTGGTCGTGCTGTTCGGCGGGTCCCCCGTGGAGCTTCCCTTCTTCGACAGGGTGGATGCGATCCTCAACATGTATCTTCCCGGCCAAAGCGGTGGCACCGCCGTCTGCCGGCTCCTTTTTGGCGAAAAGAACCCTTCCGGAAAACTCGCCGAAACATGGCCGCTGTGTTATGAAGACGCTCCCGCGGCAGAGACGTTCGGCAAAGGGATCAACGAGATCTATGAAGAAGGATGCGCCATCGGCTACCGCTGGTATCAGAAACGCGGCATTCCCGTTCGATTCCCCTTCGGATACGGACTTTCCTACACGACCTTCTCCCACGGCGAATGGGAACGTGACGGAAACACTTATTCACAGCGTGTCGCCAATACCGGCGCCGTGCCTGGCGCGGAAGTCTGCATGCTGTTCCTTGAGGGAAAACTCAGGGGTTTCCAAAAGGTCTTCCTCGCGCCCGGAGAAGCGAAGACCGTCACAATCACCATGGAAGAGGAAAAAGAAACGGTGTATCCAAATACATATGATATGCCCGAAGAGCCGCCCCGCTTCCCTCTGACGACCGAGTCCCGGCTGAGCGATTTCCAAAAGACCTTCATGGGGCGCATCCTTTTCAACGCACTGATGTCCGTCCCCAAAAAACTGGAGAAGAAAGCGGCAAAGATGCCGGACGGTCCCGAAAAGGACAACATGAGAAAAGGCGCGCAGTTTCTGCGCCGCATCATGGAAAGCAACTCCACACGCTCGCTTTCCATGTCCGCAGGCAGCGCTTTCCCGTATAACTTCGCGCGGGGCTTCACGCAGTTTGCCAACGGACATCTGATCCGCGGCGCCGGCTGCTTTATGAAAAAGATACGCGTACCCAAGCTTCCCAAGGAGGAATAACCCATGAAACTGCCTTCCAGCCTTGTCCGGTCCCTCGAAGTATCCAGAAAGGAAAAATGGCTCGGATATCTTCTCGGGCCCGCGGGCGCACTGCTTCTGAACGCGGTGCTCGCCACATACCTCAACGTCTACTATACGGACGTACTGAACCTGACGCCGCTTTGGGGTGGTCTGTTCCTCACGGTCTTCCCCATCGTCTCCAAGATCATCGACGCGATCACGAACATCGTTATGGGACAGGTCATCGACCGTACGCGGACGAAGGAAGGCAAGGCGCGTCCCTGGTTGTTCCTTTCCGCGTTCCTCGTACCGGTCACAGGGATCCTGCTTTTCACCGTGCCGAACGCCGGCGATACCGTGAAGGCGATCTGGGTCATGATCTCCTACAACCTGTTCTATTCCTTCGCCTACACGATCTTCAACATGTCGCACAACCTGATGGTGCCCCTGTCCACGCGCGACAGCAAGGCGCGCGGGGGTCTGTCCGTCTTCAACCAAATCACCACGATCATGATGAGCGGCATTCTGGTCGCGCTGGTCTTCCCGATGGTCGTCATGCCGATCATCGGCGTAGACAAGATCAAGTGGATCACCCTGATGTCCGTTCTGTCGATCCTCGCGTTGCCGCTGACGCTTCTGGAATACTTCTTCACCAAGGAACGCGTTACGGAAGAAGCGGCGGAAGCCGGAGAAACGACGGATCTTCCGTTCGTCAAACAGATGAAGATCCTTTTCACGGACAGATACATGCTCCTCATGTACGCTTATTTCCTCATCTATACGATCGGTACGACGCTGAAGAACCTGGGTCTGGTCTACTACTGCAACTATGTGCTGGGCACCTACAACGACGGCATCACGCAGATGCTCGTTTCCGTGATCGGTGGCATTCCCATGGGCATCGGCATCTTCGCCGTCTGGCCGCTGGCCAAAAAGTTCGGCAAGCGCAACGTCACGATGATCGGTTTCATCCTCTATGCAGCGGGCTCTCTGCTCTGCTGGATCTTCAGCCGTAATCTCGTCATGGTCCTGATCGGCCAGTTCATCAAGAATATCGGCGGGCTTCCGTGCGCGTACGTCTTCATGGCGCTGTTTGCCGACTGTCTGGATCACGTGGAGTGGAAGACGGATCTTCGCATAGACGGCGCGGCCATGAGCATCTACAACATCATCGCCGTCGCGATGGTCGGCATCATGACAGGCGTATTCAACTCGATGCTGGCCAAAGCCGGATATCTCGCCCCGTTTACCGCGAAGAGCGCCGCGGAGGCGTCCGCTGTCCTCACACAGCATGGGTGGACCCCGCAGCTCGCGCTTGAAGCGCTCAGGCCTGCCGCGGACGGCGTGCTGACCGTCGCGCTGAAACAGCCTTCAAGCGTCTACTGGGTCATCTCCTTTGCTTTCGTCGGTCTTGAGGTCTTTACCGGCATCGCGCTGGTCGTGATCCTCTGGTTCCTCAATGTGGAGAAGGATCTGACCGGAAAACAGGCCGAAATAAAGGCGCGGCATGAGGAAAGAACCGCCGAATAAACAACCTGAAAGGAAACCGTCATGCAAGCAGTCCGACTGAAAACCGAACACCTCTTTGATCCTCTGGGCATCGATGTTCCGCATCCTGTTTTGATGTGGAACTGTGAAGGCGGCATGAAACAGACCGCCTATGAGATCGTCACGGATCAATGGCAAAGCGGCAAGGTGAACAGCGGCGTCATGCACGCCGCATACCCCGGGGCGCTCCTTTCCCGCGAGCGCGTGAACTGGAAGATCCGGCTCTGGGACGAAAATGATGCGCCAGGCGAATGGAGCGAAGGCTTCTTCGAGGCAGGCCTTCTTCAGCCATCCGACTGGAAAGCGAAGTGGATCTCGGGCGACTATCCCGTAAACAGGAAAAAACGCTATCCCGCCGACTGTTTCTGCAAAGAATTCACAGTGGAAAAGCCTGTGCGTTCTGCGCGGCTGTACGCCACGGCGTGCGGTCTTTACGAGACACGTCTGGGCGGACAGAAGATCGGAAACTTCTGTCTCGCGCCGGGATATACGGACTACAGAAAACGCGTGCAGTACCAGACGTACGATGTGAAGGATCTGCTGCGGAAGGGAAAAAACGTGCTCACCGCGCAGCTGGGCGACGGATGGTACCGCGGAAGCTGCGGCGCCTGGGGCCGCAGGAACCAGTACGGCACGAGGACAAAACTTCTGATGCAGCTGGAGATCACATTCGAGGACGATTCCCAGAAAACGGTCGTGACCGACCGGACCTGGCAGTGGTCAGATGACGGGCCGATCCGTTTTGCGGACAACAAGAACGGCGAGACCGTCGACGCTTCCCGCGTCCCCTCCTATTCGGGTCATGCGAGGGAAACAGGACACGCAATCGTTCCCTCCGCGTCCAACAACGTGCCCGTAACAGAACACGAGACGTTCCGGCCCGTCATCACAGACGCGCCGAACGGAAAAAAACTTCTAGATTTCGGCCAGAACATCGCGGGCTACGTGCGCTTCAGCCTTGCGGCGAAACAGGGGCAGCGCATGATCTGGCGCTTCGGCGAAATGCTGGACAAAGACGGGAATCTCACGCAGAAGAACATCCAGCTTACCAGCGGCAAGCATACCACACCGCTGCAGAAAATCGATTACACCTGCAGGGAAGGTCTCAACGAATACAGCACGACGTTCGCCGTGTTCGGTTTCCGTTACGCCGAAGTGGAAACGGATGTGGATCTTGAGGCGGATAAGATCGAATCCGTCGCCGTGTATTCCGATCTGGAGCGAACAGGCGTGTTCTCCTGTTCGAACGAACTGCTGAACCGATTCTTCGACGCGACCGTCTGGTCCGCCAAGAGCAATCATCTGGATATCCCCACCGACTGCCCCACCCGCGAGCGGCACGGCTGGACCGGCGACGCGCAGCTGTTCTTCACGACGGCCTCCTATCTTTTCGATTTCGCCCCGTTCGCGAAAAAGTACGTACGCGACATGTACGACTGGCAGAAAAAGAGCGGACGTCTTCCCCATATCGTTCCAGACGGCGGCGCGGACTTTTACATGCGCACGATGAACGGATCCGTCGGATGGGCGGACGCAGGCGTCCTCATCCCGTGGCGCTATGCTGAGATATTCAGAGACGACGCGATCCTTGAAGACTTTTACGAAGGCATGGCGCGCTACGCGCGTTTCATGGAAAAGCGCTGCGGGAAACGCATGCCTCTTTTCGCCGAGCGGATCAGGCTCTCCAAGAAGAACCGGAAGTACTTCGTCAATATCGGTCAAAGTTACGGCGAATGGGCGGAGCCCGCGGACGTAAGTGGCGGATTCCGCTGGCAGGACTTTGTCGCGCCGCATCCGGAGGTCTCCACCGCCTACACCTCCCATGTGCTGGGTCTGATGGCAAAAATCGCAGAAAAGCTCGGAAAAGAAGAAGACGCCGCCGAGTTTCAAAAATTCAGCGACGGCTGCGCGAAAGCCTACCGGGAACTGGTCGAAACAGAATCGTACACGCTCGACACCGACCGTCAGGCGCGTCTGGTAAGATCTCTGTATTTCAATCTGCTTGACGAAAAACAGACCGCATTTGCGAAAAAGCGCCTGATCGAAGCGTTGGGGCATTATGACTGGAAACTCGGAACGGGGTTCCTTTCCACACCGCTGATCCTCTATGTCCTCTCCTCGATCGATAAGGAAGCGGCCTACCGTCTTCTTGAAAACGAACAGATCCCCGGATGGCTCTCCATGCCAAAGGCCGGCGCTACGACGATCTGGGAGGACTGGGCAGGTCCCGACAGCACGCAGAGCGGGATCGGTTCCCTGAATCATTACTCCAAAGGCGCCGTGGTGGAGTGGCTGTTCCAAAGCATGTGCGGCATCCGCCTGGACGGAGAGAACCGTTTCACGGTCACGCCGCTTCCCGGAGGATCGTTCACCCGTGCAGGCGCCTCTTACCTCAGCATCTTTGGCAGGATCGAAAGCGCGTGGGAGCGCAGCGACGGAAAGACCGTCTATACCATCACTGTTCCAGCAAACTGCGAAGCCAGTATCCTTCTTCCCAGCGGCAGGACCGAGAAGGTCAGACCCGGGACACACCGTTTTGTCGAAGAATAACACAACCAAAAAACGATGCAAACGATCGTCAGTTGTCGTTTACATCGTTTTTTGGTTGTTCTTACTCCCGCTCGCTTCCCGAATATGTACCGTAAACTGTATGTTTTGCGTTATGGAATACATTATTCTGATATTCTTATTGTCTCTGTTATCACCGGATATAGGCTATTCGTTTTATCCATTCTGTTGTCACAGTGAAAGGAAAACGCTATGGCAAAAACACTTTCCCCATTCTCAGTATTTCAACCCCGCAGGTGCATTGTTCTCATGTGCAGGGAATCACGACGACAGCATCCTTATGCATACGAACAGTGGGAATCACACTCCCGTTTGTTGTGTGCAGCGTGATGGGAATTGTCAGTCTCTCGCTGTTCTGCGTCAGAGAAATCCATTGCTTTTCCTCCGTTTTTACTCATTTTTCTTTTTCCCGACAAGGGCGTACATCCATTAGCATTTTGTATGCGTTTTACCGCTGTTGCAAGATTTACTGCGACAAAAGATCCAGGATTCTTGATGCGGCTTCTTTCGTGTCGTCCGGATCGCCGAACGTCGAAAACCGGAAATACCCTTCCCCGCAGGCTCCGAATCCCTCGCCCGGCGTACCGATGACCTGGATCTTCTCCAGCAGATAATCAAAGAATTCCCAGCTGCCCATGTAACCCGGGCACCTGATCCAAAGATACGGCGCGTTTTTTCCGCCGGTGTACCAGATGCCCAGACGGTCGAACGCGTCCATCAGGACTCTCGCGTTGTTTTTGTAGACGCGGATGTTCTCCCTGATCTGCTCCTGGCCTTCCTTTGTGAAAACGGCCGCTCCGCCTTTCTGAATGATGTAGGAGACGCCGTTCGTCTTTGTCGTGCGGTTGCGCACCCACATGTCATTGAAACGCATCCCGCCTCTTTCAAGCTCCTCGGGAATGACTGTGTACCCGAGACGCGTTCCCGTGAAACCTGCCGTTTTGGAAAGCGAACAGATCTCGATCGCGCAGGTCTTTGCGCCTTCAATCTCGAAGATGCTTCTCGGCAGATTCTCCTCCTCGATAAACGCCTCATAAGCCGCGTCAAAAAGGATCACCGCGCCGCGCCTGTTCGCCCAGTCCACCCACTTGTGCAGTTTCTCCCGCGGAAACACGGCGCCCGTCGGGTTGTTCGGCGAGCACAGATAGAGCAGATCCGCTTCAAGATCCTCATCCGGCTCAGGAAGAAACCCGTTTTCCTCCGTCGCGGGTACCGGCACGATCTTCCTTCCCGCGATCACGCTTGCGTCCACATAGGCCGGATACGCCGGTTCAATGATCATCGCGCCGCATGATCTGTCGAACAGATCCAGAATGTCTCCCAGTTCGTCGCTCGCACCGCTTGAAATGAACACTTCATCTGCCGTCACACCGACTCCGCGGGAGCGGTAATGCGACGCGACTGCCTCCCGGAGAAAAGGTGCGCCGCATTCTGGCATATATCCGTGGAAACGCTCTTTCACGGCCTGATCATCCACTGCTTCATGAAGCGCGCGGATCACGGCGCTGCAGAGCGGCAGTGACACATCTCCGATCCCCATGCGGTACAGATACGTCCCGGGATGCTCTTCCAGATAAGCCTTCGTCTTCTGCGCGATCCGGTAAAACAGATACGAATCCTTCAGTTGTGCGTAATTCCTGTTCGGTATGATCAAAGCGATTTCCTCCGTGCTTCCATGTACGGTTTATTTGCCTGCGTATACCTTCGCCGCGCCGATAAATCCAAAAAAGAGCGGATGCGGCCGGTTCGGTCTGCTTTTGAATTCGGGATGATACTGCACGCCGACGAAAAAGTCGTGATCCGAAAGCTCCACCGTTTCGACCAGTTTCCCGTCCGGAGAGATCCCGCTGAACGTCAGCCCGCATGCCGCGAGGCGGTCCATGTACTCGTTCATGAACTCGTAGCGGTGGCGGTGCCGCTCGCTGATCTCCTTTGCCTGATAGCAGCGTTCCATCGTCGTGCCGGGACGGATCACGCAGGGATAGGCGCCCAGGCGCAGCGTGCCGCCCTTGTCGATATCATCGCTCTGGCCGGGCATGAAATCGATGACCTTGCTGCGGCACTGCTCGTTGAATTCCCCGGAATCCGCGTCCGCGATCCCGGCCACGTTGCGGGCAAACTCAATGACCGCAATCTGCATGCCCAGACAGATCCCGAAGTACGGAACCCGGTGCTCCCTGGCGTACTGCGCGGTGAGGATCATGCCCGCGATCCCGCGGCTGCCGAATCCCCCAGGAACGATGATCCCATCAAGATCTCCCAGCGTCTCTTCTATGCTGTCCTCCCGGATCGTCTCCGAATCGATCCAGCGGATATCCACATGTACGTCGTGCGCGTAGCCCGCATGATGCAGGGCTTCCGCGACCGAAAGATACGCGTCGTGCAGTCCCACATACTTGCCGACCAGCCCGATCGTGATGTGATGTGTCCGCGCGCCGGCGATCCTGTCGCACATCCGTCTCCATTCGGCAAGATCGGGTTCCGGCGTCTCAAGACCGAGTTCCCTGCAGACGACCTCGGAGAATCGCGATTTCTCCAGCATCAGCGGCGCCTCGTACAGGTTGGGCACCGTAAGGTTCTCGATCACGCAGTCCGGCTTCACGTTGCAGAACAGCGCGATCTTGCGGAAAATGGACTCCTCAAGCGGCCGGTCGCACCGGAGGACGATCAGATCCGGATGGATTCCCATCCCCTGCAGTTCCTTTACGGAATGCTGCGTCGGCTTGGATTTGTGCTCTTCCGACCCGGAAAGATACGGCACCAGCGTCACATGGATGAACAGGCTGTTCTCCCTTCCGATCTCAAGGGAGATCTGACGCACCGCCTCGATGAACGGCTGCGACTCGATGTCTCCGATGGTCCCGCCGATCTCGGTGATGACCACGTCCGCGTCCGTCTTCCGCGCGACGCTGTAGACGAACTCCTTGATCTCATCCGTAATGTGCGGGATGACCTGGACGGTGGAGCCCAGATACTCCCCGCGCCGCTCCTTGTTCAGCACATTCCAGTAGACCTTCCCCGTCGTCAGATTGGAGTATTTGTTCAGATCCTCGTCGATGAAACGCTCGTAGTGTCCCAGATCAAGATCCGTCTCCGCCCCGTCCTCGGTCACATAGACCTCGCCGTGCTGGTACGGGCTCATGGTACCCGGATCCACGTTGATGTACGGATCCAGTTTCTGCGCCGCGACCTTCAGTCCGCGAGCCTTCAGAAGCCGCCCCAGAGAGGCTGCCGTGATCCCCTTTCCCAGTCCGGACACCACGCCTCCGGTCACAAAAATGTACTTCGCCATGGTTCGCTCCTCCTTTTCTATTCCCATTCCACCGTCGCCGGCGGTTTGGAAGATATGTCGTATACGACCCTGGAAATGCCCTTCACCTCGTTCGTGATCCTGCCGCTTGCCCGCTCCAGTACCTCATACGGCAGTCTCGTCCATTCCGCCGTCATGAAATCGTCCGTCGAAACCGCCCGCAGCGCGACAGTGTATCCGTAGGTCCGCGCGTCGCCCATGACGCCCACGCTGCGCGTGTCCGTCAGGACCGCGAAATACTGGTCCGGTCTTTTTTCTTCGTCCAGTTTTCCGACCTCCTCGCGCCAGATCGCGTCCGCGTCCTGCAGCATCCGGATCTTCTCTTCCGTGATCTCACCGGTGATCCGCACGCCCAGTCCCGGTCCCGGGAAAGGCTGCCGCCATACCAGTTCATGCGGCAGTCCCAGCAGCGCGCCCGTTCTGCGGACCTCGTCCTTGAACAGATCCCGCAGTGGCTCCACGATCCGGTCAAAGGAGATCACGTCCGGAAGCCCCCCGACGTTATGGTGGCTCTTGATCACCGCGGAATCCCCTTTCCCGCTCTCGATCACATCCGGATAGATCGTTCCCTGCGCCAGCGCATGCACGTGTCCGATCTTTCGGGCTTCCTCCTCAAACACGCGGATGAACGTCTCTCCGATCGCCCTGCGTTTTGCCTCCGGATCCGTCACGCCTCGCAGCGCGGAAAGGAACCGCTCCTTCGCATCAACACGGATAAAGTTCAGACCGAACGTCTTTCCAAAGGTCTCCTCCACGAAATCCGCCTCGTTTTTCCGGAGAAGTCCGTGATCCACGAACACACAAGTCAGGCCGTCTCCCACCGCGCGGTGCAGCAGAAGCGCGGCGACCGAAGAATCCACGCCGCCCGAAAGCGCCAGCAGAACGCTCTGTCCCTTCAGTTCCTCCGCAAGGCAGCCGATCGTCTGCTCTGCCCAGTTCCCGACGTCCCAGTCCCCCTTCAGACCGCAGATCCCGAAAAGGAAATTGCGAAGGATCTGTGTTCCGTATTGTGTATGCGTCACTTCGGGATGAAACTGCACGCCGTAGATCCTGTGTGTGTCGTCGCACATCGCGGCGCACGGACATTTGTCCGTATACGCGGTCACATGAAAGCCTCCGGGTACTTCGCTCACATAATCCGTATGGCTCATCCAGCAGACGCTTTTCTCAGGTACGCCGAAGAACAGCGGATGTTCCGCAACATACAGTTGCGTCTTCCCGTATTCGCTGAAATCCTCCGCGCCGGTCACGGTGCCCTTCTTCAGATATGCCGCCAGCTGATGCCCGTAGCAGATCCCAAAAACCGGGATGCCGAGCTCCAGGACCTGTTCTGAACAATGCGGCGACGCCGGATCGTACACGCTGTTGGGTCCGCCCGTAAAGATGATTCCGCCGTAACCTGTCTTGCGGATCTCCTCCGGCGTGATCCGGTCATACGGCACCACTTCGGCGTAAACGTTCTGCTCACGCACTCTTCGTGCGATCAGCTGGTCATACTGACCTCCGAAATCCAATACCAGTATTTTTTCCATTGTTTCACTCCACCGTCACGGATTTGGCAAGGTTCTTGGGTTTGTCGATATCGCATCCGTTTTCCTTCGCCACATAATACGCCAGCAGCTGCAGCGGTACGATCTCCACCAAAGGCGAGAACAGCGGATCCAGATCCGGAATGAACAGCAGATCGTCCGCCACGGACAGGATCTTCTGGTTATTGCGGAACGTCAGCGCGAGGACCTCTGCCCCGCGGGATTTCACTTCCACGATATTGCTCAGCGTCTTCTCCATAATCGCGGGGTTGCAGCAAAGCGCGATGACCGGCTGATGCTCCTCGATCAGCGCGATGGTGCCGTGCTTCAGTTCACCCGCGGCATAAGCCTCCGAATGCAGATAGGAGATCTCCTTCATTTTCAAAGCGCCTTCCAGTGCGACCGCATAGTCCGTATTTCGTCCGATAAAGAACAGCGCCTTGCTCGCGTGATACTTTTTCGCCAGATCCGGGATCGACGGGTTGAGGTCGATCGCCTGCTGGATCCTTCTGGGAAGCTCCTGCAGCGCCTTTACGGTCTTCGGGTCGTCTGCCCGGATGTAGCCCAGAAGCGACGCGAAATGCACAGACAGCAGATAGAGAAGCGCGACCTGCGTCGTATAACCCTTTGTGGTCGCGACCGCGATCTCCGGTCCCGCCCAGGTATAGGCGGTCTCGTCCGCGAGATTCGCGACGGTGCTTCCCACCACGTTCACGATGGCCAGCGTCCTTGCTCCCCGCGCCTTGCACTCACGCATCGCCGCGATCGTATCGGCGGTCTCTCCGGACTGTGAGATCACGATGAGCAGCGTCTGATCGTCGATCAATGGATCGTTGTAGCGCAGTTCGCTCGCCAGCTCCACCTCAACCGGGATGCGGCACAGGCGCTCGAGCACGTATTTTCCGGAGCATCCCGCGTAATACGCCGAACCGCAGGCGGTAATCACGATCTTGCGGATCTTCTGCAGATCCTCTTTCGTCATGTGCAGCTCGTCGAATACCACCGCGCCGTCCCGGATCCTCGGCGCGATCGCCGCGCGGACCGCTCCGGGCTGTTCCATGATCTCCTTGAGCATGAAATGCTCGTAGCCGCCCTTCTCGGCGGCCTGCACGTCCCACATGATCCTGCTCACTTTTTTCTCTACGGTTTTGCCCAGACAGTCAAAGATCCTGACGGAGTCTCCCGCCAGTTCCGCAAATTCGCCGTCTTCCAGATAGATCACGTTGCGGGTATGGTTCACCAGTGCCGTGACGTCTGACGCGAAGAAGTTCTCATCGATCCCCACGCCGATGATGAGCGGACTTGCCTCCCGGACCGCGTAGATCTTCTCCGGCTCCTCCGTACAGATCACACCCAGCGCATAGGAGCCTCTCAGGCGGTTGGTCGCCTTGATCAGCGCTTCGCACATATTGCCTCTGTAATACATCTCGATCAGATGCACGATGACTTCCGTATCCGTCTCACTGTCAAAATGATACCCGTCCGCAATGAGCTCCTCGCGCAGCGTCAGATAGTTCTCAATGATCCCGTTGTGCACAACGGCGAAGCGTCCGTCATTGCTCAGATGCGGATGCGCGTTCTCCTCCGTCGGCGCGCCGTGCGTCGCCCACCGGGTATGTCCGATCCCGGTCATGCCCGGCACCGCTTCTCCGTCCCGCGTCTTCTCACACAGGTTCGCGATCCTGCCGCTGACCTTCTGCACGCAGATCGCGCCGTCCTCCATGACCGCGATGCCGGCTGAGTCATAGCCGCGGTATTCCAGTTTTTTCAGTCCCTCCAGCAGGATCGGCGCTGCCTGCCGGCTTCCCGTAAACCCTACGATTCCACACATCTTTGCGTTCCTCCGTTTTGTATCAGATTATTTTCCGCTGTCTCCGTAGTTGGACAGGACACGGGCGGACGGATCGTCGACGTCGCATCCCTCCCATTCCCTGTTGGGCATCCAGAAGCCCGCGACCATCTGCGCCTGCCCCGGATAGTATTTTTCAAACAGTTCCCTGTAAAGGAGCGACTCCTTTGTGAACGGCTGCGCGAACGTGTACGCTCTGCGCTTTTCCTCGAATTCCTCATCGGTATATCTCGTCTCGGCGTAGGCTTTCAGATCGTCGACCATGGAGTGTCCCACCGCATCCGAGAATGCCGCCTTTTCCCGCCACAGGATCTCGTCGGGAAGATAGCCAAGTCCCTCGAAGGCGTGCCGCAGCAGGTACTTTCCTTTTCCGTACCGGTTCATTTTCATTTCCGGATCGACCGACATCACATAGCGCACGAAGTCCAGGTCGCCGAAAGGCACGCGCGCTTCCAGCGAGTTCACGCTGATGCAGCGGTCCGCCCTGAGCACATCGTACATATGCAGCTCCCGGATGCGTTTCTGCGCCTCCTCCTGGAAGGCCTGCGCGTCCGGGGCGAAGTCCGTGTATTTGTATCCGAAAAGCTCATCCGAGATCTCACCGGTCAGAAGCACCCGGATGTCCGTCGTCTCGTGGATCGCCTTGCAGACAAGATACATGCCCATGCTTGCGCGGATCGTCGTGATATCGTATGTTCCCAGAAGCTCCACGACCTCCTCCAGCGAGGCGATGACCTCTTCAGGCGTCATGAACACTTCCGTATGATGGCTCCCGATATGCTCCGCGACCTGTCTTGCATATTTCAGGTCGATGGCGTCCTTCTCCATTCCGATGGCAAAGGTCTCGATGGGTTTTTCGCTTTCTCTGGCCGCGATGGCGCATACCAGCGACGAGTCCAGTCCGCCGGACAGGAGGAACCCGACTTTCGCGTCCGCGACCAGGCGCTTTTTCACGCCCGCAATCAGCTTCTCCCGGATCTTTCCGCAGGCCGTCTCAAGGCCGTCTTCTGAGACTTCCTTTACCTGTTCGATCCTGCAGTAGGAGATGAACTCCCCGTTTCTGTAGTAACAGCCCGGCGGGAACGGAAAGATCTCCGTGACAAGTCCCTCCAGATCCTTGGGTTCGCTGGCGAACAGGATCACGCCTTTTCCGTCATAGCCGTAGTACAGCGGACGGATCCCGATGGGATCCCGCGCGGCCAGAAAGTCTCCTGTTCTTCCGTCATAGAGGATGCAGGCAAATTCCGCGTCCAGCATGGAGAACATCTCCGTTCCGAACTCGGCGTACATCGGAAGCAGGATCTCGCAGTCGCTGTCGCTCTGAAAGGTGTATCCCCTTTCCTCCAGCATCCGTCTCTGTTCCCGGAAACCGTACATCTCGCCGTTGCAGACCACATAGTTTCCGTCCAGTTCAAACGGCTGCATCCCCGACGGGGTCAGTCCCATGATCGACAGTCTCTGGAACCCGAGGATCCCTTTTCCCGTATCGACCACGCGCATATCGTCCGGTCCTCTGGACGCCGTCCTCTGAAACGCCTGAAGCAGCGCTTGTGTATCGCCGTTTTTTCCGCAGTAACCCAAGATGGAACACATCGCTCTATTTCCTCCCCAAAAACACCATATGCGCGGCGGTCCCGCGGCAGGACCGCTGCGCTGAATCTTCTCTTTTTTACCTCAAAGGATCATTCCACGTCCTGAAGCGCGGCATACCCTTCTTCTCCCGTACGCACCTTCACCACGTTCTCCACATCGTAGACGAAGATCTTTCCGTCCCCGATATGTCCGGTGTACAGCACTTTCTTCGCCGTCTCGATGACCTCGCGCACCGGCACCTTGCTGACCACGATATCCATCTGGATCTTCGGAAGAAGCGTCGCCTCGATCGGGACTCCGCGGTAAAACTCCGGTTTGCCCTTCTGCTGTCCGCATCCCATCACATGGGAGACCGTCATACCGGTGATGCCGATATTCATCATCGCCGTCTTCAGCGGTTCCAGACGGGATTCCTTGCAGATGATCTCGACCTTTGTGAATTTATGCGCTCCCTCTTCAAAGGAAGGCACCTTCTTTACCGGCACAGCCTCGGCAGGCGGTACATCGCCCGGTACGGCAACTGCATGCTCGTATCCGTAGTCCAGATTCTCCACGGCGGGCAGAAAGTCCGCGTACGCGCTGGGCAGACCGTGCTCGGTGCTGTCCAGACCTGCGATCTCTTCCTCCTGCGATACCCGAAGACCCACAGTCTTCTTGAGAACGAAGAACGTCAGCGTCATCATGACCGCCGTCCACGCGAGGATCGCGCAGATCCCCAGCGCCTGTACGCCGAACAGGCGGAACTTTCCGGTGTAGAACAGACCTTCAAGCCCTGCAGGAGCCTTCGGGTTTGCCAGAAGCCCCACGGCAAGCGTTCCCCAGACGCCGTTTGCGAAATGAACGCCGATCGCTCCGACCGGATCGTCAATGTGCAGCTTCAGGTCCAGTGTCTCCACGGCGACGACCACCAGAATGCCGGCGACGGCGCCGATGACCGCCGATCCGAACGCGTCCACCGCGTCGCATCCCGCCGTGACGGCCACAAGGCCCGCAAGCGAACCGTTCAGACACATGGACACATCCGGCTTTCCGTTCTTGATCCAGGTAAAGATCATCGTCGTACAGGTCGCGACTGCAGGCGCAACGGTCGTCGTCACGAAGATCGACGCCAGCGAGTTTCCGTCCCACGCGGCCGCGCCGTTGAATCCGTACCATCCGAACCAGAGAATGAAGCATCCGATCGCGCCGAGCGTAATGGCATGGCCTGGGATCGCATTCACTTTCGTGACTTTTCCCGTACGGTCCTTCAGATATTTGCCCAGCCGCGGTCCCACCATGATCGCGCCGATCAGCGCCGTGATGCCGCCCACCGAATGGATCGCAGCGGATCCCGCGAAATCATGGAACCCCATTTTCACGAGCCATCCCTGACTGTTCCATACCCAGCCGGCCTCGATCGGATACACGAACAGAGAGATCACGCCCGAATAGATGCAATAGGAAAGGAATTTCGTGCGCTCCGCCATCGCCCCCGACACGATCGTGGCTGCGGTCGCGCAGAACACCAGGTTGAATACGAAAAGCGGTGCGTTTCCGTCTCTCAGGAAACCGCCGAAGTCCGTCAGGATTTTCAGGTTCGGAACTCCGATAAATCCCAGGATGTAATCCTCCGCCATCATCAGGCTGAACCCCAGAAGCACGAACACTACGGTCCCGATGCAGAAGTCCATCAGATTCTTCATGATGATGTTCCCGGCGTTCTTCGCTCTGGTAAAGCCTGTCTCCACCATCGCGAAGCCCGCCTGCATAAAGAACACCAGTGCAGCACCGATCAGAAACCATACGCCGAACACTTCGGCCGTGACAGTTTCCTGTATCAGTTTTGTCAATTCTTCGATCGCCATCTTCAAAGAACCTCCATTTTGATATTTTCCGGTGAAACGTCTCTATTTCACGCTGAACAGAATGTCCCCGTACGTCGGGAACGGCCAGTAGCTCTTCGCCGTCATCGTCTCCGCCTGATCGCACGGCACACGCAGTTCGCACATCACGGGCAGCAGCAGATCCCGCACCATCGCCGATTCCTCGATGATATCCTCCGCATCGCGGATCTTCACGAGCGCCTCGTCCAGAACGTCCGCCTTCTGCGCGATCTCATCGACGAGCACGGACAGCTTGCGCACCAGTCCCGCCTCATATCCGCACTTGATCTCCGGAACGACCTTCTTCTTGGCGGCCGCCGCTTTCGCCACGTCGCTTACATAGGCTTCGATCGCCGGCGCGATCTGCGTCCGCGCCATATCCACCATGGTGTTCGCCTCGATTACGACGCTCTTGCAGTAGTTCTCCAGCATGATGTCACGCCTGGAGCGCAGCTCATCGATCGTAAAGACACCCAGCGCGGTCAGCATCGTCACGTTCTTCTCATCCAGCAGATGCGGCATACAGTCCGCCGTCGTGCGGTAGTTGAGAAGTCCCCGCTTCTGGGTTGCCTCGCGGATCCAGGACTCGTCGTATCCGTTGCCGTTGAAGATGATCCTCCTGTGCGCACGGATGGTATCACGGATCAGGTCGTGCAGCGACGTCTCGAAATCCGTCGACTGTTCCAGTTCGTCCGCAAAGATCCTGAGACTTTCCGCGACGGCGCTGTTGAGCATGATGTTCGCACAGGCGATGCTGTTGGAGGAGCCGAGCATCCGGAACTCGAATTTATTTCCCGTAAACGCGAAGGGCGACGTACGGTTGCGGTCCGTGGTGTCCCTGTTGAATTTCGGAAGCACGTCCACGCCCAGCTTCATCTGCATATGTTCCGCCCCGTGATACGGAGTATCCGTCTCGATCGCTCTGAGAACGGCGTCCAGCTCGTCTCCCAGGAACATCGAGATGACCGCAGGCGGCGCCTCGTTGGCGCCGAGCCTGTGATCATTCCCCGCAGTCGCGACGGAAAGACGCAGCAGATCCTGATAATCGTCCACCGCCTTGATCACGGCGCAGAGAAAGAGCAAAAACTGCGCGTTCTCATAAGGCGTCTCTCCGGGTGAAAGCAGGTTCTGTCCGCTGTCTGTCGCGATCGACCAGTTGTTGTGCTTTCCACTGCCGTTCACTCCGGCGAAAGGCTTTTCATGAAGCAGGCAGACAAGTCCGTGTTTCGCCGCGACTTTCTGCATGATCTCCATGGTCAGTTGGTTGTGATCCGTCGCGATGTTGGTCGTGCTGTAGATCGGCGCAAGCTCATGCTGCGCGGGCGCGACTTCGTTGTGCTCCGTCTTTGCGAGGATGCCCAGTTTCCAAAGTTCCTCGTTCAGATCCTCCATATAGGCAGCAACGGTGGGCTTGATCACGCCGAAGTAATGATCGTCCAGTTCCTGCCCCTTCGGCGGTTTCGCGCCGAAAAGCGTGCGGCCCGTGAAGCGCAGGTCCGGACGTTTGTCGTACATCTCTTTTGTAATAAGGAAGTATTCCTGCTCCGGACCCACAGAAGAGACGACCCGCTTGGCCGTGTCGTTTCCGAACAGCCGCAGGATGCGCAGCGCCTGGCGGCTCAGCACCTCCATGGAGCGCAGGAGCGGCGTCTTTTTGTCCAGCGCATGTCCTCCGTAGGAACAGAAAGCCGTTGGAATGCAGAGCGTCTTTCCCTTGATGAACGCGTAGGATGTCGGATCCCAGGCCGTATAGCCGCGCGCTTCGAACGTCGCGCGCAGGCCTCCCGACGGGAACGAGGACGCGTCAGGCTCTCCCTTGATGAGTTCCTTCCCCGAGAACTCCATGATCACGCTGCCGTTGGGGGCGGGCGAGATGAATCCGTCGTGTTTTTCCGCCGTGATGCCGGTCAGCGGTTGGAACCAGTGCGTGAAATGGGTCGCGCCGTGCGCCACCGCCCAGTCCTTCATCGCCTGCGCCACCGCGTTGGCGACGCCGATATCCAGTTCCGTTCCCTCGTCGATCGTCTTTCTGAGGGACGCGTACACCTTCGCGGAGAGCTCCGCACGCATGACGCGGTCGTCAAAGACCAGACTTCCGAAATAATCCGATACTGTGCTCATTTGAAAAACTCCTTCCTTTTACAAAAAAGAGAAAAGGTCTCCGCCGCCTTATGTCAAAACATAAAAGACGCCGTTGCCTTTTCTCCCGTTTTGCAAACTTTTCAATTGAAAAAAGAAAAAGGCGCTTCGGATCCCGCGATCCAAAGACGCCATTGCCTTTATGGACGTTATGATACGTCCCCCTTTACGGCATGTCAACTGTTTTTGCAATATTTTTTTCAAAACTTGCAGGATTTTCTGTTTTTTCACTTTTTCTTCCATATATTTATTGACATTCTGCAAGTTGCGTCGTATATTGCTTGCATATGAGCAAAGGCGTTCATAGATGCGCGGGATCACCGCGCACTGATAAACGTCTTTGCTTTTCTTTTTGAAAGGAACAAAAGGGGAATGAAAAAAGAAGGCCAGATACGCATCCCCTCCGGGTGCGCGATCGCAGCAGTGATCTCCCGGGACGGCACGCGGATCTCAGGCGAAACAATCACCCGCGCCATGGTCCCCATGCGCGACCGCTCCAACGGTCTGGGCGGCGGTTTTGCGGGATACGGGATCTATCCGCAGTACAGGGATTTTTACGCGCTGCATATGTTTTTTGACAGCCGCGACACGCGCAAAAGCTGTGAGGCATTTCTGAGAGAATCTTTCGAGATCGTGCAGTCCGAACGCATTCCGACGGTCAAGATCCCCCAGATCACGGACGAACCGATCGTCTGGCGGTACTTCGTCGCGCCGCTTCAGTCCGTGCTTCGGGACCTGCAGCTGGACGAAAAGGAATTCGTCGCGCGCACGGTGATGCGGATCAACGCGGAATGGAAAGGCGCGCATGTGTTTTCCAGCGGAAAGAACATGGGCGCGTTCAAAGCCGTCGGCTTCCCCGAGGACGTGAGCCGATACTACCGCCTTGAAGAGTACAGCGGTTATTCCTGGACGTCGCACGGACGCTATCCCACCAACACGCCCGGCTGGTGGGGCGGCGCGCATCCGTTCACGCTGCTGGACTATTCCGTCGTCCACAACGGCGAGATCTCCTCTTATGACGCGAACCGCAGGTTCATCGAGATGTTCGGCTACCGCTGCACGCTCCTCACGGACACGGAAGTCATGACCTATATCCTGGACTATCTCGTACGCAGGCAGGGGCTCTCACTTGAAGAAGCCGCGAACGTCATCGCCGCGCCGTTCTGGAGCACGATCGCGCAGGAAAAGGACGAAGAGCGAAAGGCACGCCTTTCCTATCTGCGAACCGTTTTCCCGAGTCTCCTTGTCACCGGTCCCTTTTCGATCGTGCTGGGATTCAGCGGCGGTCTCATGGCGCTCAACGACCGTTTGAAGCTGCGGTCCATGGTCGTCAGCGAAAAGGACGGCTTTGTTTATATCGCCAGCGAGGAGGCTGCGATCCGGGCGATGGAACCGGACGCGGATCATATCTGGTCGCCGACCGGAGGCGAAGCGGTCATCATCCAAGTGAAAGAAGGTGCGTATTGATGGGTATCGATTTCCTGTATCCCGAATTTGAAGTCATACGGAACGAGTCGCGGTGCATCGCCTGCCGGGTCTGCGAAAGACAGTGCGCCAATGAGGTCCATCAGTACAGCGAGGAGCGCGGCATGATGGTGAGCGACGAGAGCAAATGCGTGAACTGCCAGCGCTGTGTGTCGCTTTGTCCCACACGCGCGCTGAAGATCGTAAAAAGCAGCTGCACGCTGCGCGAAAACGCCAACTGGACGAATGAAACGATCCGGCAGGTCTATAAACAGGCCGCGACCGGAGGCGTGCTGCTTTCCTCCATGGGAAACCCAGAACCCCTTCCCGTTTACTGGGACCGGATCCTGATCAACGCTTCCCAGGTCACCAATCCCTCGATCGATCCTCTGCGCGAACCCATGGAGACCCGCGTCTTCCTCGGGAAAAAGCCGGACCGGATCGAGCGCGGTGAAGACGGCAGGATCCGCTGCGTGCTTCCGCCTCAGATCGCGCTTTCCATGCCGGTCATGTTCTCCGCCATGAGCTACGGCTCCATCAGTTACAACGCGCACGCGTCTCTGGCGCGGGCAGCCGAGCAGCTGGGGATCCTGTACAACACCGGAGAAGGCGGACTGCATGAGGACTTTTATCGATACGGCGCCAATACCGTCGTTCAGGTGGCCAGCGGGCGTTTCGGCGTGCACGAGGATTATCTGGAAGCCGGCGCCGCCATCGAGATCAAGATGGGTCAGGGCGCAAAGCCAGGGATCGGCGGTCATCTTCCCGGCGCGAAGATCGTGGGAGACGTCTCCCGCACCAGAATGATCCCGGAAGGATCCGACGCGATCTCCCCCGCCCCGCATCATGACATCTACTCCATCGAGGACCTGCGCCAGCTGGTCTACTCGCTGAAGGAGGCGACGCAGTACCGCAAGCCCGTAATCGTGAAGGTAGCAGCGGTGCACAATATCGCGGCGATCGCAAGCGGCATCGCGCGAAGCGGCGCGGACATCATCGCCATCGACGGTTTCCGCGGCGGGACCGGCGCCGCCCCGACGATGATCCGGAACAACGTCGGCATTCCGATCGAGCTGGCGCTTGCCAGCGTCGACACGCGCCTGCGCGAGGAAGGCATCCGCAACAATGTCTCTCTCGTGGCCGGCGGTTCGATCCGGTGCGCGGCGGACGTCATCAAGGCGATCGCGCTCGGCGCGGACGCCTGTTACATCGCGACCGCGGCGCTTCTTGCGCTCGGCTGTCATCTTTGCCGGACCTGCCAGACAGGAAAATGCAACTGGGGCATCGCGACCCAGCGTCCGAATCTGGTCAAACGTCTGAATCCGGATATCGGAAGCGAACGACTCGTCAATCTTATGACCGCGTGGCGCCATGAGATCATGGAGATCATGGGCGGCATGGGGATCAACTCCATCGAAGCGCTGCGCGGAAACCGTCTGATGCTGCGCGGTGTCGGACTGAATGAAAAGGAACTGGAGATCCTCGGGATCTCCCACGCGGGTGAATGAGCATGAAGCGCATCTATGTAAAGGAAGAATGGTGCCTGTCCTGTCACCTGTGCGAATACAACTGCGCCTTCGCCAATTCCGGAATGACCGACATGGCGCTGGCGCTGAAGGGAAAGCCCCTTTATCCCCGGATCCACATCGAGGGGAACGAATCCGTCACCTACGCCGTGTCCTGCCGGCACTGCGAGGATCCCCTGTGCGTCAGATGCTGCATCGCAGGCGCGCTGTTCAAGGAAGACGGCATGATCCGTGTGAACCAGGACAAATGCGTCGGCTGCCTGACCTGCGTGCTGGTATGTCCCTACGGCGCGCTGGCACCGAACGAAAACGGCGTGATGCAGAAATGCGAGCTGTGCATGACGAACAGCGCGGGAGAACCCGCCTGCGTGAAGGGCTGCCCGAACCGGGCGATCGTCTATGAGGACCGGGGGTGAAAACAGAATGAACCGATATGTGATCATCGGCAACGGCGTCGCGGCGGCGGCATGCATCGAAGGAATACGAAGCACGGACCCCGCAGGCAGCATCGATGTCGTTTCCGCGGAACGACATGACGTTTACTGCCGTCCGCTCATCTCCTATTATCTTGAGGGAAAAACGGATCTTTCCCGCATGCGCTACCGTTCGCAGGATTTCTACGACAGCGCGAACTGCAGCGTGCACCGCGGGCGGAAAGCCGTCCGGATCCGGAAAGACGCCCAGGAAATTGAACTGGACGACGGGAGCGTGCTCCCGTACACCGCCCTTTGTCTTGCGACGGGCTCCTCCCCTTTCGTTCCTCCATTCGAGGGGCTGGACACCGTCGAAAACAGATTCTCCTTTCTGACATTGGACGACGCGCTTGCCCTTGAAAAAGCGCTGACTCCGGAAAGCCGCGTGCTGATCGTCGGTGCGGGGCTCATCGGGCTCAAATGCGCGGAAGGGATCCGTGCACGTGTGGCGCAGGTCACGGTGTGCGATCTGGCGGACCGGGTGCTCTCCAGCATCCTCGATGCGGAAAGCGCCGGCATCGTGCAGCGGCATCTGGAAGAACACGGGATCCGTTTCTGTCTGAAAGACAGCGCGGTCCTGTTTGAACATGACCGCGCGCAGACGAAAAGCGGCGCCTCGATCCCCTTTGACGTGCTCGTCCTCGCGGTCGGCGTACGCGCGAACACAAGTCTTCTGCGGGATATCGGCGGTGAAACAGACCGCGGCATCCTCGTCGACTCCTGTATGCGCACTTCTGTGTGCGGGATCTGGGCGGCAGGAGACTGCGCACAGGGATACGACCTTTCGACAGGCACGAAGCGTGTGCTAGCGCTTCTTCCCAACGCCGTGATGCAAGGATATACCGCAGGCGTCAGCATGGCGGGCAGCTCCTCTTCATTCGACAAGGGGATCCCGATGAACGCGATCGGCTTTTTCGGTCTGCACATCATGACAGCAGGCGTCTATGAAGGCGATTTGTATGAAGAAAAGGACGAACGGTCCCTCAAGCGTCTTTATACGAAAGACGATCTGCTCAAAGGCTTCATCCTCGTTGGCAGGCAGGAGCGCGCAGGCATCTATACTTCCATGATCCGTGAAAAGACTCCTCTTTCCTCTCTGGATTTTGAGGCAATGAGGCATATGGCGACAACAGCCGCGTTTTCTTCTGAGGCGCGTAGAAAAAAATTCGGAGGTGTGGTTTAATGAACGTGATTCAGGCTGAGAAACTCGATCACCGTTCCCTGAATGAACAGATCCGCAATGCAAAGGACAGCTGTGTTATCGAATCCTGCTGCGGACAGCGTTTTATCGCGGCGGGTATGTCCGGCTGCGATGTCGAGATCCGCGGGATCCCCGGAAACGCGCTGGGCGCCTATCTCAACGGCGGGAGCATCACCGTGCGCGGAAACGCGCAGGACGCTGTCGGCGATACGATGAACGACGGGAAGATCGCGATCCACGGAAGCGCGGGAGACGCTCCGGGTTATTCCATGCGCGGCGGAAGGATCTACATCCGCAGAAACGCAGGCTACCGCGCAGGCATCCACATGAAAGCCTACAAAGAGAAGTTTCCCATTCTCATCATCGGCGGAAAAGCCGGCAGCTTCCTCGGCGAGTATCAGGCGGGCGGTGTGATCGCCGTACTGAATCTGGACACACCGGATGAAAAAATCGTCGGTTTCTTCCCCTGCACCGGCATGCACGGCGGAAAAATGTTCCTGCGCTCGGCATGCGAAGATGTCACTTTCCCCGAACAGGTCACGGCAAAACCTGCGGCCGAAGAGGATCTCCTGGAACTGCGCGGATATCTTGGGGAATACTGCGATCTTTTCAGTCTCGACATCGATCAGGTGCTCGACGCGCCTTTTACAGTCATCACCCCGGACAGCAAAAACCCGTACAGGAGGATGTACGTTGCCAACTGATCCCGGATAAAGGAGATTATCTATGAAGTATTCAAAAGCAGAGATCATTCAGTATGCCCAGGAGGAGGACGTCAAGTTCATCCGCCTGGCTTTTTGCGATGTGTTCGGCAGACAGAAGAACGTCTCGATCATGCCGGAGGAGCTTCCGCGCGCTTTCGCGTACGGCATCGCGATCGACGCGTCCTCGATCGCCGGTTTCGGTGATGAAGAAAAGAGCGATCTCATGCTGCATCCGGAACCGGATACCCTGATTCCTCTGCCCTGGCGCCCGGAACACGGGCGTGTTGTCCAGATGTTTTCACGCATCACTTATCCCGACAACACACCATTCATCTGTGACACGCGCAATCTTCTGAAACAGGCAGTAGCCGACGCCGCAAATGCCGGTTACGACTTCACCTTCGGAGCGGAACAGGAATTCTACCTTTTCCTTCTTGATGAAAACGGCAAGCCGACGAAGATCCCCTATGACGAAGCGGGCTATATGGACATCGCGCCGGACGACCGCGGCGAAAACGTGCGCCGCGAGATCTGCCTGACGCTTGAGAAGATGGGCATCCGTCCGGAGAGCTCCCATCACGAGCAGGGGCCCGGACAGAACGAGATCGATTTCCGCTATTCCGACGCGCTGACCGCCGCAGACAACACCATGACGTTCCGCAGAGTCGTGCGTACGATCGCGCAGCGAAACGGCCTTTTCGCGGATTTCTCCGCCAAACCTCTCGCGGACGCACCGGGCAACGGTTTCCATATCAACATGTCCGTGAAGGACCGTGCGGACAGCGATATCTTTTCCCATATGATCGCAGGCGTCCTGAAGCACGCGCGCGTCATGACGGCATTTCTGAATCCCGCGGAGGATTCCTACCTGCGTCTGGGCAAGCAGAAAGCGCCGGGTTATGTCTCCTGGTCCGCCGAAAACCGTTCTCAGCTCGTCCGGATCCCTGCCGCGCCGGGCGAATACCGCCGGATGGAGCTGCGCTCCCCCGATCCGTACGCGAATCCCTATCTCGCCTTTGCGCTGATGATCCGCGCCGCACTGGACGGCATCCGGAAGGAACTTCCGCTTTGCGCACCCAGCAATCTGAACCTGTATACCGCGCCACCCGAAGTCCTTTCCAAGTATGAAGCGCTTCCGAGTAACTATGCCGAAGCCTGGATCGCCGCGGCCGAGAGCCCGTTTGTGAAAGCTTGTCTGCCTTCACAGCTTCTTGAGATCTACAAACCCGAAAACAGAAACTGACGAACCGGAGAACCAGTATGAGCCTGAAAGAGCGGATCTACAGCGTGCTCGTCGTATCCGCATCGGAAAAACTGAATACGGCTCTCTCCTCTCTTCTTCCGGAATCGCATTATACGCCGGTGCGCTTTGTGAAAAGCGTCAGCGCGGCAAGAAGAGCATGGAATGAACAGGCCTATGATTTCGTGATCATCAATTCACCTCTGCCCGATGATACGGGCACGGGGTTTGCGATCGATGCCGCAGGCGCGAAGGAATCTGCCGTGCTCCTTCTGATTCGCGCGGAGTATTACGAAGGCGTCTTCAGTACGGTCTCCGAACACGGTGTTTTCGTTCTTTCAAGACCGCTTTCCGTTCCGCTCCTGACTCTGGCGCTGGGCTGGATGGAAAGCGCGCGGGAAAAGTTCCGCAGACAGGCGCAGAAAACGCTCTCCTTCGAGGAAAAGATGGAGGAGATCCGTATCGTGAACCGCGCCAAATGGATCCTCATCTCGGAACTGAAGATGGACGAACCGCAGGCACATCACTATATCGAAAAGCAAGCCATGGATCAGTGCGTCTCCAAGCGGAAAGCTGCGGAGGAGATCATCCGCACCTATACCTGACACATCAAAAAAACTGTCTCATATCCTTTTGCGGGTATGAGACAGTTTTTTATTGTTTTCTTTTTTTCAATCAGCCGATCAGTGGAAACAGAATCCTTCCCGCACAGAACAGCACGCATGAAGCGATGAGAAAGATCAGCACGAAAGTATTGATTTCCTCTTTGCGCCGCATGAGAAGGATCGCGGAATCACATACAAACGCAGTCAGCATGGGGACCCACCAGAGAAGGTCCTCCCCTTTTCCGAGAAACAATGCGCGCAGCATCAGTGTGAAACAGAACACCAGCGCCAGCGCCGTCACCGCCTCGATCACATGAAAGAGCGCCGCATGCCGGATCTTCGACCGGTACATGACGGGGATCGCCATGGAAAACGCTGTCACGAACACGAGCGAATACCAGTACCGGAACGGCACTGCAGCGCCGTGCGCCGTCTGTACGGTACGCAGGATCATCGCCGCGATCAGCATGCCGTATGCGAGAAACTGGACGGGTGCCGCCGTATGCTCCGTATGTACCATGCCCCCGACAAGGATCACGCCGCAGGTCACTGCGAGCCAGGACAGGTCCGCCTGTCCGCGTCCCGCAAGCGCGGCAAAGAATCCTCTGTTTTTCAGGATCAGAAGCAGTACCGTCCCCAGAAGGGACAGTACGGTGACCAGATTCACATACGTATGGAACCCCGATGCGAAAAACCCCGTCTTTTTGTCCTTTGCGCTTCGCGCCACGCTCTGCACGCGTTCCGCGAAAAGGATCAGGAAATAGCCGAATACAAACCAGACGATCAGCGTGTCCAATGCTTTGCCCTGCATATGCGCTTCACTCCCGCTTTACTGTGCCAGTTCAAACAGCTCCAGCCGTTCTCCTGCGGGTCCGTCAAAAAAGATGTTCTTGATGCCTGACGGGAAGAATGTGGGATTCTTTCCGATCTGCGCATCCTCGGGTATGATCCCCTTGCCCTTGAGTTCCTCCACCAGCGCCTCGATCCCGCAGACTTCCAGCGCGATGTGGTAG
>JAFRLQ010000126.1 GCA_017431145.1 Clostridia bacterium | reverse complement strand
CTGATCTTTTTCCAGGCTTGTGTTTCCTTTTCGGACGATCTGTATACTGATTGAATAACAAATACAGAACGATTGCAATAGGCCAATCCTTGAGGTGTCGCACATCTGTGACACCTCAAGGCAAAAACTTTAAGATTTGTGTCGAAATCCCGCTGAAATCGCTCTTGACTTGACCATTCAGGCTCAAAAAATACCTGATTTCGATGATTCTATCCCTTTTCGCATGAGGATCATCGATCTATACTGTAACTAGAATAATTCTGTCACGGTCCTGATTCGGAATTCATCTCACCGCTTGCAGAAGCGGAAGTCTTCTTCCTGGACCGTTGATAATAGAGAAAGTTAACGTTATGCGGCTGCGCATGGAGCGCGGTCATCAAGGAGGTCTCATGTCTCTTTCCTATTTCCTCGGTGTTGATTTCGGCGGCAGTTCTTCCAAAGCGACGCTTCTTTCCAGCGAAGGAAAGATCCTCGCCACTGCCACGACGGAGTATCCGACCTATTATCCGAAGGACGGATGGGCGGAACAGGATCCGAAGGATTCCTACCGCGCGCTTGTCTCCAATATCCATAAGATCCTGCAGCAGGTCCCGATCGACGCGTCCCAGATCAAGGCGATCGCCCTGGACGGCGCAACGCACACCAGCGTTCTGCTTGATGAGAACGATGAGCCCGTGCGCCCCGCGATCTACTGGACGGACCGCAGAAGCGTCAAGGAATCCGAATGGCTCGTCAGTCACTACAACGACCGCCTGATGGAACTGACCTATAACGCGCCGAGTCCCCTCTGGACGCTCCCGCAGATCATATGGGTGCGCGAAAACGAGCCAGAAGTCTTCAAGCGTGTACGCCGGATCCTGTTTATGAAGGACTACGTGCGTTACTGCCTGAATCATGATTTTGCGACAGACAGCATCGAAGCCATGGGCGCGATGTTCCTGGACGCCAGGACCAATACCTGGTCGAAGGAACTGTGCGATCTTGCGGGGATCACCACGGACATGCTCCCGCGGATCGTGGATCCCAGCGATGTGCTCGCGCCGCTCACGCCGCAGGCCTGCAGAGAAACGGGTCTTTCACCGGACACGCTCGTGCTTGCCGGCGCCACCGATACCGTCATGGAGGTCTTCGCTTCCGGCAGCGTCAGCGTGGGACAGTCCACGATCAAACTGGCGACCGCGGGAAGGATCTGCCCCATCACGGATCACGCGTACGTGCATCCGCTGCTTGTGACTTACCGTCATCTCGTACCAGGCCTCTGGTATCCCGGGACCGCGACGAAGCAGTGCGCGGCGTCCTTCCGCTGGTACCGCGACACACTGGGAACACATGAGCTTTCCATTGAAAAAAGCGGCGGGATGAACGCCTATGAACAGATGGATGCGCTTGCGGAAACGGTTCCTGCAGGAAGCGAGAACCTGTTCTTCCACCCGTATCTTCAGGGTGAGATCACGCCTTATCTGGATAACGATCTGCGCGGCAGCTTTACCGGCGTCTCCTCCTTCCATACCAAAGCGCATTTCAACCGCGCGGTGCTGGAAGGCGTCGCCTATTCGCTGAAAGAGTGCTATCACGTGCTGGGTGAAATGGGGATCGCCATGAACTCCGCAAGCATTATCGGCGGCGGAGCAAAGAGTCCTCTCTGGCGCCAGATCGTAGCGGATATGCTGGGCATCGAGATGAAAAAGATGGTCTGCGACGATTCCTCGTTCGGTTCCGCCATGCTTGCCGGCATTGCAGCCGGCGCATTCTCCGGTTTTGAAGACTGCGTGGTGCGCTGCACACAGGTCGATGAGATCATCCGCCCCAATGAAAAGAATCATGCCGTGTACGAACGCGGCTTTGAGACCTATAAAGCCATCCACGACGCGCTTGCGCCTGTCTATCACGCACTAGCATCAAAATGACAAAAATCGCCGTACTCATGAAACAGGTGCCTGCCACATCCACGCTCGGTCTGGATCCTGTGACAGGAAACCTTATACGGACCAGTGACACGCTGATCAATCCACCCGATGAACGCGCGCTCAGCATGGCGCTTTCCATCTCCGGAAGCGAGATCAGTGTCTTTACGATGGGACCGTCTCAGGCGTCGGACCTGCTCCGGACGGCTGCATGTTATCCTGTACACCATCTGTATCATCTATGCGACTCCGCGTTCGCGGGAAGTGACACCTATGCGACAGCCGTGATCCTTACCGCCGCGCTAAGACAGTTCGGACCGTTCGATCTTATCCTGTGCGGAAACCGCGCTGTGGACGGAGAGACCGGACAGGTCGGACCGGAGATCTCCTCTCTTCTGGATCTTCCGTTCCTTCCCTACGCCGTGTCCCTCTCTATACAAGGCGGGACTGTTCAGGCATGTACGCAGAATTCCCATGAGGAGGCTGTGTTCACATGCGGAATGCCCTGTGTGGTATCCGTGTCCATGGGTGCGCCTGCGCTTCGTCCCCCATCGATCCTCGGTATGCGGCGTGCGAAAAACGCCGTGATCGAAACTGTCTCCGCGGAACGCCTGTCATTCGGACAGAACGGCAGAGATCTTTCCCCGACACGCGTCATACGGACGCGTCCCATGGAAAGCACCGGCAGAAAAAGAGAACGTATCACGGATCCTGATGAAGCGATCCTGCGCCTGACAGCTCTGCTGGAAAAGGAGGCTTCTCATGCGTAGCATCATGATCGTCTCCCCACCATATGCATCTGCCGGTGAAGACACGCTCGGTTTCATTCATTTTGCAAAGGCACTGTACGGTCAGGATACATGCTGTTCCGTGCTCATTTTCGGCTCGCTCAGCAACGGACAGGTCTCCCTGCTCAGTATGCACGGCGCTGACAGGATCTTTCATGTCACGCCGCAGATCTCCGTCCTGTCAGACGGAGCAGCCGCAAAAACAGCGGTCCGGATCCTGCGCGAATACCCGCAGGAGACCGTGCTCTTTCCCGCGACGGACGAACTGCGCGTGCTGGCACCTCAAATCGCAGCGCTGCTCGGGACCGGTCTTACTGCGGACTGCAGCACACTGGCGCTGGAACAGGATCTGCTGTTGCAGACCAGGCCCGCGTTCGGCGGAAGCCTGATGGCATCGATCCTCTGTCCGGAACATCTGCCGCAGATGGCGACCGTGCACCCGGGGACTTTCCTTCCGAAAGAATCTGATCCGGCCCGTCCGGCTGCTTCAGTCCTCACGTTCGCTCCCGCAGCGGAAAGCCGTGTCCTCTGCATCAACCGGACAGCATTCACACTTGCGGAAGATATCAGTCGTGCGGAGACTGTTTTATGCGGCGGTATGGGGCTTACCGCAGAGGACTTCAGAATGCTGGAAGAGATCTGCAGCGCGACCGGCGCCAGTCTCGGCGCGACACGCGCCGCCGTCAACAATTCTCTCGCCCCGTACAGGTGTCAGATCGGTCAGACAGGCGTCAGCATCCGCGCAAAGACTTACATCGCCTTCGGGGTATCCGGTGCTGTGCAGCATCTTGCCGGGATCGGAAACTGCGGCACGGTGATCGCCATCAACCCCGACGCGTCCGCGCCGTTCCGCGATCACTGCGACCTGTATCTGCAGATGCCGGCACAGCCTCTGCTGGAGGCGCTGCACAGGCAGCTGTGTTGAAATCGCATGTGCAAGGTGTTATCCTTGAATCAGCAGGAACACGAACATCGTATGCAATGGGATCCGTTTACAGGTCCATTGGATATGGAATATATGAACAATCTACAGGAGGTTACTTCCATGAACTTCAAAAAGACCTATGTTCCCCAGGAAGGCTTCACCAAGCTTTGCGCCATCGGCGAAAGTACGATGAAGTATCTTGAATTCGGCATCATCGAACTGTCCAAGGACGGAGAACTCGTCTTTGAGACGAAAGACCGCGAGACCGCGTTCATCATTCTCGGCGGCAAAGCGGACTTCACCAGCGATCAGGGTACATATCTGAATGTCGGCAAGCGCCGCACCGTGTTCGAAGGCCGCGCGGAAGCCGTTTATTACGGTCCCAACGCGACGATCAAGATCTACACGCCCTGGAAGGTCAAGATCGCCGTCTGCCAGACTCCCTGCGAGGAGGAAGTTGAGTCCGAACTGATCACACAGGACAAAGTCAAAGTCACCGTTCTGGGCAAACCCACATGGCGCCGCGAAACACATTTTGTCGTCGGAGACGGAAACAACGCGAAACGTCTGTGCATCGGCGAAGCCTGGTGCGATCCCGGAAACTGGGCAGGTTTCCCGCCGCACAAACATGACACGGACGACATGCCCACAGAAGGCATTCTGGACGAGGTCTATTACTTCCTGTTCCAGCCCGAACAGGGATTCGCGATCCAGTGCACCTACAAGGACGGAGAATTCGATGAGGCTTACCGCGTAAAGAACAATGATCTGGTCGAATTCCCCTGCGGTTACCACACCACTGTCGGTGCTCCCGGATACAACACCTATTTCCTCTGGGCAATGGCCGGCGAACACAAGGGCTTCTACCGCTCCAACGATCCCGATCATGACTGGGTCGCAGCCGTGGAGAATTTCATGACCCGTCATAAACTGGGCTGAACACAATAAGTCTGAATCTGCGGGGAAGGCTGAAACACGCCTTCCCTTTTCTTCAAAAGGAGGCATCCCATGATCCATGTTGCGGTATTCGACACCAAATCCTATGACAGACCCGGCTTCGAGTCGTTCAACGGGAAGGATCTCAGTTTTAAGTTTTTCGAATCCAGGCTTACGGAAGATACTGCCGTTCTGACAAAGGGCTTCGACGCCGTCTGCGTCTTCGTGAACGACGATGTCAGCGCGAAGGTGATCGATATGCTTATCGATAACGGCGTAAAGCTCATCGCACTTCGATGTGCGGGCTTCAACAACGTGGATCTGAAACACGCACTGGGAAAGATCCGCGTCGTCCGTGTCCCTGCCTACTCCCCCTATGCTGTCGCCGAACACACGATGGCGCTTCTTCTGACTTCCCTCCGGCGGATTCACAAGGCATTCATCCGGACACGTGACTTCAACTTCACTCTGGACGGGCTTACCGGATTTGATCTGCACGGAAAAACGGTCGGCGTGATCGGAACGGGCAAGATCGGCAGGATCTTCATCGGCATCTGTAGAGGGTTCGGCATGAATGTGATCGCATACGATCCCTATCCTTTCCAAGACGCGGATTTCCCCTATGTTCCGCTTGAGGATATCTTCGCCAAAAGCGACATCATCTCCCTGCACTGTCCGCTGACTGCGGAAACGGAACATATCATCAACGAGAAAAGCATCGCCGCGATGAAAAAAGGAGTGTTTATCCTGAATACATCACGCGGAGGTCTGATCGACTCCGAGGCGCTTCTTGAAGGGATCAAAACGCGTCAGGTCGGCGCGGCGTGTCTTGACGTCTACGAAGAGGAATCCGATTTCTTCTTCCAGGATTATTCTGGACACATCATGAGCGACGATGTGCTGGCCAGACTGATCTCCATGCCGAACGTGATCGTCACCTCTCATCAGGCGTTCCTGACCAGCGACGCGCTGGCAAACATTGCGCAGACAACGGCAGAAAACATCCGGACATTCTTCGAAAACGGTGAAGCGCCAAACGAGGTCTGCTATCTTTGCCAGTAATACCCCGAACAGCACAAAAACGGCTGAAACCCATTTTCCGGATCTCAGCCGTTTTTCCATTCTGTCTTATTCAGTCATTTTCCCAAGGATCTCCCAGGCATACTCGTCGTTTTTCTGCTGCTCCGGTGTCAGTTGCTCGAACGGTACCATCAGCGGATGGCATCTTGACGCATCATTTCTTTCAGCACCGTATCTCCAGTTGTACAGTTCGTGGAACCGCATCCAGCGCCTGTGTTCCATCTCCCGCATCACATCACCGCATGCATCTCTTTTTGCAAGATACTGCCTGTATGCAGCCTGAAAGACCTGCGGTGTAAGCTCTGTGATTGACTCATCTCCGAGAAGATAACGCACCTTTACCGCAAGATGATCCGCCGCAGCAATGTTGGACGCGCGAAGAAACGGTCCAAGCTCGCTCCATTCCTTGCCCTTCCCCGTTCCGCTGCGGTAAAGATCGTTCATGAAGCGCGCCTGTCTGTTGACCGCGTCTTTCATAACGAATTCCACCGTCATCACGGATTCCGCATCACCGAAGGAGCATATCCCCGGCACACATTCATCAAGCAGTACATGTATGTCCGCATTCAGTGCAAACCATGTCTTCATCGTCTCGCAGATACCGAGGTTCTGCGCATCGTCGTCTGTGCAGATCACGATCCTGTCTGCCTGCTCCATCAGTACGCGGCACTTCTCCCACGATTCACTGTGGAAGATCAGTCTGTCTTCCCCCGTATTCTCCTGTGACAGTTTTTCCCCGATCACGCTGTGTTCTTCGCAGAAACGCTCCGTGTCAAGGAACACATGGTACTCCGTGTTCCGTTCCTTTTCAAACACGTTCACGAGAAGCGCCCGTTCCAAAAGCGCACTCCCGTTCCTGCCGCATCCGATCAGGATCACACAACGTTCTCTTTCCGTCAGCGGATGTTCTTTCCAGTAGGCGCGGCTGACAAGTTCCGTTCTGTCAAGAATATGCAGATCCTGCGGAAGATCCTCCGCTGAAAAATATGATTGACAATAGGACGCGATGCCTTTCTTTGCACATTCATAGGCTGCGCGATAGTTGTTCCACAGGTCATCCGACTGGAAAAACAGATGCAGTCCCTCTTTCTTTCCGCCCCGAAGCGCAAGCACCTGCTCCGGCTCCAGTGCGATCCTGACAGCTCTGACTGTTTCCGTGTCTTTTTTCTCCGCTCCGGCAAACACAATGACCGCCTGCGGGTCCTGCTCTTTCAGTCTCTGCGAAAGAAGGACCGTATCCCGGTTCTCCGTATCAAATACATACCAGTTCCGGTTCTTCCTGCGTCTGAGATACGCCCGCGGAAGAATGTCGCCCGTGATGATCCGGAACCCGAGTCCGATCAGCGCCGCCAGAGCGCCGATGCTGCACAGAGAAAACACGATACCGAGTATCTTTCCGAAAACCGTCACAGGCACAAGATCCCCGTAACCGACCGTCGTCAGCGTCACCAGCGAATACCAGACCGCATCCCAGAAGGTCTGGATCGGCGATCCCGCCGCCCGCTGTTCTGATAAAAGGAGCAGGAAAAGCAGCGTCAGATAGACCGCTATCGCGATCAAAACAATTCGGATCTTTTTCTTCACGGTTTCTTCACCTCCTCGCGCTGAAGAGCAGTTTCGGAAGCGAAAGCACATTGTTGATATCTGCCTGCTTGTAATCCGCCTGTCTGCCCGTCAGTTCTCTTTCTCTTTGTGACAGCGCGTCCAGTTCATCCCACGGAATGAGACACGCGTGGCGCCGCTGCACGGCATCCTTCGTGATCCTGATATCCGCAGGTCTTCCGTCTTTTTTCGCTTCCAGGTATTTTTTCCCGTTTTCCTCAAGCTGCGCCGAGCTCATCGGTGTGTATCCCATCGTGTAATGGAAGGCGCACCAGCGCAGATGCTCTGTTTTTCCAAGCGTTTCAAGCATTTCCCTGTCGGGGCTCCAGCCGCCGGCCAGTATCTCTTCTTTTGAACTCCCGGACGCACGGACATACGCCCCTGCGAAGTCTGCCGACGCGCGGGAAGACATCTTGCTGAAACTGTCGCAGGCCATCCATTTCTCCCACGCCGTCCTGTCGGAAGTATCATAGGCATCATTGAGCAGGATCGCCTCCCGGTCGGATTGTTCGGCCGCAAGATAGTCCAGCGTATTGATATTCGTACGGATGACAGGACTTCCCACCGTTTCCTGGTATCTCACGCCGCGGTCACCGCACTGCGCGACGCAGATATTTTCCGCGTTTTTCCGCTTCAGAAACAGCATCAGGTGATCCGAGATCTCCTGATCCCGTGTCTCGTCTCCCGTACATACGGCAATGAGCTTCAGCGTACGGAGATGACGCTCCAGATAAGAGAAGAACTCCTGACTCATCGCGCTCGCTTTCACATTCGAAATGTCATACTGTCTCAGAAGTTCCGGGCAGTCTGAAAGAAGGAATCCCGACTCACTGTCAAACGAGGGTGAAAAAACCACCGCCCGGAAGGTGCTTCCTTCGAACTGTCCGTTCATCACCAGTTCCTTCAGGACCGCCTGCCCGTGCTCGCCGAACCCCAGGATCGCGCATTCGAAGTCTTCCTGCGCACGTCCTGTTTCATCAAACCGGATCATTTCCCAGGGAGGACACGTCCGTATCAGCGCACGGGAAGTCAGGGTGCTCACATCGAACACGTTGACATATCCGAATCCGTACTGCTGCGGCGAGACCTGAAGCATCGCCGTAATGATCTCCTCTTCCCCCGGAAGCGTGATCTGCGTGTTTTCCGCAGGGATCCCCGCTTCTTCAAGCGCGTCCTTCAGTCCGAGCGCATAGAACAGGTTCTGGTCCTTGTCTTCCTGCATCGCAAAAACGGTCAGTTTTCTTTTCTTCAGACGCAGTTTCCGGATAAAACTCTTTTCCGATTTCACCGCTGCCTGTCCTTCCACCGCAGACATACCCATGTTGTTGATATCGCTGATCATCGTGCCCGCAATGGTTTCATCCACATAGACGACGGCGCATTTTTCCTTTTCGAGGCATTCTTTTCCCAATGCGATGCTGTCATCGTTGATGCCGTAGATCAGGACAAGATCCCCGCGCAGAGAAAGCCAGAAGCGCAGCTGCCGAAGCACAGCGGCTCCGATCGTCAGCATGGCAGCGCTTGCCATGGAATAGAACGCGATCAGATGCACTGCCCAGAATATGACGAGTCCTGCTTTCGTGGAGACCAGTGTCGATTCCGAGATCGCGCTGAGCTCATTGACGCCCACAAACATACGGAACACGGAAAGCGGTGTGCGGATCAGCGCCAGAAAGAGATTCTCCGTGGTCTCGATCCAGCCGAGGCCGTAAAAAAGAAGTCCGCCGGTCACTCCGATTGCAAGACAGATCGTGCTGATCCTGGCGGAAAACTTCGGTTTCATCGCAAGGTTCAGCACCATCGCCAGAACGAGCGCGGCAGACAGTATGACAGAGGAAATATGAAGCATAACCCTTTCCTTTCTTCGTGCGGAACGGCCTTTTTCTTTCTATAACAGTATAAAAATGCAGTGTTCCGCTTGTCAACCGTCTGTACACATCACAAAACGCAGCCCGTATCATGTATAATAAAGAAAAGATAATGTTTTACAGCAACGGGACAGGCACCGTTTTCGGACACATACATCTTCAGGAGAAGAGATCATGCAGAACTTCCTTTATGACGCCTTCATCTCCTACCGGCATACGCCGCAGGACACAAAAACCGCTGAAACGATCCAGTATGAACTGGAGCATTACCGCATTCCCAAAGGTGTCCGCAGTGCTTATGGGATCAAGAAGATCAACAGGATCTTCCGTGACCAGGCGGAACTGCAGATGTCCAGCGATCTGTCCCGGGAAATCGAACGCGCGCTCGACGCCTCCCGTTTTCTGATCGTGATCTGTTCCGAAGCGTATAATCAGTCGCCGTGGTGTCTGCATGAAGTCGAATACTTTCTGAAACACCATAATCCGGAACGTGTTCTTTGCGTTCTGTCG
>JAFRLQ010000125.1 GCA_017431145.1 Clostridia bacterium | reverse complement strand
TGATTTCGGTGATTCTATCCCTTTTCGCATGAGGATCATCGATCTATACTGTAACCAGAATAATTCTGTCACGGTCCTGATTCGGAATTCATCTCACCGCTTGCAGAAGCGGAAGTCTTCTTCCTGGACCGTTGATAAAAGCGACAGAATCGGAAAGTTCCGTACCGTTGATCGTAATGGGATAGCGGATCATATCTGCAATGGCATACCAGTTTTCACTCAGGTAAGCAGTGCGCACGGCAAACCCGACCACCGTCTCGACCTCACGTTTGTCCATAGCCGTGACACCGGCATAATGATCCGGATCGGTGACCGTCATCAGCTCACCGGAAGACCCGAAAGTGTATACGGTCTCAAGATCACCGGAGGATGTCTCCTCCGTGACCGTCATCGTGTTGTCCTCTATGCTGAAGACTGCCCTGCCCGTACCGTCCGTATAACCGTGTTTCCCCTCATCCACACTGCCGTCGCTGTTGTAGACGTACTCGGTCAGCGCAGCATTGGTGAATTCAACCGTGAGCGTCTCGGGATCGAAACGTCCGCTCATGACCGTCACATCATGGAACCAGGGACTCAGCGCATAGGTCACGGTGATCTTCGCGTCTTCCGTACCCTCGCACTCGACCAGCGCTTCCAGGCAGCCCTCGGCGTGATAGACACCCGCGACGTTCATCACGGGATTCTGTCCATCATTCTCCGCAGGCGCTTCAGCGTCAGCAGCGTTCTGCTGCTCAGCAGCGGGAACTCCGTTTTCGTTTTTGTCTGCTTTCCCGCATCCTGTCAGAGAGACGATAAGCAATATTGAAAGTACGATTACGAGAAGTGTCTTTTTCATGTTTTCCTCCGGTTTGTTTCCTGCGCTGGTGATTATATGCCCCTTGCTGCGGGAACACAGGCGGCATAAGAAAACAGTAAGAAACTGCGCCTTTTCCCAGAAAAAGCCGCAGTTTTCGTTTTGCCCGAGAACTGTTTTGGATGACAAAACAGTTCTCTTTCAACGGGCCGCTTCGATCTTCAGTTCCGCGTTGCCACTGCCCAGCAGTTCCGTCAGTTCATTGTCGGTCCTGTCCGTGATCCTGCCCAGGCGCGTATACGCCCATGTGTTTGAGCCGTAGAACAGGACGATCTGATTTCCCGAGTACAGGACGATATCCCCGGCTTGCGTCGTGATCTGTTCATCATTCCTCGGAAGCGTCTCGCCGATGGATCCCACCTGCTCAAAACCTCCGTACATGGACATTTCAATCGTGACGGCTTCTTCTGACGCCAGCTGCCGCAGCGCGTCCACGGATTCGTTGTCCTCCCACTCCACGGCGAGTTCCTCTCCGTTCACGTACAGTATCAGCACCGGTCCTGCCTCCCCTCTTTGTGTCTGGATCTCCTTCATCGTGTCCATGTCCTCCTGCTGCATTTCCTCTGACACCTCCTGTCCGGTCTCCAAGCTCTGCACCGTGCTTTGTCCGCAGCCGCTGTTTTCCGCGTCAGCTGCGCCGCATCCTGAGAGTGCGCATGCCGCCGCCAGCAGCACTGCCATCCCGGTCGCTATATTTCTCTTCATCCGGCTCTCTTCCAAAACCATACGCCTCCTTGCACTCGGCCGCCCGTTTTTTTCTCTTGCATCCGTATGAACTTCAGACACTGTGTTCACGTTTCTGCCGCTTAAGGCACCTGAACGCCGCATAGATCCCGTACCCGACAGCGGTTCCTAGTGTATTCAGGATCAGATCGTCGATATCCGAGGCTCTGGACAGAAAAGGCAACTGCAGGATTTCTATGCTCAGAGAAAGAAGCGCGCCGGCTGCGACTGTTTTCCGGAAGCTGTCCAGCCGTCTGTATACAACAGGCAGCACGATGCCGCTGGGAACAAACATCGCCGTATTGCCGGCCACGTTCCAAACGATATCCCGGACGCTGCCATACCTGAACAGGCGGATCAGCGGAACCAGGTTCACCCGCGGAGGAAATGCCGATGCAGCCTCAAAGACAAGCGGCTGTACACGGCCGCCGGCCAGATCTCTCGGAAAAAACACGAAACGGATGATGACAGCCAGATTGATATACATCAGAGCAAGAACGGCTTCCCGTTTCCAGTCTATGCTTTTTTGTTTCAGCCATATGACGATCCTCACAAGAAGCCATACAGCCGTAAACGTCCATTCTGCTGCGGGAAAAGATATCTCAAACATACCTGCCACCTGCAATGTTTTGTATCACCGGATTCGTATCACAGTATCATTATACCGCTCTTTATCAAAACCGTATCATTCTGTCACGCATGCCGCTGCAAACGCCCCCTTGACCGTTTTGCTATACTTTTTCTGTACGGAAAAACAGTATCGGGAGACATTTCGTCAATGATCATCAACACCGGACAAAGGACAGATATCCCCGCCTTCTATTCGGAGTGGTTCGCAAACCGTCTGAAAGAAGGCTTTGTCTGTGTGCGCAATCCCTATGATCCGCAGCAGGTCAGCCGCTACCGTCTGGATCCGTCCGTCGTGGATGCGATCGGGTTCTGTACGAAGAATCCCGCGCCGATGTTCCCCTACATGGATCTTCTGAAAGACTACGGCCAGTACTGGTTCGTCACACTGACCCCGTACGGCAGGGACATCGAGCCCAACGTACCGGACAAGCATCTGATGATCTCCCGTTTTAAACAGCTTTCAGACATCGTCGGTGTCTCCTGTGTCGGCTGGCGTTATGATCCCATCCTTCTGTCTGAAAAATACACCGTGGAATACCATCTGCGGGCGTTCGAACAGATCGCGTCAGCGCTGAAGGGATATACCGAAACGGTCGTGATCAGCTTCATCGATCTTTACCCGAAGGTCCGGAAGAACTTCCCGGAAGCGCACGAGGTCCCAAAGGAGACGCGTCTGCTGCTGGGCAAAGAGATCATCCGGATCGCAACCGCATGCGGCATGACGGTAAAGCCGTGCGCAGAGGGCGACGAACTTGCCGCATACGGCGCCGACTGCAGCGGCTGCATGCAGATCAGCGACTACGAAAAGGCGATCGGAAAACGTCTGAACGCGCCGAAACGGAAAGGCGCACGGGACGCCTGTTCCTGCTACCTTTCCTGCGATATAGGGGCATATGACACATGCAGGCATCTTTGCAGATACTGCTACGCGAATACGGAACCGGAAGCCGTCCTGAAACACAGCAGACTGCACGATCCTGCTTCTCCGTTCCTGATCGGAAACTACATGGAAGGCGACAGGATCCATGATGTGCCGCAGGCATCCTGGATCGATGACCAGATGAGTCTGTTTTCCGTGTAAAACGGATTCCTGCACTCCTTTTGCTGTAAAAAAGCCCACAGAACACACATGCTGCCGTGATCCTCAGGCGTTTGTTTTCTCTTGATTCGGTTATATGATCAGTGAAAGCACAAGTACGACAACTGCCGCACCGATCACCAGTGCCGCGATGCCTGTCATCGCCCTGTCATCGTGTTTGCCCAGCGCTCTGATCGTGACCGGGCAGCACGCACCGAGGAAAGCAAACGCAGTCAGGATCGACAGATTCTCAAGGAAGACGACAACCGCCGCCTTTTCGTAATCAAAGAACGCAAACGGCGTGCGGAAAAACAGATAATCCGGGATCCTGTTCCGGAAAAAGCACCAGAATCCGATCCCCGTGACCAATGCCGCGGCCGCCGCCGCGATCCATTTCGCTTTTCCGTTTCTGAACATGCCCGCTGTCATCGCGGGGACGTGCAGTCCGAGGTGCACTCCCATCAGAACGAAGGACCAGAAGGACATGACAAGATGAAACCTGCGGGCAAAAGTCACCGGCAGCATGCCGTACATGAACGGAACGGCATACGCGCTCATCGCCATCCCGCACAGCGCCGTCAGCGTGATCGACACCAGAAGCAGCGTGTTGATCACCACGGTCACGGTGCGGTACGCGTTGTATTTGCCCCGGAACAGAGATGCGTACCATTTGAGATTGAGAATGTGATGCAGTATCAGAACAGCCGTCATGCCGATGCCGATCCACTCATGCAGTTTCTCTCCCGTCACCTGATAGGCCATCAGGAAGAGCAGGAGGACGGTCATGCTCACATCCACGATCCTTTTGATGATCCTTGTTTTCTTCGCCTGCATTGATTTCTTCTCCCGTCATTACTCCATTGCGCTGATCCAGTCCTCAAGCTCCTTTTCGGATACGTTCGCGCCAAACCGCTGTCCTTCCAGCCAGAATCCGCTGCCGGCGATCTCCTCCAGATTCTTCCCGCTGCGGCCGATGCCGCTGCCGCCCGATGTGCAGAACGGGATCACGGTGATGCCTTCAAAATCACAGCTTTCCACAAAGGTATCCATGATCCTGGGCTCTTCACCCCACCAGATCGGATATCCGATATAGACCGTCGCGTATCCCTCCAGCGAGACCGGATCGCTTCCGATCTGCGGGCGCGCGCTTTTGTCGTTCTGCTCCAGCGTCGTGCGGCTGCTGTTGTCATGCCAATTCAGATCGTCGCTGGTGTATTCCTGCGCCGCCGTGATCTCATACAGATCCGCTCCTGTGACTGCCGCGATCTTCTGCGCAACGCCTTCTGTCGTTTCGGTCGCTGAAAAATAGACGACCAGGACCGTCGCGTTCTCTGCGTCAGATCCCGTTTGCGCTTCTTCCGTCTCCTGCAGACTGCCCTGCTCAGCATCCTGCGTCTGTTCCTGTACTGCAGGTTCCTGCTTCTCCTGTTCCGCAGCCGTTTTGCCTCTGCAAGCCGTCAGTGACAGCACGAGCACTGCCGCAAGGATCAGAGAAATCCACTTTCCGTTTGATTTCCTGTTCATTGTTTTCCCCGTTTGCTCATTTCAGCGTATTGTAGAAGGATTCGTCGACCGCTTCCAGCCACTGGGCGCCTGTCTCTTCGCCTGCCACTTCGACAGCCAGATGCGAGAACCAGGAATCCGGCGCTGCGCCGTGCCAGTGCTTCACGCCTGTGGGAATATTGACCACCGTACCGGGCGTCATTTCGACCGGGTCCTTGCCCCATTCCTGATAATATCCTCTGCCGCCCACACAGATCAGCATCTGTCCGCCGCCGCTTTTTGCGGTGTGGATATGCCAGTTGTTGCGACAGCCGGGCTCAAAGGTCACATTGAAGACCGGAACCTGTTCCTGTGACACCGGCGCAAGATAGCTTTGTCCCACGAAATACTCTCCGTAAGGATTCTCTTCTCCGACGGGGAAGAAGATCGTGTTCTGGTATCTGTCTTTTTCCGTCGCCTCCGGCGCTTCTTCGTTCCAGATCTCCTTTGCGAGATTGAAGACCGCCCAGCCCTTCGGCCATCCCACATACATCGTGGCATGCGTAATGATCGCCGCGATCTCTTCTTTTGTCACGCCGCGTGCTTTCGCGTTCTTCAGATGATAGATCAGCGCGGAATCCGTGATCCCCGACGCCATCAGAGACACGACGGTCACGATGCATCTCGTTTTTACATCGATCCCGTCACTGTTCCACACCTCACCGAACAATACGTCGTCATTCAGATGTGCGAACATGGGCGCAAACGAATTCAGCTGGTCTCTTCCCGCGGTCTGTACGATCTTCTCTTTCATTTTGTTTTCCTCCTGCTCTCTTTGGTGTTCTGCCGGTATTGTTTTTTCATTCGTGTTTTTGCTGCAGCGGTCCGCTGCTGATTCGTGTACCGCTATTTCAGCAGCTCATTCAGGCAGCAGAACGTGATCTCGTATATGGACTGATACATGAACAGAACGCCTGCATCTTCCATCGCCGCCCGCTGTTTCTGGGTAACGGTTGTGTAAGGATAGATCCCGAACATGAACGGAAAAAAGATGTACTGAAACCGGCGGATCTCCTCCGCGCTCATATCCGGACGTTGTTTTTCAAGGATCCTCTGCATCAGCTGCATGGATCTTCCGTAGGACGTCTTGAAGGATGTCAGAAGCTCCTGCCTGCTGTTTGCCTCCATGTCGTAATTGTTCATGGACAACAGTTTCAGAAGCTGCTCGCGTCTGGCAAGCGAATCCGCGATCCTTCCGGCAAGCTCGCCGCAGGACATGGGTCCCTGTTCCTTCAGGATGAGATCCAGGTCCCCGTTCCAGCGGTTATATTCCCGCTCATACAGCGCAAGAAAGATCTCTTCCTTCGTCTGAAAGTAGTTGTAGATCGTCGGCCTTGAAAAAGGCACTGCGTTTCCGATCTCCTTCAGCGTGATCTCCCGGAAGCTCATCGTCCTGTACAGCTGTTCACATGCATTGATGATCTCTTCCCTGCGTTCCGTGATCAGCTCCGGCGTTCCTTTGATCATGGTCTCACTCCTCTTTTACGTTATTCATTGACACGGTGTCAGCGAACAGGCTTATTATACAATCGCGCTGACATCGTGTCAACAACCCGGTTTTTATTTCATTTGTTCTTCCGCTGTGCGTCCGTCGCCGGAAAACCGTCTCCCCGCACAGCGGACACCGTGGGTCCAGGTATGAAAAACAAACCTGTTCTTTTCCGATTTGGTCATTATTGACCATGATTCGCCTATTTTCAGCAATATTTCTGTCATAAATGATGATATTATGAAATCAAAGTTATCGAAAAATGGTTACACTCATATGTTTTTGCCCTGATGCCAATCGCGAAAGGAGCCCTGAACATGCCGCAGAAATACACCTGGCGGTTTGACCATTATCCCGTTTCGGAAGAACTGCCCGTCTCAGTTTTCAACGATGATACCTGGTTCATCACCAATACCGAGATCCCGTTCTTTCACTTCCACGACACCCTTGAGATCACATACTGGGTCGAAGGCACGGGTGGTTTCATCATCAACGGAACCGAATACGATCTTTCCGCAGGCGATCTTTGTGTGATCTGCCCGAACGCGCTGCATTATTCCTTCAACCGCTCCAGGCAGCCTTCCCGGTGCAAATACCTGTATGTCGATCTGGACCGCTTTCTCTCTTTGAATCCCTACGGTTTTCATGATCTTGAACTGCTGAAGAGCCATCTGCAGGGATTCCGGCCGATCCTGTCATCCGCACGGCATCCGGACGCAGTACCGCTTCTGCTCGCCATATTTGATGAGATCGAAAAGAAGGCTCAGAACTGGCATGCCGCCGTCCTTTCACTGCTCGGTCTGCTCCTGAACCTCATCCTCCGGGCACAGGAGCAATCCGAATTCAGAAACAGTCTTTCGGGAATGGACACGTTTCCCCTTGCGCCTGCTCTTGATCTGATCCGGGCCCGGTTCGGAGAAGAGATCACGGCGAGGGATCTGGCAAAAGCCTGTCATATGAGTGACACGAATTTCAGACGCGTTTTCAGCAAGGCGCTGAACATGAGTCCCATGCAGTACCTTCGGCAGGTACGGATCCAGAAAGCCTGCGAACAGCTGATCCTTTCCTCCGATTCCGTTGCCGAGATTGCGGAACGCGTCGGATTTCGTTCCATCAGCACCTTCAACCGGGACTTTAAACAGACGATGCGGGTCTCGCCGCGCGAATGGCGGAGCACCCACCAATCATAATCACGAATCATTACCGCAAAAGGAGAATCATGCCATGATGACGCCGAAACAAAGAATGCTGACAGCGATGGAAGGAAAACCTGTCGACCGTGTTCCGGTCGCGTTCCACAAGCACTTCACTGATCAGACAGACAACACCGTCCGCGAGACCGTAGAATGGACCCGCGCCACCCGGTCCGATATGTGCCTGGTCGCGACAGACGGATTCTATCCGCTGATGAGCGACACGCCGCTTTTCTTTATCGAGGACTGGCTGAAATTCCGCCCGTACAAGAAGGATCATCCTTATATCACGATCCAGTGTGACCGCTCCAAGCGTATCGTAGATGCGCTTGGTGACGACTCTGCCGTGTTCCAGTGCACTTTCACACCTCTCTCCCACTTCAAACACACGCTCGACATGGGCGAAACGATCATCAACGAGTACTGGAACACTACCAAAGAGGAACTGCTTCAGGTCCTGGATGTCATCGAGGAAACGACATTCGTCTTCCTTGATGAACTTGCAAAGACCGGAATCGACGGTATGATGGTCTCCCTTCAGAACGCGGAAAAATGGCGTTTCCCGAAAGATGTGTACAATGAATACATCCGTCCCGCGGACGAGCGTCTCCTCGCGTACACGAAAGCGCGGTTCCCGCACATCATCGAGCATCTGTGCTCGTGGGAGACAGACGACACGAACTCCTGCATCAATCTCGACCTGTTCAAGGATTATGAATTCGAGTGCGTCAACTGGGGCGTTTACCAGCGCGAGTCCATGTCCATGGCAGAGGGAAAGAAATACTTCAATACAAAATCCGTCATGGGCGGTTTCGACCGCAACAGCACGGGCATCCTGTGGCGCGGCAATGAGCAGCAGATCAAGGATTTCACGACAAATCTGATCCGCGAGACCGGAAAAGACGCGTTCATCATTTCTTCCGACTGCTCCATCATCGCGGATACTCCCATCGAGAACCTCCGCTGGGTCGTCGAAGCCAGCGAGGCTTTCGAAGGCTGATTATTTCTTCTTTAAAACAGCATAAGGATCTCCTGTTCTTTCCCAGCACAGGAGATCCTTTTCGTTGTATCTGTCTGAAGCTTTTCTCAAAACACGGGCCATATATCAGCCCTATACTCAGAAGAATCAGTACCCCATCACAGGCGTTCTGTATTCCGCAAACGCAACAAACGGGTCTTCATTGCAGATCAGGGTGAACCCGAGTTTTTCAGCACCATATGAGTACTGCCCGAAAATCCACCTCAATTGTTGATTGAGTTCAAAAGGCATTTCGGCCTGAGGCATTTCCGGAAGGTACACATAGAAGACTTCCCCCTGATCCAGACCCCGGATTTCTGCGCCACCGGTGCCGTCATAATCGACTGTTCCTACATCAAACGCATATGTGTACCCATTGATCCTTCTGGGATTCACAAACTGTCCGTGACAGCCCGACACAGAATCAAAATGCTGATAAGTAAAAGTCCCGTCCTTTTCTATATTCAGTATGGAGTCTCCGTCTCCGACCCATTCCCGTGAGATCATTGAGAACAGGTCCGGAGCCGGTTCAGACTCATACGGGACATCCGCAGTATTGGCATACATCGTCCAGTAGTCTGTTCCATCAATCGTTTCTTTTGCTATGACCGCGTAGAAATCTCCGTAATACTCGTCGCCCAGCTCTGTGTAATAATAATCTTCCGCGTATCTGTACCACTGGCGGTACGTGACATAATACTTTTCACCGTCTGTCTTCAAAGACTCGATCTCGATCACAGAATAATACTCTTCATCCGTCGGCACGTTTTCCGGTTCTCCGTTGAAATCAGCATAATAGTACTCGCCTCTCGCATTACTTTCGCGATAGATCACACGCTCCGCTTCCACTTCCTCCCGAAGCTCTGCGATCCTGTCTTCCGGTACATGGAAAATGTGCTCCATGATCCAGTCGACCCCAAGCGCGTCGTAAGCCGCATAACGCACTCCGTATCCGTATATGTCTTCTTCCGGCCACCAGTTTCTTGGGTCCTGACCGCTGATGATATTGCGTCCCGCACCGGGATATATGTTCAGGTCTACACATGGTGCTTTCCATGAAACAACGATTGATTTCAGAATTCCGCTGTCCGGTTTTTCCGCATCGAACTCCCGGCTTCCTCTTCTGCTTTCCGTATTGTAAAAAGCACTGAACTGATTCAGAAAAACGATCGCTTCCTGTTCAAGCGAATCAGGGTCGACTTCCACGATCATAGCAGGTGCTTCGATGTCCGTTTCCCCTGTTTCCCCTGTTTCCTCTGTTTGCTCGGTTTCTTCCGGTTCAACAAAAACTGTATCCGTCTGCAGCGGTTTTCTGGTGTCCACAAGTCTATGGATCAGGATACCTCCGCCAATCGTCGCGCCCGCGACAATTATGATCGATGCAGCGATCGCAACGATCTTCAGTGCAAGCATATTTCCGGCGGATCTTGACACATGTTTCGCGGCAACTTTAACAGTCTCGCCCCCCAGCTTTGCCGCCCGCCTAGCGCCGACAGTTGCAAAATGCGAGACATTCTGTCCTGATGTCTGCTCCATCGCCTGTTTGGCCATTTCTGTCTGGTGTTCATAGTCAGCCGCCTGCCGGTTCAGCTGCTGCCTCGGCTGATCGATCGCTGTCTGGACGTTTTTCACCTGCTGCTGGTAATCGTTTACCTGCTGCTGCATCTGCTGCTGTGCCTGCTGTCGGTCTGCCGCTTCCTTCGCGGTTTGCACCTGCTGCTGATAGTCGTTCGCCTGCTGCTGCATCTGCTGTCCCGTGCGCTGTCTCCCGGCTGCCTCCTGTGCATTTTGCATCTGCTGCTGATAATCGGATGCCTGCTGCATCTGCTGTCTCGCAGGCTGACGCTCGATCGTCTCCTGCGCAAGCCTTGCCTGCCGCTCATAGCCGGATGCCTGCTGCGACACCTGCTGTCCGGGAACGGCACGCCCCGTCAGTCCGCGCTGCGCCGTCTGTTGCGGGCCCATCACCGCGATCGTGTCCGGCATCTGCAAAGGCCGACGTTCCTCCTCCTTCGCTGCGACGGACGCGCCGCACTTGCTGCAGAACACTGCACTGAGACCGAGCTCTGTTCCGCATTTGGGACAGTATTTCCTCAGCCTGAAACCGCAGTACATACAGACCTTATCCTGATCTGAGATCTCCCTCCCGCAAGACGGGCACTGGACCGACGCCATAAAACGCTCCTTTCGTCCGGATTTTTCACAGAGTATGCATTTCCGGAACGTTTCTTTCCTTATCATTTTAGAAAAACAGCATCCGCGTGTCCATATCCGAATCGATGCGGGAACACCCCGCAGCCGTTTTCGCCTGCCGGCTTTTTCCGCGGTGCAGAAAGATGGTATGATGGTATCAATGAATGTGACCGGGAAGACGGAACGATGAAATACAGAACACTCGGCAATACGGGGATCGAGATCTCCGCTGTCATGTACGGCGGGATCGTTTCCTCCGAAACCTATGAAGGCGTCACCTATCCGGGAGAAGACCAGGCACTGTCGGACCGTTATGTCGCGTGGGCGATCGAGCGCGGCGTCAATTACTTCGACGTCGCGCCGACATACGGCAACGCGGAGGAACGCCTCGGCAACTCTCTTGTCCCATACAGGAACAAAGTCCGTCTCACCTGCAAGACGCGCAGACGCGATCTCAAGTCTGCCCAGGTGGATCTGGAACGCAGTATGAAGCTGCTGCACACGGATCACTTCGATGTCTACCAGCTGCATGAGATCACTACGATGAAAGATGTGGATACGGTATTCGGACCGGGCGGCGCGATGGAGATGATCTGCAAACTGAAAGAACGCGGCATCGCCGATCACATCGGTTTTACGGCGCACAATGAGGACTGCGCCCTCCGGATGCTCGAACTATATCCCTTCGAAACCGTTCTTTTCCCCTTCAACTGGTTCATGAACATGGCACACGGCATGGGCGACCGTCTTCTGGTCGCTGCGCACGAACGCGGCATGGGCGTTCTTTCCATGAAATCCTTTGTCGAAAGAAGATGGGAAGACGGCGAGGACCAGGGATGTTTTCCGAAGTCCTGGTGCAAACCGATCAACACGGATGAAGAACCCGAATTCGGCATTGCCGCAATGAAATACGCGCTGTCTCTGGACGTGGACGCACTGGTGCCGCCCGGAAACTTCAAGAGTTTCTCTTTCGCCGTGGAGCACATCGACGAATGCATCGAGGATCCCGCATATGACTCAGAACTTCTGGAACGCAAACTGGAAACCGTCCGCGGAAAGGAATTCTTCTGATCCGGAGGTAAACACTCTGTCCATCACTTTAACTGACAAATGGCAGGCATCTCATGATGCCTGCCATCCTTCATCTTTTAATCTATTCTGTTGCCGGTATCTTTCTCTCCACGGTCACCGGAGCAAGGCCCTCCGCAGTTACACGGACGCGGACTACCCCTTCATCGTCCGGAAGCACGATCGCCTGGCACTTACCGCAGAACGTCGGAAGCGCGTTCGTGATATCCGGCTGTATCCCGTTGGGATCGCCGTTTCCCGCTCCGATCAGTGTGCCGCGCTCCACGTCGAATGTCACGGTACGGTCAGGCGCCTGCGTGGGGACAATGCGTCCCGCCGCGTCCACCAGCGTCACGTTCAGAATCGAGGAGTCGTACCGGTCGTCCGGTGCCGCGTCCTCCACCCGGATCGCACTTGCCTTGCCAGTCGTTTCCACCGTCTCTTCCAGGACCCGGTCTCCCTTCTTCGCGACTGCGCGGATCGCACCGGGCGCAAAAGGCACCTCCCATTCCGCTCTGCGGCGCACGACCGTTTTCTCCTCCATCGGCTTTCCGTTCACGAAAAGCTGCACCGTGTCGCAGTTGGTCATGGCGCAGACACGGACCGTTTCGCCTTCTATCCAGTTCCAGTGCGGAAGAAGATGCAGCATGAGATCGTCCTCATCGCTGTAGTAGCTCTTCAGCATCCAGAAGGTATCCTTCTCGAATCCGCAGTTGTCCGTGAGACCCCAGTGCGAGAAGACGCTCGGCCATTCAAAGGGCTGCGGTTCTCCTCTGTAGTCAAAGCCGCCCCAGACAAAAACGCCCGCGACATGAGGCGCGCCTTCCGCCGCTTCCATGGTATCCTGCAGTGTATTCCCGAACCATGCGGTGGTGAGACCGTAGCTGTTGAAAAGCTGCTTTTCCTGATCGTCCCGATAGATCCCGCGCGTCGCATACAGCGGTCCGTTCTCCGTCCCGATCATCGGGTGTCCCGGACGGCGTTTCGCATAGGTGTTGTAATCTTCGATCCAGTAGTTCATACCCGCCACGTCCAGCACGTCCGAAGCGTTCTCCCGGGTCAAAACCCCGCCGTTCATCGCCGCGGTGACCGGCGTCAGCGGATCGTTCATCCTGATCCTCTTCAGCATCTTTTCCGCCATACGGCGGCCGCGCCGTTCCGCCTGCCAGGGTTCTTCATTGAAAAGGCTGTAGAGGAATACGCTGGGATGACTGCGGCTGAGCCTTGTCAGTTCATCCAGCTGCTCCATGACCTCCTCGGTCGAACGGTAATGACGGTTCTCCGCCATGACCAGCAGCCCGTATTCGTCGCAGACTTCCAGAAGCTCACGGGACGGGCAATGATGCGCACAGCGGTATGCATTGCATCCCATCTGTTTCAGTTTCGCGATGCGGTAGCGCAGCAGGGATCTCGTGACGGCCGTTCCGACGCCCGCGTGATCCTGATGACAGCAGATCCCGCGAACCGGAGTCTTTCTGCCGTTCAGATACATCCCGTGATCCGTCCAGCGGATGCTGCGGAAGCCAAGCGCCGTCTTCTGGCTCTGGCATGTTTCCTCCGCGCTCTGCAGCGACACTTCCGCACTGTACAGCGAAGGATCATCCAGTTCCCACAGTTTCGGCGCTGTAATACTTATCCTGTGTACCGCTTTGTGTTTTTCACCCGCGGGGACCGCGATGCTCTCTTTTCCTTCTGCGCAGATCTGTCTCTGTGCATCATACAGACGGAAGATCAGTTCTCCCTGAAATGCTTCGGAAAGCGTATTCTGCACCTCCGCTTCAGCCGTGACCTGCCATGTTCCGCCAAGATCGTTTTCATCCTCCGGCTGCGCCCAGACATACAGTCCGTCTTCCACGAGATACACAGGCGGCAGGACGGACAGCCAGACCGGCCGGTAGATCCCGGCGCCTTCATACCACCAGCCTTCAAATTCCGTATTGTCCACATGGACCACGACCATCGCCGCTTCACCCGGGACAAGGTAATCCGAGATCTCCATCCTGAAGGCGGTATATCCCGAAACGTTGCGCTTAACCAGCACCCCGTTGACATAGACGGTGCTGTGTCCCATAACGCCCTCAAACGTCAGGAAGACCGGACTGTCCTCCTCAAAGAACGGAACCTGTATCTCGTTGTAATACCATCCCTCTCCGCGCAGTTTGAATCCGTTGTCCGGGATACCGGCCGGATCCGACTGATCCATGGTGCTCCAGTCGTGGGGTACGCTGACCTTTTTCCAGTCGTTGTCCCGGAGAAAGATCTCCATATCCCCGACTTCCTGACCGGCTTTCGTCATCGCGTATACCGTATCATGATCCAGGCGCTCATACCGTTTCGCCGCGCCTCTGAGAAAATGCCAGCCGTTTCGGATTTCCTCTCTGTATGCCTTCTGCATCGTCTTTCAGCCTCCGTACTGTTATCGTATGCCGCACAAAGCGTCCTTACTCCATCGTCATCAGTGTCAGTGCGAGCTCGCAGGACCGCTGAAGCTCGTCGATCACCGTGTATTCAGACGTCGTGTGCACGTTTTCCATCGCGCACGCCGTCACGATCCCGCTGATCCCGCGGACGAAAAAGCGGTTGTTGTCGCTGCCGCCGAACGTCGTGATGAACGTTCCTTCTCCGTATCCCAGAAGCGCAAGCGCCTTTTCGAATCGTTTCACGACCGGCGCGTTCCTCTCTGTACTGCATGCCGGCAGATCCACGGGATGCTCGATCTGCACTGAGGCGCCGATCTTTTCCGCTTCCTCCAGGAACGTCCTGCGGATCATTTCCGCTTCTTCCCTGACCCGCTCCTGTTTCATGCTCCGGATCTCTCCCTTGACAGACACTGTTTCGGGTACGGCGTTTCGCACGCTCCCGCCCTCAATAAGGCCGAAATTCACGGTCGTATCCGCGTCCACGCGTCCGGTCCTGATTCGCGCAAGCGCCTTCACCGCAGCGTTCAGCGCGTTGATCCCCTTTTCCGGCGCGAATCCCGCATGCGCCGCTTTCCCCTTTACCGTGATGTCAAGTGCGAGGATCGACGGTGCTGCCAGCGCCACCGTTCCAATCGGGCCCGAAAGATCCAGCACATAGGCTTCCTTTGACCGGATGCGGCCGTAATCAAAGGCGGCGCTTCCCCGGCAGAACGGCTCCTCCGCCACCGTGATCAGCACCTCGATCACGGGATGGTCCAGTCCATTATCACGGATAACGCGCAGCGCTTCCAGGATCGACACGACGCCTGAAAGATCGTCCGCGCCGAGGACCGTCGTTCCGTCCGAGCGGATGATGCCGTCCTCTCCCACAACTGCCTTTTTCCCTTTCCCGGGGCTTACCGTATCCATATGCGCGCTGAACAGAAGCGGTTCTCCGTCCCGCGTCGCTTCCAGAACACCGTAGAGGTTCCCTGCCGCATCCATCTGCGTCCGGAGCCCCAGCTCCGTCAGACGCGCCTGCAGTTCCTGCCCGATCTCCTGTTCGTGAAAGGATTCCGCGTCGAAAGCCGTAAGGCACAAAAAAGCATCAATGATCCGTTCTCTGTCCGTCATCATTTCATTCTCCAAGTTTCCGGTCTGTTTTCTCCACTATAACACGTTCGACGGCACAAAAAACAGAACCTGCAGAACAGATCCGCAGATTCTGTCTCTTCTGTTTCGGTCACCAGTAGATCTGGTTCAGCCAGTAGTTCGTCACGGCGTTGGACAGATACGAGACGCGCGCCGCCACGACCATGAAGAAGATAAAGTTGACCACAAACAAAGCGGCGGCCACGATGCCGAGCGCAAGATTCTTTTTCTTGACGATGCCGCGCACCATGCCCATGATCCCGAACACGGCGTTCAGGATGATGAAAACGAGCGACAGAAGATCCATCAGAAGGAAGACGATAAACGGCCCCGCCATGCGCGAAAGGCTCGCCCCGCTGTAGGTCATCGGGAACAGCACTCTGCGGTAGACGATGAACAGGATCGATATGAAGCAGAATGCCAGGATGCCGAATACCAGTCCTTTCGTCGCCGCACTGTTCTCGGCCGCAGCCGGTTCCGCGGATTTCGGCGGTTCATATGGCGCAGTGTATTCGATCGGCGGAGGCGGCGCCGGCGCATACTGCCGGGGGACAAACGGTTCTGACTGTGCTGTGCTGTCTTGCGGAGTTCCGCATTTCAGGCAGAATCTGGCGCCTTCCGGAAGCTGGGCGCCGCAGGAACGACAATACATGGTTGAAATCTCCTTTTCTCGTATTTACATGATATAGACGCACGGGAGAACCGTCCGGTTCAACGGTTCTCCGCATTTTTTTATTTTCCCGTTCTTTTTTCTGTCAAAACGCTATGGTATTTGATCATTCAGCCGAGAACGCGAAGATCGTCTGCTCGTGATACGCTTCCCCCGCCTTCAGAAGACAGCTGGGGAACTGGGGTTTGTTCGGAGTATCCGGATAGTATCCTGTCTCCAGACAGAACGCGCCGTTTTTGGTATAGCGCGCGTTGTCCTTGCAGGGGATCGTCCGGAACGCCCAGCCGAAAGCGTTTCCGGAATAAAGCTGTACGCCGGGACAGGTCGTATAGACCGTCATGACGCGTCCCTCTTTGGGATCCTTCACCCTGGCGCAGAAGCGCAGTCCCTCCCCGTTGATGCAGAAGTTGTGATCGTATCCGTCTCCGTAGCGGAGCTGATCATCATCCACCCCGATGTCCTGACCCAGCGGTTTGGGTGACGTGAAGTCAAACGGAGTCCCTTTGACGCTGCGCAGCTCTCCGGTCGGAACGCTGATATCGTTGACCGGCGTGAAATAATCCGCGTTGATCGTGAACAGATGATCCAGACAGGAGCCAGAATCATGTCCCGCCATATTGAAGGAGCTGTGATTGCTCATGTTGACATAGGTGTCCTTGTCGCTCTTTGCGAAATACTCCAGCGAAAGCGCATTGTCATCCGTAATGGTGTACACCATCTTCGCGTCCACGTTTCCCGGGAATCCGCTTTCCATGTCCGGACTGCGGTACGTCATCGTGATCTTCCTGTCGTCCGTCTCCTCTTCGATCACATTCCATACGACGTGATTCCAGCTCACCGGCCCGGCGTGAAGATTCGTGTCCGTCGGTCTTCCGACCATATCGTTGTGCTGCAGATCATACCGTTTTCCGTTCAGCGTAAAACCGCCGCCTCCGATCCTGTTGGCGTAGCGTCCGATCACACTGCCGAAGAAGGAGTTGTTGTACGCGTAATCCCCCAGATCCCGGCTTCCGAGAATGATGTCCGTCAAAACTCCGTTTTTATCCGGGACCAGCAACCGGACGATCGCTCCCGCCGCATTGATCACGTCAGCTGTGATCACGCCGTTCGTCAGATGATACAGCCGTACGGCCTTGCGGTCTTTCTGATACAAAAAAACGCCTTTTGAAACCATTTCCGATCAATCTCCTAACAAAATTCTCTGTCTCCCATTATAGCCCAATGAATTCGTTTTGCTACACATTCCATGCAGTTCAGTAAAAAACAAAAACCATCTGTTGAACATTCCGTCCGAAATGGTAGACTTTTTATGGAAGGTGCACCATTACCTGCCATGCTAATTCCCTCACAGAAAGAGATGATCTGAGATGAAAAGAACGTTAAAAATGATCCTGATATCCGCGGCAGCCCTTCTCCTGATCAGTGCGCTGAGCGCCTGCAGTCTGGTCAAAATGGTCGTTCCGGAAACGTCCGGTCCTGTCGAGACCGAAGCTGAAGCACCGGCCGTGACCGCTCCCGTTGCGGAAGCCGCTCCGGAAAAAACAGAAAACGAACCCGAGCCGCAGGCAGCAGTTACAGAAGAACCCGCACCTGTCCAGGAGACAACCTCCTCTGTCAGCGAAAGCGAACCCTCGCCGGCCACGCCCCAGCCGTTCTACGGGATCTGGGTCGCCGCCTTCAAGGATGAACAGAGCGCGAAAGACACCGTATCAAAGCTGAAGGAAAAAGGATTCGACGCCGTCATGCTGATCTCCAGCCAGTGGAGCAACCTCAACCAGGAGACCTGGTACGTCGTTTCCGCCGGTTCATACACCACCAAGGACGCCGCGCAGAAGGATCTTCCCTCCGTACAGGCGGCAGGATACAGCGACGCGTATATCAAGCACACCGGGGATTGGAAAGGATAATTCAAATACCTAAACCGGATCCATCTGAGACTTATTATTTGTTGTAACACAGAAGCAGGGCGTATATAGCCCTGCTTCCGTTCATAAAAACCATAATTACTTTGTCCAGTCCTCCAGCTGTATCCCTGGAACACGCCTGAATTCTTCCATGTTGTGCGTGATCACAGTCAGCCCCCGTGCAATACCCTGTGCGGCAATCAGAATGTCGTATGGCCCGATCGGTTTCCCGGCTTTTGCAAGCTCCGCTCTCAGCCGTCCGGATAAAACCGCGTCCTCCTGTTCAAACGGCAAAACAGAATACGTGGAAACAAATATGCTCGTAACACTCCTCGACCGTGTTTCCCACACGCTCTTCGCGCATCCGTATTCAAGTTCGGCGATCGTGACAGAAGAAAGATAAATCTTGGCAGGATCCGTTTCAAAGAGTCTTTTTGTAAGATTTGGATATGTGTTTTTCATTGCGTAAATGCAAATATTAGTGTCCAAAAGGTACATTCAGAACTCCTCCCGCCGCGTTTCCTGTGTCCATGACGGCTGTTCTCTGTCCGTCATAAACTCTTCCTGCATTTGTCCTATGCTTAACCGCAACGGAAACCAGGGATCATCGACCGGATACAGGATATAACCATCACCGATCTTCCGGATATAGAACTCCCTAAGGTTCGTCTGTACTTCCTTCGGAATCCTGATCGCCTGGCTGTTCCCGCTCTGAAACACTTTAGCTGTCATCATGTCTGCTCACCCCTCGTGTATATCCATTTTGTATATACATACAGTATATACAATTTGTCATTTTTATCAACAGTTTTTTCCGAATTATCACATGAATGAAACTTCTTTACTCGGTGCGGTCAATTATCCAGTAATCAAAAATGATCCGGGCGAGTTGTCTGAACTTGGCATCCTTGTGAAACGATACGTCTTCAACACAAAAAAGCACCTCGGAACGTACATCCTAAGCAACAAGAAAATCTGCGCTTTGCACAGTCAAACCGAGTCTTCATTTTATGTGGAGCATACACATAAAACTGCCAAGGTTGAACAACCTGCCGAAAGTTGTGTCCCGTTCAAAAGGTCAAGATGACTTTGGTCCTTCTTCGCAATATAAAAAGCCACATTTCTGCAGAACAGTAGTAAATCTGTTGCAGAAATGCGCTTGTTGTTTTTTCGGTTTTAGGTATCTCCTCAATCATTTCTGCCTGCCGGTGTCCGAGGAAGAAACTCGATCTTAAGTATCATATCCATTCCGGCTGCCAAACGCTGCAGCGTACGCATCGAAGGATTTGCATTCCCTTTTTCTATTCTGCTGATATCTCCCTGCGCGATCCCGGTGCGTTCTGACAGCTCTTTTTGCGTCAGACCCGACGCTTTCCTTGCATCGATCATAGCCTGCACAACCGCATGCTCCGGCTGCAATGCTTCGTATTCTTTCCGAAATTCAGGATCCTTCAATTGTTCCTGGAGAAACTCATTGAAACTCGTTGCCATTGTTTCTTCCCCTTCTATTTAAATAATCTGTACGGTATTGTTTGGCTCTTGTAATCTCTCTTTTAGGTGTTTTCTGTGTCTTTTTGATGAAACCGTTTGTTAGAATGATTCGCCTGTCGACATAGAAGAAATAGAGTACTCTTGTTGTGTCTGAACCTATTTGGGCCCGAAGCTCAAAGATGCCTTCTGACAAGTGTTTTGAATAAGGCTCTCTTAGGTGAAGCCTCACACGACTGAAGTCGCGTGCTTCCTAATGCCGTCATGAGACGGTTACCCTTTAGGGGTATCGGACTGCCTTTCCACAAATACAGTCTGAGCTCAGAGACATCATGCCGCAGCATGAAGTTCCGCACAGAGACTAATGAACGTGGCAAAGGTCGAGGTGCTTCTCTTGCTGCACTGGGGAACTTTTGCCTCAATGCGCAACCTTTCCGTTTCCGGCAAGGATTTTTGTATCTCGCGAATGAAGTATCTGGCACCGATGTTATAACTGGCGTTCAGATCGCAGTTGTAGGCCTTCCCGTTCCGGAACCGGCACATGGTGCTGGTCTTGAATCCGGCGTCCTTTCCGCGGATGACTTTTCCGCTTCCGTCATAGGCCAGAGAGGACGTTCCCCATGCGTTTACGCGGGAGATGCGGATCCCGAGACGATGCGCCTTGTTCGTCACCATGCTCTGGACATACTGTGCCCGCCAATGATGGATTCTCCGGCGCTTGCTCCGGGATCCTTTCTTCTTTCCCCGCACATCGAGGCTCTCGAACACGATGACGGAAGCGCTGAACAGGACCGCCGTGTCAGCGATGAACTGTGCCGTGAGGACGGAGATCCTGTCGTTGATCCCCTTTGCCTTTGCCCAGAGCCCGGGCGTTTTCCGATTGCCGTGCTGCTGCGCCTTTTTGATCTTGTTGAGGGCATGCGTCAGAGAGTCTTCTTCTTTCGGAAGCTTCAGAAACTTTCTTCCCAGAACAGTGCCATCTGAACACATGGCCGTGCAAACACAGGCGCTGTTTACACCCAGATCCACGGAAAGGACGATCCGGTCTTCCAGAGGAACGTCCGCTTGTTTGGTCTTCTCCTCAAAAGAGAAAGAGAGGACCCAGAAGTTGTGTCTCTTTCTGAGTGTTGGAACACACTCTTTCCTGCCGGAGCAGTTCCTGCGGATATAGGAAACGTCCGTTTTCCTGAGGGGAACGGTGATCCAGTCCCAGGTGTTGCGGATCCAGACCTTTACCTGTGCGGAGCATTCCTCCTCACGGACGTAGGTGTTGTCCCGGTACAGTGCGGGATAGACATATCCGGCTGCCGGCTTCCCCGGTTTCTTTCCTTCACGCCTCCCGTTCCACGAAGCCAGATTGCTCTCATAGGAAGAGACCTTTCCCAGAGCCTCCATAATGGCGGCTCTGCGAAGATAACACGGGAATTTGTAGAAATCCTTCCCAAAGTCGTATTTCGGGTCGGGATTGTCCTTCGTCCTGTTCGTCAGCAGCTCCATCGTCCGAAGCTGTGCATGCCCGCCCTTC
>JAFRLQ010000124.1 GCA_017431145.1 Clostridia bacterium | reverse complement strand
GGACGGCTTTCGCCGGCAGACAAAACGGACGCGCAGGAGATCTATGCGGAAAGCATCATGGGAACAGGCGTGAGCGTTCTGCGCTCGCAGACGGACTGGGTGTTCCGCAATGCGGATTTGGCACTTGAGAACGGCGCTGTTTGGAAGGATAATAAAAGCAGAAGTTATCTTATGCTGACGGAAGAAGAGGACTGCGTGCGGATCTTTGAGCATCAGACGGCGCCCGGGAGTCTGCAGGATGTGATGGAGGCGGTCTGTGCGCTGTATCACAAACCGGTCATCTGTCCCGTACCTGTGAAGCCGGGAGAAAAAGGGTTCCGTCACGGTGCGATGTTTGCCCCGCTCTTGATCGGGGATCTGATCGAAAAGATCCCGCGCGAAGAAGGGGAGATCCGGTTCCGGCTAGGCACACCGCAGGGAGTCCGGCGCGTGCGACTGACCCCGCGGGAGTGTTCCATTGAAGAGTCGGACGGGGAAGCGCAGATCACGGACGTGCAGCTGTTTCTTCTGATGATCGGTGCGGATGTACGCGGTATGTGTAATGAAAATGTATTAAAGGAGCTCCGCCGCATCTATCCTGCGCGCAGAGGGATCGTTTGGGAACAATACTGAGCGGAAGGTGCAAAATGGCAAAGGGAAAAAGAAAGATCGGGATCCTGGGCGGAACGTTCAATCCTATCCATATCGGTCATATCCAGATGGCGCGTATCGCCCTTAAGACGAAAGTGTGCGAAGAAGTCTGGTTCGTGCCTGACGGGATGCCTCCGCATAAGACGATCAGCGGGGTCACGTCACAGCAGCGGCTGGAGATGACGCGGCTTGCTGTTCTGAACGAAAAAAAGATGAGCGTCCTGTCACAGGAGATCGACAGAGGCGGTTATACATATACCGTAGACACGATGCGCTGGCTCACGGAAACATACCCTGACACACAATTCGTTCAGATCATCGGTGCAGATACGCTGATGGATCTGGAAAACTGGAAGGATTTCGATGTCGTGGCGTTCCTCTGTTCCTTCTTTGTCATCCAGAGGATCGGGACGGATCCCGAGTGCGCGCTGCTTCAGGGAGAAAAACTGGAAAAGGCACACAAAGCGAAGATCCGCTTCGCGAAGGAAAAGTGCATGGATATTTCCTCCACGAGACTGCGTATGATGATCCTGAATGATCTGGACTGGAAACAGTATGTTCCCCAGTGGACGGCGGCATACATCGAGGAAAATGAACTGTATCAGGAGGAAGAGAAGGAACTGTTCGACCAGATTGCGGACGATGTGCGGGGCAGGATGCCGGTTCAGAGATGGCGGCATGTGCTGGGCGTAGTACAGACTGCCGAGGAACTGGCAAAACGGTACGGCGCCGACGTAGAGCGGACCCGCATCGCGGCGCTTCTGCACGACTGTGCCAAGGGCTATCGCGGCAAGGAGGCACAGGACTACATGAAGCAGTACGGCGTGACGCTGGACGCGTTCACGAAACAGGCGCCGAAACTTTGGCACGGACCGCTGGGAGCCGCAATCGCGGAAAAAGAATACGGGATCACGGACAAAGAGATCCTCAATGCGATCCGGGTGCATACGATCGGCGCACCGGAGATGACAAAACTGGAAAAGATCGTGAAACTGGCAGACCTGACAGAACCGGGAAGGACCTACGACGGCGTCGCGAAGATCCGCGAGCTGGCGCAGAAAGACCTGGATCTGGCACTGCTGGAAGCAATGAAGAATACAAGCGGGTATCTGAAAGGCGGAAATCAGAGCATGCATCCCGATTCCGTGGCAGCGATCCGTACACTGGAAAAAAAGATAGGAGGAAAAACTGATGAGACCTGAGACCGAGAAGATCGCCGAGATGATCAAGGAAACGCTTGACGCGAAAAAAGGCCTGGATATCGTTTCCATGGACATTTCCGAAATGACGATTATGACAGAATGCTTTGTCGTGGCAAGCGGTGCGACCGCGCTGCATACCAGAGCGCTGGCTGACGCGGTCTATGAAAAACGCAAGGAAGAGGAGAATGTCGTTCCGCTCCGCCAGGAGGGATATGACGAGGGGATCTGGATCGTGCTGGATTACGGCGACGTGATGGTCCACCTGTTCCGCGATGAGGAACGCAGGCACTACAATCTGGAGCGTCTGTGGCTGCAGGAGCACAATTTCTCGTTCCATTCAAACGATACGGTCCAGGATCCTGCGGAGTGACCGCATATGGGCTACCGGACAGAACATGACACGATGGGACCGGTTCTGGTCCCGGAGGAACATAAATGGGGTGCCCAGACGCAGAGAAGTCTTGAGCACTTCAGGATCGGCACGGAAAAGATCCCGGTGGAGATCGTCCGTGCGTTCGGCGTGATCAAGGAAGCCTGTGCGTCCGTCAACGAGGAAATGGGAAAACTCGACAAAAGACGCGCTTCTTTGATCCGTGAAGTTTGCCTGAAGATCCGGGAAGGCAAACTGGATCAGGAATTCCCGCTTGCGGTCTGGCAGACGGGAAGCGGCACGCAGACGAACATGAATATCAACGAGGTGATTGCGTTCTGCGGCAATGAGCTCGCAGGAGAAACGCTTCTTCATCCCAACGATCATGTGAATATGTCCCAGAGCTCCAACGACACGTTCCCGACCGCACTGAACGTTGCCGCTGCGGTGAGCCTGAACGAGAGGCTTTTTCCCGCGGCGGACAGGATGATCGGGGCGCTGAAAGAACTGGAACTGAAACACGAGGGAATTGTGAAAACAGGCAGGACCCATCTGCAGGATGCGGTCCCGATCAGGTTCAGTCAGGAGATCAGCGGATGGAGAGGGATGCTGGAAAATCAGCGCAGCCTTCTGGAAAAGACACAGACCGGGATTTTCAGGCTTGCGCTCGGCGGAACGGCAGTCGGCACGGGGCTCAACGCGCCAAAGGGATTTGACAGGCGCGCCGCTGAAAAGATCGGGGAGATCCTTGATCTCCCGTTTGAGGCGTCACAGAACAAATTCCACGCTCTGACCGCCCTGGACTCGATCGCCTCTGTGCACGGTGTGCTGAAGGCGCTTGCGGCGGATCTGATGAAGATCGCCAACGATATCCGGTGGCTTGCGTCCGGACCGCGCTGCGGACTTGGAGAGATCCGCATCCCGGCAAATGAACCTGGAAGTTCCATCATGCCGGGGAAGGTCAATCCCACGCAGTGCGAAGCGGTCACGATGGTGGCTGCCCAGGTGATGGGAAACGACGTCACGATCGGAATCGCCGCATCGCAGGGTAATTTTCAGCTGAACGTATTTCAGCCCGTGACGGTATACAATTTCCTTCAGAGCGTGCGCCTTCTGTCCGACGCAATGGAGTCCTTTACGGAAAACTGCCTGAAGGGGCTGGAAGCGGATGAGGCGAAAATGCGCGAGAATCTCAGCCGCTCTCTGATGAACGTAACGGCGCTGAGCCCGCTGATCGGATATGAAAAAGCTGCTCAGGCAGCGAAATACGCGCATGAACACGAACTGACAATCCGGGAAGCCTGTCTTGAACTCGGCCTTCTGGATGAAAACACATTCGATAATGCCTACCATCCGGAGGAAATGGCAGATCAGAAAGAAGGAGTATGATAAATGGATTACGCGAAGGAATCACTGAAAAAACACGCGGAGTGGAAGGGAAAGATCGAGATCCGTTCCAAAGTGAAAGTCGAGACGAAAGATGATCTTTCCATTGCCTACACACCGGGCGTGGCTCAGCCCTGTCTTGCGATCAAAGAAGACCCAAAAAAGAGTTTCGAGCTGACGGGCAGACAGAACATGTGTCTAGTGGTAACGGACGGCACTGCGGTGCTCGGACTCGGAGATATCGGGCCTGAAGCGGGCATGCCGGTCATGGAGGGCAAATGCGTTCTGTTCAAGGAATTCGGCGGAGTCGACGCGTTTCC
>JAFRLQ010000123.1 GCA_017431145.1 Clostridia bacterium | reverse complement strand
TTTCTGGCGGAGAAGGAGGGATTTGAACCCTCGCGCCGTTATTCACGACCTACACCCTTAGCAGGGGCGCCTCTTCGGCCTCTTGAGTACTTCTCCATGAAACCTGCCAGTTCAGTTATTCAATTGGCGGAGAGAGAGGGATTCGAACCCCCGGTACCTTTCGGTATCACTAGTTTTCAAGACTAGCTCCATAAACCGCTCGGACATCTCTCCCCGATACGAATGCTATTCTAACAATAATTCAGACCCGTGTCAACGGAAAAACCCGTCCGATTCCGCTCCTGTATCGTTCCATTGTGCCGGTATCAGATGTATCTATCTGTGCGGGCCAGCTGCCTGACAAGAAGATAGGCACACAAAAACAATGCCGCCACGAACAGCCAGAAATACAGAGACATCCCCGACTGCATCACAGACGCGATGTAGTCATACGCGCCGTGCAGCAGGGTCGGGATCAATACTGCCAGGATCCGGCAGGCCTTCGATGCCGCAGGCTTTCCATACCGTTCCAGCCGTTTTGCCGCGCCGTAGAATGCACCCATGAACACGCCGAAACACGCGTGTCCCGGAATCGCAGTCACCGCACGCACCACGGCTGTAGAGAATCCGTATGCCACCACATACTCAATATTCTCAAACAGCGCGAATCCCAAAGAGACGAATGTCGCATAAACGACGCCGTCGAACTGACAGTTGAATTCCGGTGAGCGCCAGGTGCGCCGCCGCATCAGAAGGTACTTGAAGCCCTCTTCCGAAAGTCCCACCACAACGAAAAACAGAAGGAAATTGAAGATCATCGACTCCTTTTGAAAACGCGCTTCCAGAAAAAGCGTCCCGAACCGTTCTGTGAGGTACGCCAGAAAAGTTGCCAAAACACCCTGCAGCACAAGATTCAAAAGAAGCCTCGGTGATTCCCTTTCCAGCCTGTCCAGGCGCCAGACCTGCACCAGCAGAAACAGCGCAGGAAACACTGCTGCTGCGATCAGCACCGGATTCCAGTAATATGCGAAAAACATGGTCTTCCCCTGTCCGGCATCCAAAAGATGCCCTGTGTTTCAAAAACGGAGCGCACCGCGCTCCGTCTTCACCGTCATTCCGCGATTTCGTATCCCGCGTTGATCACCGCGTTTTTGAGCACAGCCGCATCAAGCGCTTCTCCGCATACCGCCGCGGTCTTTTCCTCCAGACTGACTTCTACGCTCTGGACGCCTTCTACGGCGGCAAGTGCTTTTTCCACGCGTGCCTTGCACATGGGGCACATCATTCCGTTTACATGCAATGTGATCTGCATCTTCTTTTCCTCCTGATCTCTGATCTCTGAAAACCTGCCGGCGTCTCTCAGTAGAACGTCGCCACCGGCTCGTCCGGTTCTTTCGTCTCTTCCAGTGTCTGGATCTCCAGGACAGGGCCTTTTTTCCCGTACACACGGCTGAACCGGATCCCGATCTTTGCCGTCAGATGCACCCACTGCCTGGATCTGAGCGTGTCCGTATTTTCCCAGTTCGCCACAAGCGCCGCATACCGGATATCCTCCACGCAGCATGTCATGACATGCCTGCCCACGGCGAACGAACCTTTCTTCATCCTGTCGCTGCGTGCGACGATCCCCGTGAACTCCACGGTCTTTCCGTCGTATTTCGCCGGTTCCTCCGACAGATCCCTGTAAAACAGCGCGTAGTCCCTGTCCTCGATCTTCACGACCGGCGCATTGATGTCAAACGGAAGCGGATCTTCGATCTCATCGTACAGGACCTGTCCGTCTTCGTATTCGTATGCGATCTGGATCCCGCGCGACACGCCGCGCACGATCTTGTGCAGCGTCATCTGGTCGATGTCGTCGCTGTAGCGGTTGAACACCACGAACTCTGCAATGGAAAGCTTATCGTAGACGAGGCTGCGCATATTGTTGTTGAACACTTCGAACGTTCCCGCGTCTGCGAACATGAACGCCTGATACACCGCCCATGTTTCCGGCAGCGCCATCAGAAAGTCCTGCACCATCCACATGCCGTTGTATTCCACGACGACACGTTCCGCGCTGTACTTCCTGCAGATCTCCTCCAGTGTCGCGGGATTGATCTGGGAAGGATCCTCCAGCGTATGCAGGTATACATTCGGATAGGCGAAACGGGAGGGATCGTATTCCTCTTCCCCTTCCTCGCATACCAGAAGCAGCGTCCGCTCGCCCGCGTTGAAACGTTCATCCTCCAGCGTTTCCTGTATGAACTTTGTCTTCCCGGAGTCCAGGAATCCGAAAAACAGATAGACCGGGATCTCCTGGGGATTCTGCTGATTCATCAAAGTCCGAACACCTCACGCACTTCTTCTTCGTTGATCTGGGAACCGATCACGCAAAGCCTTCCGGTCACCTCGGCAGGGCCCCTGCGGATATCCGTCTCACCCGGCACGTAATCGAAATGGATCCATGTCCCGTCCTGCGCCTCTACGATGCCTTTCGCACGCAGCACGACGCCAAAGCGGACCGCGTCTGAAAGTTCCCCCAGTGCATCCTCGATCTCCTCCTGCGTGAACTTGCGGGAAGTCTCTGCGCCGAAGGAAACGAAGATCTCGTCGGCGTCATGGCCGTGATGATGATGGTGGTGATGGTGATGCTCATGCTCATGCTCATGCTCATGTTCATGTTCATGTTCATGCTCATGCTCATGGTCGTGGTCATGTTCGTGATCGTGATCATGCTCATCATGCTCATGGTCGTGATGGTGATGATGTCCGCACTCGCATTCCTCATCGTCATCATCGTCATGCACATGGTCCTCGAACGTCATCTGAGACAGACGTTCCAGTTCTGCTTCCAGTGTATTCTTCTGTTCCATCGCCTCAAGGATCTTTGCGCCTGCGATGCTGTTCCAGTCCGTCGTCACGATCGTTGCCGTCGTATTCTTCTCACGCAGCAGTGCGACGCACGCATCCAGTTTCGGCTGCGCCATGTCCTGTGTTCTGGACAGGACGATGCAGCTGGCATGCTCGACCTGGTCATTGTAGAACTCACCGAAGTTCTTCATGTAGATCTTGCACTTCTTCGCATCCACGACTGCCGTAAAGCTGTTCAGCACAAGGTCGGGATTATCCACGCTCTGCACGGCACGGATCACGTCGGAAAGCTTGCCCACGCCGGACGGCTCGATGAGGATCCTGTCAGGCGCATAGGTGTCCAGCACTTTGACCAGCGCTTCCGCGAAATCTCCCACCAGCGTGCAGCAGATGCAGCCCTGGCTCATCTCCGTGACTTCGATCCCGGATTCTTTCATGAACCCGCCGTCTACGCCGACCTCGCCGAATTCATTCTCGATCAGCACCAGTTTTTCTCCCTGATACGCCTCTGCGATCAGTTTCTTGATCAGCGTCGTCTTTCCCGCTCCGAGAAATCCGGAAAACACATCAACTTTTGTCATTTCTTCTCACACTTTCCATATAATTTCAGGTAATTTTCCCTAAAAAATATTGTACCACGCCTGTCAATCGGCCTGTTCAAACTTCTCTTCCGTGCCCATAGCTTTTTGTGCTTCAAAGCCGAATCCGTGGTAGGAGGCGAACCACTCCACATAGGAACCCTCGTCTCCTTCAAAGATCAGTTCCGGAGAGCATCCTTCAAATGCGGTCCTTCCCATATAGATCACGCTCCTGGGGATCACCGCTCTTGTGAGCGACGTACAGCGCTGGAACGTCTCTTCCGCCACCGCACGCACACCGTAGGGTAGATCCACTTCCCTGAGTTTCACGCAGTCGGAGAACGCGCCGGTATCCACGCCGATGACCGGATCCCCCTCGATGGTCTCCGGAATGACGATGCGTTCCGCGTCCGGACTGCAAGCCGTGATCACGCACCATGTCCTGCCCTTGGCCTCAGTCTTCATCCAGGAAAGATGCTTCAGCGTATCCCCCTGCGCATGCTGACGCCTTTCCAGAATGAGCGTCCTGCGAAGCGCTTCACACTCCTGTCTGAGCTGCTGCGCTTCCTCTTCCTTCAGTTTATAGGCGTCTTCCAGCGCCTTGTGCTCTCCCGCAAGATCCGCGCACTGGCTCTGCAGGCTGCGGTATTCCTCCTGGATCATATCCTGCTGTCCGAGAAGCCACTTCAGCTCCTTCAGCAGTTCCTCTTTCGTCATCGATTCGTAGCGTTCCATTATGCTTCCCTCAGAATATCGATCTGGCATGCCTGCATGGCGCGAAGCGCCGTCTCATGGCTTTCAGGCGTCACGCCGGCACAGCAGGACGCACGCACCGCGACCGGAACTTCCGGCAGCGCCGCCTTCACGATCAGCGCGTTGGAGATCACACAGATATCTGTGCACAGGCCGATGAGTTCGATCTCGTCAGGCTTCAGGATCTTCACGTACTGCGCCAGCGTCTCACTGCCGAAAGACGGTTTGTCGATCATGGGATCTCCCTTGCGCGACAGTCCTTCCCGCACCATCCAGCCTTTTGAGCCTGCGAGGCAGTGCTCGACCGGAAGGCGTCTGCCCTCCTGCGTTTCAAGATAATCCGTGCCGTGCGTATCACGCGTGAACACGATCTGCCAACCTTCCCTGCGGCACGTTTCGATCCTTTCCTGCACATTGGGGACGATCGACACGGCTTCCGCTGTTCCCAGCGCGCCGTCGATGAAATCATTCTGCATATCTACGACGATCAAAAGCTTCAATGCACCCAGCTCCTTTTCCTTTCGTTCGTTTGTATCTTACCATGCGAACCCCGCACAAAAAAGGCATCCGGAAAAGATTCTCTCTTCCGGATGCCTTCCAGTCTTTTTTGTCTTACAGCTCGACTCTCCAGCCCATGGGATCTTCCAGACGTCCCCACTGGATGCCGGTCAGCGTGTCGTACAGTCTCTGCGTCAGTTCGCCGATGCCGCCGTCGCCGATGGTCATGACGTCATCCTGGTAACGCAGTTTGCCGACAGGAGACACGACCGCAGCAGTGCCTGTTCCGAAGACTTCCTCCAGAGCGCCGGTCTTTGCCGCTTCCACGAGCTCGTCGACGGAGACTTTGCGTTCCTCGACCTCGTAGCCCCAGTGTCTGCACATCTGGATTACGGAATCACGGGTGACGCCGGGCAGGATGGATCCGTTCAGCGCGGGGGTCACGACCTTGCCGCTGATCTTGAAGCAGATGTTCATCGCGCCGACTTCTTCGATGTACTTGCGCTCGACGCCGTCCAGCCACAGGACCTGGGAATAACCGCTGTCATGTGCCTTGACCTGCGCAATCAGGCTTGCCGCGTAGTTGCCACCGGTCTTCGTGAAGCCCATGCCGCCGCGGACCGCACGGACGTATACGTCCTCGATCCAGATGCCGACGGGAGCAAGACCGCTTGCATAGTACGCGCCCGAAGGAGACACGATGATGATGAACAGATAGGTCTTGGACGGCGCAACGCCCAGGAACGCATCTGTTGCGATGATGAACGGACGGATGTACAGAGAGGTTCCCTCATCCGTGGGGATCCAGTC
>JAFRLQ010000122.1 GCA_017431145.1 Clostridia bacterium | reverse complement strand
TGATTTCGGTGATTCTATCCCTTTTCGCATGAGGATCATCGATCTATACTGTAACCAGAATAATTCTGTCACGGTCCTGATTCGGAATTCATCTCACCGCTTGCAGAAGCGGAAGTCTTCTTCCTGGACCGTTGATAAAAGGCGGGAAGAGAGCCGCTTCTGCAGGAAAGCGGCTTTCTTCTTTAAAGAAGGAAGAACGCCGGAAGGACTGGATTCCCGGGCGTTTACGGTGTCCCAAATACAGTATCTGCATATATTATTGCTGTTTATATGCAGATAACTGATTATCTGCACATCAAACGTTGGGCAATACAGTTCCGAAAAACGTTGTGAAACATAATGTCTTTTGGTATGATGCGGTTAACAAATTATCCGCACCGGATCTCTTCCGGGAACCGTAATCATCGACCCAGCCGGAACCTTTGGCGCCGGCAGCATCATTTTTGTGATCAGAACAAGGAGGCAGAAAGATATGCTGGATTTTACCGCGACACCTGTGATCGATGCCCACGCGCATCCCTTTATGCCCACCCGCGAGAGGGATACATATGCCCACACCTACGCGATGTCCATCTATAACGGACTTGAGGACCACAAGTACCAGACCTCCTACCATATGGCGCTCCAGGAGGTAAAGCGCCTGCTCGGGCTGCCCGCGTCCACGCCGGATGACGAGGTCGTGGAACGCCGCCATGCGCTGGCCCGCGGCGACTACAACGCCTGGGTGAAGCGGCTCTATGAGGATGCCCGCATCACGACCGTTCTGTGTGACTACGGCTTCCCGATCGTCGGCGAGGGCCTGACGAAGGAGGAGTTCGACGTCTTTTACGGCGCGACCGACGGCGTCTGTGATGTCCTGGACCTCATCCGCATCGAGACGACCTGCGACCGCTATCTCTACCGCGAGGGCATGAGCTTCGACGAGATGGTCGAGGACTTTGACAGATACGTCGAAAAGCACATCAAAGAGCGCCGCACCATCGGCATCAAGTCCGTCGTCGGCTACTACACCGGACTCAAATGGGAGCCCGTCACCCACGATGAGGCGGAAGAGAATTTCAACAAATGCTATATCGGCAGGTTCAACCCGGCCAGAACGGAAAAGAAGTTCCGTGACTACATGGTCTGGCACGGGCTCGAGCTGTGCGTGAAATACGGCCTGAACTTCCAGATGCACACCGGGGCGGGCGATCCGCCCAAGTGCGACCTGCGTCTGGTCAATGCCAACGACCTCTACGATCTGATCAACACCGATCTTGCGAAAAAGGTCCACTTCATTGTCGTGCACGCGGGCTATCCCTACAGCTATGAGGCTGCCTTCCTCGCGGCGAATTATCCGCACGTCTTCACGGACGTATCCTCGACACAGAACTATGCGGGCCGCGCGGAGGAGACGGTCTTCCGCAACGTCCTCGACATCGTTCCCCACAACAAGATCATGTTCGCTTCCGACGGAGGAGGCACCGTGGACGGCTCCTGGTATGCCGCGCGCTATTTCAAGCGCTTCATGAAAGACATCCTCGAGGAGTACGTGGCAAAGAACTGCTTCTCCGAGAACTATGCCCAAAAGATCGGCGAGATGATCCTCTATAAGAACGCGCAGCGGATCTACGGACTGTGATCAGGCTGCCCGGAATGCATCGTGAAAGGCCGGCAGACGCCCGGTCTTTCCTTTTTTTGGACAAGAATGCCACGGGCGGCCCGCGATCGTGAAGATCTTTCGGTTCGAGCGTTTCGGAAATTGTATTTACGGATGAAAAAGTATAATATGAAACCAGAGAAAGACCGGCGCGGATGCCGGCATGCACGGAACAAGAAAAAGGAGCATTTTTATGAAAGGGAAATACAATATCTGTCTGGATATCGGCGGAACGAAGATCCTCGGCGTGATCTTCAATGAGAATCACGAGATCGTCTACCGCGTCAAGAAACTGACGAAGGAGTTCGGCGATTCCGCCAGCAACGTGGAGAAAATGATCATCAGCGTCGTCAAGGAGATCATCAAGAAATCCGGCATCGACAAGAAGGAACTGAACGCGATCGCGGCGGGCGCGCCCGGCGTCATCGACCAGGACGCGGGGATTGTGCTGTTCTCGCCCAACCTGCCCTGGCGGGACTACGACATCCGCACGCCCATCGAGAAGGAGTTCGGCGTTCCGTTCTTTATCGGAAACGACGTCAACACCGGCGTGTACGGCGAATACAAATACGGCGTCGCGCAGGGATATGAATATGTGGTCGGTTTCTTCGTAGGGACCGGCATGGGATGCGGCATCGTGCTGAACGGAAAGCTCTACACGGGCAACAAATTCAAGGGCGCGGAGGCCGGACACATGATCCTGGATCCGGAGGGACCGCTTTGCGGATGCGGACAGCGCGGCTGCCTGGAGGCGTTCTCCAGCAAGAAGGGCATCTCCGCGTACATCCGCGAGCAGGCGGCGCACGGACGCGAGACCATGATGGCGGAGCATCTTGAGGCGGGCACGTTCCGCAGCAAATACCTGCGCAAGGCTCTGAAGAAGAAAGACGTGGTCTCCATCGAGGCCGTGGACCGCGCGTGCCACTGGCTGGCCGTCGCGACGGGCAACATGGTCAACATCTTCAGCCCGGATATCGTCCTCTTCGGCGGCGGCGTCGTGGAGGCGACGGGAGACCTGTTCTGCGACAAGGTCAAGGACGAGGTCGGAAGATACTGCCTGCCGTCGATCATCTCGACCTGTGAGTTCAAGAGCGGCGCGCTGGGCGACGACGCGATCCTGTGGGGCGGTCTGGCGCTGATCGAGGACGCGGAAGCGGCAAAGGCATAACGGACGAAACTTGAGGCATCTGTGCCGGCGGGGGCCGGGCAGATGCCTTTTGCGTGGAAGGAGGAAGGAAGATGAGGGAAGAGGAACTGAAGGATCTGATGCGGCAGCAGCGCGAATGGTTCGCCTCGGGGCGGACGCTGCCTGTCCGCGCCAGAGAAGCGGCGCTGGAGATCCTCGAGAAGGCGATCATGGACCGGGAGGACGAACTCTGCGACGCGCTCATGCAGGATCTGGGGAAAAGCAGGACGGAGAGCGTGATGTGCGAGATCTCTCTTGCGCTGGGCGAGATCCGGTGGCTGAAAAAGCATCTGAACAGACTCTGCGCGAAACGGCGCGTGCGCACGCCGCTGGCACAGTTCCCGGCGTCGAGTTTCCAAAGCCCGTCGCCGTACGGGAACGTGCTGATCATGAGTCCGTGGAACTATCCCGTGCTGCTCACGCTGGAGCCTCTGGCCGACGCGCTTGCCGCGGGGAACACGGCCGTCGTCAAACCGAGCGCCTACGCGCCGCACGTTTCGCAGGCGGTCACGGATCTGATCGGGGACTGCTTCCCGCGAGGTCACGTGGCGGTCGTCACGGGAGGACGGGAAGAGAACCAGGCGCTGCTGAAAGAGAAATTCGACAAGATCTTCTTTACCGGAAGCGTCGCGGTCGGGAAGGTCGTGATGAAAAGCGCGGCGGAGCATCTGACGCCGGTGACGCTGGAACTGGGCGGCAAGAGTCCCTGCATCGTGGACAGCACGGCGAAGATCCGCACGGCGGCGCGGAAGATCGTGTTCGGCAAACTGGTCAACTGCGGACAGACCTGCGTCGCGCCGGACTATGTCCTCTGCGATACGAGGGTCCACGACGCTCTGATCAGTGCGCTGCAGAAGGAGATCCGGAAACAGTATGGGGAGGAGTCCCTGCCCAGGGAGGACTGGGGGAAGATCGTGAACGAAAAGCACTTCGACCGCATCCTCGCCCTGATCGATCCGGTGAAGACGGTGTGCGGCGGACGGTGGGACCGCGAAGCGCTGCAGATCGAACCGACCGTTCTGGACAACGTGTCCTGGGACGACCCCGTCATGCAGGAGGAGATCTTCGGGCCCGTCATCCCCGTTCTGACGTACCGCGATCTGGAGGAGGCGCTGGACACGGTCGAGTCGCGCCCCAGGCCGCTTGCGCTGTATTGTTTCACTGAGAGCAGGGAAGTGAAGGAGCGCGTGCTTTCGCGCTGCCGCTTCGGCGGCGGCTGCATCAACGACACGCTGATCCATCTTGCCACGAGTGAGATGCCCTTCGGAGGCGTCGGGGAGAGCGGCATGGGCAGCTATCACGGAGAGGCGGGCTTTGAAGAGTTCTCGCATCTTCGCAGCATCGTGGATCAGAAGACATGGACGGACATTCCTATCCGCTACCGTCCGTATACGGAAAAGAAGGAAAAAATGATCCGGAAATTCCTGAAGTGAACCGGACGGACGCCGAAACGGAGGAAAGAGACATGGAAGAAAAACGCTATGATATCAGCCTGATGCTGCTGAACGAATACAAGCCGGTCATCGAAAGGATGCTGGATCGGAACAGCCGCCGCGGCCGTTTTCTCGGCGCGGACAAAAAAACGCAGAAACTGCTGAAGGGATTCAGGGCGGGAAGCGCGACGCTGGGGGAAGTGCAGCAGATGCTGGCTGCCGTCTGGGCGGAATGTGACGAGGCCCTGGCGCGTCCCAAAGCGGGAAGGATCGGAGAGATGGCCGTGATGACCGGTGCCCGCAACGAACTGGCGACGGCGGTGAAGATCCTCACGGAGTGCGAGAAAGAGGATCCGGCGGGGGACGCCGATGCGGTCATGTCCCGCGCACTGAGCCGGATGCTCGATGCGCGCATCGGCCGCTGACGACAAAATGCGTTTGAAAGGAACGGAAAAACACATGCTAAAGCTGGAACGGATGCCGTATGATCTGACTGTCTGCAAAGTGAAGGATGTATCGCAGATCGATCTTCAGTCCGGGTTCTTCTTCATCGCAAAGACGGATGAGGAACTGTCACTGGTGTGTGAAACGCAGGATGCGCCGGACAGGACGGCTGCGCGGGAGGACGGGTGGAAGGCCTTCCGCGTCCGGGGCGTTCTGGATTTCTCTCTGACCGGGATCCTATCAAGACTGTCCGGCATTCTGGCGGACAAAGGGATCGGGATCTTCGCCGTATCGACCTATAATACGGACTATATCCTCGTGAAGAAAGAGGACTTCGAACGTGCCATGAGCCTTCTGGAGGCACAGGGATACGGTATCGGATAGACAAAAGAACATACGCAGGCGTCAACTACTCCACCTTATAGAAGATGGAGCTTGTAACTACCCTGTGGTACGCGATGACGAAAGTCAACTCCCACATTTTGTCATCTGACCCTGAGGTCAGAAGTGGTGTTACATTGCAGGCATGCTGACAAATGCCTCCG
>JAFRLQ010000121.1 GCA_017431145.1 Clostridia bacterium | reverse complement strand
TTCGGCGGAGTCGACGCGTTTCCGATGTGCATCCGCAGCAAGGACGTGGACGAGATCGTCCGTACGATCTGGCTGATCTCCGGTTCCTTCGGCGGGATCAATCTGGAGGACATTGCAGCTCCCAGATGCTTTGAGATCGAACGCAGACTGAAGGAGATCTGCGACATTCCCGTATTCCATGACGATCAGCACGGCACGGCTGTGATCGTGTATGCGGGACTGATCAATGCGCTGAAGATCGTCGGAAAGAAAAAAGAGGATGTGAAGGTTGTGATGTCCGGCGCGGGAGCGGCAGGTATCGCGATCGCAAAGCATCTTCTGAATGTCGGATTCAGGGATATCACGCTGACGGATCTCTATGGCGTCGTATACAAGGGACGTCCGGAAGGGATGAATCCCGTGCTGGATGAGATGGCGGAAGTGACGAATAAACGCGGCGCGACAGGAAAACTCGCGGACGTGATCGAAGGGGCGGATGTGTTCATCGGTGTATCCGCACCGGGTGTGCTCACTACGGAAATGGTGAGCAGAATGAACCGCGATGCGATCATATTTGCCTGTGCGAATCCGACACCGGAGATCTTCCCCGAGGATGCATATGCGGGCGGCGCGCGGATCGTTTCGACAGGACGGAGCGACTATCCCAATCAGATCAACAACGTCATGGTTTTCCCGGGACTGTTCCGCGGCGCATTCGACGTCAGAGCGAGCGATATCACGGAAGAGATGAAGGTCGCCGCTTCAGAGGCGTTGGCTTCTCTCGTATCGGAAGAAGAACTGGCGCAGGATATCATCATCCCCAAGGCATTTGACAAGCGGGTGGGTCCGACGGTGGCAAAAGCGGTCGCGGAAGCTGCGCGCAGGTGCGGCGTAGCGAGAGTATAGGCGTGTTTTGAAACTTATCAATAACGAAATATTGATTCAATTACGTTTTCAGCGTATTATAAGGGATACCTCAGTGAAAAAGACCTGAACGGTCGGAGACTGGGCATAAGAAGAGGGATGACGATGGAAAAGGTACTGGTGACAGGCGCATACGGGTTCCTGGGGCGTTACGTCGTGAAGGAGCTTGTGGAATGCGGCTATCATGTGATCGCGTTCGGAAGAGATCCTCAAAAACTTGCGACGCTGAAGGAAGATCATGTGGATCTTTTTGTCGGTGATTTCTGCAACGAGGAAGAGATCGTCCGCGCTGCGGAAGGTGTGGATTATGTGATCCATTGCGGCGCGCTCCTGAAAGGATGGGGCAGACGGGAGGATTTCATCCGCGCGAACGTCGACGGAACAAGAAATGTTCTTACAGCGTGTGAGAAGAATCATGTCAAACGTCTGGTGTATACTTCTTCCCCAAGCGCATACGCCAAGAAGGATAATCTGAACATCACGGAAGCGGATTACAATGAGAAGAACCATCTGAATCATTATATCGAAAGCAAGATCATCGCGGAAAAACTGGTCCGTTCACAGGACAAGGTTCCCTTTGCCATGATCCGTCCCAGAGGGCTGTGCGGGATCGGAGACCAGAACATGCTGCCGGTCCTGATCAACGCGAACAGCCAGATCGGTATCCCGCTTTTTGAAAAAGGCAATGTGATCGTGGATATGTGCTGCATCGAGAATGTCGCGCTTTCGCTCCGCCTCTGCATGGAAAAGGATGAAGCACTGGGGCAGGTGTACAACATCACCAACGGCGAGCCGCAGAAACTGACGCAGCTCGTGGACGGACTCTTTGAGAAACTCGGTCTGACACCCAAATATGTCCGGATGCCGTTCGGTCTCATGTACGGGATCGCAGCGGTGCTGGAATTCTTCTATAAACTCTTCGGCATCTATGATAAAGCCCCGGTCATCACGAGATACAATATCTGCACGCTTGGCAGAAGCCAGGTGTTTGATATCACGAAAGCGAAAGAGGAACTGGGCTATGCTCCGAAAGTTTCGCTCAGTGAAATGATGGAGACGTATGCGGCATATTATCACGCCGAACAGAATAAACAGGGATAATTCTTTATGTATGAGATCTTGATTTGCATACTGGCCGGACTTCTGGCGGGAGTCGGAACAGGATTTGCGGGCCTTTCAGCGGCTGTGTTCATTGCACCGATGCTGATCTCCTTCCTGGGGGTTGAATCATACAGTGCAGTGGGCATCGCTCTGGCTTCGGATATCCTGGCTTCTGCCGTGTCCGCGTTTACGTATGCAAAACACGGGAACGTCGATATGAAACGCGGATTCCCGATGCTGATCTCAGTTCTGTTTGCAACGGTTGTCGGAAGTATCATCGCGTACAAGTTCGTCAGCATTCCTTTCGGCGAGACATTCATGAGTGTGTGGCTCATTTCGGGTATCCTTTTCATGGGCTTGCGCTTTCTGATCCGGCCGGGCGAGGACAGGATGCCGCATCCGCGTGAGAATGGGAAGATCCCGGAACCGGTGCTGGCGCTTCTGTGCGGATTGTTCGTAGGCTTCATCTGCGGATTTCAGGGCACGGGCGGAGGTTTGTGGATGCTTTTTGCGCTGAATATCCTGCTGCGGTTCGAATACAGAAAGGCAGTCGGGACAAGCGTATCGATCATGACGCTGACAGCGCTGATCGGCGCATTCGGACATTTCTTTATCCATGAAATGCCCGATCTGCTGATGCTTTCGCTGTGTGTGGTATCCACGCTGATCGGTGCGCAGGGAGCTGCGCTCATCGCCAACAGGATCTCTCCGAAACTGCTGAAACGACTGACGGGAGCGCTGATGGTCGCGGCAGGGATCGGTATGGTCCTGGCGAAACTGTTTTAATGATTCATTGCGTACGTGTGTTTAATCGCTTATAATGATTACAAATATTTGCAGGCTGTGACGCCTGGATTGTAGAGGTAAAACAAATGAAAAGCGGACATGAGAAGTTTCGTTATCGTTTCGTTTACAAAGCTGCCCATCTGATCTCACCTTTTTTGCTTCGAAAGTACAGTTTCAAGACAGACAAGATGAAGAAAACAGACGGGAATTATATCGTCATGGCGAACCATCTGACGGAAGTGGACATGCTGATGGTGTGCGCGGCGTTCCCTGAGCATATGTACTATGTGGCAGGAGAGCATCTGACGCGTTCGAAGACGGGCAGAAGGATGATCTGGGCGCAGAATCCCATTTTTGAACTGAAAGGTGCGCCTGCGTTCGATACCATCAAGGAGATCGTCAAACGCGCGAAAGACGGGAACAATATTATGATTTTCCCAGAGGGAAGCCGTTCCTTCAACGGGGAAACAGAGCAGCTTCCGCAGAATGCCGCAAAACTGGTGAAGATGGCGGGATGCGGACTTGTGACCTATCACATTGAAGGCGGATATTTTGTCGCGCCGAGATGGGCGTACACCGTGCGTTACGGCCCGATGAAAGGGACGATCAAGCATGTGCTGACAGCGAAACAGGTCGCGGAGATGAGCCGTGAGGATCTGGCGAAGCTGATCAATGAGGACATCTACGAGCACGCCCATGAGACACAGCGTAAGAATATGTATTCCTATAAGGGCGAACGTCTGGCGGAGGGAATTGAGAACTATCTCATCAAATGCACCAAGTGCGGCGAGCTTGATTCTCTCGCTTCGAAGGACAACAGATTCTGGTGTACGAAGTGCGGCCTTAAAGGTATTTATACCGAACAGGGCTTTCTTGAGGGCGAAGAACTTCGGTTTGACAATGTCTATGACTGGGGAAAATGGGCGGAGGAAGAGACCGAGAAACTGGTGGATGCCCAGGAAGAAGGCGCGCTCGTATTCCATGACGGAAACATTAAACTCTATGAGATTACAGACGCGCATGAAAGCATCGACCTTCTGAACGGAGAAGTGGACGGTTATACGGACCATCTGCAGGTAGGTGACTACCGTTTCGATTTCAAGGACTTCTATGCCGCGTCGATGCTGTACTACGGCAAGACGCTACTCTTCACCTGCAACAACCGGCACTTCGGGATCACCGGCGAGCAGTATCACGCCATCAAGTATCAGAAACTGTATGACGGTTTTAAGAAGAAACAGGCACAGAGACGTCTGGAGGCAAAACGCCAGAAGGCGATGACAGAATAAGAATCCAGGAAAAGATAAACCGGGCGGAGATGATCCGCCCGGTTTTTGGCATCGGTCAATATTGATTCAGTTGCTCCTGTGCGCGCCTGATCAGCGCATCTGTGTCGTATTCCATGAAAGCGGCAAGATAGTCAAATGAATCATAGTAAGGCGATTCAGCATATATGAGCAATTCGTTCGTGTCACACAGAACAGCCAACACACGATCATTCAGAGAGTAGACAGGCATCGAACTGTCCGAATCCAAGCGGACGGCGTTAAGGCCGTTGTAATGAAGCAGATACAGCATCTCTTCATCAAACAGGAATTGGAGAGCCTTTGCGTCCAACAAGTCTATTCTCTGCAGTTCAAGCGCCACATCACGAAGGACTTTATCTTTCCTGCAGATCGCCATATGTCCGTTTTTATAGATGCAGTAGCTGTTTCCGTTGTGACACGAAAGCGCAAGCACACTGTTTCCGGAAAGAGGAATTTCATACAGCTTTTCTCCTTTTTTGTTATATGCTGCAATCACGTTCCGTTCAACAATGAGGACCTCAGCACCATTCCATGCTGCAAGATCGCCGGAAATGACGCCGGAAAGAACATTCTGAGTGACGGGGGTGACGGCACCCTTTTCTGTATCAATCAGGATTCCCTCTGTCTCATAGACAGCCTCTCCTTCCGGCCCGACAAGCTCTTTTGTCTGTATCGTAAAGATATAATCACCGTCCGGAGACGGATACAGAGGCGAAGGAAGCAGGGTCTTATTAGATATGAGAGTGGAAGAATCCTCCAGATGAACCGTCAGGCTTTTCTGTTCACGGGTGACCAAATCATAAATCAGGATCCGGTCATTCTGCTGCAAATCATGCAGATACAGAAACTGTCCGCGCTGGCTTACGAATGAGGGCGTTTTATATGTGCTCTCAATATAGTACGCATTAATCTGATCCAGAGGATATGAATAGTCTCTGAGCGAGAGTGTGGGATCAATCAGATCAAGAGGTGTTTCATCGATCAAAGAAGCACTGTCTAAATCGAAAGAAATCACAGAGAGTCTTTTTGTTTTGACATCAATATGCAGTACATACATGATCTCGTCGATCTGGTCGATCAAATGGTATGCGTCCCCGGAATCCAGATCCAAAGTGCGGATCAGCGAACGTTTCTGTCTGTCTATAAAAGAGAGTGTCCGGCTGCTTTGAATGGCAATTGTGTTCTTTCCGTAACAGACATCAGCCAGTGAAAAATCCATTGTGATCGAATCATAATATCGGATCTGTTCGTCATACAGGTCTTTGCAGAACGAAAGATCACCGCCGGTTAGGAATGCATAACCAAGTCCTTCTTCTGTGTTCTCGGAAACCGGAACAGCCCAGCCGGCAGTAATGCCGGAGGGAAACTCTTTCTTCAATGTAAGACTGCCGTCAGAAAGGAACAGCCTGATCAGCGTGCCTTCCTGGCTGATCAGCTCCATATACTGGTCATTGCAATCGAGCATTCCCCTGACGGGAACAACAGTGTCATATTCACGCAGGAGTTTTCCGGAGCCGTCAAGCAGCATGAGATCAGAACCAGTGGCAACGATGATCCGGTCGTCCAGGAACTGACCATATAGATGGGTGTGGTCCGGCATTGCACTGGAAACGAAGTCTTTCTGGAACAACTTTCTCTTCCAATTGTATCCTGTCAGTGTATAGGTGCCTTCTATGTAAAAAGCAGTGTCTCCTGCATCCATTGAGGGTAATTCGATTGCGTTTCCCAAGACATACAGATGGTCATCTTTATCGAAGAAGCAGCCGTTAACCGCGCTGTAGACTTCAGGCAGAAGGACAAAGTCGGATGTGTCGAAATCAAAAAGACCCATTTGATAACCGCCGGATTCCATCAGAATCTGCACCGCGAGATAACGGTCATTTGTAGACCATACCGTGTCGAGAATAGAGCCGGAAACAGAATCCGGTACTGGCAGTGCCAGATATGGCCCGCCTGACTGGTCGGTGATCAGAACGGCAAACTTGTTCGCGGTTGCGGTATAAAGGCCGTTGTGAGACGGATGGACAGCGCCAACGGATGTGTCATACATCATGCCGCTGGACCAGCGCATTTCTCCCGTCAGATAATCGTAACAGTATGAGACCCCGTCGATATATGTCAGAAGAGAATGGTCGGTATACTCCTCAATTGCTGATGGAACTCCTGATTGTGACAGAAAGAAAGCACTGATCTGTTCGTGTGACCGTATATCTGTAACAAAGACCTGACCTGCGCTGTCCATGCAGACAGCATAGGTGCGGTCACCGGTTATAAAACACGCGGAGATATCATTGGGGAGGTCGATCCGCCAGAATTCAGTGAATGATTCCTGCGGTGTTTTGTAGGCGTAGCTTGCACGGATCAGGGCGTTCAGCGCGTCGTCCGTAACGGGACGCTGTCCGCCCTGACCGGGAAGCGCGTCCAACGCCAGCTGAAGAGCGGAGCGGCGGTCATGATCCTCAAACGCGTTGATTGATTCTCTTGCAAGCGTTCTGGACTCATTGATCTGGGACTGACGGTAGTTCCGGGTGATTCGGACGTTGCTCCAGACGAGATAGGACATGGCAACGGCGGCAGCGGCCGCGGAGAGAGAAAGGATCAGAGCCAGTCTCCTTTTCCTGTAAGTCTCGCGGCGCATCACCAGATCGTCATAGGAGCAGCCGATGATCTTTGCAGCCAGACGCGGCAGTTCGGTGCGGCGTGCATGCTTGCTGTCTGTGCGGAAATCACAGGCAAGCGGTTCGCTGCCGACAGTAAGATAACTGGTGCTTCCGTCGGGGTTTCGGACGGGATACTTCTGGGCACGCAGCTGGGCAGGGAAGATGCCGGGAGGTTCTCCCTGCGACAGAACGCAAAGAACACGTTCCGGATTATGGTGTTTCAGAAAGTATTCGACTTCATGCAGACACCACGGCGACTGATTATACGCTTCGGAACAGATCACGATCAGAAAACGGGAGGCGTCGAGCGCGCGTTCGATTTC
>JAFRLQ010000120.1 GCA_017431145.1 Clostridia bacterium | reverse complement strand
TCTTTCATTCTCCTTGGCGGTCTCTCGGACCAAAAAACACGTCGAATTAGTATCTATCTGTCTTGCTGCTTTTGTTCGTATTCTATAGCATCAAGACTTGCACAGCATCACCTGCTATTCCTTTTTTATCATGCCTCCTTGAATCTATTTTGCACGGAACATCTGTCCGCTGCGTCCGTTTCCTATTATTTCCATTATACGGAAGAGTTTTTCGCAGCACAACAGGCAAGAACGGTCTTTCAACAACAGAAAAGCCCGGAAGCACTGTTATGATAGACAGGGGTCATAACAGTGCTTCCGGGCTTTTGCCATAGATCAGTCTTCCGTTTCCATTGGAAGAATCTGTACCGTTTCAGAGAGGATCACGCTTTCTTCAAGTGTTTCATGCTCTTTTCCAAGGCAGTTATTCTCTTCGTCCCAATGCATGATCAGTTCGTTCTCATACCAGACCGCCGCGGTCTTTTCGGTTTCAGTCTGCTCTTCCTGCGGCAGCGTACGCTGATCGATCAGTTCTCCTTCTGCCTTCGGATCCAGTCCGAACAGGTAGTCTCCCTTCTCCTCAAGCGCGTCAAGATCGATCAGCAGCGCTCTGTCTCCGACAAGGAAGACGACCCATCTAAAGCCCATGCCGCGCAGTTTCTGTCTCGTCTCTTCTGTCAGAAGAAGATACCTGATTTCTCCCGTGACGGTCTCTCCGTCATCTTCGAGCGCGAAGATTCCGAGGATCCGTCCTTCTGCGCACTGTTCGGGTTTCACGTTCTTCAGGATGAGTTTCAGATTATCGCGCGTTCTCAGGATCAGCATATCGAGGAGTTCTTCGTCATCAGGATCATTCTTCACACGGAACAGTTCTTCCAATCTGTAGAGTGATGCTTTTCCGTCTTTGCGCAGGACCCTGATCCCAAGCTCGTATCTTCTTGTTCTTACTGTTCTTCTGTTGTTGACCGGGTTCTCTTCTTCGGGTTCGCGGTAAACGTTCTCATAGAAGACCTTTCCGTACTGGCTCGTGATGCTGACTCTGCCGGATATCTCCACGACCAATGGTCTGTCTTCTGTTCCGACGCTTCCGAAAACATCCATATCCAGGTTGTCGCCTTTGATGTTGACTTCGCTGTCGCCTGCCGTGACTCTGCCGTCCACACCGACGGAGATATCATCGCCCTCGATACGGTCGATCTCAAGATCCGTCATGTTGTGGATATTGATGTCATCGCCTGTCATGGTCAGTTCATCGACTGCCGTGATCAGCGGATCATCCTTGGAGCCGATATCTCCGCCGGCGTGGATCTCGGCATTGACCGCCGTGATGTTTGCCGTGCCGTCCGCCGCGTTACCTGCCGTGATACTGCCGTTGACGTTCAGGTCAAGATCGCCGCCCACCGACAGGTCGTCGATCAAAAGGTCGCCGCTGTTGGTGATGTTTGCGTCTTTTCCGATCGTACCGGTGAGTTCGTCCACATCAAGCTCCAGCGGCCGGTCGTCTGTACCGGCACTTCCGTTCGGTGTGTTGATCTCGGCGCTTCCGCCCGTGATGGGCTTGTCGCTTGTCAGGTCTCCGCCTGCTGTCAGGCTGACGTCTCTGTCGTCCGCTGCATTCTTGTCGGCGTCAAGGTCCGCGATGTGCATGTCTCCCTGGTCCGTCATGCAGACGTCTCCGGGCGCGCCGATCGTGACGCTTCCGCCGACGTTGGTGTCGAGCGGATCGTCCTTGGAGCCGACATCTCCGCCGGCGTGGATCTCAAGATTGCCCGCTGTCTCAACCGTCGGGTCATCGCTGTTCGCTCTCTGGGCCGCTTCATCCGCTTTCTGATGCGCCGCGTCTGCTTCCGCCTGTTTCTCATCTGCATACTGCTGCGCGGCATTCGCCTGATCACGTGCAGCCTGTGCGACCGCTTCCTTCTCGTCTGCGATGTCTTCTACCGCTTTCGCCTGCTGTTCAAGCCTGTCCGCTTTCCTCTTCAGCGTGTCTGCCGCTTTCTGTTTCTCATCGGCTTCCTTCGCAGCCTGTGTCGCATCCTTCTGCTTCTGAAGCAATTCTTTCTCAAGCGCTTCTTTCTGTTTCTGCAGTTCGTCGCGCTTTTGTTGTTTCTCTTCTTCTGTCAGCGTACTGTCGTTCTCAAGATCCGCCAGCTGCTGTTCGATCGCAGCGATGTCACCGAGAAGATCGTCCACAATCTTCTGACTGTCCGCTGCCGTCTGAGCCGCATCTGCTGCCGTCCGAGCTGCATCCGAAGCCAGATCCGCCGCCTGATTTGCCTTGTCTCTTGCTTCATTCGCTTCGTCTCTGGCCTTCTGCGCTTCCTCTTCAAGACCGGCCGCCCATTCGTCGAGGACGTCTGCCTGATCCTGCGCCTGATCGGCGATATTCTGTTTGTCGGACGCTTCCTGAGCCGCGTCAGCTGCTTCCTGAGCCGCACTCTCGTCGCCTGCGTCTGTCACGCTGCCCGGCGTCGTGATCAGCGCGTCTCCCTGCGTCGCGGTGATCTCGCGGATCGCGAGGTCCCCGCTCTGCTCGTTTACGCAGATCTCTGTTCCGGTCGCGGTCAGCGTTCCTGCGCCGGTATTGCCGGACGCGGTGTCGACCTGTACCGGATTTTCCTGCGTTCCGACGCTGCCTTCGCCGTCGTTGTCAGCATCCGCGTGAAGCGCGACACTGTCGCCTTTGAAGAGCGTTCCTTCCTCATCCGTGCGGATATCTCCGCCGGCCGTGACCGTCGCAGTGCCGCCTGCGGTGACGCTGCTTGCCGTAACGTCTCCCGCCGCTGTGACTGTCGCGTCGTTTCCGGCCCCGACGTTGCTGTCTGTCAGGTTTCCGCTGACCGTTACGGTCGCGTTTGCACCTGCGGTACCGTTCTGCAGGACCATATCTCCTGTTCCGCCTGCCGCCGCAGTCGTGTTGTCAAGTATCAGGTCCCTGTCGCTGTGGACATTGACGATGCCTTCCTGTGTATCCGCCGTGATCGACAGATCCTCTTGGGATGTCACATGGATGTCGCCTTCGTCCTCCACGGTCATATGACCGCCGACCTCGACCTTGATTGGGTCATCCTTCGTTCCGACCGTACCGTTTTCTACGCCTGTGTAGACGTCGTTTCCGGCCTTGATGTTGTTTGCTCCGTCCGCCTTTTCCTTCTCGGTCCGGACATCTGTCAGATCGCCGTCTGTGATCAGCGTGACGTTCTCGCCTGCAAAGACGGTTCCAAGTCCGGTACCGCCTTCGATCTCTGTGACCGTAGCGCTTCCGTTCTCCGCCACTGCGTCAAGACGCATGACTGCGTCTTCCGCGTCCTTGCGGACCCAGTCGTAGGTCAGGACGGTATCCATGACCCATTCACCGTCTTCATTGCGGTGGACCGTACCGGTGACTGCCGAGTGATCCGGCGTTTCTCCGATGATGTTCGCCGTCACAGTCGGCATGTTGTCGCGCTGCTGCAGCTCGATCGCATCCTGTGCCTGCGCGATGTCGTCGCGTGCCTTGAGCGCCACATTCGCGCCGAGGATGTTCTCTTCGCCGTCTCCGGTCGTCAGAAGGCTTCCCTTCTCGACGCTGACCGTTACGTCTCCGCGTTCAGAACGGATCTCATTGACCGTAAGGTCGGAATCCTGCACGCCTGTTCCGGTTACAGTAACTATGATGCTGCCGTCGTTGTAGATATTCGTTTCACCGGTACTGATGCCGATTTGGACATGGATCGGTCTTGGCGCCGGATCCTCGTATCCGTTCTGTGCCTCTTCCGGTATCTGCGCTTCACCCAGCGCTGCTGCGTACAGTGCTTCCTTCTCTTCGTCTGTCAGCAGGCTTCCGATAAGCGCCTCCAGCTCCTTCACAGGCTCTTCCGTGCTGTCTTCCGCCGTCTGCAGATCGAGCAGTGCCGTCAGAAGCGCGATGCGCTCTTCTTCGGATTCCTTCTGTTTCAGCGCCTGTACCAGTGCTTTGATGCCGGCAGGATCGCCGTTTTCGTCTGCAGTGCTGATGATCTCGGTCAGCCGCGCCTCATGCCAGGCTTCCTCTTCATCCTCGTCAGGCGTGAAGTTTTCCATGACTGCAAGGATCTCTTCATCTGTCAGCGGTTCCGACTCCGGATCTTCCAGTTTCGCCTCAATCTGGCTGACCAGTTCGGGATCCAGTGTCTTTTTCCAGCTGTCGGTGTTGTTCAGTATCCAGTCTGTCAGGTTTCTGTCCGTCGTGCTGGGCACCTGTGTCTCGCCGCGCATGCCTTCGATGACCCTGCGCAGGTCTTCCTCTGTGACCGTTGCTGTGATCGCCGTGCTCTGTGTCTGATCTGCGAGCAGTGCTGCGACAGCGTCGCTGTCGATCACACTCGCCCAGCCGTCACCTTTCTTCTCGACGATCCGCTGTGCGATTTCCCCGTTCTCCTGAAGCGGGATCGCACCGGTGTGGACTTCATCCGTAATGTGTTCCAGCCAGTCGCCGTCCACGCTCTGTCCGCTTTCGACTTCCGTGCCCGTGTATTCGTTGACCATCGGATTATCCGGATGGCTGACACGGTCTATCCGAAGCGCCGGATCCAGTGCCGTGACGCGCGCCTCTTCATACGTTCCGTCTTTCTTCTGTACTTCCGGTATGATCTGCAGCGCATCCAGGTACAGGTTGCCGACTCTGTCGATCTGAAGAGTGACGTCCTGCGGGATATCCACGATCAGCCTGTTGTCTTCGTTTCCGATACTCGCACCTGACAGCTGCAGCGTTGATCTGTCGCTTCCGTCCGGATCGACCTCGATGTAAGCCCGTTGTCCGTATTCGCCGCAGTATGTTCCGCCGCCTTCGCGCATGCCGAGCGTGCCGTCTGCGCTCATGCTCAGTCCGGATGCGTGGATCATGGCGTTGTCGAAGCGGATGTCTCCGCCGGCTTCCATCCCGATCTGTCCGTGATCCGCACGGATCTTCTCGACGATGATGTCCCCTTCTGTGTCGAAGTCCGCTCTGCTGGGATTGCCATTCGCATCCGCTCCGTTCACGAACAGGTTGCGGAGCATCAGATCTCCGTTCATCACCGCTTCCGTATTCGCAACGTAGGCGCCGCCTTCCATCTGCAGTTTGTTGGTCTTCAGGCTCGCGTCGCCACCGTTGATCACAGTCAGGCTGTAGATCGCGCCGTTTTCTTCATCGCCGAAGATGATGTCGCCATCTTTGGTGACCAGCTCCCAGACCACACCGTCTACGATGGTGTCCTTCAGGAATGCTACGCTGTCTTCATCGACGTACAGATGTGTATCCGTCTCGATAATGCTGTCTTCCAGCATGTTCACCATATCGATCACCGGTGCGGAGATCTCCAGCGGGTTCTTATGTGTCCCGATCGTTCCGCTGCTGGAGGAAACGATCTGTACGCTGCTGTATGCGCTGATATCGTTGTCATCCTTTGCAGGAGCGTCGCCGTCAAGGATCGATCCATTGGGATCTCGAAGCGTGATGATCACGCTCTGGCCTGCGCCGTCCGCACGGATCGTCTGCACGTTGAAATCCGTGCCCTTGTTGGGATCGTTCATGTCCGGCGCAAACAGTTTCTGCGTCGCTCCGGTCTTCTCAAGAAGAACCACCTTTCCGTCGGATCCTGCCTGTGCGTGTCCGGACACCGATGCTCCGGTGAACAGCGGAAGCGTATACAGCAGGACCGGTTTGCCGTTCTCGTCTTTGCCTTTGGAGATCTCAAGGTAAACGGTTCCGTTATAGGTGATCGTTCCCATGCCGTCGTCATCCAGAACGATGCTCTCTGTTTCCGTGTTTCCGTCCTTCGCGATCCGGGTCCAGCTGATCGCGTAAGCGTCCTCGTTTGCAAGGTACCAGTATCCGTTCATGTCCGTTGCGATACGGTCTGTGCGCATCTCGCGCCAGATGTTCTGTCCGGCATTGAGCGTAATGTTCGCCCATGTGCCGTTCTGCGCGGGATCCTTGCTTGAAAGGTTGTCCATCGACAGATTGCTGGATACGTACCGCTTGCCGTCATATTTGGAAGAGAACGCGCCGTTGATCATGACGATCAGTCCGTCGTTCGTCATATACAGTTTGTCTGTGATCTGATATCCGTTTCTGTTGTCCGTCTTCTGCAGCACGTCGCAGATAGGGATCTGGATCGGATTGAGGCTGATGTCATTGATGGGACCTGTGAACGTCATCGTCGCAGGCTCCGGCAAGCCGCCTGCTTCGCCCGAAACAGTCTGCCCGAAGCGCAGGACCAGTTTCTGCTTTCCGTCTCCGGACGCGACCGTTCTCGTCGAGCTCAGGGAAAGATTGACTCTTCCCGTCGCGGCAAGTTTCGTTCCGGTCTCTCTGGTGTAAGTGACCTTATGATAATCCGTCGTCACCTCTTTCGTGACTTCCGTGCAGGTCAGGGCCACCGTCAGATCCGTCCTGACCTCAGGTATGACGATCGCTTTGACGGTCGTGCTGTTATCGGGATCGATCACCGCTTTGAGCGTTCCGGCGGAAGCGTCGCATGCGGACAGGATGCCTGCCGGACTGATCGTATAAAGAGCCGCCGTTACCGTTGTGCTGACTTTGTCGTAGTCCGCCTTCTTTGCGTACAATTGCAGTGACTCGTCGGTGATCGTAGGCGTCGTTTCGGTGCTTGCCTGCTCTTTGTCATAGTACGCGTAGAACAGTTCCACAAGCGCTTCTCCGGAGATCGTCGCGCTTCTCACGTTTTCGTATGTCCACTTCAGCGACCAGGTCTTGGTCGTCGCATTGTATTGATAAGTATAGGACGTTTTTTTGCCGTTATCCGTAACAATCACTTCATAATACTGACTGCCGTCCTTTTCCAGCGTCCACAGGGTTCCGCCGCTGATCGTGGTGTCTCCAGCCTTGATGCTCTTGCCTGTCTCTCTTCTGGCGACCTGCTGCGAGATGAAGGTAGTCGTACCGGCTGTGCCCTTAATGTTGTAGAGTCCCTCTTCCGCCTTGCTGATTTCCGTGGTCTGCTCCGGTGTGACTTCTATAAGCGAAACGCCCGTGATGCTCGCGCCGTTTGCGCCGTAGACCACTTTGACCAGAAGATTGCTGTGATAGCCGCTGACCGATCCGTCCGCATTCAGCAATGCATACGGGTAGTAGTAAGTTCCCGCCGCGGTCACAGGTTTTTCGCCGACCGTGGAGAATCCTCCCGCAAGCGTATCGCTTCCGTACTTGTAACCCTCCGTTCCGGACATGAGTTTGTAGACACCTGTGCCCTGAATCTCCTTGATCAGGTCGGTACTCACGGTGACCCTCGCGGTCTTCTCCACTCCGTTATCCGTCCAGTACTCGTAGTATCCTTCCAGCGTGCCGTTCGCGTTGCGTTTCTCGTAAATGGTGCGGATGTTGCCCTTGTCGTCGACCGTCTCATAGATGATCTGCGTCGTAAACGCTTCGTTCGACAGGAACGCGGACACTTCCTCGATCTTAAAATAGGTTCCCTCGACGTATCTTGAATACGCCGTGATCCGCAGCGGCCAGTACTCGTAGTGCCAGTTTGGCTTTGTCTCGTGATCCGGCTGCGTGAAGACGAAGTGATCGCCCTCATTCGCCGTCAGCGATCCGTCGCCGCATACGACCTCCTTTAGGACCTTTTTGACCGGTGCATTCAGCATCCAGTAGTAGCCGTTCAGTGTCTTCAGCGCCTCAACGTCCGTCTCGCCGATCGTCGTGCCCAGCGGCGTTACGGTCACGGGCAGTGCTGTCCATGTGGAGATAAATCCGACCTTTCCGCTTTCATATTCATAAGTCCAGGCCTTCGTGCTTTCATTATACTTCACGCGGACCTTCACTCCGGTGCCGAAGAAGTCACTGAACTCGTACCATTCAGTCTCATTGCGGATGATCAGGCTCTGTTCGTTCAGCAGATTGTTCTGGCTAAGGAACGCCTGTTTCCTTGTCCGTGTGGTGACGTACCAGTCGCCGTGCTTGCCACTTCCGATATTCTCGCTTCTGAAGACATCGTCATAACAAGTGGACACGATGTCCTCGTCTTCCGTCAGGCGGAAGAACTGCACTGTGTCTTCTTTCACGCCGATCATATACACCTCGACGTCCGCGTTCTGCGAGCCGGAGGTTCCGGGCCTGCGTCCCTGCATGCAGTACCAGATGTATCCGTACTGATCCTCCGTCTGATTGACCTGCTCGATAATGAACTCGATCTCTTCGCTGGTATTGTTGCTTCCCTTCTTCGTCGTACGGATGGAGATGCCTCCGTTGTTTTTGAACAAACCCATGGCTGCCAGCCAGTCCGCGGACACCGCGCTCATCACCACATCGAAGGAAGTGTACTCCTCGACGTCCAGCGTGCCTTCCACCAGGTTGATGGTGACACCGTAGCCGATCCCGATCGATTCGAGGTTGTTGTCCTTATCATAGTTGAAGGTGTAGTCTCCGATCGCGCATATCGTGCCGTTCTCCTCGATCCGGAGAGTGCTTCCTGAACCGTCCTCGTTGCTGACGATGTAGAAGACAGACCCGTTCGGAAGCTGATAGGTGCCTGTTCCTGTGATCGGATCGTACGCGATCATGTAATAGTTCAGCATGTCGAGTCCGTTGATCGTGTGGTTGTTGTTCAGCCTGACCGTGGAATCCGTCGCGTATTCCAGTGTGCCCGGGATCGGGATCAGCACCGTCGCGATGCCGTTTTTGACATACAGGTTGCGACCCTCTTCAAGCACCAGATCCACTGTTCCGCTCACCGATGTGATCTCGGTAAGATCCATCGACAGTTTCGGCGCTTTAGTATTGTTTATATTGTCCAGATCGGATACTGTGAGGACCTGTACCGCTGTAAGATCGAGCCAGATGTCCCCCAGGGCTTTCGCGTTCACGCTGCCTGCCCGGCTGCCCTCTTCGAAAATCCATGCGTAGACGGGCTCGGCTGCGCTCTTCCCGATCTGTCCGGCGTTTTCGATCACCAGATCGTGTGCCCAGATGGGACGGATGCTGTCTGTTCCCTGAACCTCCATCGTCGCGGAAGAGAGTGCTGCTTTTGTCTTGAGTGTGCCTCCCTGTGCACCGGTCCATCTGAAGATCACGGTGCCGTTGTAGGCCGGGATCAGTCCGTTCACGGTAACATCCTTCGCCTCGCTGTTCTCCACGAGCAGGACCGGTTCGTACGCGGTGTGTTCCGCATTCTCCCCTCTCTTGACCGTATTCTTGAACACCTGCGGTGCGATGAATCCCGTATTCTCAAAGGTTACGGTGTTCAGTTCGATCTCTTTCTGTGTGCTGTTGGTGATGACGACCGTCGGGATCACAGACTGATCGAAGACCTGCTCTCCTGTGACTTTTCCGTACAGGTAAGCGTATCCGGGCAGCGCGTTCTTGATGTTCGCAATCTGTACTTTGTCGTTGCTCACCGTCCAGATCGGCTTCTCATTGCGCAGGCCGACCGAGCGGATCTCCTCCGCCGTGTCTCCGTAGATATCGATATAGATGCCTGCCGCAGCGTCGCCCAGATACAGCTGCGGATCCGTGATCACGCTACTGGATCTGCTGGTGAAACTGCTGTCTTTGTTGTCCGTGTGCTTGACGATGAATCCGCCGGTCTTCATTCGCTCATCCGTTCTTGCTTTTTCGAACTCGAACGTGCGTGCCGTGAACTTCGCGCCGTGGAAGACGAACCCGTCGCTGATCGCCAGATCCGCGAAGGCTTTCACGTCCAGATCGATCTTCGCCGTCGCATCGCCGGCTGCGTTCAGCTGGATCCTGGAATACACGTCGATGTTCGCGCTCCTGTACTCCGGCTTGGTCGACGCGTAGATCTGACCCTCATCGTGCGCGGTAAGATGTGTGTTGACGACTCTGGTGCTTGCATTCAGTACCGTATCCACATAATTTTCCGCGCTGAAGGCCGCGATCAGGGCGCTGCCTTTCGCGTACGCGTACTCATAAATGTTCAGTTTTCCGATGTTCGATGTGATGATGACGTAGCGCCCTTCGATCGCTACCTGAGGAGCGTCTGTTCCGGTGCTCCCGATCATCACGGACGCAGTCAGCAGTGTCGTGACATAGTTCTTGACCGTGGGATCGACGCCTGCGCCTGTGCAGTCCGCACTTCCGTACATCCGGATCCCTTCCGCGGACGCGTCCGCGCGGATCGTGACTGTATTGAACCGGTCAAAGATCGTCACGCCCTCATGGACCGTTACGTTTGCTGTATTGCTGATCGTGACATCCTGATGCGCGTCGCCGAATGCGAGAATACCGCCGGAAGAGATCGTAGCGGATGTATAGATGCTGTCCTTTGTACCGATCGCGCTGATGATGTCGATATTTCCGAAGTCCGCTTCGATCACCGCGTTCTTCGCGATGTCGATCAGCCCGGATCTGTATACTTTATTGACTGCGACAAGGAAGGAACCGGAGACGAACCCGCCGCCGCTCTCCTTTGTCACCGCGTTCAGATCCGCGTTGCTGTCGATCGTGATCCTGATGCCCTTCTTCGCGCGCAGCGTACCGTCGATGTCGATCCGGTCATCCGCGATCACTTTGTTGTTTCCGTATGTGACCGACGCGTTGAGGCCGAAGCCGATGGAGCTTCCGATCGCCTTGCTTGTCGCGTTCGTCTGTTCTGTCGTCGTGACAAGGATGTCCTTTCCTGCATCGATGACTGCGCCGCCTGTAATGTAAGCCTCTGTCGTATAGTAACTGACTGTCGGAAGCACCGCGGAGGAAACATTCAGCGCCGTGATCAGCAGACCGCTCACGATATCCGCCAGAACGGTGCCTGTATTCGAAGCGGAAATGCTCACGTTTCCGTTCATGCTGATGGAGCCGCCGTCGATTCCTGCGGCTGCAGTCTGCCTGCGCGTCCTGTTTTCACCGATCCGCGCATCCGCGCTGGTGGTCTGTGCCGACCCCAGGGCGATCCCGCCGCCTTTTTCGGATTTCGCGGTCGCGTTCGCGGTGCTGACAGCCGTAACTTTCAGGTCGCCCGATTTAGCCGCTCCTGTGATCACCGCGCCGCTGATATATGCGTTTACGGTATCCTTCGTATACGCGATGCTGGAGAGGCTGCCGATCACGGCAAGTCCGACGCTCTTAGCTGTCTGTGCGTACGCGTCAGCAGTCGACTTCGTCTGTGCCTTGACGTCGACCGTGTAGATACTTGTATAGCTGCCGCCTTCCAGCACAGCCGTATTTGCTGTCTGGGATACTGCGTGTGCGACATTGACGGTCACGCCGATCAGTGCAATACTGCCGCCTCCTGTCGTGGAGACGCATTCTGTCGTTGCTTTGGAAACCGGTGTTCCCAGATCGGAGAGAATATCCAGACTGCCTGCTTCACTATCGCCTGTCAGTCGGATATACGCGCTCTGCTCTGCCATGAGTTTGCTCTTGACGACGTTCACGCCGACGTTCACGCCGGAAACCACGAGTCCCTGCTCCACGTCTGCTGTCGCGCTGACCGCGCCGTTCGCGTGCACCTTCACGGAACCGCTCACGTTGAAGTGTCCGGTGCCGCTGATGCCCGCTTCACTGTGTGCACCGACCGTTGCTGTCGCGATGTTGCTGTCCACACCGGCGAGTCTCAGTTTCACACCGTTCTTCGGAGCAGTCGTTTCCGCTTTCGCGTCCGCTTTGTAATCGGTCGTGACAGTGACGCTTCCCGCCCTGATTTCGCCTGTGATGTTGCGCATGAGGGCGTTGATCTGTGCGTCCGCCTTGGCGATGCAGATCATGAGTCCGAATCCGAGCAGAGATACTTCGCTGCCTGTTCCGATGCCTGCATGTGAAAGTGCGTTGCCGCCCGCCGTGATGCTGACCGAGTTATTCACATCAAAGAACGTCCCGTCCGCGATCGCCTCGCTGACATAATTCGCTCTCGCTGTCGCCGTGTTTGCCTTGATGCTGACGCCCGCGACACTCAGGCCGCCGGAGCTGCTCTGTCCGCCGATGCCCTGCTTTGCCTCAGCGGCAGTTTCTTCATTGTCTTTGTTGAATACGGAGGTCATGCTGACCGTATCCGCCGTCAGTGTCACCTGGCCGAGCCATGCGCGCTGCACGCCGGTAAGATCGGCCTGGACGACGTTGATCGCAATGGCGATTCCTCCGATATCCACGACCGGTTTGGCAAATCCCGCCTCCGCCTGTCCGTGTCCTGTCACGCTGACGATGACGGCGCCGCTTTCGGTGCTGTCTGCCTCTTCCGTATCGTCTGTTTCGCTGTCGTCCTCCGTTCCGGATGCTCCTTCTTCCTTAAACGCCTCGGCTTGTCCGCCGTCGCCTGTGATGTACGCTTCCGCCGTTGCGGAGGCTTCCGCGAAGGCCAGGTTGACGCCTGCGTTCACCATGGCTGCGGAGACGCCTTTTTCCGCGACCGCGCTGGTCGCCTGCGCCCTTGTGCGGTACTGCGTGTCCACTTTGATGCTTCTTGCGCGGACTTTGCGCTTTCCTGTGTCGACGCCGGATATGAAAGTTCCGTTCGCGTGTGCGTACACGACCGTCAGGTTCGCGGAATAGTATCCGATATTGGAGCCCGTCTTCACAGAGGACTTCACGATGGAGTTCCCGCTTCCCGTGACCGCAAGGTCGCCGGTCAGCGTGATCTGGGCGTTATCGACCGTCGCGTAATTGCAGGCGCGGAAGTCTGCGACCGCAACGTTCGCGCTGCCGCCTACAACTGAGAAGGATACGCCTTCCGTGTCGCTGGAGCCGCCGACGATTGCCGTCGCGCCTTCCTTCACGATCTTGACGGTCTCCTTGCCTGTCGTTTTATTCTTCTCTGTCGTCACGTCTCCCGGGTTAAGTATTGACGTAACGGTCAGAGATCCTGCGTTCAGTATGATATCCCTCACGAATGTCCGCTGATCTGTGCTGTTTACCGCACCGACCGCGTTCGCCGAGACCTTGACGGCATTCGCATCCAGCGTCGGCGTATTGATCTGCGCCGTAGCGTGAGATTCTCCGGTCGTCTGGACCGTGACCGCGCCGTCCGCCGCTTCGATCGTGCCTTTACCGGTAATGCCTGTGCGCGCCTTTGTGATGTTGGCTGCCAGTGCCAGGTTCACTTCAGCGGACGCGAGACCCGCGTCCACGCCGCCTGCAGACGGTGTGACCTCAGTCTTCGCGTCGGATACATAATTGTTCGTGATCGTCAGGCCGGACACATTCATCATGCCGCCTTCCATGACCTCGACCAGCGTCTCGAAAACACCCGCCGCAACGGTCACGCCTGAAAGCACGCCGACGGAGAGCACACCGGCACTTATATTGTCGATCTTTGTCTCCGCAAGGGATTTTCCGCTGTTGGTGACGTTCACGTTTGCACAGGTGAGATCCTTCACACGGAGCTTCGCTCTGTCGGTGCTGTCGGATACGACGATACCCGTGCTTGCCGTAGCCGTCGCCAGACCCGCACCTGCGGAGAACAGATATGCTCTCGCCATTCTGTCACCGAATGCGATCGTCGTGTCGGACGGGAACGTGTAGCTGCTGCGTCCGCCCTCTTTCTCGCTCTGGATAGAGCTGACCGTAACAGGTGCATTCGGCGCCAGGATCTGCGTATCCGTATCCACGACCGCTTCCTGTGTGTTGCGCAGCCATGCAAAAGCCATGGAAACGTTGACCGACATTCCGGCAATCGCCGCGCTGTAGAGCGCTGCGAACGCCTTCGCGCGTCCTTCCGCCGTAACGCTGAGTCCCTGTGCGCCAAGCGAAATATTCCGCTCTTCGCCTGCAGTGCCGCTCAGTTTCGCACTGTTCTGCGCCTCGTTCAGCGCCAGCCCGATATTGATATTGACTGCCGTGCCGCCTGCGCCGCCTGTGATCCCGAGCACGTTGGCCTGTGCGTTGTTGGGGTCTGTCTTTGTGCCTGCATTGATACTCAGGCCTGCAGCAGTCAGAGGCGCGTTCGTGACATCCACGACTGCCCTGTTTTCCGTATTGATATATGCCACATCGACAGACGCGCCAACTGCAACGCCTCCTGCGCCGATCGAAGTGGTGATCGTCTCCGTTTCACCTGAAAGCACGGCCGTGACGTTCATCTGGCCCTTCAGATCGATCGGCATGCCGCTGACCAGCGCGACGTTCTTCGCGAAGTTCAGTGCCAGCGCGACGATCGCATTGACCGCAACTGCCCCACCGCCTGCCGCGATACCGAAGACCTCGCTGCTGCCTGCCGCTTTGGCCTTCACGTTCAGGGATGCCGCCTTGATGACGGTGTCGCTCTGGGCGGTCTCTGTCGGTCTTTCATGGTCGTATCCCACATAGGAGAGCGCATCCAGTTTGTTGATCACGACCGTTACGGTCGCACCGACGGAAACCGCGCTGATGACAAGGGAAAGGATCCATGCCTTCGCTTCCGTATTGAAATCGTGCCCGACGTTCACCGCTGCCGGTACGTCGATCTTGACGTTGCGCTCGATCGCGCTGCGTACCTTCGTCCGGTTGATGGCAAGCGCCACGCCTGCGTTGACCGCGACACCGCCCGCCGCCAGCGCCGCCGCCACGACGGATGCCTGTGTCGTTCCGTCCGTCAGAACGTTCACTTCGTTCGTGACTCCGCCGATCTTTGCGCCATCCGCGATCTTCGCAGTCGCGCTGCCCGCGAAATACGCCATGCTGAAGGAGGCGTTGACGCCCACCGCGCCGCCTGCCGCACCGATATTGATCGTTTCGACTTTTCCGTAATTCATGCCGGCATGGACCGTCACGTTCCGGGCGTTCATGACGCCGTTTCCGTCCTTGACCGTGCCTGCGAACTGCGCGTCGACCTCACTGAACATGAGCAGGACCGCGCCGCTGACCGCCACACCGACCATGCCGCCTGACGCCGTCACGGAGATCAGCCGGATCGTGGATGTCGCGGCAGTGTTATCGCTTTGTCTGTCTGCTTCCGCGTTGTTGCCGGAAATGTCTTCCTGTGTCAGATAGTTGCTGTCTCCGGATTTCAGTCTTCCCAGGGAATCAGCCGTTGCTTTTCTCTCGGAGCCGGAGATCGCCTCGACGGTGATGTCTCCGCCCGCTTCGAGCTCTGCGCCTGCCTCGACCAGCGCTGCCACGTTCGAATGCAGGACCGCGACGCTGAGACCGACGCCGACACCGGCCACGCCGCCGACAGCGGCCGTACCGGAAATGAACAGCGCGTTGATGGTGTCCGTCGCTTTCACGTCGATATTGGCACTCGCCTTCAGACTGCTTCCGCTGTACACGACGGCACTGACCGCGTCTTTGCGCGTTGTGCGCGGCAAAGAGGAATCAAAGCTCGAGGCAGCGTCTGTCGCAACGAATTTGCCTGTCGCGGGATCTTTGTAGTAGCACTGTACGCCGAGCGTCTGGATCTCGTCGTCGCTGACCGCGATGTATTTTCCTTCCTTGTTCAGGATATACAGCTGACAGCTCTTCAGTTCGCTGCTGCTGAATTCCATGCCGCCGTTCGCCGTGTCTGCGAATCCCGACGCGTCATAACTGTTCGCGGATGTCGCGTCAGTTGCGATGAAGCTGTCCGTCTCTGTGTCGTAGTAGTACCGCTGCGTGTTCTTGTAAGTGCCCGCCGCTTCCTCATCCGTGATGCCGGTGTACGTGTAGTCTCCATTGTCGACATATACTCTTCCGTCACCCGTCAGAGATGCCATCTCGGCATAGCCGGCCGATGTGCCGCCGTAGCAGTACAGCTGGATATCCTTGTAGAGAGACACCGCTTCGTCTTCGGTGATCTCGATATAATCGTCCAGTTCCTCGGGTCTGACGTACGGTCCCATGAACTCGCTTACCGCGATATAAAGCTCCGTGTCGTCGTCGACGTCATCCGGCTTCGGAAGATACTTCTTGTACGTTGTGTTGTAGATATACTGCGGTCTGTCACTGTAGATCGACTCCGCTTCTTCTTTAGTGATCTCGACGTATTCGAAGAGGTCCTCCTTCGCGACGAAGATCCTGCCGTCCCCCTGCACGGGGTTCGCTGTGATGTAAGTGGCGGTTTCGGCGTCGAAGGTGTAAAGCTGTGCGTTCGCGTAGCTGTCCAGCGCCTCTTCGCGCGTGATACGGCTGTAGGTGTTGTCTTCATTGCGGATATAGAGCTGTCCGTCGCCCAATACGGGGTTGGTCTCCCCGCTTCCGCCCTGGCCGTAGTCGTGCCAGTCCGTATCTTCTTTCTGTCCGTCGCCTTCCAGCATGGCCGCCATCTCATGGCTGTCCTGCTTTGCGAACAGGGCTCTGAAGTTCGCGAAACTGAACCCGGTGCTCATCTGGTCTTCGGGCTTCATGACGCCTTCTTCCGTATCGTCGCTGTCCGCTTTCTTTCCATACAGCGTGTCGTGTGCGTCCTGGCTCATCTTTGCGCCGGATACGACCACTGTCACCGTCGCGCCGACACCTGCCGTGCCGCCGACCGAAACGGTGCCGTCGCCCGTGACAAGGTCGCGGTTGTCCGCTGCGAGGACCGCGATGTTCGCTCCCTCGATAATGTTGCCCGTGCCGATCTGTGCGGTGACGGTCGCGTAACTGACGCTCACCAGCGCTGTGACGCCGACGCCTGCCACGCCGCCGACCGCGGCGGTCGCCACGATCGCGACCAGATTGTAGGTATCGTCTGCACTGACGTTCACATCACCCTGTGTGTAGATCTTCACGCTGTTGCCTGTCATGGCTGCCGTGTTCAATTTGGTGATGATCACATCCACCGTGCCGCCGACGCCTGCCGTGCCGCCGATCGCCGCGCCCGCGGCGTCTGCGGTGACAAGTTCAGTGGAAGCCGCGACAACATTGACGTCCCCTTCAAGCGGAGCGCCCTGTGTGCCGAGCTGTGCGCCGTCAAGGATCTGCGCGGTGGTGTTCCCCTGGAAATAGGTCACGACCGCGACCGCGGAAACACCCGCCGTGCCGCCCAGAGCCGCACCTGCGGCGATATTCACAAGTGTATTGTCCGAATTTGCCGTCACATCGACGCCGGCTGCCGCTCTCACCGTGCCGCCGAGCTTGGCGGTCGTTGTGTCATCATAGACCATCACTGTGATGTTGCCGGCCGCTCCTGCCGTCGCGCCGCCGGCAAAGCCGAGCGCCAGGAGGATCAGGATGCTTTCGTCGATTGCCTTCACACCGATTTTTCCGATCGACGTCAGGATCGCGTTTCCGTTTACGGCTGCTTCCACCAGTTTGGAGAAGACCATGACGCCGACCGTTGCGCCGACACCGACCTGTCCCGCGACAGCCAGTGCGCCGGCGAAACCGAACAGAATCGTTTCATCGTCCGCGCTGACGGATATGTCTGCGTCCTCCCCGTCTTCGGAACCTGCGGTGATCTGTGTGCCGTCGTTGACCGTTGCCTTTGTTTCGTTCTCCACGACCGTCGTGACGACGGTGCCCGCGCCTGCTCCGGTCATTCCGGCACCTGCTGCGACGCCTGCCACCACCACGGTATCCTTTGTCGCGGCTTCGATCATGACGCCGCGTCTCTTGTTATCTCTGTTCGTTGCGGTATAGATGCCGCTGCTCCCGTTCTGTGCACGTGCGTTCAGCACTGCGCTCGCCGCCACATCCACCGCCACGGCTGTCGACAGCACCATGACGCCGACTGTCGCGCCGACGCCGGCTGAACCGCCTGCCAGCGAGATGCCGCCTGCAAACATGTACACGCCGTCCGTCAGAGCGGCGATGACGCCGATGGAGTCGCCTGCCGTGATCTTTGCGCCTTTGCCGATCTTCGTTTCGATCTTGGTCTCGGAGGCCAGGACCGGGATCGTGCCGCTGAGCGCGTTTCCTGCTGTAGCCGCAGCCGCGATTCCGAGGATCACGTTCGTGTCCTCGCCTTCGGACTGGATCAGGACGCTTCCGTCCTGCGCCGTCACGACAGCGTTGCTTCCGACAGTCACGCCCGCGTTGCGCTCGAGCACATTAGCCAGAACTGTCGCACCGACTGCGACAGCTGTGCCGCCCAGAGAGACCGCAGCCGCGATCTCGATCAGTGTGCTTGCCGTTTCGCTCAGAATGCGCACATCCTTCTTCGCCAGGATCCTTGTCGGTTCGCCTATGGCAAGACCTGTCACCGGATCAGTCGCCTGATCCAGGATGTATACGTACGCCTGCGTTCTGGAGATCAGGACACCGACTGTGCCCGCGACCGATACGTTTCCGCCGCCCGTCGCCGCGGAAGCGGATGCAAGCACGTCGATCAGACGCTCTCTATTCACGCTTCTGATCACGGTGCTTTCCGCTGTGCTCTCGATCTTCGCTCCGCTCTTGACGGTCACGTCTGAGACCGCATTGTTCACGACTACGCCGATCGTGCCGCCCACCGCGACTTTTGATCCGCCGCCTGCCGCGGATACAGAGATCAGGAGGATATCGCTGTCCGTCAAAGCGCCGATCTTCACGTCATCCGCCACCGTGATCTGCGTTCCCTCGCCCACGATCGTATGCGCTTTGATGCCACAGTCGACCACGTTGACCGCACCGCCCATCGTGAGGGTGCTGGTCGCCGACGTGCTGACGGATGCAGCGACTGTCGCCACCATGACCTGCTCGTTCGTTTCTGCTGTCTGCGTATAGCCGCCTGCCGTGACATTGATCACAGTCCCGTCTCCGATCTGTGCCGTGACGGAGTCGTTATTGGACATCGCGGCAACGGTCAGACCGACGCCGAATCTGGAAGGCGCCACGCTGAGCGAACCTGCGAGGATGCGCACGTTCGCATCGTCTGACGCGCGCATCAGCATACCGCGTGTCAGCGTATCGTCTGTCTTTTCACCGTGCAGCTGTGCCAGTGTCACGCTGCTCTGTACGAGTTTCGTGCCCACCATTTCCCAGACGCGTCCGGCATAGACATAGTATTTCTTTGCACCTGCAAGGTACACCGTGTACTCTGCGCCGTTGATCTCTTCCTTGTCCTTCTGTCTCGGCGCGCCGAAGACGTCCGCACCGAATCCGGCTTCGCTGAAGAGTCCGTTGTCTTCCAGCTCGTAGACAGTTCCTCTGCGCACGTAGTAGAGATTGTCTTCCCCGTCTTTGTAGATATCGAACACGGAGCCTGCAAGATCGACCGTAACGTTGTCTCCGATAGAGGCTGTGACCGTATTGTTGAAGAACAGCAGTGCGATGGAGCCCGCGACGGACGCGGTGCTGTCCGCCGTCTTGTTGCCCATGATCGAGCCTGCCGCCGCCTCCAGATAGTAGTTCGTGGAGGACAGCACATTCAGTGCGTCGAGCATGCCGACTGCGTCTTCCGTTGTTACGTTGATCTCGATCTGATACGCGGAATCCGGATTGCTCTTGTCGCGGTCCAGATTGATCATTCCCTTGTCCGCGTACGGTTTCTGTTCGGGTGTGAGATCTGAAGTATCCGTGATGAACCGCTCAAGTCCGACCGCGCTTTCGAAGTCATCGAAGTCCACGCGCGCCTTCTCGGCGTTGATCTCCAGGCTCTCGCCAGTGATCGCGACGCTGTCTCCGACCGTAACTTCCAGGGTATTGGTTGCGTAGATAAGCGCGAACGCTGCGCCGACGCCGGCCTTGGATCCCTGGGAGATCCCGACCGCGCCTGCACGGATCGCGAGTTTCGTCTTGTCATAGCCCGTAAGGGTGATCCGTGCGCCTGTGATCGCAAGCGGATCTTTTTCTGTACCGTCGTGGATTCGGACTGCTGTGACAGCTTCATCCACCACGACCGCGATGCTGCCTGCCAGCGTGACTGTCCCCGCTCCGCTGACCGCGCCTGCGACCGCCTGTGCTGCCAGGAGTCCTTTGTATTCACCGTCCATGTTCTGGGTCGTCACGGCGGATACGTCGATATCTCCGCGCTCGCCCTTGCTGTTTTCGGCGATGAGATCGCTGTAGATGTCCACCGTGCTCTCGTTGCGGTCCACGCTGATCGCGGCGCCTGCGGCGATGGAATTGCTTCCCTGCGCCAGGCTCATGGCAATGCCTGTGCCCTTGGTCAGGAAATCACTTCTGTTTTCAGCCGCGGCTGTGATCACCGCCGCCTGCAACGAGCCAAGCAGGGTGACTGCCGCTGTATGGTTCGTTACGTTGAGGCCGACTGCTGCAGCGACCTGGAACTTCTGTTCCGCAGTCGCGGTCTGCGTTCCGGCGACCGGTTTGTTCGGGTCGTTCGCATTGTTTGCGGCGCCTGCGCCGCTGTTTGCCGTTTGGGTCTGCTGCTGTGTGGAGGGACCCGTCGCATTCTGTGTGCGCAGCGCGTTGGAGGACAGCGGTGCGTTGGAGCTGCTCTGTCCGCCGCTGCTGTTGTTCTTGTTCAGCGTACCGTTGACTTTCTGTCCGGTCTGAGTCTGCTGCTGTCCCTGCTGTCCTTGCTGTCCCTGCTGATTCTGCTCCTGATTGAAGTAGTCTCCGGACATCAGCTTGTTGGCGTTGGTCTGCGTCGTCTGTGTGCCCTGCGCCACCTTGTTCATGTAGCGGTCGATATCCGCGCCCATGGCCGTGGCCAGCGCTTCACTGTTGTCACGGTTCTCGCTGATCGCGCGCACGCCGGCGGCACCCGCCGCCTTGACGCTTCCTTCTAGAACCGCCCGGACCTCGGATGAGGTGATATTGATGGTCACGCTTGCGCCGACCGCCGTGGATTTGCCTGCTGCGAAGGAACTTGCCTTCGTGACTGCCCTGGTCGACTGCTGCGCGAGCAGATTGAAATTCACGAATGCGGAATCCGTCTTCTGCGGATCCAGTTCGATGGTATCTGCGCCGTTCAGTGTGATCACGGTGCCTGATCCGATCTTTGCCGAGATCTCGTCGTCCGTGACCGTGATGGCCACGCAGGCGTCAAGCGAGATGTCTTTCTGTGTCTTGGTCTGCTGTCCGGATGCCGTTGCCGCAGCGAGCGGATCAGAGCCCGCGACGCCTGATGTCTGAACGTTGTGCACGGAAAGCGCCCGGATGTCCGCGCTGCCTGCCGTGACGGTCCGGTTGTCGCCGACACCGGCCACGACCTGCACGTCGCTGTAGGTCATTGCAAAGCCCGCGCCTGCGCCTACAGTTTTTCCTGCCTGCGTCTTGGGCTGCTGCATTTCATTTCCTGCCGCGCCCGCCAGACCTCCCGTAGGCAGGATGGATGCGGTCTGGCTTTCGTCCTTCACGAATACCGCGATTACCGTCGCGTTCGCGTCGGGCATATAGAACAGGTAGGCTGTGCCGCCCTCGGGATCCACGATGGAGGGATCCGTCGTCGTGATCTTCTGTTCCTTCTCTTCGTTTCCGACTTTATAGACGAACAGGAGCTCTTCCAGTTTATAGCCTGCCGCCGCGCGTACATTTACCGCGATCCGATCCTCAAAGGCCGGGTGAAGTTTTGCGCCGTGATCGGTCGCCGGCAGATCAAGCAGTTTCACGTAGCCGGTCTCTTTTCCGGTCCCGTCCTTGAACGTATAGGTATTGGTAAACGTGCCGTCTTTGTTGTCTGTCTTCAAGCTCGCATCCACGGACTCGATCGTAACCTTGTCGCCTTCGCCTTTTTTCTTGGTCGCGACGCTGATCTCCAGTCTGCTGATGAAGTCTGCGCTGATATTGACGACGGAATCGTTCTTGATCTCGTACTGCATCTCGTTGGCGAGCACCAGCAGGACCGTTCCGTCTTCCTCGACCGTGTCAACGGCAAACATGAATCCGTTGGCGAGCATCTTGTCGGTCAGGATGACGCTCTTCTTCTCCAGCTGTCCGGACGCGGTGGTGAACTGGAACATCAGGATCTTGTCGTTGACCATGTATCCCTCTTCGGGAGACAGCGTCACGACGTAATTGGTCCGGAGATATCCTTTGCCCTTTCCGCCTTCGGTCCCCTTCTTGAGGACTGTACCCGAACCGCTGCCGGTAGTGTTCAGCTCAAGGATGTCCAGGATCACCGTATCCTTGTCGACGAACACGATATTGAAGTTCAGCGCCGTGCCGGGTTTCACCTGAATAGTGCTTCCCGCCACCGTGACCGTAACTTCATTGACATTGTCTGCAGCCTCTGCGATCTCAGGCACGGTGAATGCCATGCTCGCAGGCACAGTCAGTTCAGCCGTTGTTTCTTTCCCGTCGGGAGCCGTGTAGGTCACTGTGAAGGTGCGGACCTTCTTGTCCGCGTCCGGTACGATGGTCGCTTTGCGTCCCAGCACCGATGCGGTCACCTTTCCGCCTGTTCCGACATGGAACACGGCGCCTTCGATGTCATTCACCGTGCTGGCCGGCGTACCGGTCTGTGTATCGTCCGGTGTCTGATCCGGTCCCTGCTGCATGGTATCCGGCTTCGTTGCGCTGCCCGCGCCTGCGTGCAGGTTCGCATCCGCCTGTCCCCGGCTGTCTTCTGCCGCGGAGGCGGTGGTCTTTTCGATATGATTGCCTTTGGCGCGGATGACCAGATCACCCGTTACGCTCACGATGTTTCCGGACGCAGTCTGTGTCCCCGCGATAATGGCGTTGGTATATCCGTGGATGACGGCGATGGCGACGGAGCCTGCGACAGCGGCCTGCTTTCCGCCCGCGCCTGCGATCGCCTGCGTGGTGAAGGTGTGCGCCGGGACGTTCTCATCCACGGTGACTTTGACGTCGAGGATGCCGGTCAGACGGTCGATCGCCGCGTTGGTCAGCGCCTTGCCGAGGCGTGTGACCGCCTTCTTCAGGTTCTCCATGAGTTTTTCGCCGATCGCGCCTCTGAGGAAGACCTTCAGTTCAGTCACGTCGATCAGACCCTCAGTCAGCGTATCGGAGATGTTGTCCACGACGGATGTCAGAACGTCCGTCACGACGGCCTGCGCGCCCTGTCTGAACATTTCCTCTCTGCCCGGGATCTGGATATTGTATTCCGCCGCGATCTGCTGCAGCTTCGCGAGCAGGTCGTCGACGATCTTGTTTCTTGCGACGATCAGGATGCCGGTCTCCGGTTTCAGGAAAGCGTCTCTGATCTTGAGCTTCATGGACTGGTTCTGCGGGATCTCCTGTCCGGGCGTCACCGGGTTGAGTGAGCTCATGATCATCGGCTGGATGAGCGTCACGAGATTTCCGAGGATCGCATCCTTGACCAGCGGCCACGCGCTGGCTTTCAGATACGCCACGACTTCGTTCTTGATACGCGTTTCAACGTCCGGACCCGGATTGCCCAGCAGCGTGTTGACAGTTGCCTTCAGTTTGTCCGGGATGCCGAGGAACATGATCAGGAAGTTTTCGATGTTCTTCTTCACCTGTTCCACGGGATTGCCTTCCAGCAGCTGCTGCAGGCCGGTGCCTTCCAGCAGTGCGTCCAGCGCATCCTTGAGCGCGCCGGAGATCAGTGAGGCAAGCTCCTTCGCGCTGTCTTCGCCGAAGAGATCCGCGACGCCCAGCGCATCGGCGATCTCCATGACCAGCGAAGTCACGGCCTTGTTGATGAGGTCGACAAACCAGCCTTCGGACTTGTCCGGGTTCTCTTTCTCCCCTTCCTTGTCCGCGGCCTCTTCCTCGTCGAGCATGCCGGCTTTGACTGTGAGCGTTTCGGCAGATACCGCCGCGTCCCCGATCACTGCCCTGTTCTCGTAATTGACGATATTGATGGATACTGCCACACCGACGCCGATCCTGCCGTTGGCCGCGCTGCCGTTGGCCATGATCTGCGCCTCGTTCTGTGCCAGGGAGATCACTTCGACCGCCTCTTCGGTTTCCACGGTGATCCCGTCGTCGATGACAGCCAGTACTTCCGTGTTCTGAATATTCAGCGCCAGAGCCGCGGCGATCTCGATGCCGCCCTCAGCCGTGCTCGCGCTTTGTCTGTTGGCTGCCGCTCCGGAAACCTGATTCTGGCTCGTGCCGCCAGCGTTGACGTGACCTGCCAGTTTCCCGGCGCCGCCCATCAGGCCGTCAGCCTGTTTGTCCGCGCCGGCTTTCTTTTGTGATTGCGGGTCTGAATCGCCGCCTCCCTGTGTCGTGCCGTCCGTACTGCTCTGCGACGAACCGTCTCCGGCCGTTCTGCCGTTCTGCGCCGCAGTACCGGTCGCGCCGTTCGCGCTGGCTCTTGACGTGGATTTCTCGCGGTTGCGCGCGCTTGCCCGCACGCTGACGTTTTTCGCCGACGTGCTGCGCGAGAGTCTTGCCACCGTGCTGTCATGAAGCACGGAGATGACGAAGGATCCGCCTGCGCCGACACTGTTTCCTGCCGCTGCAGCGTTCGCCGCCAGCTGTCTTTGGGTATCGCTCTGCGCCTTGATCAGCGCGTCGCCGCTGATGTTGAGCGGTGCGGGTCCTCTGCCCACATGCGCCAGCGTCTCGGTCCCGGATACCAGGATCGCCGCCACAGGCGTAATGGAGATGCCGCCCGCGGAGCCTGCTGCCGACGTCATGATCTCGTTTGCGGTCGTGGTTGCCGTGACCCCGAGGCTTTCCAGCGTCTTTGCATGGATCACCGCGCCGTCCTCGATCTGCGCTTTCGTCTCGATGCCGGAGACCGCCACCGCGATGCCGGCGCCTACGCCGACGTTCCCGGCCTGCGGATTGCCAGCGGCATTCGCCTTCGTATCAAATGTATTGTCCGAGGAAGCCGTTAAATTGAGTGGACCGCCTGTGAGCGTCACCTTCGCGGAATCCTCGATCACCGACAGGGTCTTTACGGTGTTGACCTGCACGGCGATCGCGCCGCCAATGCCGATATCACCGCTGCTGTATCCCGCGATCGCGGAAACACTGCCGTTCGTCGTATTCGTATTCGCGATGTTCAGACCGCCGGCCTGCATCGTCGTTCCGCGCACGATTGCGTTGCTTTCGTTGACGATCACACCGACCGCAACGGATGCGCCGACAGAGACCAGGCTCTTTCCGCCTGCTCCTGTGCCTGTGCCGCTCTGTACGCCCGGAGTGAAGTCCGCACTGATCTCAGCTGTCGCTCCTTCGCCGATGCCCGCAGGCAGTACGACGGAGAAATCTGTCCCTGTTCCTGTTGCGGTGAGTTTCGTCACCGTTCCTCCGGAGGTGACCGCTACGGTCACGGTCCCCGGTTTGATCTTGTATCCGCTGTTCGGCGTGACGGAGAAGGTGATGGTCTCACCCGCCTGCGCTCGTGCAGATCCCAGCGTTACGGTGCCGTTGCTCATGCGCGCCGACGTGACAGTAACAGGTTTCTGAATCAGTGCCGCCGTGAAGACCAGCGTGCACGCTTCCTCATCCATATTGATCGGAACCGGCTCGTCCGGAAGCTGGATCGGAATGGTGAAGGAGAACGTCCCGTCCGGGTTGGAGGTGAATGCGATCTGTTTCAGATCGTCGCCCGCCAGTTTCAGTGTGACGGAATTCGGATCGATCTTCAGACCGGCTTTCTTCGCCTCTTCCGTGAGGCCGAGCGTCACAGTCTCGCCTACGCCTGCCGTCTTCTGGCTGAGCTCCAGCTTCGCCGTATCTGCAGGTGTTCCGCTTGCACACACTGCCTGGAAGGTGTGTATCTGTTTGAAATAATCGACCTTGACGGTCACCGCCGCGTCGGGCATCACGAAACTGTAATTGCCCGTCGCGTCCGCCTGCAGCAGTTTCACCGTTTCCTCAGTCGCTCCTGCCGGCGTCCAGACAACGCTGATCCTGGCTTCCTGGCCGGTATGCTCGTTGTTGGTCAGCGTGAAGGACACGTTTTGTCCGACCTGCGCTGTCACAGTGCCGGTCTGTCCTGTAACGATATGCGGATCCTCCGCGAAGTTGACGGCATCGGTCGTGGTGATCACGGTGCCGCCTGCCAGGAACTGCTTGGAGATCCCCTTCATATTCTCCGTGAACACAGCGCCGACCGTGATGGCGGAGCCTTCCTTGATGCCCGTAAGATCCGCCATCTTGAAGTAGTAGTTGCCCTTTGCGTCGCATGTGAGCGCGATCTTCACTGTTTCCTCGGTCACGGTCTCTCTGCCGCTGGCAGGATCCTTGGTCACCGTCTGCTTGATGTAGCTTACATACGGGCTGGTGTTCTGTGTCTGCGTCTGTCCGGGGGTCTGGCTCTGCTGCGCTGCAGGCGCTTGCAGCATATACCCCAGTCGCGGGGTGACCTTGAACGCGTAGACGGCAGCTCCGGGTCTTCCGCTCGCCACGGCTACGACGCCGTTTCTGGTCTGTTCCACGGTGATCGTGTTCTTCACCAGATACTCGCCCGCCACCTGCATGCCGCCTGCGACGCCTGCAAGTTTGATGTTGACCTGTGTGCCTGTTTTGATATTGAGACCGGAAAGGTCCACTGTATAGAATCCGGTCGCCGTGTCGAGCACAGCGGTGCCGGTCTGCTGCATACCTGCCGCGTCCGTATAGGTGAAGGTCACCTTTCCGCTGTCGCGGGAATACTTTCCGGTGGGATCCACGACCTGCAGGACGAAGACGCCCTTTGCCGCGTCCGTGCCTGCCGCCTGTTTCAGCGCCGCTCCGTTGGAAGGCTCAAGATAAACGGTATACGGCACGATGTTCTGAGGCGCCGTGATCTGGGGCGAATCGTTCGCACCTGCCGGTGTCTCCGGCACGGCTTCTTCCGGTGCGTCCTTTGTGACCGCCGTTCCGTCCGCTGTCACGGTCCCCGCCGCGGAGCTGACTGCAGTCACACTGACCGTGCCGCCTGCCTCTACCGTTCCCGTGGTGGTGATCAGGGCGTCGTTATGGTTGATGTTGACGCCGCCTGCCAGTGCGCCTGCGGACTGAGCGGATGCTGCGTTCGCCGCAGCGGGCGCGGAGCCCGGGCTGCCTGCCGGCGCGTTTTCCTTTTTGTCGAACCAGGCGCTGATCCGGATGCCCTCAGCGGAGACGCCGTCGGGCATGATATAGGTATACTTGCCGTCGGTGCCTCTGACAATGGTGTCGTTCACCGTCTGCAGGTTGGTGTCATCTTTGATATAGTAGATCTTATCCGTCGGAACGGATTCTCCCGCCTTTACGGTCTGCGCCTTGTACGCGCCGTCTTCCAGCAGATAATAGGTCACGCCTTCCTTGAATGTCGTATCCGTCGTCTTGGCGTACGGCGTCTTGTATGTGACGTTCACCGCTGTTGCCACCATTCCGGGCGCCGGATTGACGGTCACAGTGAACGAAGTCAGCGGATCGACCTTCGTCACGGCCGTCAGGACCGCACCGCGGCGGTCATAAACGGTATTGTTCTTCGGTATCTCGTCGTTCACCTGCAGCTGTGCCGGTTTGTAGGTGCCGTCCGCCTCGCGGGTGAAATATTCTTTATCGGTCCGGACATAATCATCATCCGTGATCCCGAACGCGCTGTTTCTCTTATAGTAGGTCACGCCTTGCGCGGGCTGTCCCGTCACAAGCGTATAGGTGTTGTCGGTCTCGTTCTTCTCGTAGAACTCGCCCGTGGGCGTCCCGGTGACGGGTGTATAGGTATCCGTGTATTCGATCGTGACTGTGACGGCGGTCTTGTTCTGGGAATTTTTCTCTTCTTCCTCCTCCTGGGTCCCGCTGACAGCCTCGTTGAACAGGTCGTTCAGACCCGCGTCCTGCGTCTCCGCCTCGGCCGTGCTGTCATCCGTTCCCTCGGCGAACGTCACCTTCACTTTCACATCCGCCTCAGGCATCGCGAAGCTGTAAGATCCGTCCGCATTGCGGATCAGATTCAGTTTGTTGTTTGCCTGCGTGCTGGACACGGTCTCCTGCTGGGCTGCGCCTTTGAGCAGATAAGTGACCGCCACTTCCTGGACCCGGTATCCGTCCTTCGGCGTGATCACCAGCCTGACGGGCGCCGCGTCGACGTAATATGCTGTGCTCTTCGGGATCGGCGCCCCTGCTGTTACCGCCGCCGGTGTGTAGACGCCGTTCGCGCCGCGTGTATAATATTTCACTCCGGACTGGAAGTTCGCACCCGTCGCTGCCTCGTGTCCGTTCGCGGAAGGAGGTGCGGAAACCGTTCCGTTCTCCGTGTTCTCTACTGTGATTCTGTAGGCCTTGCCGAAGACATGCGGTGCGACACCGGTGATGATCTGGGAGATCCGCGTCATTCCGGTTTCAAGCATTTTCTGTCCGACGGAAAGGAGCAGCTCTTTCACGCTGGCCAGTCCGCCCGACGCTGTGTTTGCCGCTTCCTCTTCCCCGCCCGGGCTCTGCGGCATGGCGCTGGTCGCGACCGCGCTGCCCGTAAGAGAAGCCGCGGAGGAAACAGTGATGTCGCCGCCCGCGTTCACGCCGGCCTTATCGCTGATCTGCGCCGCACAGTCCTGTACGGCGACTTCCACCGCCACATACGCGCTCGCGTCGCCGGCAAGCTGCCCGCGGCCCGCGCTTGCGCTTGCGCCGGTCACTCCGTTCGCGGTCAGCGCCACATTCCGGTCCGCTTCGATCGCCGAGGTTCCGCCGACCGTCACATGCGCGTCATTGACCGCGATCGCAACAGAGACGGAAAGCGGCAGGCTGCCTGTGCTTGCCTCTGCCTTCATATCCACTGAAGACGCCGCATCCGCCGTCACGTCCTGTCCGGACTTGATGCGCGCGTTCATGATCTCGATGCTGGCTTCCGTCACCGCAAGCACGAACGCCAACGGAACGAACACGGATGCCAGTGCGCTGTTGCTCGCCTCCATAGACACGTTCGCTCTGGCGGAGAGCATGACCGTCATACGCGATGTAATGCCACCAAGCACCCGGATCACGGCACTGCCGACCTTGATGTTCAGGAAGTTGATGCCTGCGGTCACATCGCCCAGAAGATCGATCAGCCTGCGTGTCTGGTCGACCGACGCCGTGAGCGACACGCCGCCGTTCACTGCGTTCAGGGAAGCGCCTTCATCGACAGTCACCGAAGCGGCCGCGTTGAAATCGAACAGACTTCCGGAAAGCGCGCCGTCCAGACCGACCGCCGAGGCAGCCTGCCCCGCTCCCGTGGAATCAAAGTCAAACAGCGTATCGTCATCGCCGGTGTTCATCGTGATGCTCGCTGCCGTGACCGTTCCCTTCACGAGGATCTCCTGCGCGCTCACCTTCAGGTTCACGGCCGGCATGTTCAGCGTGCCGATCGTCACCTTGTCTCCCTTGACCAGGAGGTTGGTGAGCAGGATGTCCGTGCCGGTCTGCGTCCAGTCTGCACTGACCTCTTCCTCTGCATCCCCGACTTCATAGGTATAGTTCGTGAAGGACTTGACGTCCTGGACCTTCGACAGATCCTTCACCTTCACGCTCGGTTTGTTCTCCAGCGAGTCGGTCAGCATTTCGAATCCGTCAAACTCCAGCACCATCGCCGTCTCCTGTCCCCCCGCCAGAAGATGGATGCTTCCCGCATAGGCTCCGTCCGTCTTGACAACGTCGCCCCAGATCGCCGGATCCGCGTCGTCATCCGCGGGCTCGTCCAGCGCGCCTGTCATCTCGAGCAGATCGTAACCGCTGCCGGCCGAGAGCACGACGGTCGCAAACGCCGCTGCCGCAGACGCGTCCATCGTCAGCGTGTCGTCGTCCGCTCCCAGGCTAATGCCCAGAGCGCTGTCGACCGCTGTTCCTCCCTGCCTGCCGCTTCTTGCGGCGTCCGCACCGCACAGGACCATGACGTTGTCGTATCCCGCACCTGTCTCGATGGACGCATCCATGACACCGGCCGCATGTTCCACCGTTACGGTGTCATCACCTTCACCCATATCGGCGCGGAGGGTATTGCCGATCCTGTCTGAACCTGCCGCGTCCGGATGTACGGTCGTCACGCTCAGCGTATCGGAGCCGCTGCCCGCGATCACGGTGAGCTTCGCGCCTTCGCCCGCAAGCGTCGCGCGGATTCCGTCGTCCGCCGCAGTCCCGTATACGGTGACCTGGCTTCCGCCCTGAATGGTCATCATCTTCTCAAGGGACATATAGATCCCCGCCATGACGACGTTGATGCCGTCGATCAGAACGTTGCCGTTCAAAACGACGCTGCCGTCCGCCTGCGCGGTCAGCGTGTCTTTGTCGATCAGGCCGGGGTTCCCCTGCGCGTCCTTTGCAGGCTCGTCGTAGGATCCCTCGCCCAGAATGTATAAAGTGAAATCTCTGTTGTCCAACAGATACATCGCCAGCGCATCGGATTTGGTGATGCTCAGATCCCCGAGATACTCTCCCGCCTTGACGGTCACGGTCAGGGCGCTGGTCGTGTCGCTGACCTGGTTCAGCGCTTCTTCGACCGCCTTCTGGATCGCGTTCTGCGAGGCTGTCACGGTCGTGCGCGTGATGGTCACGGTCTCGGGCGGCGTCGTGCCGGTCTGGGGATCCGCTTCGGGCTGTACAGGCTCTGCAGCTGTGACAGTCACTTCCGCGTCTTTTCTGTCCACCTTGCTTTGGTCGTCTTCTTTCAGTGTCTGTCCGGTCTCCGTCAGAACATAGGTCGTCGACGCGGGCTGCATGCCGACGATCTTCTCTTCAGGATCCGTTTCGGACAGGTCTTCCGTGACGAACGTCTCGGTGATGGTCACGGAAGGCGCATCATTTGTAAACTCCTTCGGTTCATCCGATACGGTGTTTTCCGGCGTTCCGGAACCGCTGTCCTCGATCACTTCCGCGACCGCGGCAGAACCCGCAGGCGTCACAAGCGGCACGCTTGCATCGACATCGACGTCTCCGTCCGCAGGCGAAGGCGTTTCCTCTGCCGTCTCCGTTCCCGTCTCTTCTGCCCAGACGGCGGGCGTGTTCCTTACGCAGATCACACAGAAAAGAGACAGCAGCAAAAGCAGGATCAGTCCCAGCTCGCTGAACCGTCTCATCATCTTTTTGTTTTTGTTTTCTCTCATTGTCTGTTTCATGATTCCGTCTCCCAGCCCCTGAATCGGTGATCACACTTGTTTGAACTCCGCGTGTTGCGAAGGATCGTTCGTTTTGTTTACAGCGCCTGTACCTGCGCGATTACATCCAGCAGCTCATCTGCTTGCGCGGTCAGTTCAGCGTCCTTTGTCTGTGCTTTCAGCTGCGTCAGATCCGCCGCGGCTTCCTCCAGCAGTCCTTCCTGCAGCAGGCAGACCGCGCGGTCATACAGTGACATCTCCGTGTTCTCGCCTTTTTCCAGAGATTCTGTGAAATACCCGATTGCATCTTCGTTCTCGCCCTGCGCCATCGCGCAGACGCCCATATAATACGGAATGTCGCTCATCTGCGGCTGCAGGCGCTGCGCCTGCTCCAGATGCGTTCTGCACAGTCCGTAGTTCTCCTGGATCAGATACGCCAGCGCCACCCAGTAGTGGACCTCGCCGCTGTTCTCGCCCGCCTCGTCCATGCCGCGGATCGCCTCAAGTCCGTCCATGGCGGCTCCGCTGTAGTCTTCCGCAAGATACGCGCACAGCGTGGCCTGGCTGTAAAGCAGATACGGCGTCTCGTATCCGTCCTCCACGGCACGGTGGAACATTTCATATGCGCCGGCATAGTCCTGTGCGTCCATCCTGCACATCGCAAGCAGCGCCGCCGCCTCTCCTTTTTCATCCCTGCCGTCCAGTCCGAAATAGGTGTCAAGGTCCTGCTTCGCTCCGCGGATGTCCTCCGAGAGGATCCTGCAGCGCGCCCGGTCTTTGTACAGTTCTACGTCGTAAGTCTCCTTGTTTTCGATCCCCATCGTGTAGCAGTCGATCGCCCGCGTATATTCTCCGCAGCTCTCATACAGTCCGCCCAGGGACGCAAGGATCAGAGGATCGCTGCCCGGAAGATCCTGATAGGTCCGCATATCCGCCACTGCCGCGTCCGTATCATCCAGCGCCATATGCATCTGCGCACGCAGGAAGTAAGCCGCCGCAAGTTCCGGATCGGTCCGGACCGCCTCGTCCAGTCTCGTCAGCGCGTCTGCGTAGTTGCCCTGCAGCACATACAGGCTCGCAAGTCTCAGCTGCAGAACAGCCAGATCCCGGACGCCGGGTTTGTCATAGGTATCGATGCATCCTTCGAGATACTTCGCCGCGTTTCCGTAGTCCTCACGGGCGATCGCGATGGAGGCATACAGTTCATAATCATCATATGTTTTCGGTTTGCGGATGGTGGTTTTCAGGATCCTCCACGCGCGGTCCAGCCTGCCCCGCGTCAGGTAATCCGTCTCATCCGCCGTCAGATTCGCGGCATATTCGGCGACCTGCCCCACGTAGTTCAGTCTGGAGAACCGGATCCTTGCCTGCGTTGTCAGGTATACGCCGCCGGCAAGCACCAGCGCAACAGCCAGCGCAAGCACTCTCAGCGCGATCCTTTTCTTTGATATTTTCCTGTTTTCCATCGATCCGTGTCCCCCGCGGATTCTGTCAACCGATATATCCATTTTCTCAGCCTTTCCCGTTCCTCTTCTTTTCGGCAAAACGCATCGCCAGAACTGTCAGCAGCACTGCCGCGAAGAAACAGATCACACCCACCAGCACATAGCCGCCGGCTTTCCCCGAGAGAAGAAACGAACCGTATGCGCCGCCAGCCGTCTGCACACTGTGCGCGCAGATCATACGGGACGCGCTCAGGACCAGCACCGTCAGTGACGCAAGCGCAACGCCGGACGACGTCCGGATCATGCGTTTCACACGCCTTGCCCGGATCTTTTCGCCGCGTTTCTCGATTTCTCTGATCGTTTCATCCATGCTGTATCTCACAGCCGATTCCTCCCAGTACTGGTGATTCTGTCTATTAGTGCCTTTTTCTCCGCATCTTTTCTCACTGATTCTCAAAAAAAGCAAAAAAAAACTGCCCGGACGGGCAGAATCCGTGCAGATATGCGGTCAGGTCTTGACTCTGATCCTGAGCCGCAGATTCACAAGGAACAGCAGAACCGCTGTCACGCCGGGCAGCAGATAGCCGATGACGGACGTGATCCCGGGCTCCGAGACCAGAAGGTTATACAGCGCATGATAGGTGATGGACACGATCACTGCACCGAAAGCGGCAGGCAGCGACATTGCCTTGAACTCCCGCATCTGCATAAGTCCGATCGTGGCAAACAGGATACTCACGATATGCATGACACCGACCGCAAGTCCCCGGATCAGCATATACGTAATGCTCTGAGAGCCCACAGACAAAAGATAGCAGCAGTTTTCAAACGTCGCGAATCCGACGCCGACCGCCACCGCAAAAAGAAATACGCGGTCGGACGGAGGATCGAAGATGAACAGCACAAACAGCACCGGAAGGATCTTCATGATCTCCTCAACGACCGGAGAAATGTACACGGCGACCTGCTCGTGTCCCATTTCCGACACCGTTCCCGTAAACGCGCTGATATACGCCGAAAGAAGGCATACCAGCATGCCGATCACCAGTCCCAGAACGAAGCGGAAACCCTCCCTGCGGATGAACAGAAGAGACAGAAGAAGCGGAATCACGATGCATATGAAAATATTCTCCGAATAGATCACGCCGTCTTCACCCGCCTTTCGATAATGAACCACATCAGAAGCAGCTGGAACGTTTCGCCGAAAAGGGCCAGCTGATAGAACGGCTCCGCGCACATGTACAGCGTGCACAGGGACCAGCACATCAGGCCGAAGGAAAGCGCCAGCGCCTGATCCTTTTCCGTTCTTCTGGCGCAGAGAATGACCTTCGCCGCCAGCCAGAGGAACGTACCGAACATGAGGGAATAATTGAGCCATTCCACCGCGTTCGCCGCAAGAACCGCCCCCGCGTTCTGCAGAATGGGCACACAGACCTGTCCCGCCACGAACGTCAGCCAAATGCTGCCCAGGATATACCATTTGTCCCGTTTCAGCGCTCCCGTGCGGTATACAGCCTGTGACGACGTGACCAGAAGATAGATGAACGTGATCCCGCTGAAGATATCCTGGAACCACGCGCCGGAATAGTAGCCCCACAGAAACACGTTCGCCGCCGCGAACAGCGCGGCACAGACGGAAACGATCGTTTCACTCCGTTCCCCCGTCCTTTCCGGAAACAGGGAATGCGCCGCCGCGCCAAAAAGAAGATAGGTCCCCAGCGCCGCCAGATCCATCGCGGAAAACGGCGGATAATACCCTTTGTTCATGGCGATGTGGATCAGGTAATACATGTCGGCAGACAGATGTGTAAAAATCGCGAACATGAAAAACACGCCTGTCACCGACTTCGTCAGATCGCGGACAACAAGAAACGCCCGGATCAGGATCAGGACAAGCGCAAGAATCTGGATGATTCCGTTCAGTTTTGCGATCGTATCGATCATTTCTTCCTTTCCCCGCTTTTCGCAAGGGAGATGCAGATGAGCGTCACCGCCGCGCCGAGTATAAAAGAAAGCGTGCCGATCAGAACGTATCCGGCCACCGGTCCCGCGCCGATGAGACTGCCGTATCCCTGTGCCGCCACCGTCTCTTCCTGGATCCGCAGCCGGCTGAGTCCGTCTGCCGCAAAAATGACTGCAAGAAGACCTCCGACTGTCACTGCAGCCTGCAGCGCGTGCGCTTTTCTGAGTCTGTCCTTTTCCTTTTTTGTCTGTGCCTTTTCCAGGATCAGCTCCATCTGTTCGTCAATACTGCGCATTCTCAAATCCGTTCCTTTCCAGGACTTCCCGCAGCGCCTGTTTTCCGCGGAAAGCCAGGTTGTATATCTGTTTTTTGCTCTTTCCCATGACCCTCGCGATCTCCTCAATGGTCATATCCTCATAATAGAGCAGATAGATCGCCTGTCGGTAGTCGTCAGGCAGTGTCTCCAGCGCCACGTACAGTTCCTGTCTGCGCTCATTTTTCAGTATCTCAAGATCCGGCTGCTCCGCTGCACGGAGCGTTTCACCTGCCTGGACACTTTTTCCCCTGCCGTACTGCTTGCGCGCAAGGTTTCTGCCGATCCCGAACAGCCACGTCTTGAAGCTGCTCCTGCGCGCAAAACCGGATTTTCCCGCCGCAGCGACGGCAAACGCGTCCATCATCAGCTCTTCGGCGTCTTCCATATTATGGACATATCCGAAAAGAAACAACGTGAAACTCTCCCTGTAACGCTCCAGAAGAACGCGCAGGTCCTCACTGTTCCCCTTTTCAAGATATCTGGCGTAGATCGCCTCGTCTGTCTCCCGCGGCACGGTCCGGTTCCTTTCTTACTGCACAGTTTCTTCTATTATATGAGCCGGAATATGCGTTTGCAAGAACACGGCACCGCCCCATTGTAAACCTGCGTCCTGTCCCGAAGCGCTTTTTATTGTAAACCTTCTGCTCGAAAACACTGCTGCTGCAGGCTTTTTTCCTTTGCCTTCCCGCAGGGCGCAAAAGACCCGCCGGTCAAAAACCGGCGGGTCTTTCCTTTGCGTCGAGGTGACAGGATTTGAACCTGCGACCTTTTGGTCCCGAACCAAACGCGCTACCAAACTGCGCTACACCTCGGTCTGGAGCCAACAAAGGGACTCGAACCCTTGACCTGCAGTTTACGAAACTGCTGCTCTACCGCCTGAGCTATGTTGGCATAACCAGAACAGCATTCAGTATAACATCAATCCGCGCGGTTGTCCATAAAAAAATGTGATTCCGCATCTGCGCCGAAAAACGCTTCGGCGTAACGGACGGTCTCCATCGCGTCCCGGGCATAGCAGTCCGCGCCGATCGCGTCCGCGTATTCCTGCGTCAACACCGCGCCGCCCACGACGACCTTCGCATCGACACGCCGCTCTTTCAGAAGCCGGATCGTTTCACGCATCGCGGGCACGGTCGTCGTCATCAGCGCGCTCAGTCCGATGAGCCGCACGCCGTACCGCCGCGCCGCATCCACGACCGTTTCCGGCGGCACGTCTTTTCCCAGGTCCAGCACGTCATAGCCGTAATTCTGCAGAAGCACCTTCACGATGTTCTTTCCGATATCGTGGATGTCGCCCTTCACCGTCGCGAGGATGATCCTTCCTTTTTCCCTTCCGCCGGCCGGTATCTTTTTCTTTACTTCGTCAAACGCGGCGTTTGCCGCTTCCGCGCTCATCAGAAGCTGCGGAAGGAAGACCGTCTTTTTCTCAAATCCCGAGCCGACCCTGTCCAGCGCCGGAACGATGTCCTCGTTGATCACGGCAAGCGGCTCCTTTTCCAGAAGAAGATCGCGCGCCTTTGCGCCTGCCGCCTCCTTCATGCCGGACACGATCGCGTCAAAGAGCGTCTGATCCGATACCTGCCGCGCCGTCTGCGTCTGCTTCGTCTTCGCGGCATAGGCCATATATTCCAGACAGTTCCCGTCCAGACCCCGCAGCGCGTTTGCCGCGTACCAGACGTTCATCATATCCTCCGAAAACGGATTCATGATCGCGCAGTCCAGTCCCCTGTCCAGCGCCATGGCAAAAAACACCGCGTTCAGCAGTTCGCGCCTGGGCAGTCCGAAAGAGACATTGGATACACCGAGGCTCGTCAGAAGCCCCCGCTCCTTCATGAGCCGGATGCTTTCCAGCGTAATGTTCGCGCTCTGCTGGTCGGCGGACACGGTCATCGCCAGAGGATCGACGATGATCTGGGATCTGTCGATCCCGCATGACTCTGCCTCCCGTACGATCCTGTCCGCGATCCCGGCGCGGCCTTCGGCTGTCTGCGGGATCCCTTTTTCATCCAGCGTCAGCGCGATCACGCAGCCTCCGTATTTTTTCACCAGCGGAAATACCGCGTCCATGCTCTCCTGTTTTCCGTTCACCGAATTGACCAGCGGCTTTCCGTTGTAGATCCGCATCGCCGCTTCCATCGCCGAAGGATCCGCAGTATCGATCTGAAGCGGCAGATCGGATACGCCCTGGATACGGGACACAGCCTCCTTCAGCACCTGTGTCTCGTCGATCTCCGGGATCCCCACGTTGACGTCCAGGATCTGCACGCCGGCATCCTGCTGCCTCACGGCTTCCTCCAGAAGATAGGAGATCTCCCCGTCCCGCAGCGCCTGCTTCAGACGGATCTTGCCCGTGGGATTGATCCGTTCCCCGATCAGGACCGGCTTTTTCCCTATCTCAAGCGCGCCCGCGTAGGACGTCACCACCGCCCGCTTTTCGGGATACTCTGAAAGAACAGGCAGATCCCGTGTCTTTTCGATCGTTCTGCGGATGTATTCCGGGGTCGTGCCGCAGCATCCCCCGAGGCAGGGCACGCCGAGTTGGGCGACCTGCCGCATCAGGCCGGAGAATTCCTCCGCGCCTACATCATAGACCGTTTTTCCGTCTTCCTCTCTGGGCAGTCCCGCGTTCGGGTTGACGATGAGGGGCACATGCGCGCAGGCAAGAAGCCGCGGGATCACATGCTCCAGCATTTCACGCGGACCGAGAGAGCAGTTGACGCCGACCGCGTCAATGCCCAGACCCTCCGCGACCGCAACCAGCGTCTCCGGCGTGGCGCCTGTCATGAGGCGTCCCGTCTGGTCGAACACCGCGGTAAGAAACACGGGAAGATCGCTGTTCTCCTTTGCCGCCAGGACAGCCGCCTTCGCTTCATACAGATCGTTCATCGTCTCGATCAGGATGGCGTCCGCCCCCGCTTTCACGGCGGCGCGCACACTGCGCGCGAAAAGGTCCACCGCCTCCTCGAACGGCAGATCGCCGAAGGGCTGCGGCATGCGTCCCAGAGGACCGATATCGAAAGCGGCATAACAGACGCGCCCCTGCGCCTCAAACGGCGCGGCGGCGGCACGGACATGCCCGACCGCAAGCGCGGCGAGCTCCTCCACGTTATCGAATTTGAGCGCGTTCAGACCGAACGTGTTTGTCGCGACGATATCGCTTCCGGCTTCAAAATACAGTCTGTGCAGTTCGCGGACGCTTTCCGGATGCGTGAGGTTCCACGTTTCCGGAAACTCTCCGGGGGCAAGACCCATATTCTGCAGCAGCGTTCCCGTTGCGCCGTCGAAATACAGCCGCTCTTTTCCGATCCTCTTTCTGATGTCCACTTATCTCCTCCGGTAGGCGCAGTCCTTCTGCGTGCATGTTCTGCATCCTGAAGGGACCGCGCACTGTTCCCTTCCGATCCCCGCGATCGCCGTCACGGATTTGGAGGGAACCATCATCATGCTCTGTGTGAGCTGTACATTGATCTTTCTTGCCGCGTCCAGATACCGCAGGACCTCGCTCTGGTATTCAAGGGACAGATCCCCGTATCCGGGCGAAAACCGCGGTCTGAGATATCCACTTCCGCCGAATGAGGCGCACAGACTGTCGCAGAACGCTTCCACCGCCGCCGTTGCAACGGCGTCGGCGATCACGCTGCGCGCGGGCTCCGCGACCGCATAGCGGCTGATCAGCCGGTCCGCGCCGATCCCGGCGGTCGCGCAGAACACGTATGCCTCTTCGCATCCCGCAAGGCTGCGCTCCAGCGCTTTCGACCGGACCGTTCCGAACGGGAAGAAAATCCCTCCCGCATCATTGCGGCGGGTCTTTGTTTTCGCAAAACAGGCTTTGTACTGCACAGCGCCCAGAAATTCCCTCCGGACGGCTTCGATCTGCTCCAGAACTGCGCCGTCGGGAACATTTCCCCTGTATCCCAGATACCGCCAGATCTCCCTGTCCGGGATCGCGATCTTCTCCGCTTCTGCAGTGAAAAGACCGATCACGGGCGTCATTTCAGTATCTCCGCAAGATTCTCTTTGATCTTCCGCGCCACCTGCGGATTGTTCATGGAATACACATGCACCGCGCGGATCCCGTTGGCGTAAAGATCGATGATCTGTTCCGTCGCGAACGCGATCCCCGCCTGCGTCATCGCGGTGGGATCCGAACCGAACGTATCCACGATCCGCACGAAACGCTGCGGCAGCGCGGTGCCCGAGATCGCACAGATCCGTTTGATCTGTTTTGCGCTCGTCACCGGCATGATCCCCGCCACGACGGGAACACTGATCCCCGCTTCCCGGATCCGGTACATGAAGTTGTACAGGATATTGTTGTCAAAAAACATCTGCGTCGTGAGAAAATCCAGACCGCAGTCCACTTTCTGCTTCAGGTAGCGAATGTCCGTCTGCGCGTCCGGTGCCTGCGGATGTCCTTCCGGATACGCCGCACCGCCGATGCAGAATCCGCCGAACGCTCTGATCTCGCTGATCAGCTCGTCCGCATGACGGTACTCCGCGGGGCTCTCCATGCCTTCGGGCATATCGCCCCGCAGCGCCATGATGTTCTCGATCCCGGCGTCCCGCAGGCCGCACAGGTACTCGTGCATCCCGGCTCGCGTCGCGTTGACGCACGTCAGATGCTCCAGCGCCGTCACATGCAGTCTTTCCTGCAGTGACACCGCGATATCCTTCGTGAATTCCTTCGTTCCGCCGGCCGCGCCGTACGTCACGCTCATGAACGAGGGGTCCAGCGCCGCGATCTTTTCCGCCGCCTGCCAGACGCTTTCGAAGCGGTCGCTGCTCTTGGGCGGAAAGATCTCAAAGGAAAGAGAATACGGTTTTGATCGGATGATATCAATGACTTTCATAATTGTTTTTCCTCTGCATGATATGCGGTGATTATACCAAAGAAACACATATATATACAGACTGTTGTCAGAAACAGGCGATGTTGCTGTCTGTCCTGGATTCCGTTCCGCCGGCCAGCACGCCGTTTTCAAGGCGCACGATCATCTGTCCGCGTCCGAAAAGAGGGGTCGCGTGTTCCCGGTAGACATCATGCCCCATCGACCGCAGCTCCTGCGCGACCGTCTCGGGGAAACGGTCCTCGACCGCGATCCTGCCGCCCCGCATCCACTGCCATCTCGGCGCGTCCAGCGCCTGCTGCGGATCCAGGTGGAAGTCCACGCAGTTCATCACGACCTGCACATGCCCCTGCGGCTGCATATACGCGCCCATGACCCCGAAGGGACCAACGGGAAGTCCATCCTTCATGATAAATCCCGGAATGATCGTATGATAAGAGCGTTTCCCGGGCATGAGGCAGTTCGTGTCCCGCGGATCCAGCGAGAAATCCGCTCCGCGGTCCTGCAGCGCGATCCCCGTGCCCGGGATCACGATCCCGGAGCCGAAGCCCGCGTAGTTGGACTGGATCCAGGAGACCATGTTGCCTTCCCGGTCCGCGCAGCACATATACACGGTGCCGCTCTTGGGCGGAATCCTGTGCGTCCAGACCTGCGCCATGTCTGTCATCTCCGCCGCGCGCGACGCGCCATATTCGGGAGAAAGAAGATCATGATAATCGATCCGCATATGTTCCGGATCGGTCACGTACCGGAACGCGTCCGCGAACGCCATCTTCACCGCCTCAAGCTGTCTGTGACAGGTCAGAGGCGTCAAACATCCGTCGAAGGAGAACTCCTTCAGGATGTTCAGCGCCATGAGCGCCACGATCCCCTGTCCGTTGGGCGGGATCTCGCAGACGTCGTATCCCCTATACGACACCCGGATCGGTTCCACCCAGAGCGCCTCGTGCGCCGCGAGATCCTCAAAGCGCAGATACCCGCCGTGCTTTCTGCTCTCTTCGTCGATCCTTTCCGCCAGTCTTCCGGTATAGAAAGACCGCGCACAGGTCTTTCCGATCTCCTCGAGCGTGTCCGCCAGATCGGGCAGGCGGATCATCTCCCCCGCCTCATAAGCTCTTCCCAGCGGAGCGAACGTGTCGAACCATGCGGTAAAACGGGGATCGTTTCTGAAGGGAAGATAATGCCGGTACGCGTTCTTCCACGAAGCCGAAAGATTCGGTCCGCAGGGATATCCCTCCCTCGCGTAGCATACTGCAGGCTTCAGCGTCTCAGTCAGAGACAGTTTCCCGAAACGTTCACTGACCTTCGCCCACGCCATGGGAACGCCCGGCACCGTGACCGGTGCCCATCCGTCTCTCGGGATCTTTCCGTCCTTATCCGCACCGTCCGCCAGATACCGTTCGATCGACGCCATCTGCGGCGCTTTTCCCGAGGAGTTAAGCCCGTAAAGCTTTCCGTCCTTCGCGGACCAGATGAGCGCGAACGCATCTCCTCCCGCGCCGTTCGCCGTGGGCTCCGTGACCGTCAGCGCAGCTGCGGCGGCCACAGCCGCGTCCATGGCGTTCCCTCCCCGCCGCAGGACCTCAAGACCAGCGGCGGAAGCCTGCGGAACGGAACAGTTGACCATACCGCCCGCGGCGTAGATCGGAAAACGCTGCGACGGATAGGTCTGTGAAAGAGGATCAAATCCATAGGCCATATGTGTGCCCTCCGTATAAAGAATGAAAGATACGGGATTCTCAGGCAGTCAGGTTCCGGAACCAGCGCCAGTACAGCTTTCTGTTCAGAAAAGACAGAAGCAGGGAAAGAGAATATCCCGTTGCATAGATCAGAAGGGAAAAAACCAGGATGCTCAGAGATCCCAGATGTCTGAAATCCAGGAAGAAATACGGAATATACTCCCCTGTCACGAACACCGTTCCGATCATGGTCTCCCCGAACGAGAGTTTTCCAAGCGGTGAATCGTTGATCACGAACGACGCGATCGCGAGAACGGAGATCAGCACATGCATGCAGAACATATCATAGCGCATGATGATCATATGCTGCGGCGAAAACGGCAGTCACGAGCGCGGCGCTGACGGCGATCCAGATGAGATGTCCTGCCGAAAACATAGCTTCTTCCCTCTTTCTGAAACAAGTCTCTGTTCTGTCCGTTTTCTTCATTATAAGGCAAAACCTGTGAAGGAAGCTTTGTTTTCTTTCCTCACAGATTCTTTTCGTTGGTAAACTATCTTGACCCTCTGTAACCGATCCCGTATTCCGTCGTATAGTAGTCGATCCTTTTGGAACGGTCGAACAACGGAGGATACAAATTCTTTTCCGGATTGATGCCCGCAAGTCTGCAGACCTCATCATGACAGCGCACCGTCAGGTCGTTCAGCCGCTCTCTTCCCATCAACTGTGGATCCGCCGATACCGGTTCTCCGATCCTGAGCGTAAAGCAGGCGGGCTGATGAAAAAGCACGCGTCTGATCCATCCGGGTCTGCGGTAGGAGAACGCCATGGGCAGCACGGGACGCTCACAGGTCTCAGAAAGATGCGCAAGGCCTCTCTTGAAAGGTCTGATCGGCGCGTAGTATTCCCACATGCTCCCTTCGGCGTAAACGTGCAGCCATCCGCCGTTTCGGATCATCTCCTCCACGCTCTTCAGATAGACTCTGGTCACGCCGGGTCCCGCTTCCGGAATGGGGATGCCGCCCACCAGGCGCACCAGTCTGCCGCTTTTTCCGTTCACGTTCGGCGCCCAGACCAGCACATACGGTTTTGCGGGGCGTACGGCGCACATCACCGCCAGATAGTCCCACATATGCACGTGGTTGGAACAGGAGATCACGCCCTTGCGGATCTCCTCCCTGTACGCTTTTAGATGCTCTTTTCCCTCGATCCTGAGCCCCAGGCGCACGCGTGTCATGGGAAACACGACCGTATTCAGCAGAAAACGCACCATCGCCTGTCTTCGACAAAACGGTGCGGATCTGTCGATATACGGATAATCGCAGTCGAAAACTTCGTGGAAGCGTTCTTCCACTTTGAGATAATGTTCATCCGTATTTTCCGGATACGGAAACCGGTCCGTCCTGGGGTCAAACATGATTCCCTCTTTTGTTTCTGTTTTCAAGGAGAAACGCTCTCCGCAGGTTTCCTGTCAGGCATTTTTTGCCGCCGCGTTTCTTCTGTTGCGCCGGTACTGTCTCAGAAACGCGCCCTGGACAAGCAGCATGATCCCGACGATCACCAGCGTCGCCGCGACCGGATAGAACATGAACCGCCAGTTTCCGACGCGCGTTCCATTCGTGTTCTCCTGCCAGGGCACGACCGGCTCCATCTTCTCCACCGGCCGCGTCGAAACGAGCGTTCCCTCAAGAAGCACGTTTCCGTCCAGCGTATAGCGGTATCTGCCGACTTCCTCACCCTCGCTGACCGGTGCTTCGATCGACAGAAGGATCGGATCTGTCATAAACTCGATCTCCGTCGCGCGGCTGCGCAGGACTGCCGCGTCCGTCTTCAGCATCGGGACCGTCATGCCGTCTCCGTCCGGGACCTGCTCGAGAAGAAGCATACCCCGCATCAGGTCCGAAGAGGACGCGTTCTGCACGCTCATCGTAACGGGAAGCCTGTCCGCCAGAAGCGATCTCAGATCCACCGTATCATAACAGCTGAACCCGTAGTCCAGGATCGTGTGCGCGTCCTTGTATCTGCCTTCTTCGGTGGAAAGGTAGATGCAGGCGCCGAGGCGCACGCCGTCCTTTTCAGCCGCCGCCAGCAGGCAGTAGCCCGCGGCGTTCGTAAAGCCCGTTTTCACGCCGAAGGCGCCGCTGAAGTATTTATCCGGCAGTTCCTCGTGGAGAAGGAGATTCGAGTTGATGAAGGTCACGCCTTCCGGACGCGTCTCGGACGGCGCAACGGTATGAGTCAGGGAACCCGTGATCTCGCGGAACGTCTCGTTCTGCTCCGCGTATTGCACGAGTTTCATCATATCCCGCGCGGTCGTATAGTGGTTCTCGTCCGACAGCCCGTGCGCGTTGACATAATGCGTCCCCGTCATCTCCAGTTCTTCGGCCTTCGCGTTCATCATGTCAACGAAGCCTTCGATGCTTCCGCCCACGGCCACCGCGATCGTGTTCGCCGCGTCGTTTCCGCTGGAAAGCATGAGCCCGTACAGCAGATCCCGCAGCGTCATCACCTCGCCCGGCACAAGATCGATCGAACTGGAATCCCAGGTGATCAGCTTGACCTCCTCACCCGCCGTGACCGGCTCATCCAGCCTGTCCGCCGCGTTTTCCAACGCCACGAGACACGTCATGGTCTTTGTCGTCGAGGCGGGATACATTCTTCCGTCCGCGTTCTTTTCGGCAAGAACGAAGCCCGTATCCATATCGTACAGGATCGCGTAGTAGGCTTCGATGGACGCGGGATCGAACACCGGAAGCGTTCCCGTTTCCTGCGTCTGTGTTTCCGTTTCCTGTGTCTGTGTTCCGCCCGTCTCTTCCGGTTCAGCCAATGCTGCGCGCGGCACTGCACCGAAAAGCAGCACCGTGATCAGAAACAGGCTGATGATGAAACGCAGACTTCTACGCAAAAAAGGATTCCTCCGTATGGGAAAGGCGGCCGCCGGCCGCCTCAAAAACGATATCAGAACGCGGCGTTTCCGACTGTTCTGGGGAACGGGATGACGTCACGGATGTTGCTCATACCGGTCATGTACATGATCAGCCGCTCAAATCCGAGTCCGAAACCCGCGTGCCGCGTGCTTCCGTATCTGCGAAGCTGCAGATACCAGTCGTAATCCTCTTCCTTCATGCCCAGTTCGCGGATCTTCTCCACGAGAACGTCGTAACGCTCCTCACGCTGGGACCCTCCGATGATCTCGCCTACGCCTGGCACCAGAAGATCGGTCGCGGCAACGGTCTTTCCGTCGTCGTTCAGGCGCATGTAGAACGCCTTGATCTCCTTGGGATAGTCCGTAACGAACACGGGGCGCTTGCAGTACTCTTCCGCAAGATACCGCTCATGCTCCGTCTGCAGATCGCACCCCCAGTACACCGGGTACTGGAATTCGTGGCCGCTGCTCTGAAGCACGTCGATCGCCTCGGTATAGGTCATCCTGGCGAAATCATTGGACACGATGTTGTCCAGACGCTCCAGGAGTCCCTTGTCCATGAACTGGTTGAAGAACGCCATTTCCTCGGGGCAGCGCTCCAGCACATAGCGGATCACGTATTTCACCATGTCCTCCGCAAGCTCCATATCGTCCTGAAGATCCGCGAAGGCGATCTCCGGCTCGATCATCCAGAACTCGGCGGCATGGCGCGGGGTGTTGGAATTCTCCGCGCGGAACGTCGGTCCGAAAGTATAGACGCGGCTGAAGGCCTGGGCGAAAATCTCCGCGTTCAGCTGTCCGCTGACCGTGAGATTCGCGGACGTGCCGAAGAAGTCCTGCGTATAATCCACTTTTCCCTCTTCCGTCTTCGGGACGTCATTCAGATCCAGCGTCGTGACCTGGAACATCTCGCCCGCCCCCTCCGCGTCGCTCGCTGTGATGAGCGGGGTATGCGCGTAAACGAATCCGCGGTCCTGGAAGAAACGGTGGATCGCGTCCGCAGCCACGCTGCGCACGCGGAATACCGCCGAGAACGTGTTCGTTCTGGGTCTCAGATGCGCGATGGTGCGCAGGTACTCCAGCGAGTGGCGTTTTTTCTGCAGCGGATAATCCGCGGGGCTTGCGCCTTCCAGCTCGACGCTCTGCACATGAAGCTCGAAAGGCTGCTTCGCCTGCGGCGTCAGCATGAGCTCGCCCTCAACAATGAGCGCGCTTCCCACGCCGTATTTTCCGATCGCTTCATAATCCGCGGTCTTCTCGCGTTCCACGACCAGCTGCAGATTCTTAAAGAAAGTACCGTCATTCAGTTCGATGAACCCCAGATTGCTGCTGAAGCGCGATGTGCGGATCCAGCCGCATACCCGGATCGTTCGGCCGGCATACTCCTCTGGCTGCCGGTACAGTTGCGCGATGGCTGTACTTTTCATGCTTTTTTCCTCTTTTCCTGGGATGCACGGGCATCAGCCCATGATTCTTCTATGATAAACCAACAGGCACGAGAGTACAAGTGCGACCGTATTCAGATTCCCCAGACGGCGAGCCCTGCCGCTGCGCAGATCACAATGAAGGCGATGGGCGGGATCCCGTTCTTCAGCCATTTTCTGGAAAGGAAATATCCGCCTCCCAGAACGGCCGTCAGCAGGGCCGCCCGCAGATCCGGCTGAAACGTGCCGGGAATGCCCAGGCAGTTCTTCAGGATGAAATAAACGCCCATGGCCAGCGCGATTCCCATGATGCACGGTTTCATACCGCCCAGAAGCGCTTTCACCCAGGGTTTCTCCGTCACGCGGTTCAGAAGGCTCATGACGAGGATGATGATGATAAAGGACGGCAGGACCACAGCCAGTGTCGCGACCGACGCGCCAAGGATACCCGCCTGCGTACTGCCCACGTAGGTCGCCAGGTTCAGCATGATGGGACCCGGCGTCGATTCCGCCACCGCGATCAGGTTCGTGAACATCTCGTCGCTCATCCATCCGTTGGACAGTACCGCGTCGCGGATCAGCGGTATGGCACCGGACAAGCCTCCGAACGCGAAGCACCCGACACGCAGGAACGAAAGAAACAGTTTCAGATAGATCATGCGTCTCTCCCCTTCCGTTTCGCAGAACGCCTGACAAAAAACACAGCGAGACTGACCGCGCCTGCTGCCAGCATCAGTGTCAGGGACGACAGTTTCAGTCCAAGAAAGTTCACCGCGCACATGATCGTGAAGGACAGGCCGACGATCAGGCACGGAAGCGTCTTTTTGGGCATTTTGCGGATCATGGTCACCGCCGCGTCGATCATGAGGATCCCGACCGCTACCTTGATCCCGCGAAACGCCGAAGCGACCCATCCGATCTCAAGAAAACCCTCCAGCCAAAGCGAGATCGCGTAGATGATCAGAAAGGACGGCAGGATCATCCCCAGCGTCGCGGTCAAGGCTCCTGCCAGTTTTTTCTTTTTCCATCCCACGTATGTCGCGCAGTTCAGCGCGATGGGCCCCGGCGTCGATTCCGCCACTACGATCAAGTTCATCATGTCCTCGTGAGTGATCCACTGTTTTTTCTGAACACATTCCCGCTCGATCAGCGCGATCATGGCATGACCGCCGCCGAACGTGAACAGTCCGATCTTCGCAAACGAAAAGAACAGTTCCGGCAGAACAGGCATCACTATTCCTCCTTTCTTCTGTACGCGCATCTGCATATCCCCGGTGTGCTCTCCAGCGCGTCCGCTGCCGCGCGCATGTCTGAAAAGGCCCCGGACAAAAATGTCAGCGTCTCCGCGCAGGGCAGATAATGCGTATGACGGCCGTATTTTTCCCCCGCCACAAGACCCGCTTCCCGCAGGATCTTCAGGTGCTGGGACACCGCAGACTCCGTGATCCCGAGAGAACGGGACAGGGAACGGACGCAGTGCCTGCGTTCCAGAAGACGGCGGTAGATCTCAAGCCGCGTAGGGTCTCCCAGCGCCTTGAGCAGAACAGTCAGATCTTTCATTTCATCCTCCTGAAAATGAGATCTCTTTCATTATAGTCAGTCCATTCAATTAAGTAAACGCTTAATTGAATCGCAGTTTCCTGCGAAATGAAGCAGTGTTCAGTCACAAAAAAGCATATTTGAGACATCTTTGTACGGCTTAGCAGCAGCCTTAAATTGACTTTCCGCCACATGACGTGTCATTATAGACACAGTCCAAGAAAGGAAAGAAGGGTTGCCTATGTATGGCTACTATATGCCGACCATGTACTGGGACTGGACGATTCTGCTGCTTCTGCCTGGTCTGATCCTCGGCATCATCGCGCAGGCGAAAGTCCGCAACGCCTATTCTAAATATTCCACCGTGCCCAACCGGCGCGGCATCACAGGCGCCTGGCTCGCACAGCAGCTGCTGCGTGACAACGGCATCTATGACGTACCCATTGAACCTGTTGCCGGGAATCTTACGGACAACTACGATCCCAGGAACAAGGTCCTGCACCTGAGCGGAGACGTCTATCAGAATCCGACGATCGCGGCGATCGGGATCGCGGCGCATGAAGTCGGGCACGCCTGCCAGCATCATGACGGCTACGCGATGCTGCAGTTCCGCAACGCGATGGCGCCTGTCGTGAGCATCTCCTCCCACGCGGTGTTCCCGATCCTTCTGATCGGAATGTTCGTGGGCAGCCAGTGGATGCTGGACGCCGCCATCATCCTATATTTCCTGATCCTCCTCTTCCAGCTGATCACGCTCCCCGTGGAGCTGAACGCTTCCAGACGCGCGCTCGCCGCCATCGAACGCGGCGGATATCTCACGCAGGACGAGATCCCGCAGGCGCGCGCCATGCTGAACGCGGCCGCCATGACCTACGTCGCAGCGGCGCTGTCCGCCATGCTCCAGTTCCTGCGTCTCGTGCTTCTGTTCGGAGGCAGACGCCGCAGATAACGCCTGAAACGAATCGGACCGTCATGACCCGTTTGTTGGATCATGACGGTCCTTGTTTTTTCTCTTTCGATCAGTCCCCGAACATCCTCAGGATCTGATCGAAGCTGAATTCATCCGTATCATACGCGAATTCCTTCCCGTTCGCGTAGACGTAGCGGATCTGCACGCCGGTCTCCCGCTTCAGACCGCTTCCCTTGAGTTTCATCGGCGCCAGGATCATCTGTGTCTCTCCCAGCCGGATCCTGAGACCTTCCTCTTCCGGTCTTTTCCTGTCCCGAATGCCCGGTCCCTTCTTCACCAGAAGCGCCTGCATCGCTTCGATCTGCTCCATGCTCACCGGTACGGCCTCACCGTCCAGCGTCGCGTCAAAATCTCCCGACCGCTTCGCCTCCAGCGTCCGCCGGATCATATCCGCCTCGAACGCCTTGTACTGCGAAAGATAGTGTGCGGACATGACCAGCGGCATGACCGCAACCGCGGCGACCGTGATTGCAAGAAGGACCGCCGCCAGAAGCAGCAGATCCCGTCTCGTTTTCCGTTTCTTTTTTTCTTTGTTCATGCATGCTCACTCCCTTACCGGGTGACGTCTCACAGGTGCAGGGCGCTCCTTCACGACCTCGCGGTAAATGTTCTGCATCTCCTCGTCGATCCTGCTCAGCTCATCCGAACAGGCGCGCAGGCTCAGGCGCGTCTCCTCCGAGATCTCCCCTACCTTCAGCTTATAGCGCAGCTTGTGTTCGAGGCTCGCCCACATATCCATCGCGATGGTGCGCAGCTGGACCTCCACCTTTGTCAGGCGTTTCCCCTCCGCGAAATATACCGGAATGCCGACGATCAGATGCAGGCTCCTGTATCCGTTCTCCTTGGGCTCCGTGATGTAATCCTTCCGCTTGAGCAGCGTCACGTCGTCCTGCGACAGCAGCAGTTCCTCTACCGTGGCGATGTCCTCCACATAGTTGCAGATCACACGGATCCCGGCGATGTCGTCGATCCCTTCCTCCATGGATTTGATCGTCATGGGCAGGTCCCGGCGCTCCAGTTTCAGCGCAATGCTGGTCGGGGCCTTCAGCCTCGACTCGATATGATGGATCGGATTGTGCGAATAGCGCGTCTTGAACGTATCGTCCAGGATCTCCAGTTTCGTCTGGACCTCCTTGATGGCAGACCGGTAGATCTGCATCAGTGTGGTGAAATCCTGGATCTCGCCCTGAAACAATTCGCTCTCTTTTTTGATCCGGGCAATTGCTTCCTTCAAATCAACCGCCTCCCGTCCGTTCTTTCTTTAATCTTATTTTAATAAACACAGCCCTGTTTGTCATCTTACGATTGTCTGAACTGTCGTTCTGTGTGTTCGAAAAGGAGGGGCGCCGGCTCCGCTCCGGAACAGGTCCCCTCCGTTTGTCTTTCAAGGTTGTTCTGTTATTTCTCGGATACCACAGCCCGGTCGAAAAGATCCTGTACCTCCTTGGACGGATCGCCTGCGATCTTGGATACGATGACCGCCGCGAGAAGACCCACGATGAATCCGGGAACGATCTCATACACTCCTGTTCCCTTCAGAAGGATAAGCCATAGAATATCCACCAGCGCGCCGGCGGAGATACCCGCCACTGCGCCTGCAAAGTGCAGTTTTTTCCAGAACAGGGACAGCAGGATCACCGGTCCGAACGCCGCGCCGAACATGCCCCAGGCGTTTTCTACAAGTCCCATGATCGTGCCGCTTTTGGGGTTCGCAGCGATCACAAGCGCCGCCACCGCGATCACCATGACGACCGCGCGGCTGATCCAAAGCATTTCCTTATCCGATGCCTTCTTGCGGAAAACAGGCTTGTACACGTCGCTCGCGAAGGCGGAAGCGGAAGCAAGAAGCTGGGAATCCGCCGTGCTCATCGCCGCTGCGAGGATCGCGGAAAGCAGGATACCGGAGATGACAGGCGGGAAGATCGTCCTCGCCATCGTGATGAAAACTGTGGACGAATCCTCGATCTCGCCCAGCAGAAGCCGGCCTGCCACTGCCGCAAGAGCAGACATCGTCAGGATGACTGTCGTCCAGGAGATACCGATCACGGAGGATTTTTTCAGTTCTTTATTGGAGCGGATCGCCATGAACCGCACGATGATGTGCGGCATGCCGAAATAGCCAAGGCCCCATCCCAGTCCGGACACGATGTCACGCCAGTCGGACGCGAAACTCATGAAGCCGTCAGGCAGCGGATGCGACACAGCGGAACCGCTGTTGACCAGAACAAGCGCGAAGATCGGCGCGATCATCAGCGCCGCGAGCATCAGCATGCCCTGGAAGAAGTCTGTCCAGCTGACCGCCTTGAAGCCGCCCAGGAACGTGTACAGGATGATGATCGCCGCCGCGATATACATCGCCACCGTCGCGTCGATCCCGATCACGGTGTGGAACAGCGTCCCGCATGCCTTGATACTGGACGCGGCATAGACGGTGTAAGCAACGATAAAGATGATGGCGCAGATGATCCGAAGCACGCCGTGCGAAGCGAGAAAACGGTTCGTCAGATACTGTGGGATCGTGATCGAGTCGTTCGCCTCGATCGAAAAACGTCTCAGACGCGGCGCCTCAAAGATCCAGCTGAGGGCATAGCCCAGAAGAAGACCGATAGCGATCCATGTCTGCCCCATACCAAGGAGATAGATCGACGCGGGAAGTCCCATCAGGACCCATGCGCTCATGTCCGACGCGCCTGCTGAAAGCGCCGACACCCAGGGACCCATCTTCCGTCCGCCGAGGAAATAGTCCTTTTCGTTGTTCCCCTTGGACTTCAAAAAGAAGTACAGACCGATGCCGATCATGAAGAGGAAATAGATGATAAAAATGATCATCTCCGTGTAAACCATTGCTCATACGCTCCTACTATGAATTTTTTTCATACATATTATGAATAAATGTCCATAAACATCGGCATTATACCATCCGAAGGAATGAAATCAACAGAAAAACGAAAAAATATTCAAAATGCATCCTCAATGACTCCCGCCTGTCACACGGAGGTGTATCTTATGGTAAGATTAACGCATCCAGCGACAGGAAAGGATCTTCCGCATCGTATGACAGCCGCCAGAAAAATCAGAGACAATACCGAGATCTTCGAGCGCATGCCCGTAGCCAGGGCCGTGCGCACAATGGCTGTGCCGACAATCATCGGGCAGCTGATCGTACTGTTCTACAACATCGCGGACACTTTTTTCATCGGACGCGTCAATAATCCCCTTATGGTGGCCGGCGCTTCACTGATCCTGCCTGTTTTCAATATCTGCATCGCGCTTGCGGGCATCGCCGGTGTAGGCGGCGGTGCGCAGATATCCCGTCTCCTCGGCAAACATGATCCGGACAATGCGCGTCATGTGGCAAGTTTCTCGATGTGGTTCTCGCTCATGATCGGCGCCGTCTTTGCGCTCGGCGTACTGCTGTTCATGGAGCCGCTGCTGCGTCTTCTGGGCGTAGGTGCAGACACGCACGACTACGCGCGTGCGTATGCCATGTGCGTCATCGTCTTCGGCGGCATTCCCACGGTCATGACCAATGTGCTTGCCAATCTCATGCGCAGCATCGGGGAATCCAGAAAAGCCGGATTCGGCGTCACGATGGGCGGCGTGATCAACATCGCGCTGGACCCTCTGTTCATGTTCGTGCTTTTCCCGCGCGGCATGGAGATCGTGGGCGCCGGCGTCGCGACGTGCATCTCCAACTGTCTCTCCTGCCTGTACTTCATCATTATGATAAAGCGCCTCGGGCCGGACCGCGTCCTGAAACTGGAATCGCCTCGCGTCTTCCCGGAACGCGCCCACCTTGCCAAGGTCTTCAGCGTCGGCATCCCCTCCTCCATCGCGGGTTTCCTCTTCGATCTGGACTACATCGTGATCGGGCGGCTGATGGCCTCCTATACCAACACTGCGGTCGCCGCGGTCGGCATCGTTCTCAAGGCGGAGCGTCTGCCGCTCAATATCGGCGTCGGGATCTGCCAGGGCATGGTCCCCATCGTCGCATACAACTATTCCTCCGGAAATTACAAACGCATGCGCGAGGTGATCCGGTTCTCCCGCACGCTGGGCATCATCTGCGCCGTCGCCGCGATCACGCTCTACGAGATCTTTGCGCCGTATATCATGCGCTTCTTCATCGCGGACACAGAAACGGTCGCGCTGGGGACTTCCTTCCTGCGCGCGAGAAGCCTCGCCACGGTCCTCATGTTCCTCAGTTTCTTCCACGTGCACCTGTTCAACAGTTACGGCAAGGGCGGATACGCGTTCTTCCTCGCCGTCATGCGCTGGGTCGCGTTCAATATCCCCATGCTGTTTCTCATGAACCGGATCTTCGGGATGTACGGCATCGTCTGGGCGCAGCTCGCGGCGGACGTGCTCACCGTCACCCTCTCCTTCATCGTGCACCAGCGCTATCTTGCCGCGAATAACCTGAAATGATTTTTTTCTTTCCAAAGAAATTGTCACCGCTGTCATTGACAACGGTGACATTATTTCACTGCTTTTGATCAGGATCGGCTGTCAGTCCGTGATGCCGTAGAGGCGGTACGCGTTTTTGTACAACAGGAGTCCCGCGGTCTCCACAGCCTGTTTTTCTGACAGAAGTCCGTATCGGACCTGTTCCTCCATGACCCGTTCCAGAGAAGATCTTGCAATATACGCCGCAAGCCAGGACACCTCCGCGTGGTCATGCTGACCCGAACCGAACATGATCTTGGAATGCGGCGCCATCGAAAGCACCTCTTTCAGGACCGCGTCCATATTCATCGAGACCCATGGCGCCGTCCATCCCAGATCCATCCACACATTCGGATAACCGTGACAGATCCATGCGTCATGTCCGAAATCCGGCGGATTCCCGTGAAGGAACACGATACGTGATGCGTAAAAACGCGGATCGTGCAGGATCGGGGTGATCCTGTAGGGATCGGTGCTCGTCTGCAGGTCATTCGGATTGCCGGTGCAGCCTGTATGGATATGCACCGTGAAGTTCAGTTCCTGTGTCAGAAGAAGCACCTGTTCAAAAACTGCAAGGTAGACAGTCTCGAAGGCTGCCCTGTCTCCCGCCCTCGCCGCATCGAAGCAGGCTGCGGCTTCACCGTCTTCCACGATGCGCAGAGGACCGGCGCACAGTTCGAACACGTGGCATTTGATCCCGATGAATCCTTCCGCAAGCCGCTCGCGGACGGTACCGGTAAAGATCTTTTTCAGTTCGTCGTAGGAAGCCGCGGACCGGAGAAGGTTTCTGAAGAAAGGATCCATCTGGAACAGGCGGTAGATCCTTGTCGGAAAACAGTTCAGCACAGGATCGCCGAACACTGCGGGATCGTCGACCACTTCGCCCACGATGCGCGCTTCCTCATAAAGGGATCTCGCATATCCGTAACCGTCTTCCTTCGTAAACCCGTTCCGGATACTGACGACAGTCCCGGCATCCGCCTCACATCCGAATCTCTCGGCCAGGCGGTTGATCAGCACTTTGACCACGCCCATATTCATCACATGATACGCATATTCCGCGTCACAGTTTTCGACTTCCGCCGAGTCCGGCATTCTGCCTTCCGGATTGACCGGTCCCCAGCCGTGGGCAAACGCGACGCCCAGCTGGAGCGGCGTGATCTCGCGGTTTTCGACATTGATCCTGTGAGAATGGTTGTCAAAGAAAGGAATGGATGAAAAATCAAACATGGCAGTTTCTCCTCTCCGATTCATTGTTCCGTTTTGTCTGTGATCTTTGTTTCATCTAAAACAAGGCAGGATACCCCATCTTCAACTTCGTAAGGTGGGGAGGAATGCCTCTTCTTCCTTTTCTTTTGGATTTGTTCTTTGTCTTGTTGTCTCTTGTTTTGTCGTTCTGTCTTTTTGCTGTGATCTGTT
>JAFRLQ010000119.1 GCA_017431145.1 Clostridia bacterium | reverse complement strand
GGATTTTCCACAGCCGTTGGGCCCGATGATCGCAATGCGTTCGCCGCGCCTGACATGAAGGTGATACTCCTCAAAGAGTGTCAAAGGACCGAATGCCTTTGATAGATGTTCCGCAAAGAGCACGTCCTCTCCGCTGCTGATATCTTCCTGAAACCGGAATGTAAGAGATTCTTCCTGATCCGGACGGTCAAGGACCTCGATCTTTTCCAGTATCTTTTCACGGCTCCTGGCGCGTTTGATGCTCTTTTCCCGGTTGTAGCTGCGCAGTTTTTCAATAATGTCTTCCTGACGCTGGATCTCCTGCTGCTGCAGCTGCCACGCTTTTTCACGGATCTCACGGCGGGTCTTTCGTTCTTCCAGATATCGGGTGTAATTGCCGGTATAGCGTTCCGTAACACCCTGATGCAGCTCGACGATCTCGGTCGCCAGCGTGTTGAGAAAATAACGGTCATGGGAAACGATCAGGATCGCGCCGTGGAAGGAGCGGAGGAAATCTTCGAGCCACTGCACGGCGGAAAGATCAAGATGGTTGGTCGGCTCGTCAAGAAGAAGAAGGTCGGGATTCGACAGGAGCAGTCTTGCAAGCGCGAGACGTGCCTGCTGGCCTCCGGAAAGGGTGGAGGCTTCCTGGTCGTACTGATCCGGGGTAAAGCCGAGACCGATCAGAGTTCCCTGAATACGGCTTTTGTAGGCATAGCCGCCGGCATCCTCGAATTCCCGTGTCAGCCGGTCATACCGGTTGACGATGCGGTCGTATTCCGCGCCGGTCTCGATCCCCATGCGGTGTTCAAGCGTACGCAGTTCCTCCTCCATCCTGAACACAGGCGCAAAGACTTCCAGAAGCTGGTTCCAGACACTTCCCTCCCCGAACGGGGAAACGATCTGCTCAAGATAGCCGATCCGGATCCCCCTGGGTACCGATACAGTGCCGGAATCCGGTTCATATTCGCCGGTCAGAACACGCAGAAGCGTGGACTTGCCGCAGCCGTTCTGGCCGACAAGTCCGATCCTTGCACCGGTATCTATCGTCAGATCGGCGCCTTTGAGAATCTCTTCGACGCCGAAACTCAGTCTGATCTTTTGTGCGCTGAGTACCTGCATGGTTTCCTTTCAGTGAAAAAACGGGTGATTGATTTCTGTTTAAAGTGATTGTTCCAGTTTCATCGCAATTCGCATGAGACCGTAGAAGGCGGCGTCGCGGTGCGGAGCGGTGTAGACAGGAAGTCCGGTCTTTTTATGGAGCCGTTCATGCAGTGCGGGCAGTTTGGAAAGCCTGCCGCCGCAGAGGATCAGCCGGTCGATGGCGGGGTTATGGGAACGGAGCCGCTCAATCGGGCCGCAATACGCCTCCGCGAGACTGTCCAGAGCCGCGCAGAACAGATTCGAAGCTGTCAGATTGACCGGAGAGATCGTGTCGATGGAACCTTCTCCAAGACCGATGTAGAAGTCCGGTGTGACATGAAGCCCCTGCGTGTCCTCATGGACATCGTCAAGAAGCTTTGCCCATACATCCTGAACAGGAGGCTTTTCTCCCGTATAAAGCGCGATGCTGTCACGCACCAGTTCGATCACGACATCGATCACGCGTCCGCCGGGCTGCCGGGTGATCGTCATCAGGCACTGGTCGTCGAAATACGGACGTACTTCCATATCCGCATGCACATACCCTGGCGCGACTGCGCAGATAATGGTCGCCGTACCGATCGTCAGAGAAACGGAGGATTCGATCCCTTCGCCGGATCCGTATACGCTTGCCTGATGATCTCCGATCGCAGCATAGAACGGGATGCCGTGGAAAGTTCCGAGCGGCTCTGTTTCGCTTACGATCTCAGGGAATGCAAGCTCCTGCACGCCGACGGTTTTGATCGTTTCCTGATTCCATATACTCTCAGCGGCAACAGCAAAGCCGGTGGAGGCAGCATCCGTCAGATGACAGCCGTGACGCCCCTCGTCAGAGAGACGGGAGATCAGGAAGCTCCCGAGCGTATCAAAACGCGCCCCTTCCAGATCCAGGTTCTCATCTTTCAGCATCGAATAAAGGCTGCATGCGGCAAGTCCTGCTTTGTAACGGGTCCCCATGGAAAGGATGCACTCGTGACCCAGTTTTTCCTTCAGCTCATCGATATCTTTTTTGCCGTCTTCACGCGGCACTTCCGCGCGGGCATCCTGTCATGTCACATACGGTGTGATCGCACGGCCGTTCCGGGTCAAGATGAAGCCGTGCATCTGTGTGGAGAAAAAGATCCCGTGATAGGTCTGTCCCTGCGCGACCTGTTCCTCCAGCATCGAACGGACAGTATCCAGAAGCAATTCCGCGTCCAGATCGAAATGGCCTGCAGGCGCTTCAAGGCGCGGCAGCGTCGGGCGGTAAGCTACGGTCTCGGCAGTCCGGGTCTGGGAATCCAGAACAGCGAGCTTCGTAAAGGAACTGCCGATATCAAAAGCAAGGTAATACATTGCAGCCTCCAATGAACAAAATCATTGCATCTATTATATCACATGCCGAAAAACATACGGAATGCTGAAGAAAATTGACGCAAAAAGGAAAAAAGAGTACATTTAAGCATATCAAAGGGCAGAGGATGAACACGAAAGATGATGGAGGGGCAGATCTCCTCTCTGAGAAGGAGAAAGAGACGCAGACGGACGGTACTTTCAGCCGTTTTGTTTTTTGCGTTCCTTTGCGGGTGTTTCTTCCTCGTACGCTATCAGATGCGCACGGAGTCATTCGCCATTGCGCCGGACGCAGAGGTCCTGACTGTGAAAAGCAGGGTCTATGCCCTGAAGGACGGAGTTCTGGAAGGGTACACCAGTCACGGAAAACGGCTGTTTGATATCGGAGTGGACGGAGCGGATCAGCTCTGTGCTGCCGGAAAGTATGTGGTGGCGTACAGTCAGGACAGACTTTTTGTTATCGGAAAAAACGGTCAGCTGTTTTCGAAGATGGATACGGACGGAAAGATCCGGTCTGTCGACTGTCAGGATCAATTGTTCAGCGTGCTGGTGCTGAACGATGAAAAGACAGGAGTCGTCTATGTGTTCGACGCTCAGGGAAGACAGCTGGACGAGGTGTCGACCGGGGAATTCCTGGAGGGGGATATCATTACAGGCGCAGGAGTCAGCGGACAGACGCTGTGGATACTGACGATCAATGCGGAAGGGTCCATGCCGGTATCAAGGATCTATCTCTTCAATGTCCGGGAGCAGACGCTCCTTGCACGGATCGCGATCCCGGAGCAGATCGTCTATGACGTGGCAATGGACGAAAAAAGCGTGATAGCAATAGGAACCGGACAGATTCTATGTTATAATCGTACAGGTGCGCTGCAATGGCAGAAAGCTGCCGGAGGAATGTACGAGGTCCGCAAGGACCTGGAAAAGGGGCATGTCGTTCTGACGTTGCATGACCGGGAAAGCGGTACGTACCGGACACTGTACAACTATTCGGACTTTACGGTGGCACCGGATGCGGGAACTACGTTTTTCCAGAATCACAGAATGTATTATTTTCTAGGTGACCACCTGATCGGATACCGTGTATCGGATTATATGAAGATCAGACGTGTGCAGTTTGAAGGCATGTACAGTGACGCACGCGCACTGAACAGAAACCGGATCCTTCTGTTTGACGGAGAACAGTGGATCAGTCGACTGATGTGAACAAAGGAGCGATAAGATCGTGAATTTCAATATGATAGATATGGCAATCATAGGCGTGATCCTGCTGTTTGGCCTGATCGGCTGGTACAGAGGATTTCTGAACAGCCTCATGCATACGATCTCTGCGATCGCGGCGGTCATCGTGGCGATGTTCGGATATCATCAGATCGGCGCATTTCTGATCGAAAAGTTCAATGCGCTGAATTTCGTGCTGCAGTTCACCGACGCGGGCGAAATGATCGGCAATATCGAACTTTCGCGGACCGTGATCACGGCGGCTTCGGAGCAGGAAATTGCCAAAGCGGCCCAGAACTGTACGGCAGTGCCGCAGTTCATGATCCGGCTGATCGAAAAGAACATCGCAAACAAGGCGTTTGCGGACCAGGGACTCGCAACGATCGAGGAGTATTTCAACCAGACGATCGCGATCTCCGTGCTGCACGTCGTTTCCTTCGTTGCGCTGTTTATCGTTGCGTTCTTCGTGTTCGAGCTGATCGTCGGCTCGGTCGGCGCGGCAGTCAGACCTCCTGTTCTCAGACAGTTTGATTCGGTCGCGGGCATGGTCGTTGGGTTGCTGATCGGCGTTTTGTTCGTAAGAGTGCTGTTCATGCTTGTTCCCACAGGCATGTCGATCCTCGGGATCGCGAAGATTCAGGAATGGTTCACGAGCAGCGCGATCGGTTCGATCTTCTACAATTCAGCGTTCCTTGTGAGACACATCAGAGGTACGCTTGGCTGAGACGGCAATTGAAACGGAAATGAATAAGCCGCACAGGATTCCTGTGCGGCGTTTTTTTGCCTGAATAACGGATGTTACGGCGTTTCCGAATCTTCGTTCTGATCCGGCGTCGTTTCGGGGGTCGGATCCGGCGGCGGAGGCGGCGTCGGCGCCGTGGCTGTCGGCGCGGGTGTTGCGACCGGTTCGGGACCTACCGTGATCTGCGCGCGCCGGGCGGGGTAACTGTCCGTGTGATCGACCACGCTGCGGATCTTGACTCCGTCCTTGTTGAACCAGACTTTATAGACGCGCACATCATAGCCGTTGAGGGCAGTCAGGGTCGTTTCACGGTAGCCGGCGGGCTTGGAGGCATCCTGCGTGATCACGGGATCTCCGGGGGCGTGTGTGCCAAGAAGTTCAGACTCCATTTCGATCGTGATGCCGTCGTCCAGAGGTCTTCCCCAGATCTGGAAGGTCACGCTCGTGTTGGTATAGGAACCGAAGATATAGATGGGTTGATCGCTGGTATTGCGGAAACTCATGTCATGCGCGCCGTATGCGATGGTCGCGTCCTGACCGCGGGGCACATAGGAGGAAGCAATGGAATGGGGAGCGCGCTGCAGGATCTCCATATCGCATCTGACCGCTGCGTTGTACAGCGTCGTTGCTGCCTGGCATACGCCGCCGCCGTAGTCCATTTCGGATTTTCCGCCGACGATCACATACCATTCTTTGTACCCGTTGGAAGGAATCGATGTGTTTCCGATCAGTCCGTTGAAAGAGAAGACTTCGCCGGGTTGCAGGACAGTGCCGTTGATGACGTCTGTTGCACGGTGGATATTGAATACGCGGTTGGGAAGATAATCGTATTTGGTCGTAAAGCTGCGTATCAGCTGGACGTTTTCCTTCAGTTCGGCAAGGGTCGCGGAGGGCTCCAGCGTTTCGACATGAAGGCGGATTGGTTTGAAATCATTGCGCACGCAGTCTGTAATATCCTGTACGAGCTGCTCGCGGTCCAGTTTCTTTCCGATCTGTTCCTCTTCCATAAGGAAGAGATTGTTTTCGCCGTCGTTGTCCGGATTGACAGTGATGGAAGGCTCTTTTACGGGAAGATCGATCTTTTCCGCCAGTTCGTCGACATACGTACTGATCGCGGAAGCAGTGAGCGTACATGGCGCGGCATAGCGGACGGGAACGCCGTTGGAGGCGTAGATCGCACGCAGACGCTGTGCGCGTGTGCCGCTGTGGCCGATCCCCCAGGCTTCATCGATGACTTTTTCGGTATCATAGACAGGGGAGAACACGGAAAGCGGAACGGAAAAACTGTCTGTCTCACCGATGAACTGAACGGACTGACCGAAACTCTCCTCACTGTAGGTGTCGTTGACGTATTCAAGCGCTTCCTCTTTTTCCATGCCGGTCAGCACTGCTTCTCCGATCGAGACGCGGAAAAAGGTGTCCCGGTCAAGAAGCGCGGTTTCCCGGATGTACCGTGAAGCCATATTGTAGCCGGAGAACCCGATACAGGCTGCCAGGACGGTAAAAAAGAGGATCGTAAACAGGATGGACGGGGGAGTCGTGCCGCCCCGTATCAGCGTATAGACGGGATTGGGATCCGCATCCGGTCCGCCGGAGGATCTTTCGTAATCGTCATAGATATCCCGGATCAGATAGTCCGGCTCCTCCTCGTCAGGCTGTTCGGCATAAACGGGGACCTGAACGTCAGGCTCACTGTCCTCGAGGAAGACCGTATCATCCAGTTCGGAGGGATCGAATGATTCCGTTACGATGACGGCGTCCGGGATCTGCTGGTAAGTAAAGGCAGGCTCCGCGGTCGGAAGAGCGCGCTGAACAAACCCGGAGGGAACAAGATCCGCCGATGCAACCTCCGCTGCGAAGGGATCGTTTGCCGGGTTATCTTCGAAAGGATCTGTGATGTGTCTGCGATAATCGTCTGCCATGGCCTTTTTTCCCGAATGATAAATTGTCACTGAACTTATTATAGGAACGGACTGCCGATCATGTAAACTGAAACGGGAAAAGTTCACATAAGATTAAAGATTCCGGTTCACGGAGTGTGCAAGTTCTCCCTTTCTAGAACCGGCGGAATGCGTTATAATGAAAAAAAGGCAGCGGGAGCATTGCCGTCTCATTAAAGGAGGAAACAGGAATGATTCAGATTATCGCAGGGCGCAAGGGTTCCGGTAAGACAAAGAGACTGATCGCGCAGACCAACGAAGCGGCCAGTGTCCGTCACGGGAACATCCTGTTCATTGATAAAGGAAAGGATTATCTGTACGATGTCGTGCATCAGGTGCGTTTTGTAGATGCGAGCGAGTATTATATCTCCAATCCGAACACATTCTATGGATTCATCTGCGGTCTTGCCGCACAGGACTATGATCTGGAAGCGATCTATGTGGACGCTTTCCTCAAGATCGTTGGCGTGAACATGAACGAACTGGAAGACTTCTTTAAGAATCTGAACGTTGTGCTGAACCAGCACAATATCAATATGGTCCTCAGCGTATCCGCGGATCCTTCGGAGATCCCCGAGTATGCGCAGGGATGGATCCAGGAGGCATAAGACCGTATGCTGTTTTGCAGTACACGTGATCAAAAGAATCAGAAAACGGCGCATGAGGTCATATTGGAGGGGATCGCTTCCGATGGTGGCCTCTTCGTCCCTATGCAGATCCCGCAGATCGATGTGAAAACACTCTGCGGCATGGACTACACACAACGCGCGAAAACGGTCTTTTCCGCTTATCTGGATGATTTCACGGATGAGGAACTGGAACAGGTCGTCCGTGGAGCGTATGCGGAGGGAAGATTCGCCACACCGGATGTGGAGCAGATCCACAGCCTGACAGACAGGCTTTTCGTCATGGAACTGTTTCACGGACCGACGATGGCGTTCAAAGACGTCGCGCTTCAGGCAATGCCGCGGCTTCTCCCGCTTGCGTCTGTGAAAAGCAGGAATGAAAACGAGATCCTGATCCTTGTCGCAACGAGCGGGGATACAGGAAAAGCGGCGCTCGAAGGATTCTGCGACGTAAAAGGAACGCGCATCATCGTCTTTTATCCCAAGGACGGAGTAAGCCGCGCGCAGTATCTTCAGATGGCGACGCAGAAGGGTGCCAATACGCATGTCGTCGCAGTGGAGGGAAACTTCGATGACTGCCAGACAGGCGTAAAGAAACTGTTCGGAGACCGCGCGTTCAACGAGACGCTGGACAGGCTCGGCGTATCATTGTCTTCCGCCAACTCTATCAACTGGGCGCGCCTGATGCCTCAGATCGTCTATTATTATTCCACATACGCGGATCTTCTGAAGGAAGGAAAGATCCGGGAGGGAGAGCCGGTACATTACGTGGTGCCGACCGGGAACTTCGGAGATATTCTTGCAGCGGAGTTCGCGCGTCTTATGGGCCTGCCCGTGGGACAACTGATCTGCGCATCCAACAGTAACGACGTGCTCGTGGATTTCTTTGAAAAGGGCGTCTACGACAGCGACAGGACGTTCTACCGCACGATCTCGCCTTCCATGGATATCCTCGTTTCCAGCAATCTGGAGCGGCTGCTGTATCTGCGGACGAAAGACGCGCAGTGGGTGCGTTCCCGCATGGAGGAACTGTCGGACGGAAAACGGTACGACAGTGCGGAACTGTTTGATACGATCCGAGAGGGCTTCTGGGCACAGAAGTGCGCGGAAGAGGAAACGAGCCGGACGATCCGGGAGGTTTGGGACCGGTACGGCTACGTGATCGATCCGCATACAGCGGTCGGCGCAGGCGTATACGGGAAATACAGGGAGACGTTCCCTGATGACGATACCGTGACCGTGATCGTATCCACTGCGAGCCCGTATAAATTTACGGATGCCGTGCTGGAAGCGCTGGGGGAGAAGCCTGAAGAAGACATCTTCGCACAGGCGGATCAGCTGGCGCGGAAAACGGGGACCTCGATCCCCGGCCCGCTTGCGGCGCTGAGGGAAGCAAAGATCGTCCATACGACGGTCTGCGCAAAAGACAGGATGGGAGAAGCCGTCCTCAACATCATCAAAGGGTAAAAGGAACAAGAACCATGGAAACAACGACAAAAAAACCGCGTGTCTTTTCTGCTGTTCAGCCGTCCGGAATGCCGACGATCGGAAACTATATCGGAGCGCTGAAGAACTGGGTGAAGATGCAGGAACAGTTTGAGTGCATCTACGCCGTGGCGGATCTTCACGCGATCACCGTACGCCAGGAACCCGCGAAACTGAGAGCGAACTCCATGCAGATGATGGCGCTCCTGCTTGCCTGCGGGATCGATACAGAAAAAAGCATCCTGTTCATGCAGTCCCATGTCGGGGCGCACAGCGAACTGGCGTGGCTTCTGAACTGCATCACTTATCTGGGAGAACTTTCCAGAATGACCCAGTTCAAGGACAAGAGTCAGAAGCATCAGACCAACATCAATGCGGGCCTTCTGGATTATCCGGTCCTCATGGCGGCGGATATCCTGCTGTATCAGGCGGAATTTGTCCCGGTCGGGAAGGATCAGTCCCAGCATCTGGAACTGACGCGCAATATCGCGGAACGTTTCAACAACGCGTATTCACCGACGTTCGTCGTACCGGAAGGGTACATTCCGGAATCCGGCGGAAGAGTTATGAGTCTGCAGGATCCGACAAAGAAGATGTCGAAGTCTGATGACGCCAACGCGTATATCGGTCTTCTGGACAGCAACGATGAGATCGTAAGAAAGATCAAACGCGCCGTGACAGATTCTCTTGGGGAGATTCGCTATTCAGAGGAACAGCCGGGTATTTCCAATCTGCTGGATATTTATGCGGCGTTCGGAGATGAAACGCCTCAGGAGGCGGCCGCGCAGTTTGAAGGCAAAGGCTACGGTGAACTGAAGAACGCGCTTGCGGAGCGGCTTGTGGAATCGCTTACGCCGATCAGAGAGCGCTGCGGGCAGTATCTGAAAGACAAAGCATATCTTCAGGAAGTCATGAAGAACGGAGAAGAGGCAGCCTCAAAGATCGCGTACCGGACGCTGGCCAAGGTGCGCAGAAAAATGGGCTTTATCTAAACCATGGAGAGAGAAGAGAACCAGATCACAGTGCGGGACGCGAAATTCCGGGACGTCAACGCGATCCTTCGGATCCTGAACGATGACATCCTGTTTGCGGACCATACGCTGGATACGCGCGCCTGGACGAAAACACAGGGAATGATGTGGTTCATGCGCCATGATCCCGAGACCTATCCGGTATTCGTTGCGGAGATCGGCGGCGAGGTCGTGGGCTATGCGGCGATCAACCCGTACCGCAGCGCGCTGGGGTTTGAAAGGATCGCTGAAAATTCGATCTACGTGGATACCCGTTTCCGCAGAAGAGGCGTGGCGACAAAGCTCGTGTCGCATCTTCTGAACGAAGCGCGCCAGCGCGGGTACAGGATCATCATGGCGACGGTCATTCAGGGCAATCAGGCCAGCATCCGGCTGCATGAGCGGCTGGGTTATGAACGGATGAGCACGCTGATCCGCGGCGGACAGCGCGGCGGGGAACCGGTCGATCTGGTGCTTTTAAAACGAGTTTTATAACAGTGTGAGCCCGGGAGGAACACTTCCGGGCTGTTCTTAAAAAAGGATGGAACTATGGCGGATCACTATTACACGGAGAATCCCGAAGCGGCGCATGCATACAGAATGGTACCGTGCGACCTGAAGGGACGGACGCTGACACTGAAGACGGATGCCGGTGTCTTTTCCCGGGAGCATCTGGATCCGGGGAGCAGCCTGCTTATCGAAACCGTTCCAGCCCGAAAGGGAAGGATCCTTGATCTGGGCTGCGGATATGGACCCATCGGGATCGCGTTTGCAGCCGCGGAACCGGAATGCAGCGTCGTGATGTCGGATGTCAACAGACGCAGCCTGGAACTGGCCCAGGAAAATCTGGACCGCAACGGGATCCGGAACGCGCGGACGGTCTTTTCGAACGGATGCAGCGAACTGGAGGGGACATTTGATCTGATCCTTTCCAACCCGCCGATCCGGATCGGCAAACAGGCGCTGCAGAGTATGTGGACAGACTGTTACGGGCGCCTGAATGAGGGCGGAAGCCTTTACATCGTCATCAGAAAAAAACAGGGAGCGCCGAGCGCAAAGCAGTTTCTGGCCTCGCTGTTTGGAAATTGTGAGACAGTGGAAAGACAGGGCGGTTACCATGTGCTTCATGCTGTTCGATCAAAGGGGGAAAAAGAATGAAAAAAGTCAGACTCGGAAGGACCGGAATCGAGGTCAACGAGGTCGCAATGGGCTGTCTGCCCATTCAGCGTGTCTCCAAAGAGGAAGCGGTGCGCATTCTGCATACGGCATATGACGGAGGCGTACAGCTGTTTGACACGGCGCATGTCTATACGGACAGCGAGGAGAAGATCGGTGCGGCGTTTACGCCGTCCATGCGCCAGAGAATCATCATTACATCCAAAGCCATGGCGACGGATTACCGGACGGCAATGGATCAGATCGACCAGTCACTGGAAAGGATGCACACAGATTACATCGATATCTATCAGTGGCACAATCCCAAATTCATCACCGGTGCGCCGGAAGATCCGGAAAGCGTGTACAGCGCACTGAAAGACGCGCAGAAGCAGGGGAAAATCCGGTTCATCGGCGTGACGAATCATCATCTCGGACGTGCAAAGGAGGCGGCGATGAGCGGGGACTACGACACGGTCCAGTATCCGTTCTCCATGCTGTCCACGCCGGATGAGATGGAACTGACAAAGATCTGCAAAGAGCAGAACGTCGGTTTCTTCGCGATGAAGGCGATGTGCGGAGGTCTTCTGGAAGACGGAAGAGCGCCTTTTGCGTTCATGCACAGTCTGGAAAACGTGGTCCCGCTCTGGGGCGTGCAGCGTGTTTCCGAGATGGAGCAGTTTCTGTCTCTGGCGAACGATCCGCCGGCATTTGACGAGGAGATGCAGAAGGAAGTCGTACGGATCCGTGAGGAGAACGGAAGCGAGTTCTGCCGCGGCTGCGGCTATTGTCTCCCGTGCCCGGCGGGCATTGAACTGCCGACGGTGATGCGGATCGAGTTTTTTGTCAAGCGCAACCGGCCGGATGTCTGGCTCAGTGAGAAGAACAAGCTGAGAGTGGATCAGACGCTGCAGTGTCTCAGATGCGGCGCCTGTGCCTCCAGATGTCCCTACCATCTGGATATCCCGAACAGGATCGTGGATCAGCGGGAAGCATATTACGAGCTCTACAGACAGTATCACAGCGGTGAACCGCTGCGGTTCCGCGTGCGTCAGAAGTGATCGATGTGCAGGAGACCTTTCTGTTCCGGCAACCGAACGGGAAGGTCTCTTTTTTTTGTTGCCAAGCCGTCTGATTTGTGATAACATCATTTTGTTGCCTGGGGGTGTAGCTCAGTTGGCTAGAGCGTACGGTTCGCATCCGTAAGGTCGAGAGTTCGAATCTCTTCATCTCCAGCAGACACTCTGTACGGCGCGGCTGTGCAGAGTGTTTTTTTGCGGGTTCTGTGTGATTTGCAAAAAAACAGCACCTGTGATAAGGTATGTCGTGGTGTGGAAATCACACGGGAAAGTGTTTCTTTTCAATTCAAGTGGAGGCAGCAGTGAAGCGTTTTTTCCGGAACTTCGGTATCCTGATTCTCTGTTTTGTTATGATCGGTTCTCTGGGCGGAGGCATCTATCTTAATCAGATGCTATCCGCGTTTCAGCACGAGGAGACTCCTGCTCAAACACCCAGAACGACTGTGACGCAGATGGTCAATGATGAAACAGGCGAAACGACGGAGCTGGAAGTCGAAGTGGATACGGTCTCGGAAGAGGAAGCGAAGTATTACGACTGGAATTTCGGATCGGATTACATCAATATCCTCTGTATCGGTATCGACACCCGGAAAGTGGAATCGGATTTCGGACTGACGGACGTCATGATCATCGCGTCGATCGATCTTACAAGCAACCGGATCCGTCTGGTCTCCCTGATGCGTGATATTTATGTGAATCCCAGCGGCTATTCCGGACATACGAAACTCAATTCCGTATACGCGTCCTACGGCGGCATGGATGAGCTCATGCGCACGATCAATGATAAATTCGGCACGAATCTTTCCAAATACGTGCTGGTCAACTTCTTCGGGATGAAGGATATCATCGACCGTATCGGCGGCGTGGACATCGATGTCAGTGAAAAGGAAGTCGGGGAAGTCAATAGATTTTTGCACGATATCTACGACAACCTCGGAACATCCGTGCCGCAGGAGGAGTACCTGACGGAAGCCGGCATGCAGCATCTTGACGGTGCGCAGGCGACGACATACGCGCGTATCCGTTCCGTCGGAAACGGTGATTTTGAGCGTACGCAGCGGCAGAGAATCGTCCTTGAGGCGATGCTTGCGAAGATGAAGACCGTCGGACTGCTTGCGTGGCCGGGTGTGTTCAATGACTGCAAGGACATGGTCAAAACCAATCTTACGCCGGACGAGATGCTCGCGATCGGATTCAAAGTCCTCAGGATGAAGAATGTCGAAATGGAGCAGCTGCGTATCCCCATGGACGGCACCTGGATCTACCAGACAGTGGACGGACTGAGTTATGTCGTAATCAATTTCGAGGATAACCGCAAGGCGATCCAGCAGTTCCTGGTCGGCGACTATGTCGCACCTGAGAATCAGTGAGACAGGAGATTGACAAACGCGGACGGATGGCATAATATGATGACAGCGGTCTGTTAGCTCAGTTGGTAGAGCACTGTGTTCACATCGCAGGGGTCACTGGTTCGAGCCCAGCACAGACCATAAAAAAAGCACCGATGGTTTCGGTGCTTTTTTGTATCGTTCATCAGGACAGTTCCAGCGCTCCGGTATACAGCTCATAGTATTTGCCATGCTGCGCAATGAGATCGCTGTGATCGCCGCGCTCGATAATGCGGCCCTGTTCCAGGACCATGATCGCATCCGCGTTGCGAACAGTGGAAAGCCTGTGGGCGATCACGAACGTCGTTCTGCCGTGCATGAGTTTGTCCATGCCGCGTTCGATCTGTTTTTCCGTATGCGTGTCGATGGAACTGGTTGCTTCGTCCAGGATCAGGACAGGTGCGTTCGCGACCGCAGCGCGGGCGATGGCAAGAAGCTGCCGCTGTCCCTGGGACAGATTTGCGCCGTTCGTTGTGAGCATCGTGTCATAGCCGTCCGGCAGACGCATGATGAAACCGTGTGCGTTGGCAAGTTTTGCCGCCCGCACAATCTCCTCATCTGTCGCGTCCAGCTTGCCGTAGCGGATATTGTCGCGCACCGTTCCCGTGAAAAGCTGCGTGTCCTGAAGAACCATCGCGAGACTTCGCCTCAGATCCGCTTTGCGGATCTTGTTGATGTTGATGCCGTCGTAGCGTATCTTTCCGTCCGGCACATCATAAAAGCGGTTGATGAGATTCGAGATCGTGGTCTTGCCAGCGCCTGTCGCACCGACGAAGGCAATTTTTTGTCCGGGCTTTGCGTACAGAGAGATATCGTGTAGCACCGCCTTGTTCTCATTATATCCGAATGTCACGTCGTAGAAGCGTACGTCGCCTTCCAGCGGCGTATAGGTGACGTCTCCCGTCGCACTGTGCGGATGACGCCATGCCCAGCGGCCAGTATACGTATCGGATTCTCTGATAGCGCCGTCAGCATCAGTGGACGCATTGACCAGCGAGACATATCCTTCATCCACTTCCGAATCTTCGTCCATCATTTCAAAAATACGTTCCGCGCCTGCCAGTGCGAGGAGGATGCTGTTGATCTGCTGAGAGGACTGCGTAATCGGCTGTGTGAATGTGCGCGAATACTGCAGGAACGAAGCGATCGTACCGATATCCAGAAGCCCGGCGATGACCAGCGCGCCGCCGGCAGCGGCGGTGAGGGCGTAATTCATGTGCGAAAGGTTCCCGATGATCGGCATGAGAATGTTGGCGAAAATATTCGCGCTGGTATCCGCCTGGCATAGTTTTGTGTTCAGCGCTTCAAAATCCGCAATACTCTGTTCTTCATGGCAGAAGACCTTGACGACTTTTTGCCCCGTGATCATTTCTTCGATGAATCCGTTCACGGAGCCGATCTGTTTCTGGCGTTCCATAAAGAATTTTCCGCTTTTTCCGCCGATCACGCGCACGATCAGGATCATGAGCCCAAGCATGCTGAGGATCATGATCGTCAGAAGTGGGCTCATGAACACCATGACGAAAAAGACCCCGGTCACGGTGATGAGGGAAGAGATCAGCTGCGGTATCCCGCGTGAGATCATTTCCCGCAGAGAATCGATATCGTTGGTATAACGGCTCATGAGGTCGCCGTTGGTATGCGTGTCAAAGTACCGGATCGGCAGGGTTTCCATGTGGCGGAAGAGATCCGTGCGGATGCGGTCCAGCACATTTGCGGTGATCCGGACCATCTGTCTGCTGTACAGGAAATTGGATAGGATCCCGACCGCGTAAACACATGCCAGAAGGATCAGAAGACGGATAAAGCCGGAAAGATCGGGAGATTTCTGCCCGATAAGCGGTACGATATGGTTGTTGAAGATCGGGCGCAGGAACGCCGTACCCGTGACGGAAGCCAGCGAGGTGAGCATGACGCCGATCACGACCAGCAGGAGACGGAAACGGTAGGGTTTTAGATAGACATACAGACGCCGGACCGTTCCTTTCAGGTTTTTCGGCTTCTGAACGGGACCGCGGTTTTTCATTCTTCTTCCCTGCATGTCAGCAGCCCTCCTTCACCTGGGATTCATACATCTCGCGATAGATCGTGTTGCGCTGAAGCAGCTGCTCGTGTGTACCCGTGTCCTGCACTTCACCGTCATCCAGAACGATGATCTGGTCGGCGTCCTGTACAGAGGCGATCCGCTGTGCGATCACGATCGTAGTGATGTCACCGTGCTGACTGCGAAGCGCGCTGCGGATCCTGGAGTCGGTCGCTGTATCCACCGCGGAGGTGGAATCATCGAGGATCAGGATCCTGGGATGCTTCAGAAGCGCTCTTGCGATGCACAGACGCTGTTTCTGCCCGCCGGAAAGGTTGACGCCTCCCTGTTCCAGATAGGTATCATAGCCTTCCGGGAAGGAGGTGATGAACTCATCCGCCTGAGCGGCTCTGCATGCCGCGGCGATCTCCTCGTCCGTTGCACCGGGGTCGCCCCACAGAAGGTTTTCCCGGATCGTTCCGGAAAAGAGAACGTTCTTCTGGAGGACCATTGCGACGGCATTGCGCAGCGGATGAAGCGCATACCTGCGCACATCCTGTCCGCCGACACGGACGCATCCTTCCGTTGCGTCGTACAGACGCGGAATCAGCTGGACCAGAGAACTCTTGGAGGATCCGGTGGGACCGATGATCCCGACCATCTGGCCGGAGGGGATGTGAAGGCAGACATCGCGCAGAACGGGAGTCTGCGCGTAGGAAAAGGACACGTGCTCGAAGTCCACGGTGCCGTCTTCCGGGGCAATATCCGGGTCTGCGTCTTTGTCTGATACGGTGCTTTCTTCCGTCAGAACTTGTCCGATTCTCCGGAAGGAGGCACGGGAGAGGACCAGAGACACGAAGATCATGGCGACCATCAGGAGACTCAGCAGGATCTGCATGATATAGGAGTTGTAGCTCATCAGTTCGCCGACCGTCATATTGCCCGCAATGATCTGTCTGCCGCCAAGCCAGGATACAGCGATCAGACTGGCATTCATGACGAGTGTCAAAACCGGCATGGCGGAAACAACGAGTTTTTCCGCGCGGATCATCGTGTCACGCAGATCTGCGGATGCGGATGCGAATTTGGAGGTTTCATAGTCTTCGCGCACGTAGGCCTTCACCACGCGGATCCCGGTCAGGTTCTCCTGTACAGATGCGTTCAGGCTGTCATAGCGGTTCAGCATCTGCATGAAGCGGGGATATCCTTTTATTATGACGATAACGGCCGTGACGAGCAGGATCGGCAGTGCGGCGTAAAAGATCCGAAAGAGGCTTCTGTTGATCTGAACCGCCATGATACAGGCAAAGATCATCATGAAAGGAGCCCGGAACATGATCCGGATCATCATCATGAAAGCGTTCTGTGTATTGGTCACGTCTGTCGTGAGGCGCGTTACGAGCGACGCAGTCGAGAATCTGTCCAGATTGGCGAAGGAAAACTCCTGGAGTTTGCAAAAAAGCTTCGTACGCAGACGCGAAGCGAACCCGACGCTCGCGATGGAAGCAAAGCGTCCGGAGAGTACGCCGAATACGAGGGAAAGCAGCGCCAGCGCGATCATGATCCCTCCGAATTTCAGAATGAGGGCCATGTCACGGGAGGGAATCGCCGAGTCGATGATCCTGCTCATGACGCGGGGGATCAGCAGTTCCAGCGCAACTTCAAGCATGATCATGACAGGCGCGAGAATGGTGTATACCCAGTATCCTTTCAGACAGTCGAGGTATTTTTTCAAGAATGCATTTCTCCTTCCAGCAGGATCAGGTCACGGGAGAAAGCGGCGCTTCTCCGGAAAGCACGCGGAGCACGTTTTCCGCCGCGATTCCGTAAACACGTTCCTTTGCCTCACGTGTTTCACCGCCGATATGCGGCATGCAGACGACATTATCCATATGCAGAAGCGGATTGGAGGCAGGCGTCGGTTCCTCTTGGAAGACGTCGAGCCCGGCTCCGCCGAGGTGTCCCGAACGGAGGGCATCAATCAGCGCGGCTTCATCGACGACGCTTCCGCGCCCGGTGTTGATGAAAAGCGCGCCGGGTTTCATCGAGGCAAAGAAGGAAGCACCGAGAATATGATTGTTTTCAGGACGCGCGGGGATGTGACAGGAGACGATATCCGCGTCTTTTACGGCAAGCGCCAGATCATCGCAGGGGATCGTGCCTTCGGGGAGCGTTTTCTGTGAAATGCGCGGATGATAGGCGATGACTTTCATATCGAAGCCGCGGCACAGATGATCCATTTCCCTCGCGATGTTTCCGTACCCAAGCAGCGCGACGGTCTTTCCGGATACCTCACTGAACGTCGGCTGTTTCGGATTGCGCCAGGGACCGCCTCCGGTAACGACAGCGGTGTTATAGGTCATTTTCTTCGCGGCGCCAAGCATCAGAAGACATGCCATTTCCGCCACGCTGCGCGCGTTTCCGTTTCCGGCGTTAGTGACGATCACATGATGCGCACGCGCGCTGTCCAGATCCACCTGGTCAAAGCCGGCGGACGGAAGAGCGAGGATACGCAGTTTCGGGAGCGCTTCAAAAAAAGCAGCGGGGTATGCACCGCCCCGGCAGGCGATGGCTTCACATTCCTTTGCTGCGGCACACTTCTCTTCCCAGGAGACCGCGTCGCAAAGAACGAGCTCGTGACCGGCAGCGGTCAGCCGCTCGCGGATCTGCGGCTGCATCCGGGTTGTAACAAGGATCTTTGCCATGTGAGAACCTCTTTTCCGTTGAATAATCTTTCATTCATTGTAACGCATTTGTATAAAATATCCATGAAAACACAATCTTTACGCCATTTTTACAGTAGATTCTGCGGAAAGCGTTATAATTATTTGTGTTTGAGAGCAAAGAAAAACGTCCTGTGACGGACGGGATTACAGGAAAGGATGGAAAAAGACCGCTTTGGAGACGATTTGTCTGGTGACAGAGAAAAAAGCTGTTCAACTTAAGGTCCAGGGGAAATGCGAACAGGAAAGTCTTTCATGCGAGAACTTTCGGACAATGGACGCCTTTATCAGGCACCTACGGGTGACGGAAGAAAAGCCGGCTGTACTGATGTTGGATTATGACATGTTTGCCGGTGATTATTCTTTTTACAGTTGGCTGGCGGATTATAAGGCAAGAAACGCCACCGGCGTGATCCTTTTTTCGGAAAAGATGAGCCCGCTGCAGCGTGTGCGCAGCATGTATGCGGGCGTGGATTACTGCATCGGCAGCATAACTGACGCAGATGACTGGTATCCGCAGGCAGAGAGGATCCTTTACTGGTTCAGGAAGGTCCATCCCAGACAGGAGGTCTTCCGCAATGGCGATCTTATGATCGATTATTCGGCGCACACGGTCTTCGTTGGGGACAAAGAGATCCTGCTCACGCCCATGGAGTACAAACTGCTGTGTGTGCTTGCGAGAAACGTGGGACAGATCGTACCGCACCAGCAGATACTGAAGGAGATCTGGGGATCTTCGCTGGAGAGCGACATCACGTCACTTCGCGCATTCATGGTGTCTCTTCGCAAAAAGATCGAGGCGAACCCGCGTAAGCCGGTTTACATCCAGACGCGTGTCGGACTGGGATACAGAATGAACCGCATCGGGGAATGAAGAGTAAAGGCAAAAACCTTCACGGAATCATAACACATCCGTGAAGGTTTTTGTTATCAGCCGTTGTAGCGAAGGGATTCGATCGGAGGTTTCCGGGAAGCCTTGTTGGCGGGATAGAGCCCGAACAGGACGCCGATCAGGAGGGAGAAGAGGACGGAAAGCAGAGCGATGGAGGGATTGACCCCGTACCGGACTTTTCCGATAAGATCAATGATTTGGATCGCGAACCAGGAGAGGATGAGCCCGATGATGCAGCCGATGAGACTGATGACGAGAGCCTCGACCAGAAACTGGAGAAGGATCGATCCGCGCGTCGCGCCGATCGCTTTGCGGATCCCGATCTCTTTGGTGCGTTCCGTCACGGAAACGAGCATGATGTTCATGATTCCGATCCCGCCGACCAGAAGCGAGATGCCGGCGATCCCGCCAAGCAGAAGGGATAGCGTCCGGGTGATGCTGTTCATTGCGTCGCTGATTTGGGATTGATTGAACAGGAAATATGCGTCATTGTCATGCTGGAACCGTTCGTCCAGCCAGTTTTTCAGGCGTTCTTCCGTTGCATCGAGACCTTCGGGACCTGCGCCGGCGTAAAAGGAGTTTACGTTGCGGGATGTCGTTTCATTGAGACGGACGAGCGTCGTATAGGGAATGTAGCACTGATAGTTTCCGAAGAAGGAGAACTGAAAGGAGCCGCTGTTTTCTTCCAGCACACCGATCACCTTGAAGGATGTTCCGTTCAGGCGTATCGTTTCGCCGACGACGTTTGTGCGTCCGAGGATCTTCACGGCAAGGTCGTGGTTGATCACGGCAACATTGGTGTGATTATCCACATCGGGCTTCATGAGAAACCTGCCGGATTCCAGTTTCAGTGACTGCAGTGCCCGGTATGAGGATGTCGTGCCTGTGACCTGCGTGGTGACCTGACCATGCGGCGCGCTGGCGCTGCAGGTGGACTCAGCTACCGCGGCGACAAGTCCCATTCCGTCTGAATCCGCCAGTTCGGACAGATCCTCCAGACGGATCGGATGACTGTGGTCGTCAAGGATGCTGACGCTGATCAGATCGGTCCCCAGTTCGTTCACGGAATCCGTGATGGAGCTGGAAGCACCTCTTACCAGCGATACGAGAACGACGAGCGCGAAGACACCGATAATGATGCCGAGCATGGTGAGGATAAAACGCAGTTTGTTGGAACGCAGGGATTTGAGCGCCATTTTGACGGACTGAAGGATCATTTCACAGCACCTCCTCCACCCGGCCGTCCCGAAGACCGATCCGGCGGTCCGCCTGCGCGGCGACCTCCGGGTCATGTGTGATCAGAACGACAGTGTTGCCTGCGTCGTGCAGCTCATGAAAGATCTCCATGATCTGCCCGCCCGTTCTGGAGTCCAGGTTTCCGGTCGGTTCATCCGCGAGAAACAGGGAAGGACGGGAAGCCATGGCCCGGGCAATGGCGATGCGCTGCTGCTGTCCGCCGGACAGCTGGTTGGGCAGGTGTTTTCTGCGGGCGGTAAGATCCACTCTGGCAAGCGCTTCCGCGACACGCTCCCGGCGCTCCCGCAGACTCAGACCCTGATAGATCAGAGGAAGTTCTATATTCTCCTCTGCACTCAGAGAAGAGATGAGGTTGAAATTCTGGAACACGAACCCGATTTTCCGGTTGCGCACATGCGCCAGTTCACGGGCGGAATACCGCTCGATCGGCAGACCGTCAAGCAGGTAGGTGCCTTCGTCGGGAAGATCCAGACAGCCGATGATATTCATCATCGTGGATTTTCCGCTTCCGGAGGGACCGATGATGCTGACGAATTCTCCGCTTTGAATGTGCAGATCCACATGGTCCAGCGCGCGGAGCGTCTCCTCACCCATATGATAGATTTTCGAAACGTCACGGAAGACGATCATGAGGATTCCTTTCTTTTGAAGACGGTTATTCTTCGGTGCCGAGCAGTGCAGCGAAGGGATTGGCATCCAGTTCCATGTAATAGACGGTATCGCCCTCTTTCAGTCCGGACAGGATCTCGACGTGTTGCCGTCGGAAAGACCGGTCTCGACGGGAGTCTCTCCGGTCAGTTCCTGTTCTTTGGTGAGCGCGGTGTATACGAAGGTCTGCTCTCCCGTCTGCTGAAGCGCCGCCATCGGGATGGTCAGCGCGTCCTGCGTCTCTCCGACTTTGATCTCAGCGGAGGCGGACATGCCGAACCGCATATCTTCCTGCATGCGGATCCGGATCTCGACGGGATATTTCGTGCTGCCACCCGTGCTGGAGGCAGTGGCAGCCACACGTGCGATCGTTCCATGGAACGTCTGGTACTGCAGCGCGTCCAGGGTAACGTCAGCCTGCTGCCCCTCTTCAACAAGGAGAATGTCCTGTTCGTCGATCTGTACCGTGATCAGTGCCTCATCCAGCGTATCGATGACACAGACTACGGCGTCGGTCCCGGAGTAAACGGAAGAAAGACTGCCTGTAAGCGACTGGCCGGAGATGCCGGAAAGATAGTCCTCCGTAAGAGAGGCGCCGTAAAGAGAAGAAAGATCCATGCCGGTGCCGGCGGAGGGGAGCGCCTGCGAAAGGGCGTCCGAAAGGATCTTGGAAAGGTCGAGGTCCGCGATCCCGTCGGGGATCACGGGAATATCCGGAACGGGAATATCCTCTTCCCCGGAATCGGGGAGATCGAACGGTACTGCAAGAGCGAGCGCAGAACCGTCCTCCGTGACCTGCACGGCAAATCCGTCTTTCGCGCGGGTCTCTTCGGGAATGCCGGTGAGACCGTCAGCGGTGAAACCGGTGAAAGTATAACCGTCCTTTGCCTGGAGGACGACCGTTGCCAGAAAAGCGGTATCCGTGAGGTTCCATGAGATGGTTCCGGTGTACTGATCTGTTTCCGGGATCTCGCTCTGGAAACTGCCGGAATTGGCGGGATCCTCGATCACGAGACTTTCCAGAACGGTGATCGGTACCGGCTCTGCCGGAGGATCTTCCTGCGGATCTTCTGGCTCCGGAAGGATACGGGCGGCAAGAGAGGGGATGGAGAATCCGAGCCCCTCAGTGTCCAGCGTGGTGGTGCCCAGGGAGGACAGCGTTGTGCTTCCGATGGCTGCGCCTTCTTCCAGCGCAAGTTTTTCGATGACTCCGTCACACGGCGCAACGATCACGGGATCGGCGCGCAGCACCTCCAGAGAGGTGATCTTTGCCTGGAGCGTATCGATCTGATGCTGGCAGATCTCCTTGCGGTAGCCGGAAAGTTCCCCGCTCTCCAGACTCTTTTTTGCGGAATCCAGCGCATCCTGTGCGTCTGCAAGCTGTGCGAGGATGGAGTCGGCGTCCAGAGCAGCCAGGACATCGCCCTGACTGACGCGGTCACCCAGCCGCACATTGACGGTGAGCACCTTCACACCACTGGGGGCCGTCGTGTTGACGGCACGTGCGACCTGAAGGTTCCCGCTGCCTGACACGACCTGACTCACAGCGCTGCGCTCGACGGTGACTTCCTTGATCTGGTTCTGGAGCAGATCCTGTGCGCGCTGCATGGCATTGCGCATGCTCATGATGCAGCCTCCGCCCATGGCGAGCGTCAATGCGACGCCGAGGGGGATCCAGAAAGCTTTTCGTTTAAGAAGAGGTTTTTTCTTTTCCATATATATAGGGTTTCCTTCTGCCTGTTTTGACAGTTGTTATTCTACCATGCCGCAGACGGTACGCTCAATCCGGAATGCCGCAAATGACGCGGCACATGTCTCAGACGGCGTTCAGCGGGACAAAAGAGGACACCGTGAATGAAAAATACGTTATACTGAACGGGAGAGAGAAGATACGGAGGCGGCTTTCGTGAAGACAGAGAGGATCTATGAAGACAACGGTATGATATTCCGCTTTGAGGCGACGGTGATGCGCTGCAGCGCGTGCGGGGACGGATATGCCCTGGTGCTGGACCGGACGGCGTTTTTTCCGGAAGGCGGCGGACAGGCGGCCGACACGGGAACGATCCGGGACGCGCGGGTCCTTGACGTGCAGATAAAAGACGGTGAGATTCTGCATTATACGGACCGGCCGGTCGCGGAAGGGAGCACGGTCACCGGACAGGTGGACGGGGAGATCCGGTTCAGAAGAATGCAGAATCATTCCGGGGAGCATGTGCTTTCGGGCACGCTGCACAGGATGTATAAAGCGAACAATGTCGGATTCCATCTGGGCACGCAGGATGTGACGGTGGATATCAACGTCGCGCTGACGCGGGAGGAACTGTTTCTCGCGGAGGAGGAAGCGAACCGCGCTGTGGCGCGAAATCTCCCCGTCAGGGCATGGAAACCTTCCGCGGAGGAGGCGGAACGAATCCCGTACAGAAGCAAGAAAGAGATCGGGGAGGATCTGCGGCTCGTGATGATCGAGGGAGTGGACTGCTGTGCCTGCTGCGCGCCGCACGTTGCGTTTACGGGGCAGATCGGAATGATCAAGATTCTGGATGCGATCCATTACAAAGGAGGAATGCGCCTGCATATCCTGTGCGGCCTGGATGCCGAAAGAGCATGGGAAACGGTATACCGCGATCATTCGCGCGCCGCGGGGGCGATGTCCGTCAGACAGACAGAGGTCTCGGAGGCGGTGGACCGTCTCCTGCAGGAGAACGCGCAGCTCAGACACGCGTTGCGGGAAGCAAAAAGAAAAGAAGGGAGCCTTCTGGCGGAACGGGTGCCGCGGGATGCGGATCATGCGCTGATCCGGATGGAGGACGCGGATATGCAGATGCTTCGCGAGACCGCGCTGGCGTCGGCGAAAAACCGCAGCGGGGTGTATGCTGCCTGCTGTGAAGACGGCGGGACACTGACGTTCGCGATAGCTGGCACAGGGGACCTGAACCGGATTGCCTTTATCCTGCGCAGGGATTTTGCGGGCAGATGCGGCGGCAGCGCCGCGCTTATCCAGGGGACGGCGGCGATCAGTGCGGAGAAACTGGAGGAGCTGTTATCCGGTTGTACATGAAAAAACACCGTATGTGTGCTTGACCGGTCATGTTAAAGACGTGGCCCTGTTTCAGGGAAAAACAGTAAAAACGGATTGGAACAGGCTGTTTCCGGATGACATAATCAGGTTACAGTTTGGTTGAATCATGGTGAAATAGAGCTTTTTTCACACGGATTTGAAACGGAAAGGAGGAGAAACGGAGAATGAAAAAGAGAACGCTTCTGGTGCTTCTGCTCGTGCTCGTGCTGTGTGTCTGCGCGATACCGATCAAAGCGTTTGCCGCTCAGAACGGCTGGAAGAACGAGGACGGCGCATGGTATTACTATGTCAACGACGTAAAAGCGACCGGCTGGCGGAAAATCGGCGGAAAGTGGTATTATCTCATACCGGAAAACGACGGACGCATGGCACAAGACAATCTGAAGATCGCGGGAGAATGGTATTTCTTCGGTGTGGACGGCGCGATGAAGACCGGCTGGCAGGTCATCGCCGAAGAACAGAATGAAAAGTTCTGGTCGTATTTTGATCCGTCATCCGGCGCAAGCTCGAAAGGCTGGAAACGGCTGGGCGGTAAGTGGTATTATTTTACAACATATAATGACTCTCCGGTTTTCATGGCTACCGAATGGCAGGAGATCGGAACCGACTGCTGGTACTGGTTCGAAACCGACGGCGCGATGAGGACCGGCTGGACTTATGACGGCTACGAATGGTACTATCAGCTGCCCAGCGGAAAGAGTGCTATAGGATGGCAGTATGTCAGCGGAAAATGGTATTACCTGGCTCCGCCATACGGAGCAATGATCTCCAATTGTCTGCGGGAGATCAACGGAGCGCGGTATCGCTTCAGAAAGTCCGGAGAAATGATCACTGGCTGGGTTCGGGACAGCGGCGGTTCCTGGTACTATTATGACAGCAACGGTGCGGAAGCGAAAGGATGGCGTCGTATCAGCGGTAAATGGTACTATTTCGATCCTACCAGATATGATGTTATGGTGACCGGATATTATTACATCGGTGACAAACAGTACTATTTCGACAACAGCGGAGCGATGGTCACGGGCTGGGTGAAAGGTTACTACGAGGACGGCACCTATTTCTGGACTTATCAACTCAGTTCCGGAGAAAGCGCGCAGGGCTGGCAGAAGATCGGCGGCAAATGGTATTACTTCAAAGGGCAATCCGTGGATTTTGAGATGGCGAGAGACGAAACGCTGGAGATCGAGGGAGTTAGATATACGTTCGACGCAAGCGGCATCTGGATCCCATAAGGGGTTATGCAGGACCGGGAGATGATCCCGGTCCTTTTTTGACTTTGCGCGCATATCAGGGAACCGTACGTGCATTGCGTGCATCATTGCAACATGATAATCTATACATAACGAGAACAAAGAAACGCTTTTGGCGGAGGTAGCGATGCTGAAGACGGTGAAAAAACAGAAAAAAAGCATTCTCAGGATCATTCTCCTTGTTCTGCTGATCGCAGTGCTTTTTACAGGTGCGCTGCCGCTTCGGGCGCGCGCGGTTTCAAACGGCTGGGTGAAGCAGGGCGATAACTGGTACTATTATGAGAACGGAAAGGCTGCCACCGGTTGGAAAATGATCGGCGGAGTTTGGTACTGGTTCAGTTCATCCGGCGTGATGGCGACGGGCTGGCGCTCCGTGAACGGAGTCTGGTACTATTTTGCGGATTCAGGGGCGATGTTGACCGGCTGGCGCGAAATCGCGGGGAAATGGTACTACATGGATTCGTCCGGTGCGATGAAGACAGGCTGGCTGGAGGAGTCCGGCGCATGGTATTGGCTGGACGCGTCCGGTGCGCGTGCGGAAAACTGGAAAAAGATCGGGGGAAAATGGTATTACTTTACGCCCGGCACGGGAAAGATGGTCGAAGGCTGGCAGTTGATCGGCGACGACTGGTACTGGTTCGATTCATCCGGGGCGATGGCGACCGGTTGGAAGAAGATCGACGGAGGGTGGTACTATTTCACACCTTCCGGTCCCATGGCGCTGTTCTGGCAAAAGATCGGTGGGAAATGGTATTATCTTGCTCCGGAGGCGGCGGGAGAGATGGTAACAGGACAGCAGACCATTGACGGCATCACTTATCTGTTCCGAGACTCGGGGGAACTGGCGACAGGCTGGGTCCAAATGGGAGGAAATTGGTATTACTTCCGTGAAGATCGCGAACGTGTGACCGGGTGGCAGCAGATCGGCGGGAAGTGGTATTACTTCACCGCGGACGGGACCATGGTGACGGGATGGCTGTCGCTTGACGGGTACTGGTACTATCTGAAAGGTGACGGCGCGCGCGCCACCGGAGAGTATACGGTGGATGGAGCCGCGTTCCTGTTCGGGGAAAACGGCAAGATGCAGACGGGCTGGGTTCGGGCCGGCGGCAAATGGTACTATATACTGAACACGCGCGAGCGGTTGAAAGGCTGGCAGGTGATTGGTGAAAAACAGTACCTGTTCGATAACAGCGGTGCCATGAAGACAGGATGGCATCAGGAAAGCGGAAAATGGTATCTTTTCTCCTCGTCCGGGGCGATGGCGACAGGATGGGCGAAGGACGGCGGTATATGGTACTATTTCAACAACTGGGGCGTGATGCAGACCGGCTGGGTCGAGACGCGCGGGAAATGGTATTATCAGCTCAGCGATGGAAGAGGCGCTCTCGGCTGGCAGCAGATTTCCGGAAAATGGTATTATTTTGATCCTGAACTCGAGGGGGAGATGCTCAGCAACACGACCAAGAAGATCGGAGGCACATATTATACATTCAACAGTTCCGGTGCATGGACTGGTTGACAGAAGAAAACGAATGGGATCAGAGGAAGGATTTCACAAGACAAAACCGACAGAGAAACATGGGGGGATGAGCCATGAAACGCAGGACAATGATTGTTATGGCAGCGATCCTGATCGCCGTTCTTTGCATATGTACACTGCCAAGTGTTGCACATGCATGGAAAGAAAGCGGATGGGAATACAGCGGTGGCCACTGGTACTATTATGTCAACGGTTCGAAGGCGACGGGCTGGCGCAAGATTGGGGATGAGGTCTATTATTTTGACTATCCCAGCGGCGTTATGCGTACAGGATGGATCCAGACCAGCGGATATTGGTACTATTGCCTGAATTCAGGTGCAAGGGCAAGCGGCTGGCAGCAGATATCCGGAAAGTGGTATTATCTGGACCCGACGCTTGGCGACAGAATGACAGAGGAAGGATGGACGCTCATCAAGGGAGAGTCCTATTACTTCGATGCCGGAGGCGCAATGAAGTCCGGCTGCTGGATCGATTATAACGGTCACTGGTATTATCTGGACGCATCGGGAAAAGCGGTATACGGCTGGAAGCAGATCGGCGGCAAATGGTACTGGTTCAATGATGCACATCAGATGGTGACAGGCTGGAAACAGATCGACGGCGCCAAGTATTATTTTACCCCGTCCGGTGCGATGGCAACAGGATGGCAGTTCTATGATACGCAATGGTACTATTTTGAATCATCCGGAAAGATGGTGCTGGGCTGGAAGCAGATCGGCGGCAAATGGTATTATTTCGACCGCGAAAACGGAGACGGAAACATGGTGCTTGATTTCGTCAAAGTCGACGGCTGGTGGTATTACTTCGGAACCGATGGTGCGATGCAGACCAACCGCTGGGTATGGTTTCCGGACGATGAAGGAAACAAACTCTGGTCATATCAACGCGCAGACGGAAAAGGCGCGCGGGGCTGGGAGCAGATCGGCGGTAAGTGGTATTACTTTGATCCGGATGACGAAGATACCATGGTGACAGGCTGGTTCAAGATCGGCGGCGTGTTCTACAATTTCGGAAGCGACGGTGCGATGCGCAGCAATGCCTGGATCCACGATCCCGAAGGCTGGTCCTACCTGCTTTCAGATGGAAGAGGCGCCAGCGGGTGGCAGCAGATCGGCGGTAAATGGTATTACTTCGATCCGGATCACCTGGATTACATGGTGACGGGATACCTGTATATAAGCGGAAAGCAGTATTACTTTGACAGCAGCGGTGTGATGAAGACGGGCTGGGTGAAAGGATACTATGCGGACGGCATCACGGAATTCTGGACCTATCAGCTGTCAAGCGGCGAGAGCGCGCAGGGCTGGCAGAAGATCGGCGGCAAATGGTACTATTTCAAAGGCCAGTCTGTGGATTTTGAAATGGCGAAAAACGAAACGCTGCAAATCGAGGGCGTGTATTATACGTTCGACGCGAACGGTGTCTGGATCAACTGAAACAGGGATACACAGTTTACCGAAAAGAATGCAGAGCGGGAAGCGGATCGCTTCCCGCTCTGTCTTTGCAATGCCGGCGTATTTGTTTATAGAAAGTAAAGACTGTGATTGAAGATGCGGCATGCAAATGTTATCATAAAAAAAAATACGCGGACGGGAGGCAGGAAGTTCAGCCCGTGCCTCATATAAAAGGGAGTTCCTTCAGACGGAAAGGAGAATGAAAATGAAAAAAAGGACGGTCCTAGCATGGCTTCTCGTGCTTGTGCTTTTTGTCTGCGCGATTCCCCTGACGGCGCGTGCCGCGGGAGAAAACGGCTGGAAACAGGAAGATGGGGCATGGTATTACTATGTCAACGGAACAAAGGCGACCGGCTGGAAACAGATCGGCGGAAAATGGTACTATTTTCTCTCAGGCGGCGGAGCCATGGTGACCGGCTTCAAATACATCGGCGGGAAAGGGTACTACTTCGACGATTCCGGCGCGATGAAGACCGGATGGGTGCAGTCGGGCAGCGACTGGTTTTACTTTCTGCCGGCGGGGAACAGCGCTTCAAAATGGCAGCAGATTGGCGGCAAATGGTATTATTTCGACCCGAACCATGACAATATCATGGTGATCGGCTGGCGGGAGATCAACGGCAAGAACTATTATTTCGGCATCGACGGCGCCATGCGGAGCAATGTCTGGATGCAGGACGGCGACGGATCCTGGTATTATCTGACTTCGAGCGGGGAAAGCGCTACGGGTTGGCAGCAGATCGGCGGGAAATGGTACTACTTTTCCAAATCAGGGGCAATGTATCAGGACTGGCAGCTTATTGACGACAAATGGTATTGTTTCGGTCAGGACGGCGCGATGCGAACCGGCTGGGTACAGGACTACGATGACTGGTACTATCAGCTCAGCAGCGGGGAAAGCGCCATGGGATGGAAACAGATCGGCGGCAAGTGGTATTATTTCATTCCGAATAATGCCGGTATGATGGCGACAGGGATGATAAAGATCGACGGAGTCTGGTACCGGTTCAGGGATTCCGGCGAAATGGTGACCGGATGGTATAAGCAGGGCACGGCGTGGTATTATTACGGTTCTTCCGGCGCACGAGCGTCAGGTTGGCAGCAGATCGGCGGGAAATGGTATTACTTTGGGACCGACGAGCAGGGCTGGATGCACACTGGAATGTATACGATCGACGGAGAACTGTACGAGTTTTGGGATGACGGCTCTATGCGTACCGGCTGGAAACAGGACGGAGAATCCTGGTACTATTACGGGCCTTCCGGCGCGCGTGTCTGGGGCTGGCAGCAGATCGGCGGCAAGACGTATTATTTCGGCGATAAACAGCAGGGCTGGATGCACACCGGTTTATGGGAGATTGACGGCGCGTATTATTATTTCGGTGACAAACAGCAGGGCTGGATGCACACCGGATGGCTGAAGCTCGGCACCGACTGGTATTACCACGCTTCGAACGGAAGGCGTGTCTACGGCTGGCAGCAGATCGGCAGCAAGTGGTATTATTTCCTGAGTAAAGAGCAGGGAGGACGCATGGTCGCCGGCCAGACGATCAATATCGACGGATATGACCGGACATTCGACGCAAGCGGTGCGTGGATCGGTGACTGAGAGCATAAAAGTCGGCTGCGGCCGGCTGAAGCAGGACGGGGGGGAACCTTCCCCGCCCTGTTTTTTCAGCAAAAAACTTATGCTTAATAATGATGCTGATTGAACGGTAAAAAGGGGAATGGTAAAATAATTACAATCATAAAAGCACGGAAATCATGCGCTTTCTGCCGAAACGATCCGAAAGGTGAAAAGTCTCTTTCGGCAATTGAAGCGTACTGCGGGAAACGGAGAAAGAAACAGTTGGAAAAGGAGGAAGAGAAATGAAAAAGAGGATCCTCATAGCGCTCATTCTGGTGCTTGTTCTGTGTGCAGGCGCGGTGCCTCTGCGCGCGCTTGCGGCAGGGAAAACCGGCTGGCAGCAAGAAGGAGACGCATGGTATTATTACGAGAACGGGAGCACGGTGAGCGGCTGGAAGCAGATCGGCGGTAAATGGTACTGGTTCAATCCCAAGGACGGCAATCGCATGGTGATCGGAGAGTGGGCCATCAAAGCAGATGGCGGGGATTACAGTGATTTTTATTTCTTCGGTCCGGACGGCGCGATGCGGACGGGATGGCAGAAAGTTGGGCTTTTCTGGAAATATTACGATGCATCGGGCAAAGCTGTGAGCGGCTGGCAGCAGATCAGCGGCAAATGGTATTACTTCGGCGGCGAAAGCGGGACGGTGATGTATGCCGACAGGTTTTTCCATGACAGTGACGGTTACTGGTATATCTTCGGTTCTGACGGCGCAATGCGGACAGGATGGGTACAAACAGGCAGCTCCTGGTACTACTGCGATGCCTCCGGACACATGGCGACAGGATTAAAGGTGATTGGCGGAAAAATCTATTATTTTGTCGACCATGAGGAAATCGGCCTGATGTGGCACGGTGACTGGACGATCGAAGGAGAAGTCTACACCTTCGGTGATGACGGCGCGCTTCGGGGCCCTTGCATGATCCGCGTTGACGGCGCATGGTATATCGTCGGTGCAACGGGCAAGATCCAAACAGGCTGGCAGTACTTCGGCGAGAGATGGTATTATGCCGGATCCGACGGGAAACTCGTCAAGGGGTGGAAACAGATCGGCGGAAAATGGTACTGGCTTTCCACTTATGACTACACTATGGCAACCAATTGGACATGGATCGTCGACGGCTGGTATTACTTCGACGAAAGCGGCGTGATGAAGACCGGATGGATCAATGACGGATCTACATGGTCATATCAGCTGCCTTCAGGCAAAGGCGCCATAGGATGGCACAAGATCGGCGGCGTCTGGTATTATTTCGACGAGGACGGTTATATGATGACCGGTTATTTCTATGTCGGAGAAAAACAGTATTACTGCGACAGCAGCGGTGCGATGAGGACCGGATGGGTGAGGGGATTCTATGCCGACGGCGTAACGGATTTCTGGACCTACCAGCTCCCCGGCGGAGAAAGCGCACAGGGCTGGAAGCAGATCGGCGGCAAATGGTATTACTTTAAAGGTGCGTCTGTGGATTTTATGATGGCAAGGAGCGAACTGAAACAGATCAGTGGAAAGTGGTACTTTTTTGACGCCTCCGGCGCGATGAAGACCGGCTGGGTCAAACTGGATTCCGTCTGGCATTACTTCCTGCCGTCCGGAGAAATGGTGACGGGAAGGACCATCACGATCGACGGAGTCGAATACTCTTTTGACGATCAGGGCCATCTCGGGAACGGATGACAGCCGAATACAACGGCGGGTCATGGAAAAAAGCACGCCGCAGCCATTGCATGGCTGCGGCGCGTGTTTTGTTTTATGACAGTATGGCTTTTGTTCAGTTCTTTGTTACGGCGTCAATATTCGTAGGTTCTACGGTGTCTTTCAGAAGCGTGAGGATCTCGTCCGGTGCCTGCAGCTGCCAGAAAGATTCGCCGTCATGCAGTTTGCCGTCCACCGTGATGAACAGGATCGGAAGGATCTTTTCGGATGCGTGATCGTAGAAAGTGATGCAGTATCCCCACGCGGTCCCCATGTCCTCGTCAAGCGGCGTCTTTTCCGCGCTTTGAAGCAGATCCCACAGCTGCACGCCCTCATCATAGACCGTTACCTTTTCGCTGTAATCGGAAGCGAGCGCGAAACGTTCGACGCGGTATGCGTAGTACTGCTTGCCGTACAGGACCGTACATCCGAGTACGTAATCCTCCTGTGCTTCCTCCTGTTTGGCACAGCCGAAGCAACAGAAGCCCAGTATGAGAGCAAGGATGAGAAACAGCCAGCGTTTTTTCATGATCATCACTCCAAAGACTTATATCGGTGAAAACAAAAAACGAACTAAACGGGTTAGTTCGTTTTCATGGAGATGAACGGGCTCGAACCGATGGCCTCCTGCGTGCAAAGCAGGCGCTCTCCCAACTGAGCTACACCCCCGAGACAAATAAGAGTCTATAACAACCGAAGGAGAATGTCAAATCTTTTTTTCAGGATTCGGAAAAAGGGGAAAAGTGCTTCGGGATAACGGCGCGGTGTACGTCTCATTATATAAATGCAGATGGTCCCGAGACGTTCCGGCATGCAGCGGAAAGACGCGGAAACAAGTACCCCGGCACCCGTTTCGGGACAGTTTTTTCCATCATGTAAAATTCATTTTAAATTGGCGAGAAAATTGAAAAAAACAGTTGACTTCACACCCCGATTACGATATACTAGCAAAGTCGCTCACGAGTGACATGGTACATGGGCGCATAGCTCAGCAGGTTAGAGCGCACGCCTGATAAGCGTGAGGTCGGTGGTTCGAGTCCACTTGTGCCCACCATGCACCGCAAGGTGCAACCATGGACCCTGACAACTGCATAACGTGATGAAGAATCAAAGAAGAAAAAGCGAGAAAAGCAAAGGGATACAAACTTGCTTAGAAATAAGCGAGACGAAGTAGACAAAGAAAATATGGGAACCTACAATTTCGAAAGAAAAAGGTGACCTGATTCGTCTTGAAGGATGATCTTAAAGAGATCAAGCGAAAGAAAGCACAGGGAGGATGCCTTGGCACCAAGCGCCGAAGAAGGACGTGACAAGCTGCGAAAAGCCATGGGGAGCTGCACATAAGCGTCGATCCATGGATGTCCGAATGGGGAAACCCGGTGTGGGGAAAGCCACATCACCGTATGATGAATCCATAGTCATACGGAGGGAACCCGGTGAAGTGAACCATCTAAGTAACCGGAGGAAAAGAAATCAACCGAGATGCCTTAAGTAGCGGCGAGCGAACGAGGCACAGCCCAAACCAGTGGACCACGGTTCGCTGGGGTAGTGGACCTGCATAATGGAACGGAATGCGAGCGGAACATGGCTGGAAAGCCAGACCGAAGACGGTGACAGTCCGGTACGCGAAGCTGAGAAGGGACAGGCCGAAATCCGGAGTACCACAGGACACGAGGAATCCGGTGGGAAGCAGGGGGGACCACCCTCCAAGGCTAAACACGACTTGGTGACCGATAGCGTAGAGTACCGTGAGGGTAAGGTGAAAAGGACCCCGGGAGGGGAGTGAAAGAGAACCTGAAACCCTGTGTTGACAAGCGGAGGGAACACGACTTATGTGTGACCTCGTACTTTTTGTAGAACGGACCGGCGAGTTACGGTATGCGGCAAGGTTAAGTACTTAGCAAGGTACGGAGCCGAAGCGAGAGCGAGTCTTAACAGGGCGTTAAGTCGCATGCTGTAGACCCGAAACCGGGTGACCTATCCATGGGCAGGCTGAAGTGGGAGTAAAATCTCATGGAGGGCCGAACGCACCGCTGTTGAAAAAGTGGGCGATGACCTGTGGATAGCGGAGAAATTCCAATCGAACCCGGAGATAGCTGGTTCTCCTCGAAATAGCTTTAGGGCTAGCCTCGGATGACGAGACATGGAGGTAGAGCGCTGAAGGGGCTAGGGGGCCACAAAGCTTACTGAACCCTATCAAACTGCGAATGCCATGATCTTAAGCACCGGGAGTCAGACGGCGAGAGATAAGTTCCGTCGTCAAAAGGGAAACAGCCCAGACCATCCGCTAAGGCCCCTAAATATACGTTAAGTGGAGAAGGATGTGCGATTGCAGAGACAACCAGGATGTTGGCTTAGAAGCAGCCACTCATTAAAAGAGTGCGTAATAGCTCACTGGTCGAGTGATGGTGCGCCGAAGATACACCGGGGCTGAAACGTAATGCCGAAGCGATGGAACATACTTAGTATGTTGGTAGAGGAGCATTGTGCAGTAGGCAGAAGCCGCATCGAGAGGGGCGGTGGACGAAACACAAGAGAGAATGCCGGTATGAGTAGCGAGAGCACAGTGAGAATCTGTGCCGTCGAAAACCTAAGGATTCCTGGGGAAGGCTCGTCCGCCCAGGGTAAGTCGGGACCTAAGCCGAGGACGAATGTCGTAGGCGATGGACAACTGGTTGAGATTCCAGTACCGTCTCTGATTCGTTTGAATGAAGCAGTGACACAGGAGGCACTAGGGAGCGGGGTAATGGACAACTCCGTACAAGTATTGAGGCTGGGAAGCAGTGAAGTACACTTCCCGTTAAGGCTGAGATGCGATGTGGACTGAAATTAGAGTAAGGAAGCCCGGGGTGTCACACTGGCGAGAAAAGCTGCTGGTGAGAAGAAGAGACGCCCGTACCGCAAACCGACACAGGTAGGTGAGGAGAGAATCCTAAGACGAACGGGAGAACCCTTGTTAAGGAACTCGGCAAAATGGACCCGTAACTTCAGATGCGGACATCATCATCACAGAGATCGGCGGAACCGTCGGAGATATCGAGAGTCAGCCATTTCTGGAAGCGATCCGTC
>JAFRLQ010000118.1 GCA_017431145.1 Clostridia bacterium | reverse complement strand
CCAGAGAGTCACGGCTGATTACGGTGTCCGTGCCCAGACACGCGGTGCAGCGGAACCCGCACTCGGGACAGATGCATCCCATCGTCCGGCCGTCGTCGTTGACCATGAACGTATCACATCGTGGACATCCGCAGCGCATGGATCAGTCCTCCCTGTAGACGGCGCGTTCGCCGCCGATGTATTTCGGACGCGTGTAGGCGCCGAGCACGGACGCCTCGCCGATCCTGTTTGTGGAAAGGTGCAGGGGAACGGCGACGTCACGAAGATGCATGCCGATCAGCGTTCCGCCGATATCCAGACCCAGATCCGCGCGGATGTGCTCCACTACGCATGGCGCTTCAAACGCGTGATAGGCGAGGGTGGCGAAGGAGCCGCCGGCCTTGGGCTGCGGGATGACGCAGACAGGGTCGAGACGCTCACGCTGGACGAGCGCTTCCTCTGTCACGATCGCGCGGTTCAGGTGCTCACAGCACTGCACGGCGAGAAAAAGGCCGCGCTTTTTCACTTCCTCATACAGGACGTCAAAGGCAGCCTGCGCCGCGTCGAGACTGGACAGATGTCCGATCTGTCCGCCGATCATCTCGGAAGAGGAACAGCCCACCACGAGGATCTTCCCGGGCGCGGGAGACGTCTTCTCAAAAAACTCATTCAGGACCTGCAGCATATCCTCGCGGATCTTTTCGCAGAGCGCGGGATCGCAGGCATGAAGGGAACCGGTCAATTGAATACCTTCTTTCCTTAGACTGTCTATCATAGTAGCACCGCGGGAAGCGGATTTCCAGTAAGTGCCGGGTTTTCCTTTGGAATCTTGCCAAAAGAGGGAAAAAGGACTATTCTATTCATGCGGCTTCGATGCCGCATCAAAAAGAGATGCAATTGTTTTGCAAATAGATTTTTGGAGGAAACACAGATGAGAATCACCAAAGACATGAATATCGGTCAGGTCATTTCCATCAATACGGAACTGATCCCCCTGCTTCAGCGCGCCGGCATGCACTGCCTCGGCTGCCCGATGTCCCAGATGGAGTCTCTGGAAGACGCGGCGAGCGTACACGGCATCGACCCTGACAAACTGGTGGAAGTGCTGAACAAGAAACTGGACGCCCTGGAGGCGGAGAACGCGTAACCGCAACAGTGTGATGAAAGGAGCCTGCGGGCTCCTTTTTCCTTTGTTTAAACAGCCTGTGCAAGCTCCTTTTTTGCTGAAATGACAGGGCGTATTGTTGATTGAAAACCAACGCAAATGTATAATAAAAGTTAGATTTATACCAACTCTTGCGGATGGAGGAGAATCATTATGACTGCATTGGAACGTTATCAGAGCTGGATCGAAGCGCCGTGGCTGGACGAGGAATCCAGAGCGGAACTCAAAGCGCTGACTGACGAAAAAGAGATCGAGGATCGTTTTTACAGAGAGATGGAATTCGGCACCGCCGGTATGCGCGGCGTACTGGCAGCCGGTCTGAACAGAATGAACGTCTATACCGTTCGGCGCGCGACCAAGGGCCTTGCGGACTACATTATTTCCTGCGGCGAAGAAGCCGTGAAACGCGGCGTTGCCATCGCCTATGATTCCAGACGCAACAGTGCGCTGTTTGCGAAAGAAACAGCCTGTGTGCTCTGCGCGGCAGGCGTGAAAGTTTATCTTTACGAATCCCTTCGTCCTGTGCCGCAGCTTTCCTTCGCACTGCGCTATCTGCACTGCATCTCGGGTGTCGTGATCACGGCAAGCCACAACCCCGCCCAGTACAACGGTTACAAAGTCTACTGGGAGGACGGCGGACAGATTCCGCCGGATCATGTCAAGGAGATCGTGGCTTGCATCGATAAGGTCCGGGATTTCGGCGCGATCCCGTCCATGGACTATGACGAGGCGGTCAAGGACGGCATCCTGACCATTATCGGCAAGGAAGTGGATGACGAATACATCAAACGCGTTGAAGGGCTTTCCGTCAGGCCTGACCTTCTGAAAAAACTGGGCGACGAGTTCAAGGTCGTCTATACGCCTCTGCACGGAACAGGCAACATTCCTGTCCGCCGCGTGCTGAAGGAACTGGGGCTCAAAAACGTCTATGTCGTACCGGAGCAGGAACTTCCGGATCCGAACTTCTCCACTGTGCGCTCTCCCAACCCAGAGGATCATGCGGCATTTACGCTGGCGATCGAGCTGGCGGAGAAAGTCGGCGCGGATATCGTACTGGGCACTGACCCCGACTGCGACCGTATCGGCGTGCTGGTGAACAATGACGGCGAGTACACCGTCCTGACCGGAAACCAGACTGCCTGCCTGATTCTGAACTATCTGCTCACACAGAAGAAAGAGATGGGCACGCTGCCTGAGAACGGCGCCGTCGTGAAGACGATCGTGTCTACCGATCTTGCCAAGACGATCTGTGACGCGTTCGGCGTGACGATCATCGATGTGCTTACCGGATTCAAATTCATCGCCGAGCAGATGGAAATGATGGAAGAGACCGGAAAGTACACCTTCCTTTTCGGATTCGAGGAGAGCTACGGATGCCTGACCGGTACGTTTGTACGCGACAAGGACGCAGTCATCGGATCCATGCTTGCAGTCGAGGTCGCGGCGTGGTACCGCTCCAGAGGCATGACGCTGTATGACGGCATCCAGGAACTGTACAAGACCTACGGATACTCCTATGAACTGACGACTTCCTTCGAAATGCCCGGCAAGGACGGCATGGAGAAGATGGCGAAGACCATGAGCGCGATGCGCGCGTCTACACCGTGGGTGCTTGGCGACAAGAAGGTCTCCGCGGTGCGCGACTACCAGACCAGCGTGCGGACCACGGCGGAAGGCGAGACCTCCGAGATCAAGATCGTGAAGTCCAACGTGCTGTTTTTCGAGATCGAGGACGGTTCCTGGGCAGTGGTGCGTCCCAGCGGCACAGAGCCCAAGATCAAGGTCTACTTCTCCGCACAGGCGGAATCCATGGATGCTGCAAAAGCAAAAGTGGCAAAACTGCAGGATGCGTTCATGCAGATCATGAAGCCGTATATGGAATAAGCGGAAAAAGACATACGAATCAGGACCAGATCCCAGATATATTCCGGGACCTGGTTTTTTGCTGCTGTAACGAATCAGACGGGAACAGAGAGACGCATATACGGGGCAGAGCCATGACCTGAAATGACCTGAAAACAATTTAAAAAACACGAACGTTTTTATAAAGAACATACACAAGATTCAAAATATAACAAATATTCAGGCGGAAAATCCTGAGAAACATGTATTGTATTACATCCTCATTTTTATAAAATAGTATTGCTCGCTCGGAAAAGCGGAAAGCACTGAAAAAACTCTGAAAAACCGGAGAAAAAAGTGTTGACAGGGTGGCAGCGTTGGTAGTAACATAACGTCTGTTGCCCGCCAAAATCCGGGCGGCAGGAGAGATCCTTGAAAACTGTACAGTGGAAGAGACGAACGGAGCGTTGTACTGACACGGAAGTGTCAGAGGCAAAGCGAAAGAAAAACAGTCGATTCCGGATGAGAAACAAGAAAAACGCAAGCGAACGAACGACCCGGAAACGGGAAGGTAGTAGTATCAAGGCGGCAGGAGTTGAACCGGGCAAAGATTTCATGATTGCCATG
>JAFRLQ010000117.1 GCA_017431145.1 Clostridia bacterium | reverse complement strand
TACGATAATGCAACAAACAACCAACTATTCATGAAAGGTGGACTTACGAAATGAAGATTTCTGATTCTTGTGTCGCTTGCGGCGCCTGCGAAGCTGAGTGCCCGGTCGGTGCGATCTCCATGGGCGAAGAGCATTACGAGATCGATCAGGATGCATGCCTGAACTGCGGCGCATGCCAGGCAGTATGCCCCGTCGGAGCGCCTGTTGAGGAATAAGCTCTAAAAGGGAAGAAAAACCGTTCCGTTTATCGCGGAGCGGTTTTTTCATTCTCAAAAAACTGTGCAGCGACGGCTGAATTGCCAATAAAAGGCTCTCTGTGGTATACTTTTTCCGATTTGAATTAGGAAAGGCGGTGAGGAAATGAGCGAACGCAGAACGAAAAAACAGCGCAGACGGTCGACACTGAAAGTGATCCTGATCGCCGCGGCATGCGGCGCGGTGGCTGGCGCGGGGTTCTGGACGATCCGCTATTTCCATAAAGACCGCCGGTTTGAATACAATGAGGAAGGGAAGATCGTCGCCATACGTGCGCTGGAAAAGGCACAGACAGCGCCGCTCGGTTTCTCCGATGAAGGAGATGAAGTGGCACAGATCCAGAAGCGTCTTGCGGTGTTCGGGTATTACGAAGGAGAAGCCACGGGTTTCTACGGGACGCAGACAGTGGCTGCCGTACGGCTGTTCCAGCTTGCCAATGGCCTGAGCGTGACGGGTACGGCAGACGCCGCAACGCAGGCTAAACTCGGCGAGGAGCGCCCGGTCATGTTCAGCGTTTACGATCAGATCGTAAAAGCGGAGGCGGACGCACAGGAAGCGGGCACGTCTCTTGTCACAGCGCTGAACAGTCTGCCGCAGGAAGCGGTCCAGATGGTCCAGGTGGAGGTCTGGGACGAGACCGCCATGGACTATGTGGAACGCGCGGAGAGCGTGACATACGAGGAGTCTTCCGATCCCGACGCGCCGCACGGGGATCCGGAGAATCTCAGGATCGGCGACGTGCATGAACGCGTGGCAGAGATCCAGCAGAAACTCAAGGAATACGGTTACTACGCCGGCGCAACGGTGAACAACTACTACGGAACGATGACGCAGACGGCTATCTTCAACTTCCAGAAGGCCAACGGCATCACACCCGACGGGATCGCAGGAAGCGCGACCCAGGCAAAACTGTTTGATACCACGCCGGTGAATTTCAACGACTATCTTGCGGCAGGCGGCCTGGAATACTCGCCGAGAGACGAACTTGTGGCAAGCATTCTCTCTTATGCGAAGCAGTATCAGGGCGTGCCGTATGTATATGGCGGAGCGAGCCCCTCAGGCTTTGACTGCAGCGGATTCACGATGTACGTGTACCGCCATTTCGGTTATTACTTCGCTCACGGCGCGACGGCGCAGTCCAACCGCCTCGGCGCGCAGCTGTCCGCATCGCAGCTTCTGCCGGGCGATCTGGTGTTTTTCGATACCAACGGCGGGCACGATTCCATCGAGCACGTCGGGATCTATATCGGAAACGGGGAGTTCATCCACGCAAGTTCCGGCAGCGGGCGCGTGATCATCAACTCTCTTTACTCGGGGTATTACAGCGGGACGTTCCTCTGGGGCAAACGCGTGATCCCCGCCTGAACAAAGACCTACGACAGGGCAGCGGTGACTGCCCTTTTTCTGCGAAAGGAGCAAAAATATGAGTCAGGGAACGCTTCTTCTCTGCGCGACACCGATCGGAAACATGCAGGACATCACGCTGCGCGCGCTGGAGGCGCTGAAGACATGCGACGTGATCGCAGCGGAGGATACCCGCGTGGCGGGGATCCTGCTGCAGCATTTTGAGATCCGCAAGCCCATGATCTCCTTTCATGAGCATAACGTCATGCAGCAGAAGGAACGCGTGCTGGATATGCTGCGCGAAGGAAAGACAGTCGTGCTTGTATCCGATGCGGGCATGCCGGGGATCTCGGATCCCGGCGCGGAGATGGCGACGATGGCGATGGACGCGGGTTTTCCCGTATCGGTCCTTCCGGGACCCTCTGCGGGGATCAGCGCGCTGGTTCTGTCAGGGCTTGACGCGACACGGTACTGTTTTGAGGGTTTTCTTCCGGTAAAGGGGGAAGAACGCAAAGAGAGGCTTGAGGATATCCGAGCGCAGCGGATGACGGTGGTGCTTTATGAGGCGCCGCACAGACTGGAGAAGACGCTGCGGGATCTTCTGGACACACTGGGCGACCGCAGGATCACGCTGGTGCGGGAACTCACGAAAGTGTTTGAGGAAGTGGAGCGCACGACGATCAAAGGCGCGCTGGAACATCTTGCCGAACGTCCTGCCCGCGGGGAATACGTGCTCGTTCTGGAAGGCGCGGGCGAAGAAGAAAACGTCGCCCCCGATCTGGAACAGGTGGTGCGCGAGCAGATGGAGCGGGGGCTTGGCACAAAAGGCGCGGCGAAGGAAGCGGCGCGTCTTCTGGATATTCCGGTGCGTGACGCGTACGAAGCGGCGCTTCGGCTGAAACAGGAAGAGGAGAACTGATCTTCGATGCGGCGTCCTTGCGGGAGCGCTGCGGAAGAAGTATAATGAAAGATGTCTTTTTAACAGGAGGAATCGAACATCATGGAGAAGAAACCAACATTCTATCTTTCAACACCGATCTATTACCCAAGCGATAAACTGCACATTGGACACGCGTACTGCACCGTGGCAGCAGATACCATGTGCCGTTTCAAAAGAATGTCGGGCTATGATGTCATGTTCCTTACGGGAACGGATGAGCACGGACAGAAGATCGAGCGCAAAGCCATTGAAAAGGGCGTGACGCCTCAGGAATACGTCGACGAGATCGTGGCGGGGATCAAGGATCTGTGGAAACTCATGGAGATCAGCTACGACAAGTTCATCCGTACGACGGACGAAGAACACGTCAAAGGCGTGCAGGAGATCTTTATCAAACTGTACGAAAAGGGCGATATCTACAAGAGCGAATACGAGGGCTGGTACTGCACGCCCTGCGAATCCTTCTGGACCGAACTGCAGCTGGTGGACGGCAAGTGCCCCGACTGCGGGCGTCCCGTGGAGCGCATGAAGGAGGAAAGCTACTTCTTCAAGATGAGCAAGTATCAGGACTGGATGATCCAGTACATCGAGGATCACCCCGAGTTCATCCAGCCGCCTTCCAGAGCAAACGAGATGCTGGCGAACTTCCTGCGTCCCGGACTGGAGGACCTGTGCGTCTCCAGAACGACGATCAAATGGGGCATTCCGGTGCCCTTCGATCCCAAGCATGTGGTCTATGTGTGGCTTGACGCGCTGAGCAACTACATCACAGCTCTGGGCTATGGCAGCGACGACACGGCGCTTCTGGACAAATATTGGCCGGCGGATGTGCATCTTGTCGGAAAGGAGATCGTGCGTTTTCATACGCTCATCTGGCCGATCATGCTGCATGCGCTGGGAATGGAACTGCCCAAGCAGGTCTTCGGACACGGCTGGCTGGTCCTGGACGGCGGCAAGATGTCCAAATCCAAGGGCAACGTCGTGGATCCCGTGGTGCTCTGCGAACGCTACGGCGTGGATGCAATCCGCTATTTCCTAATGCGTGAGATGCCCTTCGGCGCGGACGGCGTTTTCAACAACGAGGCGCTGCTGAACCGTATGAACTCCGATCTGGCAAACGACCTGGGAAACCTGGTCAGCCGTACAGTCGCCATGATCGAGAAGTATTTCGGCGGCATCGTACCGGCCTGCGGTCCGCTTGAGGAAGTGGACGAGGATCTGCGCGCGATGGCACAGGCGCTGCCCGCGCAGGTGGAGAAGCACATGAACGACTTCCAGTTCTCTCTGGCACTGTCGGACATCTGGGCGTTCATCGCAAGAAGCAACAAGTACATCGACCAGACCACGCCCTGGATCCTTGCCAAGGACGAGGAGAAGAAGGAGCGTCTGGGAACGGTCATGTATCATCTGGTGGAGTCGATCCGGATCATCGCCGCGCTGATCGCACCGGTCATGCCGAATACGCCTGCCAGGATCTGTGAACAGATCGGTCTGGAAGACGAATCCCTTCTGACGTTTGAGTCCATCAAGACCTTCGGCGCGTTCCCCGCAGGCGCGAAAGTGACCAAGGGCGAGGCGCTCTTCCCG
>JAFRLQ010000116.1 GCA_017431145.1 Clostridia bacterium | reverse complement strand
GGGTTGCGTCTCATAAACAAAGAAATCCTCGCAAAGCGAGGACTCCTCAGTTGTGTAGATTTTTACTTGAATTGAACCGCCGTATGCCGAACGGCACGTACGGTGGTGTGAGAGGGCGGAGAACTTCCGCCCTACTCGATCTGATTCTATGGAAAAAGTATAGTATACTCACGTTGATAACCCGGGATTTGCGGAGGAAAAAAGAACATATGATCACGGATCTGACAAAAGAAGACGCCGAATATATCGGTGAGAAGATCGATGAGATCGTGCCGCATGAAGTAGACAAGGACGAAGAAGATTTCGTTCTCAAAATCGAGAACGAAAATGGCGAGATCATCGGCGGATGTGTTGCGACAGCTTACGAATACCACTGGTCGAGGATGTTTCTCAATGAGCTCTGGGTGGATGAACGTTATCGTCATCATGGGATCGGTTCCATGATTCTCCGCGAAGTGGAGCGCATCGCGAGGGACAAGGGCTGCCGGGTCGTGACGCTCGGTACCGCAAGTTATATGGCAAGACCGTTCTATGAAAAACACGGCTACACGGTCTTCACTACTATAAAAAACCCAAACGGCTACATCAGTTATTCGCTGGTCAAATATCTTGACAGGGACACGCCTGAATACGTGCCGACAGATAACAGCGGTACACGCTTTAAGCTTTCGCTCGGCAATGACGATAACGCGGAAGTGATCGAAAAAGGTCTTGATACATATAGCAAAGCCTACGTGCCTGAATACGAAACCGTTGATTTTTGCAAGAAGCTTGTGGATAATAAAGGCAAATTTGAGGCAGGCGTGATCGCGGACGCGGAAAAAGGCGACAGCGGTTCCGTTGCCGCGCTGTTCGTGGAAGAACCGCTGAGACGAAAAGGCCTGGGCACGTATCTTTTGAAGGAAGCAGAGAAATTCGCAAAGGAAAACGGCGCTTCGATGGTCTTCACAAACGCAGGCGACTGGAATATCGGTTTCTTCAAAAAGAACGGCTATTTGATTAGAGGCGAGCTCAAAGACGTTCCCAAGGGACACGATTGCTACGAACTCTACAAAATGATATGAGGCATGGAAAACAGCTTGACAAACACCTGTTTATCGAACTGCACAGCGTGTACCTTTTAGGCGTACTTAGCTTATTTTTGTCCCTTTTGGGCGTACTTAGGCATCCAGGAAGCCTCTTTTGTCTACCAGGGCAGAAAGAGGTTTTCTTATTGTTGTTTTGAGGATATTTGGCAATTTGCGGAGGTATGTATGCTGGATCAACAGGGTTTTGATATATGGGCAGACGGATACGATGAATCAGTCGGTGTGTCTGATGAAGATAATACATATCCTTTTGCAGGATATAAAGAGATTCTTGGAAGTATCTATAGAACCATAATGGAAAAGCCGAATCCCATTGTACTGGATATCGGTTTTGGAACGGGTGTGCTGACAGCAAAACTTTATGAAAACGGGTGCGAAATCTTTGGGCAGGATTTTTCGTCAAGAATGATCGAACTGGCTTCTGCAAAGATGCCTGATGCACATCTGTATCAAGGCGATTTTTCACAGGGGCTGGCAGAGCCGCTCAAACGGCGCTCCTATGACTTCATTGTTGCAACCTATTCCATACATCATCTGAGGGATGATCAAAAGATCGTGTTTTTGAGGGAACTGCTTGAGCATCTGAAAGATGGCGGTAAGATCTTGATCGGTGACGTTACATTTGGTACCCGCGAAGAACTGAACCAATGCAAAGAAGAAAGCAAAGACGAATGGGACGATGACGAATTCTATTGCGTTGCTGATGAATTAAAAGCAGAATTCCCAAACCTGTTTTTCTGGAAAATGACATTTTGCTCAGGGGTTCTGATACTTTCCAGATAGTTTTCTGTTTGTCGGGACAAATGGGGAAATATACGACTGCTGCGTTATTGACATATGTCAGTAATTGCGCTATTTTGTTTTATGGGAAGGAGATGAAGCTTATGGCGCGCCCAACACGTTGCAGACAGATCGGCCAACTGCCGATGTTTCGCAGTTTTTCACCGGATGACATTGATGATCCCGGCAGCGCAACCATGACGGTCGATGAATATGAGGTGGTTCGGCTCCTCGATCATGAAGGGTTTAATCAGGAAGAATGTGCTTCCAGAATGAATGTATCACGAACGACCGTAACAGCGATCTACGAGAGCGCAAGAAAAAAGATGGCGGACATGCTGGTGAACGGAAAACGCCTTCTGATCGTCGGCGGAAACTATCATTTCCCGCCGGTTGACATCCCACAGAATATAAAGAAAAAAGGAGATCATGTTATGAGAATCGCGGTCACTTTTAAAAATGGAGAGGTTTTCCAGCACTTCGGTCATTCGGAGCAGTTCAAGTTGTATGACGTGGAGGATGGAAGAATCGTCAATGAACAGGTCGTTGATGCTCAAGGCAGCGGTCACGGTGCGCTGGCAGGTTTTCTGCAGGCGGCAAGAACAGATGTCTTGATCTGCGGCGGCATCGGTATGGGCGCCCAGATGGCGCTGTCAGATGCCGGGATCAAACTCTATGCCGGTGTTCAGGGGTCGGCGGATGCAGCGGCAAAAGCGCTAGCCGAAGGCAGCCTTGTATATGATCCTGAAGCCCGCTGTGACCATCACGGCCATCATCATGACGGAGACTGCGGCCACGACCACTGTGCAGAGCATCATTGTCACGGGAATTGAGCCATGGCAGAAATAACACTTGTACCGCTGGCGCACGATGACAGGAATCAGTTTATCCTGGACAATCAGGAGGCGTTCAATTTCGGTGCCCTGGAGGAATTCGGATGCAGGAACGATCACTTTGAAGAAGACGGAGAGATCATCGCCCGCGAGACGATTGAGAACTCCATTGACGAAGGCGAAGCATACCGGATCATGCAGGACGGCAGGTCTGTCGGCGGCGTCGTTATCAAAGTGGACGGTGAACGCGGCGACCTCGATCTTCTGTTTGTTTCTCCGCACGTACACAGCAAGGGCATTGGTTACGCGGCATGGTGCGCAGTTGAAAAACTGCATCCGGAGGTTGCAGTCTGGGAGACTGTCACGCCGTATTTTGAGAAGTGGAATATCCACTTCTATGTGAATCGCTGCGGCTTTCATATCGTCGAGTTCTTCAATAGCCACCATCCGGATCCCAACGATCCCGACACAAAGGAACAGATGGATGAAGGGTTCCCGGACGGCATGTTCCGGTTTGAGAAAAGGATGAAACAGTGAGCACAGAACAATATCCGATGCTCCCAGGCCTTTTTAGGTCATTAGACTCCCCGACAGATGGAACAAACCAAGGGCCATCATTTTGATTTCTGGTTTACGAAGGAGAAAGCGCCTTCGGAAACACCAAACATTTTTGTATGCAATACACCATGAATGAAACCTCTTTTGTCAGCATGGACAGGAGAGGTTTTTGTTATCACTGATAACTTGTCCGGCATATTAAATTAGGTATATAATGCAAAACAAAAAACAGCAGGGGCGATGACATGGGGAGAATCATTGCAGCATGCGGAAATGATTGCGCATCCTGCCCGAGATATGTGAAGCATCCGTATGAGAAAACAGAAGAGGAACTGCGGCATACAGCGGAACTGTGGATGAAGATCGGCTATCGGGACCGCATCGTAACGAACGAGGAAATCGCATGTACTGGATGCAAACCGGAGAACTGGTGCCGGTATCGTGTGGTGAAGTGCTGCGAAGAAAAAAGTATCCAGACATGTGCGGAATGTGCCGATTATCCGTGCGGGAACATAAAAGAGTGCTTCCGGGTCACAAAATCGTTTGAACCGATGTGCCGGAAAGTATGCACGGATGAAGAGTATGCGCAGCTGAAGAAAGCGTTTTTTGAAAAGGAAGAGAATCTTTCCGGAGAATGAATGTGTTTGCCGGTGCATGGATATGCTTCTGACAAGCTTTGTCGGGGGCACTTTTTTTTGCTGTATGGTATAATATACAGGATGATTTCAGAAACGGAGGACAATACATGAAGTACTATCTGTACAATTCCCTCGCGAACAACGGGATTAAGCCCGATATCGCGCCGGGGACAGATCTGGTAGACGCGGTTGGGCTGGATTACCAGGAATTTCTGAAGGGACTCGCGCCGGAGGATGAGGTCGTTCTGGTTGGCGGAGATGGGACCCTGAACTATTTCATCAACGCGATTGGAGACACAGAGATCAAAAACAATATCTATCTGTTCGGAAATGGGACCGGAAACGATTTTCTGAAGGACATAGATAAAAAAGCCGGGGAGGAAGTCCCCGTGAACCAGTACCTTGGCAACCTGCCGACCGTATATGTCAATGGACTTGAAAAACGCTTCATCAACAACATGGGATTCGGCATCGACGGATACTGCTGCGAAGTGGCGGACCAGATCAAGGAAAAGACGCCGCAGAAGGAGATCAACTATTCCGGAATCGCCATCAAAGGGCTGCTGTTCCATTTCAAACCCTGTCACGCGGAAGTTACGGTCGACGGCGTGAAGCACGAGTTTGAAAACGTATGGATTGCGCCGACCATGAAAGGAAAGTACTATGGCGGCGGCATGAAAATGGCCCCCGATCAGGACCGTTTTTCTGACAAACTGACCGTGGTCATCTATCACTGCCGTTCCAAACTGAAAGCACTGATCGCGTTCCCGTCCATCTTCAAAGGAGAGCATGTGAAGAAAAAGGGAATTATTGATATTTATACCGGAAACGAGATCACGGTGCGCTTTTCACGTCCCTGCGCGGCACAGATCGACGGTGAGACCGTGCTGAACGTGACGGAGTACAAGGCGGTTCTGCCGAAACAGGATTGACAGCGGGATTTTCGGGAGATCAAAGGTCCGAAAAGAGCAACAGATAAGGACTTGCATTTGCGCAAGTCCTTTTTTATGAGATGAAGAGATCTCCCGAATGATCAACTCCCCGGAAGAGAAAGCTTGACGCGGAGAATGCGGAGCACGCTTTCGTTGAGCCGCTCCTCGGAAATGCGGCCGGACTGGACGGCGTCCCGGATCCCGATGAAGGCTTCCTCGTAATCTGCAGGGAGAAGGAGGATATCATTTCCTGCTTCAAAAGCGAGGACCGCAGCTTCGGCGGAGGTATAGTTTTCTCTGATCGCGGCCATCGCGAGCGCGTCGGTGATGATAAGACCGTCATAACCCAGCTCACTACGCAGGTGGTCTGTCAGAAGCTCTCTGGAAAGCGTGGCGGGAAGTCCGTCGGAGGTGACGTGGTCGACGGTGATATGCGCGACCATTACAGCGTCAGTCTTGTCCAGCACAGAAATGAACGGGATCAGTTCACAGTCCAGAAGCTCATCCCATGTTTTATGTACGACAACGACACCTGCGTGCGTGTCGTTCTGGGTGTCGCCATGTCCCGGGAAATGCTTGACCGTACTGAGGATACCCTGGTCATGCAGACCGTCGATGTAGGAAGAGACCATGTCTGTGACGAGCCCGGGCTCGCTCCCGAAAGCGCGGGCTCCGATGATCCTGTTCTGCGGATTGGTGTTGATGTCCGCCACGGGTGCAAAGTTCATGTTGAAACCGAGATCGCACAGATAACTGCCGATCTGTGAGGACGCGGCATACGCATTCGCAGGGTCTTTGGTCTGTCCGATCGATTCCATCGTTCCGACATGAGGAAGGGAAAAACCGTCATGGTTGGCAAGGCGCGCGACATTGCCTCCTTCTTCGTCAATGGCGATCAGTGGCGGAACGGGACCGGTCTGCGCCAGCTGCGCGGTCAGAGCCCTGACTTGTTCGGGGGATTCGATGTTCTTTCCGAACAAGGCAAACCCGCCGGCGGGATAGCGTGAAAGCACTTCCAGAAGATCGGTGTCCAGCTCTTTCACGCCGTAGGTCGAATGATCATGGATGCTGTCTTCGGAGATGGATTCCACAAGCTGATCGGGACGGATCATGAACAGCTGTCCGATCTTCTCGTCCAGTGTCATATGATCCAGAAGCGTTTGAGCGGGGTCGGAGACAGACCCGGGCGTCTCTGGTTCGATCTGTACGGGTTCAGCCGCTGCGGCTGCCGCAGAAGCGTCTGCGGATACATGGGACGGAGACGGACCGGCTTCTTTTTCCTCAACGGGAATACACCCGGCCAGAAAGAGTAAAAGGACGGCTGCTGCGGTAAGGATGGCAATAAAGCGTTTCGGTTCGGTTTCCATTCGTGTCTCCAGGAAGAAGATCTTTTTTTCATTATACAGAAACAAAAAGAAACGTGCACACCGGAAGATGTGCACGAAACTGTATGCAAAACGGTCAGATGCGGAATGCGAGCACCGCGGACAGAAGTCCGACTGCGATCGCGGCGGCCCCGATCATGAGACGGCCGGGAAGTTCCAGAGGCAGAAGAAACGCACAGAGGATGCCCGTTGCGACCAGTAGCAGAGCAATGGCGAACAGACCGATGCGGAGCGGATAATTGTGTTTCCTGCGCAGGTTCCTGCGGCACGTCTTTTTAGCCTGAGCCAGTGCGCGGTAGACGTCATGCACT
>JAFRLQ010000115.1 GCA_017431145.1 Clostridia bacterium | reverse complement strand
CGACCGGCACGCAAATCTGAAATACAAATACGGCAACAGACACTTCTGGTGCCGGGGATACTATGTAGACACAGTAGGCAAATACGAGAAGGCGATCCGAAATTACATACGGAATCAGCTGGAAGAAGATATTGCCAATGACCAGATCAGCACAAAAGAATTCACAGACCCGTTCACGGGTGAGCCCGTGAAACCGGGCAAATAGAAAGAGCCCCCGAGCAGGGGGCTGCCAGTGATTGACATGTGGTTGTCAGGTTATTCAGTGCCCCTTAAGGGGCCACCACAAGAGATAGGCCCTTGTAGGGCCTGTTCAAACCACGCGTTCAACGCGTGGTTATGATTCTTTGATTCAGGATTCATATCCTTCACTGTCCGTGTTTCCGGACACTTCTTTTTTTCGGATCAGCACGAATCCGCCCTTCCGTTTCCGGTCCGTGCGCCACAGATGCCTCAGGTCCATCCACACGGCTTTTCCGTAGGAGACGGCTTTCACGCGTGTGTGCTTTCCGTCCTCTTCGTAGCCGTTCAGCAGGAACCAGTGCCACATGTAGTCGTCCAGTTTCTTGTCCCGGTGAAGCAGCATGAGATAGGGGACGGGAAATCCTCTGTCGATCTGTTCTTTGACAAGACAGACGGCCTTTTCGATGTCGGTCTCTCCGCTTACGCCTTCCATCACAAACGGCACGCATCCGGTATCCGCAAGATATGTGTTCAGACCGTCTATGTAGGTCTCCGTGCGGTTGATGCCGTGCATGCGCGGGGAAAGATACGGCTTCATCCGCATGCCGAAGGAGATGTAGTCCTCCATCGTCACATGTTCCGGGTCACCGGGATAAAGATCCGTCAGCCCCATGGCCTTTGCAAGATAAATGCAAAGATCGCACGCAGTCACGGCGCCGCATCCGCCGATCTTCATCCAAGCGTCGGAGAACCATTTCTGGCTTCCGCCGTACCACTCATCCACATTGAAGTGTTCCAGTTCCTTTTTCAATCGTCGTTCCTTTCTTTTTTGCGGGACATGCTTCCGTCAGGAAGCCTTTTTCCGGTTCGTTTTGATGGTCGCGGCGTACGCGCTGTTGCAAAGGCCGAGCACCGCGGAAAGGATGAACAGCGTCTCGATTCCCAGCGTCTGCCAGATCCAGCCGCCGAACAGCGCGATCAGGATCGTGATCAGATGGTTGACGGAAACGCCCGTCGAGATCGTGGCGCGCGTCTCCTCGGGGCTGTCCGAAAGATCCTGTACGTATACGTTGGACGCCAGGGATGCCAGCGAGATGATGGAGTCCAGCACGTAGTTCACGCAGCAGACGATGAACGCGATGTTCATCGGGAACAGGTGATGCGCGAAGCCGTAGAAGAAGCAGACGATCACCAGGATCAGTGTATCTGTGACCATGACTGCCTTGTAGCCGACCCGGTCGATGATCTTTCCGACCAGAGGAGAGGCGAAGAAGGTGCAGACGGATGAGATCGCGAAAAGAAGGGAAATGGTCATGGCGTTGGCACCGTAGAACAGCACCAGTACGAACGGGCCGAACGTGAAGAAGACCTGTTTCCTCGCGCCGTAGAAGATTTCGAGCATGTAGTATTTCGTGTATTTCTTGCGGAAATAGAAGCGGCGCTTCGTGCTGTCCGGCGTGCTGTTGCCTTTTAGATTCAGCGTCGAGACCACGCCCAGCGCGATGATGGCCGAGCTCGTGATGAACACGGCGCGGAACAGAGGCAGGCTGCTTTTCAGAAAGAAGAACAGGACGATGACCACGAGATAGCCTGCGAGCATGCCGATCTGATGCATGGCGTTCTGCATGCCCAGCGCTTCGCCGCCGCGTCCCTCGTGCGCGTATTCCAGGGACAGCGTGTTGCGCATGCCCAGCTGCATGTGGTCGCCCAGAGAATAAATGAAGATCGCAAGGATGACCAGGAACTTGGTGGGCGGCACGAACGACTGCAGCGCCATGCCTCCCAGCATGAACAGCGCGCCGATCTTGTAGATGCGCTCCGCCGAGAACATGTACGTTACGGCAAGAATGAGCACAAGGAGCAGTCCCGGCAGTTCCCGGAAGAACTCGGAGACGCCCTTGTCGAAGCCGGTCATGTGGACGATCTCCGCGAGGTAGTTGTCGATGACGCCTTTGTAGAGCCCGTAAGCGAGACCAAAGGTCGCGATGGAGATGAGAAACGCGCGGAACGCGGATCCGGGGCGGAAAACGTCTTTGTAGCGGAAGAGGCTCTTGAGTTTCTGCATGGTAATCCTCACTTAAAAATTTTCATCTTTTCCATCCTATCATAAAAGAGGCAACTGTACAGTTTTCCGCGTCTCTTTTTTTAAAAAGGGTTTTCGGGAAACAGTTTTGACGGAAAAAGGGAATGGGTATATAGTGTAGAAAGCATAATATTATAGGAGGTATCTCATGAGATACAAACACCTTGAAAAAGCAAACATCGACGTGTCCGCTCTCGCAGTCGGCACATGGGCGATCGGCGCCGCGGGATACGGCGAAGTCAACGAGAAGGATTCCATCGACGCGATTCGCGCGATGATCGACGGCGGCGTCAATCTGATCGACACCGCACCCGCCTACGGCCTCGGCCATTCCGAGATCGTCGTCGGAAAAGCCATCCAGGGCATGGACAGATCCAAGGTCTTCATCGCCACCAAATGCGGCGTAAGCAAGCTTTCCCTGTACGGAAAGAAGCATCCCGACCATGTGGGACTCATCCGTGACGGCAGATTCGAAAACATCCTGTACGAGTGCGAATGCTCCCTGCGCAGACTGGGCACCGATTACATCGACGTGCTTTTCGTGCACTGGCCGGATGTCAACACGCCTCTTGAGGAGACGATGGAAGCCATGAACGTCCTGAAGAAAGAGGGCAAGATCCGCTTCGTCGGCGTGTCCAACTTCAGCGAGGAGCAGATCCTCACCTGCGAAAAGGTCTCTCAGATCGACGTGATCCAGCCGCCGTACTCCATGGTGGCAAGACGCGACGAAACGCTCATGAAGTGGGCGGTCGGCCGCGGAATCGGCACCTTTACCTATGGTTCACTCGGCGCGGGTATCCTGACCGGAACGTTCCGCACTCCCCCGACATTCGGACAGGGCGACCCCAGAAACGGATTCTATCCCTTCTTCGTGGAACCGCACTTCTCCAAGGTCATGAAAGTTCTGGACGTCATGGACAAGATCAGCGCAGAGACCGGAAAGCCCCTGCCGCAGATCGCGATCAACTGGTCGACGCAGAAGGATTTCGTCTCCACCGCGCTTTGCGGCGTGCGCAATCCCCAGGAAGCGGCGCAGAACTGCGCAGCGTTCGACTGGACGCTCACGGACGAGCAGATCGCCGCGATCGACGCCGCGATCGAAGCCAATCTTGATTTCGACGGAGCGACGCCCCGCAGATAACAGACACACGCACGGAGGACCCGCAGGGGTCCTCTTTTTTTGAGCCAATCTGTCACCCGGAAAACAGCAAAATTGTCATCAAGAAGACGCTTTTTTCGTCTGCGAGTTTGAACATGAAACCATGATGGGATACAATGAAACCAACGATTTTTATCAGGAGGAACAAGTAATGCGTTACAAACACTTCAAAAATGCAGATGTAGACGTTTCCGCTCTTGCAGTCGGCACATGGGCGATCGGCGGCGCTGGCTACGGTGAGGTCAACGAGAAAGACTCCATTGACGCGATCCGCGCGATGATCGACGGCGGCGTCAATCTGATCGATACCGCTCCCGCGTACGGCAACGGCTATTCCGAGAAGGTCGTCGGCAAGGCGATCCAGGGCTATGACAGATCCAAGCTCCTGATCTCCACCAAATGCGGCGTAGGCGCACCTACCGCCAGACGCAAACAGAACCCCACCGGATCCGATCGCGACTCCCGTTTCGCCAACGTTCTGTACGAGTGTGAGAGCTCTTTGCGCAGACTCGGCACGGACTATGTCGATTTCCTGTTCATCCACTGGCCGGATTACGACACGCCCATCGAGGAGACGATGGAAGCACTGAACTTCCTGAAAAAGGAAGGAAAGATCCGTTTCGCAGGACTTTCCAACTTCAACGAGGAGCAGATCATGGAATGCGAGAAGACCTGCAGGATCGACGCCATCCAGCCGCCGTACAGCATGGTCGTACGCCGTGACGAGGAACTCATGAAATGGTGCCTTGCACGCGGCATCGACACCTTCTCCTACGGCTCCATGGGCGCGGGCATCCTGACCGGCGCGTTCCGCACCGTGCCCACATTCGGCGAGGGAGACCCCAGAAACTTCTTCTATCCCTTCTTCAAGGAACCTCATTTCTCCAAGGTCATGAAGGTCCTCGAGGTCCTGGACAACATCAGCGCAGAGACCGGAAAGCCCCTGCCGCAGATCGTCATCAACTGGTCTACCCAGAAGGATTTCGTCTCCACCGCTCTGGTCGGCGTCCGCACACCCAAAGAGGCAGCAGAGAACTGCGCAGCGTTTGACTGGTGCCTGACAGACGAGCAGATCGCAGTGATCGACGCCGCGATCGACGCGAACATCGTCTTCGACGGTTCCGCACCGCTCAAGTAATCCAAAAAAGAGCCCGGATCCCCGCGCAGGATGATTCCCGCGCGGGGATTTTTCCGTCTTCATCCTTTCTTAAGGAGTTCGCGTGTTTTCTCTTAAAAACCTCATACCGTATAATACAGATGTCGACAACGAAGGAGGCAATTGCCATATGAACCGTATACTCATCTGTGATGACGAAAAGGATATCGTGAACGCCCTGAAGATCTATCTGAACGATCCGGACTATGAGCTTTTGGAGGCATACGACGGGGAGGAAGCCGTCGAAGCGGTGCGTGAAAAAGACGTGCAGCTGGTGCTTCTGGACATCATGATGCCGAAAATGGACGGGATCACCGCCATGACGAAGATCCGCCAGATCAGCAACGTGCCGGTCATCCTGCTCACGGCAAAGAGCGAGGATATGGACAAGATCCTGGGCCTTGGCGCCGGCGCGGACGATTATATCACCAAGCCGTTCAATCCGCTGGAGGTGGCGGCAAGAGTGCGGTCCCAGCTGAGACGCTACACCAGGCTCGGTGCAAGGCCTGCGGACGGCGAGGTCTTCACGCTGGGCGGCGTGGAACTCAACGACAGGAAAAAGACCGTCACGCTGGATGGAGAGCCTGTCTCGCTCACGCCCAAGGAGTTCGATATCCTGAAGCTTCTGATCAGCAATCCCGGAAAGGTGTTTTCCCCCAGGGAGATCTACACGCTGGTCTGGAAGGAGCGTCCGCTCAGCGCGGACAACACCGTCGCGGTGCACATCCGTCATCTCAGGGAAAAGATCGAATTCGACCCTGCAAACCCCAGATACATCAAAGTGGTCTTCGGACAGGGATATCTGATGGAGGAGAGATAAACCATGCGTTTTTTCCTTACTGTGGCAGGCAAAGCCCTGCTGTTTCTGACAGTGATCTTCTGTGTGCTGGCAGTCATCCTGTCCGGTTTCATGATGTATGTGAACTGGGAGGAGAATATCTACAGGGTCCCCAAAGAACAGACCATTCGCGATGATTTCCGGGGAAGGATACCGGCAGACGCCAGCCGCGACATAAACGAATGGGTCGCCGCAGGCCAGCCGTCCGGCGTCCTGCACGAGGAGCCCTATACGAATCTGCACGGCGTGCTGCGCGACAGCCGCGGCAAGGCGGTCATGTACTCAGACGCCGCTGCCGAAACGCTCGGGCAGGAAAAGACGCCGTATCTGACGCTTGACGTGGCCCTGGAGAAGGACGCAGCGGACGGTGCGGTGCATGTGTTGATCGGAGAAAAGACCGGAAGCAGCGACGCGGCGGGAGAGTATCAGTACGACGCTTATCTGGATACGGCGTTTCCGTACGGGGACGAGTACGCCTTCGTGAACACGGCCTACAGCGTGCTTTACGCGCTGCGCTACTGGATCTATGCGATCGCGATCGGCGGTCTGATCCTGGGCGTGATCGCGTTCGTGTCGCTCATGTCCGTGACCGCGAAGCGGCCGGAAACGGAGGAACTGCGGCCGGGTATTCTGACGAAGATCCCCACGGACGTCTATCTTGTCCTGGCCGGCGGCATCTTCGCGCTGTGCGTCGCGGGATTCGGCGCCTCGGCATTCCTGGAAGGACCGGGCATCGCCGGCATGATCGTGTTCGGACTTGCGGGCATGAGCGTCATGCTCGGGATCTGCATGAACATCGCGGCGCGCATCAAACAGCAGAGACTCTTCCGGCATACGGTGATCTTCTACGCGGTGCGCGGGATCTTCCGCCTGATCAGAAGGCTTCCGCTCATCTGGAAGACCGTGCTTTTCACGGCGGCGTATCTTCTGATTGAGCTGATCGTGCTTGCGGCATGCCACTGCCTGAGCGCCCGCCTGTTCGGACTTCTTTTCCTGCGCGATCTGATCATGATCCCGCTTGTCTTCTGCATTGCCGTTGCGATGCGGCGGCTGCAGCGGGAGGGACAGCGCCTCGCAAACGGGGATATCACACAGCCTGTGGATACGAAAGGATATGCCGGGGATTTCAAAAAGCATGCAATGGATCTGAGCAGGATCTCCCAGGGCATGAATCTCGCGGTGGAGGAGCGCATGAAGAGCGAACGCATGAAGACGGAGCTCATCACCAACGTTTCCCACGACCTGAAGACACCGCTGACCTCGATCGTGAATTACGCGGCGCTCATCGCCGATCCGGATACGCCGCAGGAGCAGACGAAGGAATACGCGGAGGTCCTGGTGCGGCAGTCCGACCGCCTGAAACGTCTGATCGAGGACCTGGTGGAGGCGTCCAAGGCTTCCACGGGCAACCTGGATGTGGAACTCACGCCCTGTGACGCCAACGTCTTCCTGGAGCAGGCATCCGGGGAATACGGGGAGCGTTTCGAGCAGAACGGTCTGGAACTGGTGGTGACACCGGCGCCGCAGCCGGTGATGATCCGGGCGGACGGACGCAGGATGTGGCGCATTTTCGACAATCTGATGAGCAACGCCTGCAAATACGCGCAGCCCGGAACGAGAGTCTATCTTTCCATGAGCACATGGGGAACGGAATGCGTGATGATCCTGCGCAACACGTCGAAGGAGGCGCTGAACATCACGGCGGACGAGCTGATGGAGCGTTTCGTGCGCGCCGACGCATCCCGCAGCACGGAAGGAAACGGGCTGGGGCTCTCCATCGCGAAGAGCCTTGCGGAACTGCAGGGCGGAAAACTGGAGCTCATGATCGACGGCGATCTGTTCAAGGCGGTCCTCAGGTTCCCCGTGATCGCACAGTGACACGCTGACATCTGAATAGAACAATCAACACGGTATCCCCTGAATAGCGGAGAGGATTCTCCGCTATTTTCTTAAACCTTTTTTCAGGCGTTGCGGGGTACCGCAGGACATACATGGAGGGTGAAAAATGAGTCTGCTGGAAGCAAAAGGCATCAAAAAGATCTATAAAACAAGGAACGGCGGAGTGCCGGTCGAAGCGCTGAAGCATGTGGATCTCACTGTTGAAAAGGGAGAGTTTGTCGCGATCATGGGAGAATCCGGAAGCGGCAAGACCACGCTTCTGAACATTCTGGCGGCCCTGGACAGGCCGACGGAGGGAACCGTCGTGCTGGACGGCATGGATCTGGGCGCGGTGAAAAACGCCGCTGTCGCAAGATTCCGCCGCGACAATCTGGGCTATGTGTTTCAGGAATTCAATCTTCTGGACACGTTCTCGCTCGGGGACAACATTTGCCTGCCGCTCGTCCTTGCGGGGAAAAAACCGAAGGAAATGAAGAAGCGGCTGGACGCGCTCGCGCAGCCGCTGGGGATCGCGGATCTTCTGAAGAAGTATCCTTTCGAAGTGTCGGGAGGACAGAAACAGAGGGCGGCGGTGGCAAGAGCGCTGATCACGCAGCCACGCATCATTCTGGCGGACGAACCGACCGGGGCGCTGGATTCCAGATCCTCGGACGAACTGCTTGCTCTGTTCGGACAGGTGAACCGCGCGGGGCAGACCATCCTCATGGTCACGCATTCGACGAGAGCCGCCAGCCGCGCGTCGCGCGTGCTGTTCCTCCGGGACGGCACCGTCATCCACCAGATCAGAAGAGACGGCAGAACGGATCAGGAGATGTATCAGAGGATCAGCGACGCACTGACGCTGCTTGCGAACGGAGGAGACCGGAAATGAAGATCGGTTTTTATCCAAGGCTCGCCGCGGACGGCATGCGCAAGAACGCCAGGCTCTATGTGCCGTATCTGATCGCCTGCGTGATGATGGTCGCGGTCTATTACATCCTTCATTTTCTGGGGCATTCGGGGGTCATGGACGGCATGCCGGGTGGAAACACCGCCGAGACGCTGATGCAGCTGGGCACTTTTGTCATGACGTTGTTCGGAACGCTGTTTTTGTTCTATACGCAGTCCGCGCTGATCAAGGGAAGAAAAAAGGAGTTCGGGCTTTACAGCATACTCGGCATGAACCGGTTCAATCTGGGACGGATCCTGTTTTTCGAGACGCTGATCGTCTGGGTGGTTTCGGTCGCAGGGGGACTGGCTGCGGGGATCACGCTGTCGGGTCTGGCGAAGGCCGGTTTTGCAAAAATGGTCGGTTCTGCGGCGCGTTCCGCAGTCCTTGTTCCGGCGGGATCGGTCGCGTGGACGGCCGGGACCTTCAGTTTCATCTTTCTGCTGATCCTGCTCAATTCCCTGAGGCAGGTCGGGTTTTCAAGCCCGATTGAGCTGGTCAGGGCGGAAAAGGCAGGCGAGAAACCGCCGAAATCCAACTGGTTCGTCGGCATACTCGGCTTTCTCACGCTCGGCGCCGGCTATTTCATCGCGCTGAGGATCAAGCAGCCGATGTCCGCGCTTCTGTGGTTCTTCGCGGCTGTGATCCTCATCATCATCGGGACCTATCTTCTGCTTGTCGCAGGCTCGGTGATCTTCTGCAGACTGCTGCAGAAAAACAAACGTTACTACTACAGGACGAATCATTTCGTGTCCGTCTCCTCGATGGCGTTCAGGATGAAACGCAACGGAGCGGGACTTGCCTCCATATGCATTCTTCTGACCATGATCCTGGTGATGCTGTCTTCGACGGCGGCGCTTTACGCGGGAGCGGATGAATGTCTGGACCTGCGCTATCCAAACGAGATCGGCGCGTTCGCCTGCAAATACGGGTATGACGAAGGACTTGAGTCGCTCGGAGAAAAGCTGGACGCGGACCTGAAGCAGGCAGCAATGGAACACGGCGCCGCGATCACGAACAACGCGACGTTTTACGAATGGTCCATCAGCGGATATTTTGACGACGGCAGGCTGGACGTCACGCTCAATTCCCTGACCGATATGGCGTTCATCGACTACGACAAAGTCGCGCAGATTCTGTTCATCGACAGGGATGTGTATAACCGCGTGTTCGGCTGCAGCGAGGAAGTGGGGCCGGGGGAGGCGCTGGTCGGAACGGCGAAAAAAATCCCGATCGGAGACACGATCACGGTCGGTGACGTTTCATTCAGAGTGACGAAACGCATCGACGACAGGGTCGACGAGATCGATCCCTCCGCAAGGATCTCAGCATCCCCGGGTATCTTCCTGATCGTGGACGACGTCAACGAGGTCGCGAAGCACTACATCAAATACGCGGATTTCAACGGAGAGCCGATGCTTGCCTGGTTCTGGCACTGCAGATTCGATACGGGGCTTGCCCCGCAGCAGCAGGAAGCACTTGCGCGGACGCTCGACGAGCTGCTGGATGAAGAACTGGAACCGTATGATTTCGACAACCGCTACTGCGAAAGCCACGAAGGAGAACGCGGCGATTTCGTCGGCACGTTCGGCGGACTGCTGTTTCTCGGGATGCTCCTGAGCCTGATTTTTCTTGCGTCATGCGCGATCATCATGTATTACAAGCAAGTCTCCGAAGGTTTCGAGGACCAGGCACGGTTCGGAATCATGCAGAAGGTCGGTATGACGAAAGAGGAGATCAGAAGAAGCGTCGACTCGCAGATGCTCACGGTATTCCTGATCCCGATCCTTTTCGCCTGCGTACATCTTCTGGCAGTACTTCCGGTCGTGATGAAACTGCTCATGCTGTTCGGACTGTTCGACATACCGCTTCTGCTGACAGCGGCCGGGATCTGCGTTCTGGTATGCGGCGCCGTCTATGCGGGCATTTACAGACTTACTTCAAACGCGTATTACAGAATCGTTTCCTGAAAGAAAGACCGTTTCCATGATGTGCGCCGCAGATCCGGGGCATACGAAAAAACAGAATATCACGAAAAGCGGAGATCGTTCTCCGCTTTTTCTGCGGTTCAACTTGATTTTCAAATGTTAGTCTCCTATAATATCCGTATCATATTAGTTAAGACTAATAGAAGAGGTCATCATGTTCATCGAGATACAGGATATCCAAAAGTCATTCGGACAGGGAACGAGCAGGGTCGACGTGCTCAAGGGGATCAGCTTTTCCCTTGACAGAGGCGAGTTCTGCGTGCTGCTGGGGCCTTCCGGCTCCGGAAAATCGACGCTGCTGAACATCATCGGGGGAATCGACCGCCCGGATGCGGGAGACATCGCGATCGGAGGAGAGACAATGGCCTCCATGAAGGAGAAGCAGCTGACGCTTTACAGAAGAAAGCATCTGGGATACATATTCCAGCTTTACAATCTGATCCCGAACCTGACCGTACGTGAGAACATCGAGGTCGGTGCCTATCTCAGCGAGCATCCTCTGGATGTCGACGATATTCTGAATACGCTTGGACTCTATGAACACCGCAGAAAACTGCCCAGTCAGCTTTCGGGCGGTCAGCAGCAGCGCACCGCGATCGGCAGGGCGATCATCAAGAACCCGGATATCCTCCTGTGCGACGAGCCGACAGGCGCCCTGGATTACAAAACGTCGAAGGAGATCCTGAAGCTAATCGAGACGGTCAATCAGAAATACGGCAATACAGTCATCATGGTCACGCACAACACGGCGATCCGCGACATGGCGGATCATGTGATACGGCTGCGAGACGGCGTGGTCAGGGAGAACACTGTGAACAGCGTGAAGAAGACCGCTGAGGAACTGGAGTGGTAAGATGCGTAATCCGCTGAGAAAACGCCTGCTCCGGGATCTTGCCGGCGACGCGGGAAAGTATATCGTGATCTTTGTCCTGATGGTCCTGTCCATCGGGCTGATCTCCGGCTTTCTCGTCGCGGCGAACAGCATGATCTACGCGTACGATGAGGGATTTGAGAAATACAACGTCGAGGACGGCCATTTCATCACAGCAAAAAAGATGAACACGGCGCAGGCCCTGGCCGTAGAGGATCTTGGCGTCAGAGTCGGCGAGGAATTCTACATTGAGGTGGAGACGGACGAGTCGAATACGCTGCGCATCTATCCGGTGCGTGAAAGCGTGAACCTTCTTTGCCTGATGGACGGACGGCTTCCCGAAAACGGGAGCGAGATCGTCATCGACAGGATGCACGCGGACAACAACAAGCTGAAGATCGGCGATACCATCACCAGCGGCAGCCGTTCCTGGACGGTCACGGGATTTGTTGCCTTCCCGGATTACAGCTGTCTATTTTCAAACAACAGCGATTCCATGTTCGACGCCATACGCTTCGGCGTCGGTGCGGTCACGGAAGAGGGATTTTCTGCGCTCGATCAGGACGAGCGTGCCTTCTGCTACACATGGCAGTATCTGGAATCCCCCGAATCGGATGAAGAGGCGGACAGGATGTCAAAGGACTTCCTGCCCGCGCTGATGGAGGAGGTCTCCGTCCGGGAGTATCTTCCCAGATACCAGAACAAAGCCATCACGTTCACCCGGGACGACTTCGGAAACGACCGGACGATGATGATGGTTCTCCTGTATATCATCATCGTCATCATGGCGTTTGTCATGACGGTCATCGTTACAAGTACGATCACGAAGGAGGCGAAGGTGATCGGGACGCTGCGGGCTTCCGGATACACGAAAGGGGAACTGCTCCTGCATTATGTCTCCATGCCGATGATCATCACGGTCATCAGCGCCGTGATCGGAAACATCATGGGCTATACGTTCTTCAAGGATTTCGCGGCATCCATGTATTACAACAGCTACAGTCTGCCCACCTTTGTGACGCTGTGGAACGCCAGGGCATTCATCCTGACGACTGTCGTACCGTTGGTGATCATGGCCGTGATCACGGTGACGATCCTGGCACGCAAACTGCAGATCTCCCCGCTGCGGTTTCTGAGGGGTGAGACCTCGCGCAGAAAGAACAGGCGGACGCTGCGGCTGAGCCGGAAGATCCCGTTTTTCAGCCGCTTCCGGATGCGCGTCATCCTGCAGAACCTGGGAAACTACGCCGTGATCCTCGTGGGATTCTTTTTTGCGGATTTCCTCCTCGCCTTCGGCATGCTGCTTCCCGTGATCCTGAACAGCTTTCAGGAAAAGATCTTGGATGAGATGATCGCGAAGTACCAGTACATCCTGACCGTGCCGATGGAAATGACCGAAAGCGAGCATAAGCTGGAGGGTCTGATCAGCGGCGTGATGTTCATGCGCGGGGTGGAAACGGATAACCCGGATGCAGAGGAATTCAGCGTGTACAGCCTCAGGACGACGGATGCTTCTTATATTACGGAAGATATCATGCTTTACGGTGTGAAAGACGACAGCCGTTATTTCCGGGCGGACATCGGGAAAGAGGACGTGTTCATCTCCTCCGCTTATGCGGAGAAGTTCCGGATCGGGCCGGGCGACACGGTCACGCTGAAGGAAGCGTATGAGGACGAGACGTATACGTTTGAAGTGACAGGGATCTATGACTATTCCGGAGGTCTGGCTGTGTTTATGGATCAGGCGACGCTGAACAGGATCATGGACATGGACGCGGATTTCTTCTGCGGGTATTTTTCCGACACGCCGATCACGGACATTGACGGAAAGTACATCGGGACCGTACTGGACCAGGAGGCGCTGACGAAGATCTCGCGGCAGCTGGACCACTCCTTCGGCGACATGATGTTCATCTTCGAGATCTTTGCCGTGATCATCTTCTTCGTACTGACCTATCTCATGTCGAAGGTGATCCTGGAAAAGAACGCACATTCGATCTCCATGACGAAGATCATGGGATACAGAAACGGCGAGCTTTCCCGGCTGTATATCCTGCCGACGACGATCATGGTCCTTCTGATCAACCTGATCTGTCTGCCGCTGGTGGATGCGGCGCTGGCCAGAGTCTGGCGCTATTATATCTGTCAGCGCATGACCGGATGGATGCCGTATATAAGAGATATTCCGTCGTATATCAAGATGTATCTGCTTGCTATCGTGACCTACATGGTCATCACAGGCATTCAGTATTTACGTATTCGCAGGATCCCCATGGATCAGGCACTGAAGAACGTTGAGTAATATCGGAGCGAACAATGAAGAAGAAACACTCATTCAGAAACACCGCGCTTTGCATGCTGCTTGCCGTTTCCCTTCTGGGATGCGCAGGGGGCAGAAATACACCCGCTGTGGAGACGGAAAAAACGCAAACGGATGCGGAGCCGGCAGCTGCAGTGCAGGAAGAGACGGAGCGGCGTATTGATCCTGAAAGCCCGGAGAAGCAGGAGACCGTCTGGGTGACGGCGGATGCGTCGGGCGGAACGGAAAAGATCAGCGTCGAAACAGTGCTGAATTACGCAGGTGCAGACGGGACCGTGTCCGACAGGACCAATCTTTCCGGGATCAAAAATACGGAAGGAGATGAAATGTACACGCTCCTGGATGACGGTACGCTCCTGTGGGAGGACCACGGGAACGTCATCCGCTATAAGGGCGAATCCGCGCAGCCGCTGCCCGTAACGGTGCATGTGACGTATTTTCTGGACGGGAAGGAGATACAGCCTGACCTTCTCGCCGGCAGAAGCGGACATGTGACGATGCGGTTCGACTATGAGAATCATACGCTGACGGAAGAGACGGTGTTCCTTCAGGAAGAGGACGATGCGGATCCGGTGCGGGAGACCGCGCAGGTCTGTGTGCCGTTTCTTGCCGTTACGGCTGTCGTGCTTCCGGAAGATACTTTTTCAAACATCCGGCTGACGAACGGAAGGCTGGTCTCCATGGAGGGGCAGAACATGGCGATGGGATACGCGCTTCCCGGCCTGGAGGACAGTCTCAGACTGGAACAGCTGGACATGGAGGATCCGCCGCAGATCCCGTCATACTTTCAGATCGAAGCGGACGTGACAGATTTTGAACTGGATTTCACTGCGACCGTTATTTCCAACGGGATCTTCAGTGAGGATGAGACGGAAGAAAAACCGTCGGAAATGGAAAAACTGCCGCACGCGATGGAGGAGCTGGCAGATGCTACGGATGAACTGGAAGATGCGGGAAGAGAGTTTTCCGACGGTGTACGGACGTTTGCGTCCTATTTTGACCAGTATGTTTCCGGGATCGGAAAACTCACCGGAGGCATGCACGCAATGAATGAGGGCTTGGACGCGTTGAACACGCAGAAAAAGGCGCTTGAGCAGGGTGCGGAAGCCCTGCGCAACGGTCTTGCACAGCTGTGCGAAGCGATCCCGGTGCCGGAAGAGGGCGAAGCAGATGAAACGGCTGCGCAGGCCGCACAGATTCTGGAAGGGCTTTCCCTGATCAGCGGGTCACTTGACAGCTGCGGGACGTATCTGGAAGAGGTTTCCGCAGACCTGCAGGAGGCGCAGACGGAACTGGAGAATGCGCTTCAGACGATCGGGGAGATGGATGCGGAACAGCAGGAACAGCTCAGCGGCGTCACAGTGAACATCCAGACGGCTCTTGACAAGATCCTGGAAGCTGACAGTGCGAAGTGCGCGGAAACGGCTCAGACATTGGCGTCGCTCAAGGAACAGGTGGATACGCTCCAGGGGCTCATCACCGCGCTGCTTCAGGCAAATGATCCTGCTGTGCTCGCGGAAACGCTCAACAGCCTGAAGACGGGAGCACAGCAGCTGTACGACGGGATCACGGCGCTGAACCGGGGGATCGAACAGATCCATACGGCATCCGGGCAGATCGAGCAGGGTATGTCCGGGATCAACAACGCAGGACCGTCCATGCGTTCAGCAGTCTCGGCGCTGACCGGCGGCGCGGATGAATTCGCCTCCGCGCTTCGGGAATACAATGAGGAGGCGATCCGGGAACTCACAGACCGTTTCGACGGCGAACTGCGCGACGTACTCGTCCGGTTCAAGGGACTCAGGCAGAGCGACAGGACTTATGAGAATTTCGGTGGGATCGAAGAGGGACGGACGGGAAGCGTCCGGTTCATCATCGAGACGGATTCGGTCAAAGCGGAATAGGAAAGAAGAACAGAAAACAAAGAGGTCACCGTTTGTCATCACGTGACCTCTTTTTTCATCATGCGCTCACTGATGCATCAGGTCTTTCGTCTGCGCGTAGAGCTTTTTGAAGACTTCATAGCGTTCGTCATAGATCGCGCTGTTTTCCGGGATCGGTTCCCAGACGGCGTCGCTCATCGTGACGAAGCGGCCGCAGGCTTCTTCGACGCCGGAAAAGATGCCGGTTCCCACGCCCGCCAGGATGCATGCGCCCAGGCATGCCTGCTCGGAGACCGTGCTGACGCGGATCGGACGCTTGAGGATATCCGCCTGGATCTGCAGCCACAGAGGCGACGCGGCTCCGCCGCCCGAGGCGATGATCGTGTCCGCGTCGATCCCAAGGGACAGAAGGATCTCCATGCAGTCCCGAAGGCCGAAGGTCACGCCCTCCATTACGGCCCGCAGGAAATGACGCTGCTCATGCGCCAGCGTCATACCGAAGAACATGCCGCGCGCGTCGGGATCCATGTGCGGCGTGCGTTCTCCGGAAAGATAGGGCAGATAGAGCAGACCGTCCGAACCTGCCGGGACGGACGCGGCTTTCGCGTTGATCTCGGCGTAGCTGTCCACGCAGAAGACCTTATTCTTCGCCCAGTTCATGGACATGCCGCTGCAGAGCGTCGCGCCGAAGATCGTATAGCCGCGCTCGATGGCGTGGCAGAAGGTGTTGGTCCGCATCCCGGGATCGACGAGCGGTTTTCTGATGAAGGCGGAGACCTGTCCGCCCGTTCCGATATTGCTTGTCAGGCGTCCCTCGCGCCAGATCCCGTTGCCGATCGCCTGCGCGGGCTGGTCGCCTGCGCCGTAGATCACCGGGATCCCTTCCGGAAGACCTGTCTCTTCATGACAGGCCCGGGAGACGGAGCCCGCGATGTCGGTGGATTCAAAGACTTCGGGGAACAGGCGTCTGGGAAGACCCGCAAGATCGATAAGATCCCAGGCCCAGTCACGCTGCGCGATGGAAAAGACGCCGGTGGAAGAGGCGTCCACCGCTTCCGCGCCGAAGGCGCCCGTGATCTTCAGACGCAGCCAATCCTTGGGGCAGAGAATCCCGTATGCTTCGTCCAGAGACGCAGGTTCATGCTCTTTCAGCCAGAGCAGGGAGGCGAAGGCGAAGCCGCTGCTGATGCGGTTCCCGATCTCCTGCGCCATGGATGTGCCGGCGATCTTCGCCTCCATCGCGCGCAGTTCCTCGCGGGAGCGCTGGTCCAGCCAGAGGATCGCGGGACGTACGGGCGCGCCGTCCTCCTTCGCCAGGACGAGACCGTGCATCTGTCCGGAGAACCCGATGGCGCCGAGGGCTTCATAGGCGGCGCCGTCCGACTCCTTCAATGCGGCAAGAACGTCTTTCAGGGCGTCCCACCAGGTGGCGGGGTCCTGCTCGGCGTAGCCGATCTTCGGGATGGAGACTTCGTAAGCTTTTGCGCGTACGGCGAGGATCCCTTTTTCAGGATCCAGAAGCATGGCCTTCAGGCTGCTGGTGCCGATATCGATGCCGAGAATGGTAGACATAGGATCACCTCGAATACGTTATTTGTTATCTGGATTATATCATTCTGAAGAAGAATCAGAAAGGAGGAAAGGAAAACGGAAGGAAAGTGACTTCCCGTGTGTTACAATGAAGAAAAGAAGCCGGAGGGATCCGGCGCGGGAAAGAACGAAAGGAAGAGGCGGAATATGGCATCTTCAAAACGTACGGAAGAGATCGCGAGAAGGCATCTGGATGCGCGAAATGACGCAAAGAGGCTCTGGGCAGATGCAAAAACGGACGCGGAAAGAGAAGAAGCGCTCGGCGCGTTCGCGGATCATGTGGTCGCGACGCCGGTCAGCGTGCTGCCGGGATTTCGGCGCAAGACGGAGCTCTGGTATCCCTCTTGGCTGCAGGAGAAGGACGCCGCCGCGTTCGGCACGGACAGGATCTCCCTGATGCGCGGGGTGCGGAACTGTCAGAAGCTGTTCCATGCGCTGAAGGACGAGTGCGACGCGTATATCGACAAAATGGAGGAGCCGGTCTGCGTGTACGACGGGATCGGACCGCATGACGAGTGGCAGACGCAGGGCGAGCGGTTCGCCATGCCGCCCGGAGAATTCGCGGGTTATGTGCGCGACAGGCGTATCGTCCCGGTGCAGTTCCTTGCGGGAGAGGGCAGGGAGGACACGCCGCTTCCGGAAGCGGAAGAGGAAAGTCTCGCGGAAAAACTGGACCAGTGCTGCTGGGCGGAGTTTACGGAGGAAGACGGGCTCTTCTTTGGATGCGGAAACCTTCTGTGGGTCGGATTCCTTGCAAGATACTACAGACGATCCGCGCGTTTCATCGTGGAGGAGAAGAGAAAAAGGATCGCGGAAGGACATCCCGGCCGCAGAGCGCTGTACCGCGTCGGGGAAAGCGTCATATACACGCCGCAGGACGGAGGCGAAGCGGTCACGGGAAGGATCCGCGAGATCCATATCGGCTTCGGCGAGGACGCGCTGGAATACCAGATCACAAGAACGGCGGGAGACTATCACGACCTGAAGATCAGGGAGGAAGCGATCGCCGGCAGAGCGGATGAACCCTGCATTGAGGAGGAAGACAAAGCATGAAATACGGAGAATCGTCTTTTGATATCCTGTATCTTCTGTTCGCGGTCACAGCGGGTGCCGTGATCCTCTGCAGAGCGCGGAACCGGGAAGAGAAGATGATGGGTCTGGCTGCGCTGATCCTGGGGCTGGGTGACGCGTTCCATCTGGTGCCGCGCGTGCTGAGCTACTTCCTGAACGCCGATCTGACGGCTGCGCTGGGAGTCGGAAAGCTGATCACGTCGGTCACCATGACGGTGTTTTATGTATTGCTGTATCACATCTGGGTCAGATACTATCATGTGCGCAAAAGCGGCAACACGGTCTTCGCCGTATGGCTTCTGGCGGCGTTGCGCATCGCGCTTTGCCTGTTTCCGCAGAACGGCTGGTTCCAAAACACCAGTCCGCTTTTCTGGAGCATCCTGAGGAACGTTCCCTTTGCGGCGCTGGGCGCGGTCGTGTGCGTGCTGTATTTCCAGAAGAGAAAGGAATCGAAACGGCTGCGTCCGGTGTGGCTGTACATCCTTCTGTCCTTCCTGTTCTATCTTCCGGTCGCAGTCGGAGCGGGCTTTCTTCCGATCCTGGGCATGCTGATGCTGCCCAAGACCGTATGCTACGTCCTTCTCATCGTGACGTTCCTTCTCTGTGTTCTGAAGGACGCCCCGCACACCGGGACGGACTGAAAAAAGACAAACGAAAAAGGCCGCCGCGGCGGCCTTTTGTCGTTTCAGGTCACAGGGTCATTCGGATTTCTTCGCTTTTCTCGCCTGGCGTCTGTCCAGGATGTTGGACACGATCACGGCGCAGGAAGCGTCTCCTGTGATGTTCAGCGTCGTGCGTCCCATATCGAAGATGCGGTCCACGCCTGCGACCAGCGCGATGCCGTCCACGGGAAGACCGACCGCGGCAAGGACCATGGCCAGCATGATCATGCCCGCGCCGGGCACGCCCGCCGTTCCGACGGAGGCCAGCGTAGCGGTCAGAACGATGGTGATCATCTGACCGGGGGTCAGGTGGATGCCGTAGCAGGATGCGATGAAGATCGCGCAGACGCCCTGATAGATCGCGGTCCCGTCCATGTTGATTGTGGCGCCCAGCGGCAGCACGAAGGAGGAGACCTCCTTGGAAGCGCCGAGTTTCTGGGTGCATTCCATATTGATCGGGAGGGTGCCGACGGAAGACGCGCTGGAGAACGCGAACATGATGGCGGGCAGCATCTCCTTGAAGAACCGGATGGGATTCATCTTGCCCAGCGTACCGACTGTCGCCGAGTAGACGATGACGGCGTGCAGCAGATAGGCGATATACGCCGCCAGGATGACTTTTGCCAGCGAGCCTACGACCATGGCGCCGTTCGCCGCGACGACGGGGCACAGCAGGCAGAAGACGCCGATGGGGGAAAGCGCGAGGATCATTTCCATGCATTTCATGAAGATGGTGTTCCAGCGGTTGATCCCGTCGATGGCTTTCTCCGCCTTCTCGCCGATGGCGATGACGGCGAAGCCGATCAGAAGCGCCATGACGATGACCTGCAGCATGTTCGCTTCCGTGATGGGCACGAGGAAGTTCGAGGGGAAGATGTTCACCAGAACGTCCATGGGGCCAGAGGACTGCGCGACCTCGTAGGTCAGGCTGGACGTCTCAAGGACCGGGAACGCCCCTCTGAACAGGTTCGCGATCAGAAGACCGATCGCGCAGGCGATCGCCGTGGTGAAGAAGTAGTAGACGATCGTGATGCCGCCGACCTGTCCGACCTTGCGGATATCGCGCATCGATACGACGCCCGCCATGATCGAGAACAGGACGATGGGTCCCACGATGAATTTGACCAGGTTCAGGAAGATCGTACCGAACGGCTTGATGTAGGCGGTCGCGAAATCCGCGTGCTTCTGCAGCAGGAGTCCGACGATGATGGCCAGCACCAGTGCGATGAAGATCTGCATCGCACGCGGCACTTTTTTGCGTTGCTTTGTCTGTTCCATATATACCTCCAGTTAAGATTCCCCTCCGCGGGGTATTTCCGTTTTCTGCTGCCTTCATTACATCACTTTAGCGCGGTAAAGTCAAGGCGGTGCACAGGTCCGGTTTACAGACTGAAATACGAAAAAAAGAAGAAAAAAAACAAAAAATCTTAGCACTCTCTATTGACGAGTGCTAAAAATAGTGCTATACCATACTCGAACGGAGGAACAGAGAGGATCCGGAAGGATCCAAACACTCCTTCCCCTTGCTCATAAACATCAGCATACAGATGGAGTAAAGGAGGAATTGATGATGTTGGTACCTAGCATTTTCGGAGAAAGTCTGTTTGACGATTTCTTCGGTTTCCCGGAGTTCAGAGATCTGGACAGGGCGGAGCGCAAGCTCTACGGCAGACACGCGGACAGAGTGATGAAAGCGGACGTACGCGAACATGAGGACCACTATGAGGTGGATATGGATCTGCCGGGATTCAGGAAAGAGGACATCAGCGTTGACCTGCATGACGGATATCTTACCGTCAGTGCGTCCAAGAACGTTGAAAATGAAGAGGAAAAGAAAGGCAAACTGATCAGACAGGAACGCTATACCGGCGCGATGCAGAGAAGCTTCTATGTCGGAGAGCAGATCACCGAGGAGGACATCAAGGCGAACTTCCAGCACGGCGTGCTGAGCCTTCAGATCCCGAAGAACAATCCTCAGTTGCATGAGAAAAAGAGGATCATGATCGAGGGTTGATCCGGTAATCAGAGACGCATGAAACGGCGCGGTCTTCAGACCGCGCCGTTTTTCTCTTTCGTCCTAGTGGACAGTTGAGTGACGAACGAAGAGAGGAGCGAAACGAAAGAACCACCCGCTAGGCGGGTGGGCGGCCGGATGCTTTTATAAGAAAAGCATCCCAAGACAAGCTACAATAGGGATTGTCAAAGTCACTATATGTAGGAAGTGGAGGGATGCAATATGGCCAAGAAAAACAATTCGTTGGCGCACACAAAATATTATACAAGATATCACATCGTGTTCACACCGAAATACCGTAGAAAAGTAATCTACAATCAGCTGCGCAAAGACATCTCGGAGTATTTCAAGCGATTGTGCAAGTATAAGGGAGTGGAAATCATCGAGGGACACATGATGCCGGATCATGTGCATATACTGGTATCGATCCCGCCCAAAATCAGTGTATCGAGTTTTATGGGGTACCTGAAAGGGAAAAGCGCGATGATGATATTCGAATATCATGCAAATCTGAAGTATAAATATGGAAACCGGCACTTCTGGGCAGACGGATATTATGTGAGTACAGTTGGGTTAAACGAAGCAACGGTGAGGAAGTATATCCAGGAACAGGAGAAAAATGATATCGCCCAGGACAGATTAAGCGTAAAAGAGTATGAGGATCCGTTTGGAGAGGATAAAGAGAACAGAAAACCAAACGAGACAAAGAAGGATAATGACCGTTAACGGTCGGCAATAGTTACACATGCACAGTAGTGGCTTTGACACCAGGTGTGGCAAAGCCAGCGCCTTGAGACGCTGGCTTGTGATAATAGGCTTATAGCCGTTGTGCAAACCACCCGTTTTACGGGTGGTCATGATTT
>JAFRLQ010000114.1 GCA_017431145.1 Clostridia bacterium | reverse complement strand
CTGTCCTGGATGTCCAGCTTCGGAGGTTCTTCCAGCAGGTCCATGTTTGCCTCCCAGAGGCTGTCGATGGTCCCGACATCCTTCCAGTAGCCGCGGAACGCATAGGCAAAGAGTTTCTTGCCGTCGTTGAGCATGCTGGGGATGATATTCATTCCGAAGTCGTTCTTTGATTTCGGATTCGCTTCATCCGCGATGAGATAGGAGCGGAGCACGTCCCACGTGAATACATAGACGCCCATGGAAGCGAGGTTGCTCTTCGGGTTCTTCGGCTTCTCTTCGAATTCGTAAATGGAGTGATCCTCATTTGCGTTCATGATGCCGAAACGCGGCGCCTCTTCCCAGGGAACCTCGATGACTGCGACCGTCAGGTCTGCGGAGTTCTTTACATGGAAATCGATCATGGCCGCATAATTCATCGTATAGATGTGGTCGCCGGAAAGAATCAGGACGTACTCGGGATGATACTGTTCGATGAACGCGATGTTCTGGTAGATCGCGTTTGCTGTGCCCTTGTACCACTCACCGGTCTTTCCGGTCTGATAAGGCGGAAGAATGAATACGCCGCCGTCATTGCGGTCAAGGTCCCAGGGCTGTCCGCCGGCGATATAGCTGTTCAGCTCGAGCGGACGGTACTGTGTCAGAACGCCAACAGTGTCAATGTTTGAGTTGATGCAGTTGGACAGCGGAAAATCAATGATCCGGTACTTGCCACCATAGGGAACGGCAGGCTTTGCGATGTCTGCGGTAAGCACGCCGAGCCTTGACCCCTGACCTCCGGCCAACAGCATTGCAACACAACGCTTGGATTTCATGAGTTTGGTTCACACTCCTTTATAATGATCTCGTTCATCAGTACTCTGCTAAAGGAAAAGACGCGGTGCAACCGCGTCTTTCAAATAAATATTCAAATATACATGTTAAAAAGCATGCTGACTGTCCTATTTACTTGAACCCGCTTCGTTGTTGGTTTCATTATAAACAGTTTTGTGGGTGTATGCAAGAACGGCAAACGTAAATGCGGGCAGGTCGACACGGAATCCGGACTCCATGTGAACGGTGGGACCCTTCAGCATTTTGATGTGCATGTCGGCTCCGCTGCCGCCGTATTTGGCGTCGTCAGAGGAGAACAGGAGATTGAGTGTGCCTTCAAAGGGCAGCGGCACTTCGTAGTTCGTCCAGGTCACCGGAGAGAAATTGCACAGGACAACAAGGCTTTCTCCCTTGCCGGTGCGCCGGTAGGAGAGCACGGAGCGGTCCGCGTCGTTCGGATTGAGCCACTGGAAACCGTCCCAGGAACAGTCGCAGGCATACAGGGCGGGATGCTCCCGGTAGAAATGGTTCAGATCTCTCACAAACTCCTGAATATGGCGGTGGTTGTAGTAGGTAAGGAGATGCCATTCGAGTTCTTCGTAGAAACGCCACTCAAGGAAAGGCGCCAGTTCAGAACCCATGAAGAGCAGCTTTTTTCCCGGATGCGTGTACTGATAGCCGAACAGCAGGCGCAGCTGAGGGAACTTGAACTCATAGGCCCCCGGCATCTTGTCCAGCAGGGTGTGCTTTCCGTGCACGACTTCGTCATGGGAGAGCGGATTGATGAAGTTCTCCGAAAAAGCGTACATCATGGTGAAGGTCAGCGCGTCATGATGATACGGATGGAAAACAGGGTCATCCTGCATGTAATGCAGTGTATCGTTCATCCAGCCCATATCCCACTTGTAGTCGAAACCGAGACCGCCGTCGTACGGTGGTTTGGTGACCATGGGCCAGGAGGTGGATTCCTCGGCGATCGTCAGAACGTCCGGGTGCTGCACGTGCAGCGATTCATTAATGAACCGCAGCAGATCGATCGCTTCCAGATTCTCTTTTCCGCCGTAGATATTGGGAAGCCATTCGCCGTCCTTGCGTCCGTAGTCGTGATAGAGCATGCTGGTCACGGCGTCGAACCGGAGCCCGTCGATATGGAATTCGTCGATCCAGTAGTTTGCGGCGGAAGCAAGGAAGGACTTGACCTCACTGCGGCCGAAGTCGAAGATGCAGGTCCCCCACTCGGGATGCTCCGCACGTACGGGAATATCCGATTCAAAGCACGGCATGCCGTCGAAGCGGCGCAGACCGTGCGCGTCCTTGCAGAAATGCGCGGGTACGAAATCCATCAGCACGCCGATCCCCGCCTTATGCAGTTCATTGATCAGATACTGGAAATCCTCCGGATTACCGTGACGGCTGTTGATGGAAAAGAATCCCGTGATCTGATAACCCCAGGAGTCGTCGAGCGGGAATTCGCTCTGCGGCATGAGTTCCACATGGGTGAAGCCCATATCGGAAAGATAAGCCGGAAGCGTGTCCGCCAGATCGCGGTAGGAGTAGAAACTGCCGTCTTCATGACGGCGCCAGGAGCCGGGATGCATCTCGTAGATGCTCATTGGCGCGTTGCGATGATCCAGCCCTTTGCGAGAGGCATACCAGGCATCGTCTTCCCACTGCATCGGATGATCCGCGTAGAGACGGCTGGCCGTGTTCGGACGCACGGCGCTGGTGCGTGCATACGGATCGGATTTGAAGATCCATTTTTCGTTGGGCGTGCGGATCGCGTATTGATAATAAGAATACTCCGGAAGATCCGGGATCAGTCCTTCCCACAGACCGTTTTCATGGATCTTTTTGAGGGGATTGCGCAGATAGTCCCATCCATTGAAGTCTCCCACGACACCGATCTCCAGCGCATGGGGAGCCCAAACGCGGAAGACCCAGCCTTCTTCGGTCAGATGAGAGCCCATGAAATGATAGGACTGCGTATGTGTGCCTTCAAAAAACAGATAAGAATCAAGTTCGCCGATCTTTGCAGAAGCCATCATGCAGATCTCCTTTTTGATTGATACTGTGTGAGAATAATTATAACATAAAAACTCTGTGAAAAGGGGGAATTCAAAACGAAAGGAGCGCCTTTTCGAAAGGCGCTCCGAATCGTTTATACCGCGTCTGATTGTCAGATGCTCTTGGTCTGGAAATAACCGATATGCTCTTTGACGATAGCGCGCATGCCTGCAACACCTGCAGAATACAGAGCCTGGAAGCGGCTGCGCTCGCCTGCTGCGCGGTTTGCGTCGACCATCTTCTCGATGGCGTCTGCGCCTGCCAGCTGCATGTAGGTCGCAAAGTTGATCTTGGTGATACCGCGCTCGACGCATTTCTTGTACTGCTCGGCGTTCAGTCCGGAAGCACCGTGCATGACCAGAGGAGCGGGGATCGCGTCACGCAGCTCTGCGATGCGGTCATACTGCAGAACGGGTTCTTCGGCATAGATGCCGTGTACGGTTCCGATTGCGACTGCAAGGCTGTCGACCTTGGTCTCCTCGTAGAAGCGGACTGCCTCGTCAACGGTGGTGTAAAGCTTACCGGTGGTGTCTCCGGCATGACCGTCTACATGGCCGATCTCGGCCTCAACGGTAACGCCGCAGCCGCGGGCAGCTTCGATGACCTTTTTGGTGATGGCGATGTTCTCCTCGAAGGAGCACATGGAAGCGTCGATCATGACGGAAGTCGCACCGAGTTTGATGGAACGGATGCAGCCTTCATAGGTACGGCAGTGATCCAGATGGATACATACGGGAACGGGGGAGATGTCAGCACGATAGCGGACGAAGTTCATGAACATTTTGGCGTCCCAAGGATTCTTCGCTTTGCTCTCTGCAGCGTTGGGGTCGGTCCAGTCACCGATCTGGATGATGACGGGGGTGCGGGTCTCTTCAGCAGCACCGAGGATCGCTTCCACCGCGCCGTAGTCGTTGACGTTGAATGCGCCGACACCGTAGTGTTCTTCGCGGGCTTTCAGCAGGATCTCATTACCATTTACGAGCATTTTGGATTCCCTCCATTGAAATATTTAATCATGTCAAAATAAGACAAGATCGTCAGATTGACCAAAACTAATGATACCATCATCTGACGATCTTGACAAATGTTTCAGTTTGTTTTTACGGGGAGAATCTCCCCGGAGCTGTTATTCCTCTGCGGATTCCGCAGGTTCGGCCGCTTCTTCGTCCTTCTTGCCGCTCAGACGCTTCTGGAGCCAGTCCTTGCCGTCCACGAATCTGGAAACGATGTAGGACACGACATAGTCGCCTGCCGCGTTGACCATCGTCGCCGGAGGATCGACCAGGTTGCCCAGTGCGATCGCGATGGGATAGGCGATGGCAAGCTGATTCGGGAAGAACACGGTGCAGAGCACGAGCTCTCCGGTTCCGCCGCCGCCCGGGATACCGGACATCGCGACAGAGGAGAAGACCGCGACGATGATCGCGAGGATCGCACGCCCTGTGCCGAAGTTCTGACCGAAGATACCGAACAGGAAGGCGACCTTGACGATCGCGCTCATTGCGGATCCGTCCATGTGCATCGTTGCGCCCATGGGCAGAACGATGTCGGATACGTCACGGGAAATACCGGTCTCCTGCGCCTCTTCCATGTTGGTCGGGATCGTTGCGACAGAGGAGCATGTGCCGAAGGACACTGCCGCAGGACGGAACAGGTGCTTGAACATGACTTTCGCACTGCCCTTGCCGCCGCCGAATCTGGCGTAGATCGGGAAGAAGATGAACATGTAGGCGAAGCAGAGCACATAGTAGAAGATCAGGGTGCGACTGTAGTCGCCGATGAGCTCGGGACCGTAGGTCGCAACGAGATATGCGAAGAAACCGAAGAAACCGATCGGCGCATAGTAGGTGATGATCTTTACGACGTTCATGATGACCTTGGTGACGTCGGAGAGCAGTTTCGCAGTGCGGGTCTCCTTGCCGCCTGCCATCTGCACGCCGAAACCGAACAGCACGGCTGCCACGATGAGAGGCAGGATCGCGCGGCGGCTCCACAGCTCGACGAAGTCAGGCTTGGTGAAGAAGTTGATGATCATGTTCGCGACGCCGATGCCTTCCTCGACTTCACCCTCGACAGCCTGATAGTTGCCGTTCACCAGGGGGAAGATGCGGACCAGGACATAAGTGATAAGTGCTGCGATGGCCGCTGTGGCAAGGAACGTGACGATCGTGGTGCCCATGACTTTTCCTGCGCGTTTCATGCTGCCCATGTTTGCGATCGCGGAAGCGATCGAGCAGAATACCATCGGTACAACGACGCAGAACATCAGGTTGATGAATACGGTTCCGAGAGGCTCGAGAGCGGTCGCGCCCGGCCATACGGCGCCTGTCACGCAGCCCGCGATGATCGCGATCAGCATCGACAGGAGGAAACCGTAGCTCTTCAGAAACTGTTTGCCCTTTGACATAAGGATACCTCCATAGTTTCAGTGGAATGATTTACATAATTATACAGCAATTGAAACGCAGAAAAATGATAAATCAGAAGAAAAAACATGCAAATCGTGCCGTTTTACGTTGAAATGGCACGATTTGCATGAAAAAATAACCGCATGAACAGAAGGGGACCGGCTTACTGTGCGGAGACGTTTTCCTGCCGCCGGGTCTTCAGGGAAAAGATCAGAAACAGTACAAGCGCGGTCAGAAGAAGAACGACGGTCGCAGCAAGCCCGGCTTCGGGGCCGAATGCGCCGCCTGTCCAGAGCGCACCTCTGCCCGCGGTGAGCGTGACGTTCAGAACGGAAGGGGACAGAGGATTGCCGCTTACGGAGAAGCCGAACACGTTCCCCTGAAGGAAATTCCATGCTGTGTGCATCGCGCAGGCGCAGAAGATGCTGTCGGTGATGAGCGTGATCAGTGCGAAACAGATCCCCGAGAGCGTGATGTTGATCATGGCGAGCAGAGAAAAATGGCTGTTGAACACATGGAGCAGCCCGAAAAGGATCGAACTCAGGAGCACGGCGGTCGCGAGACCGTATCTGCGTGTAAGCCCCAGCATGTGCTGGCCGCGGGAGAGAAATTCCTCTGCGGCACCCTGGATCGTGTAACCCAGAAGGAAAAGCAGGATCATTCCGAAGCGGATCTCGGAGACGGGGACAAACCGGATGTCGCCTGAAATGGTGCACATTGCGGCGATGAGCGCCATCATTGCTGCGCCGAGGACCCAGCCGAGCAGGTATTTCGGTATGCATCTCCGCGGGGAAAGACCGGTGCCGCGCGGCGTACGTTTTTCGATCAGCAGGCAGAAAATCAGAACGCCTGCGATCAGGAAGATCTCCCCGATCAGCATGATGAGAAACGCGGTGCTGTCCGCGGAAACCGCATAGGTTCTGACAGCGTTGTAGATCTCGAAGAAACTGCTCCCGGAACCGATCATCTCCATCATCATGGGCATTGCGGAGATGAAAAGGTAGACCGTAGAGACGATAGAGACCGGCATGCTTGCGACAGCCATGACGGCAAGGGCGAGCAGAGATTCAAGGATCCAGTTTTTTCCGCGGGATTTTTTCGCTTCGCGGACGCAGCGCGGAAGTGCAGTCGTTTCCATATTTCACCTCAAAAGAAAGGCGGACCTGCCGCAAGACAGGGCCGCCGGAGATTCAATGCATCATTCCTGAGTTCCCAGCGGGGTCAGGTGCCAGATGCGGTCGTTGTACTCATTGATCGTGCGGTCGCTGGAGAAGAAACCGCATTTGGCGGTATTGAGCACTGCTTTTTTCAGCCACAGGTCGCGGTCGTTATAATCCGCCGCCATCTGGTCGCTGACGCGGCAGTAATCGTCAAAATCTGCAAGAAGCAGATAGACGTCGTGATCGACCAGGGAGTGATAGACATCCTGATACAGACCCGGGCGTTCCTGCGGAAGACGGTCGCTGATCAGAAGATCCAGAGCGCGTTTGATCTTCGGGTTGTTGAAGTACAGTTCCGCGGGATTGTAGCTCATGCGCAGTTCGTTGTTCTGGGCAGTTGTGTTTCCGAAGATGTAAATGTTCTCCAGACCGACCTGCTCAGCCATTTCCACGTTGGCGCCGTCCATCGTACCGATCGTCAGGGCGCCGTTGAGCATGAACTTCATGCAGCCGGTGCCGGACGCTTCTTTTCCTGCGGTCGAGATCTGCTCGGAGATGTCCGCTGCGGGGATCAGGACCTCGGCGAGGGAAACGCAGTAGTTCGGAAGGAAGACGACCTGCAGTTTGTCGCGCGTGCGCGGGTTGGCCGCGATCATGTCGCTCACGGAATGGATCAGGCGGATGATCTGCTTTGCCATATAGTAGCTTCCCGCCGCCTTTGCGGCAAAGAAGAAGACGCGCGGCGGGATATCCGCATCGGGATTCTCATCCAGCGTGAGATACAGGTCGATGATGTGCAGTACGTTCAGCAGCTGGCGCTTGTACTCATGCAGGCGTTTTGCCTGGCAGTCGAAGATCGCGTCGGTGTTGACCGTGACGCCCAGATGCTTCTGACACCAGTCGGCGAGCCGCTGCTTGTTCTCCTTTTTCACGGCGTCGAAACGCTCGCGGAACGCGGGATCGTCCGCGTAGGGAGCGAGATTTTCCAACTGCATCAGGTCGTGACGCCATCCTGTTCCGATGGTTTCGTCCAGAAGAGCGCTGAGGCCGGGATTGGATTTCATGAGCCATCTGCGGGGCGTGATGCCGTTGGTGATGCCGATGAATTTGTCGTCGAATGCGACGAAATCACGGAAGACGTCCTCGCGCAGGATCTGTCCGTGCAGCTGAGACACGCCGTTGACGCTGTGGCTCATGGCGACGGAGAGATTTGCCATATGGACCTGATCATAGGAAATGATGGCCATGTTGGCGATCCGCTGCATCTGTCCGGGGAATCGCTGGTTCAGCTCCCAGCAGTAGTGCTCGTTGATCGCTTCCGTGATCTGCCAGATACGGGGAAGCAGTTCGCGGTACAGCTGCGCGGGCCATTTTTCAAGAGCCTCGCTCATGATCGTATGGTTCGTATAGCAGAACACGCGGCGGGTAACGTCGAAAGCATCCTGGAAACCGAGACCTTCGTTGTCCATCAGGATACGCATCAATTCCGGAATTGCGAGCGCGGGATGCGTGTCGTTGATATGGATGATGACTTTGTCGTCCAGTTCCGTAAGGGGTTTGTTCGGATAGCGCTTCTTGAAATCCTTGATGATGTACTGTACTGTCGCGGAAGTGAAGAAGTAGTGCTGTTTCAGACGGAGGGTCTTGCCCTGCAGATGATCGTCAGCGGGATAAAGGACTTTGGAAATGACCTCAGCAAGTTCTTTTTCCTCGGAGGCGCGCATGTAGTCGCCGCTGGCGAATGCGTTGAAATCGATGGATTTGGGAGACTTCGCGCTCCACAGACGCAGTGACAGCGCCGTGTCGGTGTCATATCCGACGATGGGGATGTCATACGGGATCGCGATCACGTGTGTGGCGCCCTCGTAATCGACATGAAGACGTCCGTCGATCCAGGTCTCCTTTACGGTGCCGCCGAAAGCGATATCACAGCTTTCTTCAGGGACAGCGACTTCCCAGATGTTTCCGTCATCCAGCCAGCTGTCCGGAAGCTCCATCTGCTGTCCGTCGACGATGTACTGTTTGAACAGACCGTACTCATAACGGATGCCGCACCCCATCGCGGGAAGGTCCAGCGTGGCGAGCGAATCCATGAAACAGGCTGCCAGACGGCCGAGACCGCCGTTTCCGAGCGCCGCTTCGGGTTCGACCTCTTCCAGTTCGGGAAGAGAAAGCCCCAGTTCCTCAAGCGCGAGACGGTAGGCTTCGTCCTTGCAGAGATTGACCAGGTTGCTGGTCAGAGATCTTCCGATCAGAAATTCGATGGAAAGATAGTAAAGACGTTTTTTCTGCTGTTTGACTCTCGCTGCACGCGTCGTGATCCATTTTCCGATGATCTCATCACGGGCGACGAGCGCGACAGCCTTATATAAATGGTTCTCCGTTGCGTCCTCCAGCGTCCTTCCGAAATGAAGACGCAGTTTTTCGGCAATGGCATCAATGACCTGCAGTTTCTGGTGTGCCAGTTCCTCAGGCGAACGCTTGGTGTCCAATACGGCCATAGTTGATCCCCCTCAAGTGTGATTTCCTTCCTGTTTTCCAGAAGGAATACACAATATTCTATCCTAAACGGGATCGGCTGTCAAAAGAGCGGAAAGATAAGGCGTTTATCCCGGCGCAGCGGCAGGGCAGGCGGACCGGATTGACATTCCAAGGCAGACTGAAATAGACTTGAAAAAGGCAGCGGATCCGGGTTGATGTCCGGGAAGAAAAAACAGGAGGACAGCGATGCATATCGTGTATCAGAACAAGGTCCCGTGGGGGTACAAGGACGGATTCACACAGAACGTGCTGATGACGCAGGAGGAATTCTCGAATGAGCATCCGGTGGTCAATTTCTATCCCGATGTTACCGGACAGACACTGGAGGGATTCGGCGGAACGGTGACGCAGTCGGTGGGCTACATCTATTCGCTGATGGAGGAACCGCTCAAAAAGAAACTGATCCATACGTATTTTTCGCCGGAGGAGATGAACTACCGGGTGGTCAGAGTGAATCTGGACAGCTGCGACGCATGCCTCGGCATCTATGAGGCGGTGTCGGATCCGGAGGATACGGAGCTTGAAGGGTTCACGTTTGAAATGACGGACCGGTACATTATCCCGTTCCTTGAAGCGGCGAGAGAAGAAAGGAACGGAGACCTCGCGCTCATGCTGTCTCCGTGGTCCCCGCCTGCTTTCATGAAAACGAACAATGACAGGAGAAACGGGGGACATCTGAAACCGGAGTTCCGGACCATGTGGGCGAAGATCCTCTGCCGCTATGTGAAGGAGTTCCGGAAACGGGGATTCTGGGTGCAGCGTATTTCCGTGCAGAATGAGTCGAACGCCGTGCAGGTGTGGGATTCCTGCGTCTATACCGCTCAGGAGGAAAAGATCATCATCAGGGATCATCTTGCACCTGAAATGAAAGCGCAGGGGCTGACGGATGTGGAACTGTTCATATGGGATCACAACAAGGAGCGTCTGTATGAGAGGGTCTGTGAAACGGTCGACGAGACGACGCGGGATGCGATCGACGGCGCGGCGTTCCATTGGTACAGCGGCGATCATTTCGAGGCGCTTGATCTTGTGAGGAGGAAATATCCGGACTTGAAACTGATCTCTTCCGAGAACGGACTGGAATTCCGCGTGAATTCAACGGAAAAGGTGGAAGCTGTTCCGTTCAGGGCGGTGCATGAGATCATCGGGAACCTGAACAGGGGGATGACGGCGTTCTACGAATGGGCGCTTCTGTTCGACGCTCAGGGCGGACCCAACTACGTCGGAAACTACTGCAGCGCATCGCATCACTATGATGTCGAAGCAAAGAAACTTTTGCCGCAGCCGATCCAAAAGACGTACTGGCTGCTGTCCCATTTCCTTGTTGCGGGATCTGTCTGGATCGCGACGTCATCCTATTCGGATGAAGTCGAGTTCGCGGCGTTCAGAAGGCCCGACGGGGACATCGCGGCAGTCGCGGTCAACCGGGGAAAAGAGGATCAGCCTCTCACGATCCGTATGGAAGGGAAGGGCGGCTCGCTCATCCTGCCGGCCAGATCCATCGGGATCTGCGTGATCCGTGACGAAACCTGAGACAAAGCGCGACGTGCATCATTGAACTGGTACGGGTTTGGGTTTATAATGTGTAGGAAAAATTTTCTTTTTTCAAACTACTGAAACAGAAATCAACAGGAGGGAATTATGCGTTACAAAAAATTCGGCAGCACTGACATGAATGTGTCCGCTATGGCAGTCGGAACATGGGCGATCGGCGGAGACCGCTGGGGCGCCGACGTGAACGATGCGGATTCCATCAGCGCGATCCGCGCGATGCTGGACAACGGCGTCAACTTCATCGATACGGCGCCGATCTACGGCTGCGGACACTCTGAGGAAGTCGTCGGAAAGGCGATCAAGGGATACGACCGTTCGAAACTGTTCATCTCCACGAAATTCGGTCTGACCTGGCCGGACGGCCCCGGCAACAAGGTCGTGAAGAACGCGTCCTATGAGAACTGCATGCGCGAGATCGACGTCTCCCTGAAACTTCTGGGAACCGATTATGTCGATATCTACATTGTGCACTGGCCGGATATCGATACCAAGGCACCCGCGGAGGAGACCATGCGCGCACTTCAGGACCTGAAGAAAGCGGGCAAGATCCGCTATATCGGCGTATCCAACTATTCCGTCGAACAGATCGAAGAGATCGAACAGTTCGGCAAAGTCGACGCGCAGCAGCCGCCGTATTCCATGGTCAACCGTTCGATGGAAGACCTGATGAAATGGGGACACGAGCACGGAATCGGCAACATGACCTACGGTTCTCTGGGCTCGGGCATCCTGACCGGATCCATCCGTGAGCTTCCGAAGTTCGACGCCAACGATCTTCGCGTCACGTTCTACGACTACTACAAGGAGCCCAAATTCTCCCGCGTCATGGAACTGCTGAAGACTCTGGACAAGATCGCAGCCGAGCATGACTGCCCGGTCGCGCAGGTCGCTGTCAACTGGTCCACGCAGAACCCGCTTGCAGACATCTGCCTGATGGGCGTACGCAACGCGCGCGAGGCAGTCGAGAACTGCAAGGCGTTCGACTGGGCGCTGTCCGACGAGGAGATCGCAGTCATCAACAAGGCGATCGACGAGACGGTCGGCAAATAAGGTTTTTAGGTATAAGAACAGGCCTTCGGGGCGCACTTCGCAAGGAGGCTGCCTTTTTGGGCGGATAACAACAGACTGAAAAGAAATGAAACAGGCGCGACCGCTATGGCCGCGCCTGTTTTGACTGCCTGTCACGGACTCAGGAAGCGAAATCCGATGCTCGTTACTGTGGACAATGAAAGATCATCTCAACATGCGGATAGTTGTCAATTATAGGGATCCATATTGCTTCACTGTGTTTGATTAAGCAAGGAATTCTTCCCGGGTTATTTCTAACTGAACCAGTCCGTTCTCTGCTCCGATTTCACGGAAACCGACTGCTCTGTGTATTTTATATGCTGCAGCACGGGCCGTTTCAAAGCAGTTATGTAATCTGGATATGCCGTCTGCTCTGAATGCTTTATCCAACAGCAGTTGCAGCCCCTGTCTGCCGTATCCGTTGCCGCGCTCCGGTGCGTAAATCACAATACCCATGTCATACCGGTCCGCCGCAGGATTGTAATGATAATTAACATCACCGACAAACCGGCCGTCAGATCTGCGTTTCAGATAAGCGTAAAACCTTCCGGAATCCGGAAGATTCCATGTGCTGCATAATTCGTTCCATTCATCTTTTGCGTTTGGGATACATCCGTTCGGAGGAAACCATGGCGCATTATATGCCATTGTCTCCGGATCAGACATCATCTGCACATAAAACCAGCCGTCATTCTGCTGAGGAATATATAATTCCAATTCATTGCTGTCAGGGGTTCTGCTGTTCATGTTTGTCCTTACAATGCCCGATCTGTCGGGAATGTCTTCATATCAAACCGGTATAACCGATTTCGGTTAATCGTTACGCTCAAAAAGCGCCGGGCCGTTGCCTTCTGACGGCATTCTTCCCTCGCGGGCATGCTCCTTTTTGGGGTGCTTTCAGAAGACCAGAACAGCATCGACGTTCGCTTTTCCGTCAATGCTTGTCCGGAAAAAGAACGTATCATCCGTGCAGCCGCGCTGCACGCGGATCGTGCTGCCGAACGGCGCCTCGTTCCTGTAATGGATGGTGAGCCGCTTTAGCGTGCGGTCCTCGATCCCAGGCACGAAATCGCAGAGCATGTCAAGATAGCGCGTATTGTTCATGTGACGGTTCAGGTCGCAGAATTCGTACAGGACGGGGAAAGTGCCAGCGTCTTCCAGTTCAGCGCCGCGGGGGACCGTATCGTAGCGGAATTCCTGCCTCTCACCATAAACATAATGGCTCAGATCGACGCTGTCGCTGCGCAGGAGCTTTCTGGTCGCCAGATCCACCAAAGCCCAGGTGGACTCCGCCTGCGTGATCAGTTCGCCGTCTCTTTTTATCTCATAGTTTCTCGGGAGCACAAAGCCGGAAGCTTCGCACGGCCATGTGGAGACTTCCAGTTCATCGCCGCGGTCGATTGGCTTCAGAAAATGCATGGTCAGCCGGTTCATGATCATGGCGATGCCCATGTCGCGGACTGCTTCCAGGGAAGGGGAATCCGCACGCATCTGAGTGTCGGCGCAGATGTGCAGAAGACGCATGACGGAACCAGGAGACATGCGGTTGTTCAGATCGACGTCGTGAACGTGTGCGGTATGATGAATGGTATACAAAACGGTACTTCCTTTCAAAGTGAGTCAGGAATCATTATATACAAAATGCTGCTGAAGCGGCACATTGACCGGAAAAAAACGTCTTTGTACAATGGTAGCGAAAGGGGTGAGGGACGATGTACCGGTTTGAACACGGCTTTTTTGAAGAATCTGCGCAGTATGTGCGCGAAAAAAGCGGCGAAACGCCGCGGATCGCCCTGATGCTCGGGTCCGGTCTGGGTGCTCTGGCGGACGCGGTGGAGAACGCCGTCAGGATCCCCTACAG
>JAFRLQ010000015.1 GCA_017431145.1 Clostridia bacterium | reverse complement strand
TTCAAGCGACCAGTCCGCGCTTCGGAACGTGTCGATCCACTCCGAATAGCTCGGCCGTTCATTGCCGTATCCATCGGCGATATAGCAGTACAGGCGTTCATAGTTCTTGTCCTGCATCATCTGCATCACAAGCGCCGCCACATTCTGGAGGCTCGCGTTTGCAGAGTACTGTCTGCTGATCGTTTCCAGCAGCTCATCCGCGTTCTCCCCAGTCGGAGAAAGGCCGACATCCATCCTCCGTATCCTGCGTCCAAGTCCGGTTCCGTCCTCGTCCACGAGGATCTGGACCTGGCTGATCTCATCCGACACGCCCGTTACGGAATTGACGATGGAAAGGACTGCCAGACGTCTTCCCGCGCGTACAGTGCTGAGGATCTGGGGATCGTCCTCCCAGTTCTCCGGCACGTCACCGACAGGATCAAGGAAAGCGGCGTTGAATGTCACAAAAAGACAGTTTCCGCTGAGAGAGAGATTCACTACCTGCGTCTCCTCGCTCATCGCCCGGACGAGCTGCGGATAATCCTGCGAAGGTCCCGCGATCAGCTCCTGCAGGATGACCTCTTCGATCCTGCTGCTGCTGGAATAATCCACGACGCGCTCCTCGCGTCCCAGAAGATTGTCTTCCTCATACGGAAAATACAGACTGACCGTCATCTGTCCCGAGGATCCGTAGCCGCCCTCCGACGGACTGATCACGCTCGGCGAGGCGTCTGTTCCGTGTTCCTGGGAACTGTCGATCTGCTCCCGGATCGTCCGCCCGCGGTAGGAACATCCCGTAAAGGTCATGATCAGGACAAGAAGGACCGCGATCCCTTTGATGGCTTTTTTCATATTACTGTTCCTCCCCGTTCTGTTCATCCTGCAGTTCGTCATAGTCCAAAGCCAGCGGCAGCCGCACCGTAAAGAGCGTACCCCTGCCCTCTTCGCTCTGCACCTCGATCGTCCCGCCGTGAAGTTCCACGATCTGATACACGATGGAAAGTCCCAGACCGGTGCCGCCGGCGTCCCGCGCTCTCGCCCTGTCCACGCGGTAGAACCGGTCGAAGATATGGTCGATGTCTTCCTTCGGGATCCCGATGCCGTTGTCCTGGACCCTGAGGTATGCGGCGTCCTCAAACGCGTCCAGCGAGACGCGGATATGTCCGCCTTCCGGTGTATACTTGATCGCGTTGTCTGTCAGATTCGTCACCATCTGGTACAGACGCATATTATCGCCGCGAACGATGCACTCGTTGTTGATCGCAGCGTCGATCGTGATCTCCTTGCTTTTCGCCAGCATGACCAGATTCTTCAGCGCGCGTTCCATGACATCTCCCAGGTTCACATCCTCAAAGACGAATGCCGTGCTCTGCTTGTCCATCTGCGTGAGAAGGAGCAGATCCGTGACCAGTGCTGTCAGCCGGTCGATCTCGAAATTGATATCGCTCAGAAACTCTCTTGTAAGCCCCTCGTCGAAGTGTTCGCTGTGCAGAAGCGATTCCGTCAGAACCTTCATCGATGTAAGCGGCGTCTTCAGTTCATGCGACGCATTGGATACAAATTCGTTTCTCGCTTTTTCCGTCGTTTCCAGTTTGACTGTCATATTGTTGAAGGCGGCGGCAAGTGTCGTCAGTTCGCTGTGATCACCCGCTTCGATCGCAACGGGATGCACGACCCGCTCGTTGCTCATCGCTTCGATCTGGCGTGTCAGGGACTCGATGGGGTTGAGCATGAAAGTCGCAACAAAGAAAGAGGAAATGATGACCATCAGACCGACGCCGACCGCGTTGACCTGCATGCTGCGGCTCATATTGGACAGAATGTCCACGACGTCCTGCACGCTGGAGGAATATACGACCGCGCCGATACGCTCACCGTTGTAGATGACCGGTGATACGCAGTATACGAGCCAGCGCTGCTGAGAACCGGTTTTCGTGTTGCGGTGGATCGTCTCCCTGTGGAACCCGTAGGAGAAGTCCCCGCCTTCCAGAACGTCCGCGACCTCGTCCTGCCAGAGTTTCGTCCCGTTGATCGTGGCAAACGCATCCACCTGCACGACGCCCCGGCTGTCCGCGACCAGCACGCGGGCATTCTGCTCCGCACCGAACGCGCTGACATAATCGTAGATCTCCTCCGCATTGTAATCCGCAAAATCCGACGCGATGTTCGCGCTCACCGTTTCCGTCTGTACACGCAGCTCGTTGACACGTCTGGTAATCAGAGTGCGCTCCACCATGTTTGTGATGGAGACATTAAAAAAAGCAAGCAAAACAGTCATTATGACCATATATGCCACAATGAATCTGAATCGGATGCTTGAAAAGAAGGAAAGGACTTTGCTGCGCATCATAGCGGCTGTCTTCTCCTGTCCGGATGATTCGGTTTTTTCTGCAAAATCAGCAAAACGACCGGTTTTTCTCCTGTTCCCCGGAACCGTGTCCGGTACCTTTTATCATACAACAATCGCGTCTTTTTCTCAACCGCGGCGCCCTTTGGAAACGCCTGTTTTCGCCCTCCGGAGCACAGGACTTTTCCGTCCCCGGGGAAACAAAAAAAGAATTCCCTGATGTTTGATCATGCAAGGAATCCTTTCTCTTCACTTTTATTTTTCCGCAAAATAATACCCGACGCCCCATTTCGTATGGATATATTTGGGGTGGCTCGGATCCTCCTCCACTTTCTCGCGAAGTCTGCGGATATGCACATCCACTGTCCTCAGATCACCCAGATAATCGTATTTCCAGATCATCTCCAGAAGATTCTCTCTGCTGTAGACCTTTCCGGGGTTTGAGATAAACAGATACAAAAGGTCAAACTCCTTCGCGGTGAGGTTGATCTCCTTGCCGCGGATATATACGGAACGGTTTTCCGCGCTGACCTCCAGCTCACCGATCTGCGTGGATTCTGCGCCGGCAGCCGCCGCAGTCTCTTCTCTGGGCGTATTCGTCCGCCGCAGGATCGATTTGATCCTCGCCTTGAGTTCCAGAATGTTGAACGGTTTCGTCACATAATCGTCCGCGCCGTATTCGAGGCCGAGGATTTTGTCCATGTCCTCTCCCTTTGCGGTCAGCATGATGATGGGAACGGACGAAGTCTCGCGGATCGTCTGGCAGACGTGCAGTCCGTCCACTACCGGCAACATGACATCCAGAACGATCAGATCGTACGTGTTTTCAGCCGCCTTGTCCAGCGCTTCCTGGCCGTCATAGGCTGTATCCACTTCATAACCATCCTGCAGCAGAGTAAAGCGCAGACCTTTTACGATCGATGCTTCATCATCCACGATCAGCAGTTTTTTCGGCATAATCAATGTTCCTCTTTCAGCTTCTTCACGTGATCGCCGAACGTTTCGGCAAATTTCTGTAACAGCATTTTAGCACATTTGTAATCTTTAATACAAGCGTTCTTGTTTTTCACGGAAAAAAGTCCGGTTTCTTTCCGCCCTATTCCGCCGCAAATTCCTCAAGCGTGTGATAATACGGGCAGATGTTTTCGTAATGCCCGTCCTTCATGCGGAATCCGCCGGGGATCGTCCCCAGCTGGACGAATCCGCAGCGCTCATACAGATGCCGCGCATGGATGTTGCTCTCCACGACGGCGTTGAACTGCATAACGCGGAAGCCGAACGCAGCCGCTTTTCTCAGGGAGTCCATGACCAGCGCCTCTCCGATATGGAGCCCGCGCGCCTTCGATGACACAGCATAGGACGCATTCGCGATATGTCCGCAGCGTCCGATATTGTTCGGATGCAGGATGTAAAGCCCGAGCACGTTTCCCTGGGCATCCTCTGCAACACCTGTGTAGGTCTGGGACGAAAAGAATGCAGCGCCGCTTTCTCTGTCCAGCAATTCCAGCTGCGGAAAAGCGATCCCGTCCTCGACCACTTCGTTCCAGATCGCGTTCACCGCGTCCAGGTCCTTTTTTTCATATGCACGCACTTTCATATACCCGGTTCCTCCTTTTCAGCCCGGACAATTTTTGAACGATTCGCAGCAGCTTACCATCGCGTAGACGAACGCAAAGATAAGAATGACCGCAAGAATGACTGCGAGGATCGTCGCGGCGATATATATCCACATGACGATCTTCCCGAATTTGCTCTTGGGATCCTTCACCCGCGCCACGATCATGAGCACCAGTCCCGCGACCGGGAACAGTACCGCGATCTCACCGGCGAAATCCGTCATCTTCTGTATGAAGGATACGTCTCTGAACAGGATATCCAAAAGCTCGTTTCCTGCGTATACCACCGCAGGCGCCCCGAACCCGAAGATCAGAGACAGAATGCACAGAAGCTTCGTCTGCGGTTTATCTCCATGCATCTCTTCCTCCGGAGGCGCGTTATCCGAATCTGCAGCGGAAAGAACCGCACCTTCCGCCGCATCGTTTTTCAAGCCGCAGAAGGGGCAGAATTCCCCTTCGCTGACATGTTCTTTTCCGCAGTGCCTGCAGATCATTCTTCACACCTCTTTTCAGCATCGGTCCGCCTTTCTCTTTTCCGTGTCTTTTTTATGACCAGCAGCACAAACGCCGACGCGAAAAACAGAAGACTGATCCACTGATTGACTGTAACTGTCTTGATTATATGGTCATACCGGAGAAAATCCAGCAGGAATTTTGCCGCAGCACAGGACATGACCGATGCGAGCACCGTTTCCTTCCCCCTGCGGTCCAGTATGTCCATGAGGAGAAACACAAGAAGAAACGCAGCCGTCTCCATAATCTGCACAGGTGCGAAGCTCCCCCTCCGTAGTCCCGGATACACGACGCATCCGGGTCCCGCATACGGCAGTCCGTAGCAGCACCCAGCAAGGAAGCACGCGATTTTGGACAGTCCGTACAAAAGCGGAAGGCTCAACACGCCGGCCCTGAGAAAGATGCCATGCGAAGGTTTCAGTTTCTCATAGAACACAGCAGCCGCCAGCACGCCTGCCGCGCCGCCGTAACCCGTCATGCCCGCTTCCAGAAAGGATACCGGTTCCGGGAGCGCGAGGATCATCGTCAGCGCTTTGGAACCTGTAAAAGCGAGAACAGTGCTCAGAAGGCAGAACAGCAGGATATCCGTTCCTTCAGCGCGTTTCCTCTTCAGAAAAAGCGCCTGAAAAATCACCGAAGCGATAAAAGACGCCATGATCACGAACGGATAAAGCGGGATCTTTGTCTGCTGAACGGTGAACATCCAATTCACATCCAGTATCCTCCGCTTCCGGCGCACGACGCGAACAGTGCGATCCCGAGGATGACCGCGGCAAGAAGGATGAGCCCGATGAGTCCGAGCAGAACGATATACAGCCACATGAGAACTTTTGCGAAGCGGCTCTCACGGTCCAAGATCCGCGCGGCGATCATCATCGCAAGTCCCGGCTGCGGAAGGAAGTACGCAATCTCGCTGATCCAGAACTGATTCCCGCTGAACCGGAACACATACACAAGAAGCAGACTGATCAGCCCAAGCATCGCAGGGATCGCGATTCCGATGATCAGAGACAGCATACAGAGTATACGCGACGTTTTCTTTCTTTTTTCACTGACGGTATTCTGCGCCGCTCCGCATGCGGGACAGACCTTCGTCCCGTCCGGTATCAGCGCTCCGCATTGTTTGCAGTACATCTTTTACTCTCCGTTTTCTCCCGTTTACATTCCCTACCGGGCATCTTCCCCGTTCAGCATCCCTGCAAGGTATCTTCCGGTAACGCTGTTCCCGCACGCCGCGATCTCTTCAGGTGTGCCGCAGGCCACGATCCTCCCGCCTTCCTCGCCGCCGCCGGGTCCCATATCGATCACATAATCGCTGTTGGCGATAACGTCCAGATCATGTTCGATGACGATCACCGTCGCACCCGCCGCCACAAGCCGCTGGAAAACAGACAGGAGCACCTGCACGTCCAGCGGATGCAGACCGATTGTCGGCTCGTCAAACACGAATACGGCGTCCTCCTGCGTCCGCCCCATTTCAGAGGCAAGCTTCAGCCGCTGGGATTCTCCTCCGGAAAGTGCCGGCGTATCTTCCCCCAGCGTAAGGTATCCGAGTCCCAGGCTCTGAAGCACGGCAAGATTCTCCCGGATCTTCTTCTTTTCCCCGAATACGGAGAGCGCCTCGTTCACCGTTTTCTGCATGATCTGCGGAAGTGTATAGCTCTGTTTGCTGTTTTTCGGCGTCCATGCGATCAGATCCGCGTCCTTCGCATAACGCGAGCCCATGCAGTCGGGACATGTGATCGTCACGTCCGGCAGAAACTGCACATCCAGGGAGATCTGTCCCGTTCCGTCGCAGACCGGGCAGCGCAGCGACCCCGTGTTGTAGGAAAAAGCGCCGAGCCCGAGTTTCCTCTTTTTCGCGGCATCCGTTGACGCGTAGAGCCTGCGCAGATCGTCCAGCACGCCGCTGTAGGTCGCGACGGTAGACCGTATATTGACGCCGATCGGCGTCGCGTCGATGAGATTGGCCCTGCGGATACCGTCCGCGCAAATCTCCTTCACATGACCGGGCAGTGCACGCCCGGCGATCGCAGCCTGCAGTGCGGGGATCAGACTCTCCAGTACCAGTGTCGTTTTCCCGGAACCGGAGACACCGGTCACAGTGACGAGACGTCCCTTCGGAATCTCCGCTTCCAGCGCTCTGACTGTATGGATCTGTTCCGTGCGCATCGAAATGACACCGTTTCGGAACATCTCTTCCTTTGACGTGCGTTCCCGCGTCAGTACGTTCTTTTCCCCCGAAAGGAAGCCTGCGATCACGGACTCGGGATTCTTGATCACTTCTGCGACCGTTCCCTGCGCGATGACGGTCCCCCCGTCCTTTCCAGCATAGGGGCCCATCTCGATCATGTGATCGGCTTCGCGCAGCACACGCACGTCATGATCCACGAGCACCACGGAATTTCCGTCCCGGATCAGGCAGTCGATCACACCCATCAGTCCCTCCAGATTGGACGGATGCAGGCCGATGCTTGGCTCATCCAGCACATACAGAACGCCCGTCGTCTCATTGCGCACCGCGCGCGCCAGCTGCACGCGCTGGCGCTCTCCCGTGGAAAGCGTACTGCTTGCTCTGTCCAGGGAAAGATAGCCAAGTCCCAGATCCTTCAGCCGTTTCGCGTTCTCCAGGAAGGAACGGATGATGCTGTCCGCCATCGGCCGCAGCTGCTCCGGCAGCGTATCGGGAACAGTCCGGATCCAGCAGAGCAGTTCATCCAGCGTCATGGCCGTGGCCTGCGCAAGATCCTTTCCGGCAACGGTCGCCGCCCGCGCTTTTTTGTTCAGCCGTGTCCCGCCGCAGTCCGGGCAGGTCGTTTCACGGAGAAAGCGCGCCACGCGCTTCATTCCTTTTTCGTCTTTGACCTTGGACAGCGCGTTCTCCACGGTATACGTCGCGTTGAAATAGGTGAAATCCATCTCACCCGCGGCGCCGCTGGTCCTGTTCTGATAGATCATGTGATGCTTGACCGGCGGACCGTGGAAGACAAGTTCGCGCTCCTTATCCGTCAGTTCACGAAACGGCACGTCGGTGCGTACGCCGATCTCCCTTGCGATGTCCTTCATCAGAGACCACATCAGCGTCTGCCAAGGCAAAACGGCACCTTCATCGATCGTAAGGGACTCATCCGGTACCAGCGTCGACTCATCCACTGTCCTTCTGATCCCGATCCCCTGGCATGCCGGGCACGCGCCGTCCGAATTGAACGCCAGTTCCTCCGCGCCGGGGCCGTAGAACACCTCTCCGCAGATGGGACAGGTGATGGGCTGCATCAGCGCGACTGCCATGGAAGGCGGCACATGGTGTCCGTTCGGGCACACATGGCTCCCCACGCGGGAAAACAGAAGACGCAGGCTGTTCAGAAGCTCCGACGCCGTGCCGAACGTGCTGCGCACGCCGGGCACGCCCGGTCTCTGATGCAGCGCGAGTGCCGCCGGCACATGCCGGACCTCATCCACGTCCGCACGTGCGCTCTGGCTGATCCTGCGTCTGGTGTACGTGGACAGCGCGTCAAGATACCGCCTCGATCCCTCCGCGTAAAGCGTTCCCTGCGCCAGGGACGACTTCCCCGATCCTGAAACGCCCGCGATCGCCACGAGTTTCCCCAGCGGGATATCCACGTCCAGATTCTTCAGGTTGTGCACTCTTGCACCGCGCACCTCTACGGAGGACGGCTGCGTCCTTCTATCAGTCTTTTCGTTCCTCATGAAATTACCTTTCTTTCATGAAAAAAGCCGCTGTGCGGCTTTTCCCATCACATTTATTCCTCTATCCTACCAGCCCTGGATCTCCGAGAACGGGAAGAACACATATTCACGTCCCTGTGTCTCGTTGCCGTTGATGTTGGAATGGCTGTCCAGGACGAGCCGGTCTTCCTTGACCGTGCCCCAATAGTCCACGGTCCCGGCCGGGTTGGCCGTGTAGAATTCGATATAATCACCGTCAAGCTCATAGGTGCTGACCAGATCCTTGTAGTCCGTCTCCTTGTCGAACCAGTCGGACTGCGGGAAATAGTTGGAATTCGGATTGCTCTGCTCCATACTGCAGAAAATCAGCGTTCCGTCGTCATAGAAGCGCATGCAGTAGTTGTTGGTCAGTCCGTCGTTGTTCCAGTCGTTGATGTAGCAGTACAGTCCGTCTGAGCGCAGCAGGGACGCCGGTTCAGGCGCTGTTGTCGGCGCTGTTGAAGGCGCCGTTGACGGTGCGGGCGCGGACCCGGATGATGCATCCGTGATCGCATTGATGATGTCCTGCGCCGTCCCTGTGCCGGTCTCTCCGGAGGTCGCGGAATCGACCGCCTGCTGGACCTGCTCTGGCGTTACGGACGATCCGGCTGATTCCGCCGCCGCGATCGCGTCCTGCGCCGCGCTGATGGCATCCATCGTTTTGCAGCCTGCGAACACGGTGATCATCATGCAAAGCACAAGAAACAGTGCGAAAGCTTTCTTCTTCATTTCGGAAAAACCTCCTTTTCCTGTCTTTGCCTCATTATATCATGAGGAGGATTCCGGTGTGTTTCGTTTTTCTTACAAAAAAGGCCGTCCCGCCGGGACAGCCCTTCTTTTTTATACGCCTCTGCGTTCCGCCTTCGTCTCACAGTACTTGCAGCGGTACGTCGCCGTCGCGGGATCCGTAAGCTTGAAGATATGTACGATGTCCCGTTCCGTACTCGTGATGCATCTGGGGTTTTTGCAGCGCAGCACTCCGCGCAGCTCGCGCGGCAGTTCCAGCCGTTTTTTCTCCACCAGTTCCCCGTTGCGGATGATGTTGATCGTCGCGGAGGGATCCACAAAACCCAGGATATCCAGATCGACGTCCATCACCGAGTCGATCTTGATGATGTCTTTTTTCCCCATCTTCCCGCTGGACGCGTTCTTGATGATCGCGACGGAACACTCAAGTTCGTCCAGATGCAGAAGATTGTAGATCTGCATGCTCCTGCCCGCCTTGATATGATCGATCACGATGCCGTTTTGAATGGAATCGATATTCATGTCAGTCCACCTCCAGAAGTTTCAGGATCAGTGCCATGCGGATGTATTTTCCGTAGACCGCCTGTTTGAAGTAACACGCTCTGGGATCATCGTCGATGCTCGTGGCGATCTCATTGACTCTCGGCAGAGGATGCAGGATGGAAAGGTCCTCCTTCGCGTTCGCCAGTTTGTCCGGCGTAAGGATGTACATATCCTTCAGGCGCAGATAATCCTCCTCGTTGAAGAAGCGCTCGCGCTGTACGCGGGTCATGTAAAGGATATCCAGATCCGCCATCACGGACTCCAGATCCGTTGTCTGCACATACGGGATCCCCTGCTTCTTCAGCACTTCCTTCTTGATGTAGCTGGGAAGTTTCAGTTCCTGCGGCGAGACCAGCACGAACTTCACGCCGGGATAGCGCGCCATCGCAGAGATCAGCGAATGCACCGTGCGGCCGAACTTGAGGTCTCCGCAGAACCCGATGGTGAGATTGTCGAAACGTCCTTTCTCGCGCGCGATGGTGAGAAGGTCCGTCAGCGTCTGTGTCGGATGATTGTGTCCGCCGTCTCCCGCATTCACCACCGGCACATAGGACACGTTGGTTGCGACCATCGGCGCGCCTTCCTTGGGATGGCGCATGACGATGATGTCCGCGTACCCCGATACGACGCGGATCGTATCGGACACGCTCTCGCCCTTGGCGACGGAGGAGCTCTGCGCTTCGGAGAAGCCCAGGACCTGTCCGCCCAGTTCGTACATCGCCGCCTCGAAACTCAGTCTCGTACGTGTGGAGGGCTCGAAGAACAGCGTCGCCATTTTCTTGTAGCGGCATTTCTCACGGTACGCTTCCGGATGCGCGATGATGTCATTCGCCTTCTGGATAAGCTCCTCGATCTCTTCCGTAGAAAGATCCAGGATATCGATCAGATTCTTCATACGCGTCTCTCCTTATTTCACGATCCAGCTCTCATCGGAGGGATTGTTGCGGAACGCGATGAGGCGCGCCTTGTCTTCCTCTTTGATGTAGCCTTCCTTCGCCGCAACGTCGACCACGACGTCGAAGTTCGTGAGCGAGTGGTTGACGATATCCGCCGATGCGAGACGCTCGATCCCCTTTTTCATGTTGTACGTGTAGATACTCGCCACTCCGAGCACGATCGCACCCGCTTCGCGCAGCGCATCCACCACTTCAATGACACTTCCGCCTGTAGAAATGAGGTCTTCCACCACTACGACTTTCTGACCGGGTTTCAGTTCCCCTTCGATCCTGTTGCCTCTGCCGTGATCCTTCGCGCCCCCGCGCACATAGCCCATAGGCAGCCCCATGAGATGTCCGCAAATCGCCGCGTGCGCGATTCCCGCGGTAGCGGTCCCCATGAGGACCTCCGCTTCGGGATATTCGCTTCTGATGATCTCGACCAGGCCTTCTTCCACGTCTGTGCGCACTTCAGGCGCCGTCAGTGTCAGACGGTTGTCGCAGTATACGGGACTCTTGATCCCGCTTGCCCATGTGAACGGGTCCTCCGGCCGCAGAAACAGCGCACGGATCTTCAGCAGATCCACCGCGATTTTCTTTGCCAGTTCGTTTCTTCTTCCTTCTTCCATCTTTTTTCCCTCCTTCAGATCTTTCCTGTGAACTCCAGCATGCAGCGCGTATAGGCTGCCACCGGATCCTGCGCTCTCGTGATGGGTCTTCCGACCACGATATAATCCGAACCGATCTCGTTCGCCTTTGCGGGCGTCGTCACACGGACCTGGTCTCCGACGTCTCCGTCCGCGAAACGCACGCCCGGCGTCACCGTGACGAATCCGTCGCCGCAGTGCGCATGCACGATCCCCGCCTCAAGCGGCGAGCAGACCACGCCGTCCAGTCCTGCTTCCTTCGCGTTTTGCGCATAATGCAGAACGACATCCGCCAGAGGTTCCCGGATCAGAAGTTCCTTCTCCATCCGTTCCTGGCTGGTCGAGGTCAGCTGCGTCACGGCGATGAGCAGCGGTCTTGTGCCGTCAGGTCTCGTCAGTCCCTCGACTGCGGCCTTCATCATGTCGATCGTGCCGAACGCGTGCAGATTCGTCATATCCACGTCCAGCGAGGAAAGCACCTTCATGGCGCTCTTGACCGTGTTGGGGATATCGCACAGTTTCAGATCCAGGAAGATCTGATGTCCTCTCTCCTTGATCTCCCGCACGATGGACGGTCCCTCCGCGTAGAACAGTTCCATGCCGATCTTCACGAACGGTTTCCTGGTCTCGCGGAACGTATCCAGAAATCCCATGACGTCCGAACGCGTCGGAAAATCACAGGCGATAATGACGTCTTTTCCCATTAATGTGCACCTCCAATGATGTCGCTCAGATTCTCTATTTTCAACTCTTCCATGACACGCGGAAGATCACGGATGATCTTTTCGCATGCCCAGGGATCGACCAGATTCGCCGCGCCGACCTGCACCGCCGTGGCGCCGGCCAGCATCATCTCGATCACGTCGCGCGCGCTTGCGACACCGCCCATCCCGACGATCGGGATCGAGATCTTTTCAAAGACCTGCCAGACCATCCTGAGCGCGACAGGGAACACCGCCGGCCCGGAAAGACCGCCCATGGTATTGGCAAGGATGGGTTTCCTCGTTTTCGGATCGATCCGCATTCCGAGGATCGTGTTGATCATCGAGACCGCGTCCGCGCCTTCCTCCTCGCACGCCTTCGCCACTTGAGCGATATCCGTGACATTCGGCGTCAGTTTGATCCAGACGGGTTTCTTCACCGCTTTCTTCACCGCGGCCGTGACCTTCGCCGCCTCGCAGGGATCCGTCCCGAAACTCATTCCGCCGCCGTGTACGTTGGGACAGGAGATGTTGATCTCGAGCCACCCGATCGCGTCGCAGGCGTCGAACTTTTCGGCGCACTCCACATATTCCTCCACGCTGAAGCCGGAGATATTGGCGACCGCCTTCTTGTGGAAGACCTTTTCCAGTTTCGGCAGTTCCTCGCGGATCACGGCGTCCACGCCGGGATTCTGCAGTCCGACGGAATTCAGCATTCCCGAAGGCGTCTCCGCGATCCTCGGCGTCGGGTTCCCGAAGCGTGCCTGGGCCGTCGTTCCCTTCAGGCTCATGGAGCCCAGGATGTCCAGATCGTACATCGGCGCGAACTCATATCCGAACGCGAACGTACCGCTCGCGGGGATCACGGGATTGTCTATCTCGATCCCGTTGAGCATGATCTTCGTATTCACCATGCGACCGCTCCTTTCTCAAAGACGGGGCCGTCCTTGCAGACGCGTCTGGGGCCGTCGTTCGTCTGGCAGGTGCATCCCATACAGGCTCCGAAGCCGCATCCCATCCGTTCCTCCATGGAGAACTGTCCGTCAGAGGATTTGGCAAAGACCGCCTGCAGCATGGGCTTGGGTCCGCATGCCAGCGCATAGGTCCCTTCCTCCATGGCGTCCGTCACGAATCCTTTCTCTCCGTAGGAACCGTCCACTGTGGTCACCGTGACCTCACACCCCAGATCCCGGAACTGATCCTCGTAGAACACGTCCTCGGCGCTGTTGAATCCGAGGATCACGCGTACCGTATGTCCTTCCTTCACGAGTTTGCGCGTCAGCGCGTACATCGGCGGCACACCGACGCCTCCGCCCACCACCGTGCACTCTTTTGGGCAAAGTTCCGTATCGAACCCGTTTCCCAGTCCCGTCAGTGCGTCGATGCGCATCCCGCGCTCCATGCGGCTCATCTTCTCCGTTCCCTCGCCCACGACCTTGTAGATGATCGTGAAGCTGTTCGCGTCGTAGTCACATACCGAGATCGGGCGGCGAAGATAGTTTCCCGCCAGCGCGATATTCACGAACTGGCCCGGATTCCCGAATTCACTGGTGTCTCCCACCAGCTGCATGCGCCAGATGTCACGCGCGAGTTTCTCATTGGAACTGATGACGTAGGTCTCGTTCTTCATGCCTGTTTCTCCTCCTGATAGACTGTTTCTCCCGCAAGGATCGTCTCTTTGCATTTTCCGTATACGCGCCATCCCTCAAAGGGCGTAGATGTTCCCTTTGACAAAAAATCTGCCGGATTGATGCTGTAGCAGGCGTCCAGATCCCATATGCACAGATCTGCCGGGGCGCCTTCCCGGATACCGCTCTCGAAACCGAACCGTCCGGCCGGTCTTTCCGTCATGAGTCCGACCAGCTGCTCCAGCGTCAGGACTCCTTCCTTCACGAGATAGGTGTAAAGCAGCGGGAACGCCGTCTCGATCCCCACGATCCCCATGAGGCTCTTTTCAAGTCCCCGGGATTTCTCCTCTCTGCTGTGCGGCGCATGATCCGTCGCGATCATGTCCACCGTTCCGTCCAGAAGCCCCGCGATGAGCGCTTCCCTGTCCTCTTTCGCGCGGATCGGCGGGTTCATCTTGAATCTGCCGTCCTCCCGGATCATGGAGTCGTCCAGAAGCAGATAATGCGGTCCCGTCTCACAGGTCACGTCCACGCCTTCCTTTTTCCCCTTCCGGATCACATCGACGCTCTCCTTCGTAGAGACATGGCAGACGTGATACCTGCAACCGATCTCCCGGTTCAGTTCAATATCCCGCGCGATAGGCTGCCATTCGCTTCTGGAGGAGATCCCCCTGTGCGCGTGCTCCCTTGCGTAGTCACCCTTGTGGATGTATCCGCCTTCCAGAAGATCGTTCTCCTCGCAGTGCGCTGCGATAAGGCTTCCGAGGCGTTTTGCCTCTTCCATCGCCTTTTTCATCATCTCTTCCGACTGAACGCCGCGCCCGTCGTCCGAGAAGCCTGCGACATGCTCTGCCATCTCCTGCATATCGCTCAGCGTCTCCCCTTTCTCACCGACCGTGATGGCACCGTAGGGAAGCACCCGGATCACCGCGTCCCTGCGGATGATCGAAAGCTCTTCTTCCAGATGCTCCGCACTGTCCGGGACCGGATCCAGATTCGGCATGGCGCACACTGTGGTGTATCCGCCGCGCGCGGCGGCCATGGAACCTGTCCGGATCGTCTCCTTATAAGAAAAACCCGGCTCACGGAAGTGCACATGCACATCGATGAAACCGGGAAAAACATAAGAAACAGAATGATTTTTCTGACGCGTTGCGGGAACGATCTGATCGATACGTCCGTCTTTCAGAATGAGATCGCAATCGAGGAATGTTCCCCCGATCAGCGCTCTGCAATCCGTGATCCTGCGCATACACTGTCTCCCTTCTTTATCAAGTCATGAAAAAAGATCCTGCCACCGGCAAGATCATCCATCCGCGCATCCCGCGCCTGACCGTATGACTCTTCCCGGCATCTCTGTACCAGAGTTAAAGATCTTTTGTCCGTTGGTTATTCTATCAGCGGACATGCGTTCTGTCAACCGGAAAAAGGAGGAAATCCGAAACCGTTCCACGCGCCATGAGGACGTGCCCGAAAGTTCCGGATCTCCATCGTTCTTCTCTCACACAGATTTCATTCCTCCTGCAGGAATTCGATATCAAAGGGTTTGTTTGCGATGAACATGAAAAGGCAGTCTTTTCCGTCCGCGGGGCCGTGTCCCACCTGGATCCCGGCAGGATGCCAGATAAAGGAACCCGGCGCGTAGTTTCCGCTCGCCGTCTTTTCGACGCCGTCGATCACCAGCACCCCGTGGCTGCACGTGTGCCTGTGATAAGGCTTGTAGAATCCTTCCGGATAATGGGAGAAATTCACGATCGCTCCGTTTTCGGGATCCGTCACGACAGGCTTGTCGTCAAAGAACGCGCCGACCGGCTCTTCTCCCACGACCCAGCCATCTTTTTCAAAGATATTGCTGATCAGGGTCTGTGTCGCCTGCGTCTTTGGAACCGCGTCATAATACGTGCCCTCGCACGCCTTGCTCGTGATGAACAGAAGCTTGCATCCGGTCTGGGTGCTGTAGCTGTACACATGATCCTTCGGATGCCAGATCAGCGTCCCCTTCTCAAATGTTCCTTCTTCCGTCGTAAAGCTCCCGTCGATCACATACACGCCGCTTCCCGCGGACATGCTGTGCGCCGGGCGCCTGAATCCCGCAGGATACAAGATGCAGGTGATCTGCATGCCGTCAAAGTCCGTATCGCTGATCATCGGAAGGACCTTGTATGTGCCCATTCCCTCTTCCGTTACGGTCTTCCAGCCCTCGTTGCTGTACACGTTGAATGTCTGTTCTCTGATCTCCATTTCCTTTGCCTTTCCTTCCTTTTCCTTTCCTTTTTATTCACACGCACCGATCCCGGCGCGTTTCAGCACATCCTCCATCGGCTTGAGGCCCGTCGTCGCGCCAAAACTTTCAATGGCGAACGCCGCGTTCGCAGAACCGAACCTGCCGATTTTTTCCGTATCGAATCCCTCGACCATCGCCGCGGCGCATCCGGAAACCAGTGCGTCTCCCGCGCCCGTCGTATCCACCGGCGTTCCCTTGCAGTAAGTCGGGATATGATAATCCTTTTTGAAATCCGTCAGATACAGTCCGTCCGCTCCGCATTTGATCCCGAAGTATTTCATGCCTGTCGGTTTCAGGATCTTTTTCATCTTTTGAAAATCCCGCGTCGCGAAGATCATCTCCGCCTCCGCGATCCCCGGTATGAACAGATCCACGTAGTGCAGTGCAGGGAAAATATAATCGAATGCGTCCGATCCCTCGTACCGCACCGCGTCCATGGAGGTCGTCATCCCTGCCTCCTTCGCCTTCCTCAGAAGCTCCGGCGCGTGCGGATCCAGTTTCACCATGGGATAGAAGCTCGCGTAGTGCAGGTGTCTGGCATTGTTCAACGCATCGTCAGGGATCATATCCGGCGCGATCAGCGGCCGGCAGCCCTGCCGGATCAGACAGTGCCGCTCTCCGTTTTCCCCGATCAGAAGCAGCGTGAAGGTCGTTTCCGCGCCGATCAGCACCGAGACGTATTCCTCGCTGATACCGTTGGCGCGAAGATGCTTCAGCACCGTATCGCGCAGTTCGTCATCCCCCACTGCCGTGGCGATCGCCGTTTTGTATCCCAGACGCGCAAAAGACGTCGCGGCGTTGATCCCGTCTCCGCCGACGGTGATGATCCTTCCGCCGACGCCCGTTGAGTCCAGTTCCATCGCGTTCTGCGGCACGCCGCTGATGGCAAGGTCGTAGCCCGCGTATCCGACTGTCAGAATGTCGTATTTCTTCATGTCTTTTTCCCCGGACGCTCGTCGCGTCCCGTCTCCTTTTCTTTCTTCAATATATCTGTTTTATCTGTTTTCCGTTGTTCATTTTCCGTCTCAATTATATCATCTTTGTCCGCTTTGCATTTTTGTCGTGTTTCCGTTTTTCCGCTCTTTTATAATGGGATCAACAGATCTTTACGAGCGAGGTATGCCTATGTCAGACAAAAACACACCATGCATGGATATTCTTTCCCTTTTTACCGACCCGTCTGTACCCGTTAAAGGGCCTTTTGAGCAGGAGATCAAACCCAAAGACTGGGATACGGACGTCTCCGAGGATACTTCCCTGCCCGGAAGCGGCATGCGGCATTTTCCCTTCGTCTATGTCGGCGAGGGACACAACCGCATCTATGTCGTCAGCGGCGGCAAAGTCGTATGGACCTATGACACGGGAAAAGGCGGAGAACTGGACGACGTCTGGATGCTTTCAAACGGAAATATCCTGTTTTCCAGAATGGCCTGGTGCGGAGAAGTCTCTCCGAAAAAAGAACAGGTCTGGTATTTCCCGATGCTCGAAGGCGCGGAATGCCACTCTCTGCAGCCCGTGGGACCTGACTGCGTCCTGATGGTCCTCAACGCCCCGAAGCCGCTTGCCGTCTTCGTGAACAAAGTCACCGGCGAAACGGTCTACTCCCATGAGATCCCCTACGATCCCGCGCTTCCCGTGCATACGCAATTCCGCAGGATCCGTCTGACGTACGACGGCCACTTTCTCCTTCCCTATCTCGAGATGGGAAAAGTGGTGGAATACGACAAAGAGTTCAATATCGTCTGGGAATGCAGAAGCGAACGCCCCTGGTCCGCGTTCAAGCTCAGAAACGGGAATATCGTGATCACCGACGAGAACGAGATGTGCGTCAAGGAACTTGACCGCAGCGGAAATACCGTCTGGATGATCCGCGCGACGGACATCCCCGACCGTTTCATGTCCTCCGAGATCTTCGATCGTCCCACGACATCCCCCCTGAGCGCTCCCGGCGCCACCAGCGAGCCGATCGGCTGGCAGAGCTGTGTCCGGCTCGAAAACGGCAATACCGTTCTGTGTTCTCAGGGCGATTACGGACGCGGCGCGCAGTTCCTTGAAGTCACGCCGGAAAAGGAAGTCGTCTGGGCGCTGAAAAACTGGAAGGATCTTGGTCCCGCCACGAGCATTCAGGTCCTTTCCGATCCCGGCATTCCCGAGGAGCCGGGTTCCTGCACCAGATAATGCGACAAAACACGCCTTCCGTGTGATACAATATCCATTGTCATGGATAAAGCAAAGAAGGAAAAACAACTGAATTTCAGAACCGGGCTCATCGACGGCATTCCGATCGCGCTGGGCTATCTTTCCGTGTCCTTCGGATTCGGGATCCTCTGCATGCGGCTTGGCCTGACCATCCTGCAGGCAGTCGGGATCTCCGCGACCAACGTCACCTCCGCGGGACAGGTCGCCGGCGTCGGCATCATCGCGGCCGCCGGAACGCTCATCGAAATGATCCTGACGCAGTTCGTGATCAACGTGCGTTATTCCCTGATGGCGATCTCCCTTTCCCAGAAGCTGGACGGGACGTTCACCACGCCGAAGAGACTGCTTCTGTCCTTCGGCATCACGGACGAGATCTTTGCCGTGGCATATTCCCAGAAATCCCTGATCAATACGCGGTACATGGCGGGACTTGAGGTGATCTCCATCGCGGGGTGGGTCCTCGGTACGCTGCTTGGCGCCTCCGCAGGGAGCATCCTGCCCGAATCGCTCATCAACGCCATGGGGCTTATGCTGTACGGCATGTTCATCGCCATCGTCGTGCCGCCTGCCAGAAAGAACCGCGGGATCCTCTGCGCTTCGCTCATTGCGATCGTCTGTTCCCTCGTGTTCTATTATCTGCTGCCGCAGATCACCAGCGGCTTTTCCATTATCCTCTGTGCGCTGACCGCCTCCGTGCTCTGCGCGCTGCTCTTTCCCGTGAAGGAAGAAGAAGAGGATGAGGAGGCTGTGTCATGAGCATCGTTGTCTACATCGCCGTGATGGCGCTCACCACCTATCTCATACGGATGATCCCCTTCACCGCGTTCCGCAAAAAGATCCGCTCGAGGTTTTTCCGCAGTCTGCTGTATTACGTGCCCTACGCCGTGCTCAGTGCGATGACGATCCCCGCGATCTTCTACGCGACCGGTGATCCCGTCACAGCCGCGGTCGGCACCGTCGTCGCGATCGTGCTTGCCTATCTTGACCAGCCGCTCATCATCGTTGCGCTGGCCGCCTCCGCCGCCGCGTTTCTTGCGGGGCTCATTTTCTGAAGCTGTTTCTGATTTTCATCTCTGTGTGACAAGTTTCACCTGCTCTGTCACACAGAGTTCTTTTTTATGTTGCATCTTTTCTTCCCAGCTCCTATAATGGCCTCTGACCGGATGTGACACGTGTAACATCCGGTTTTCTCAAAAAAAGTCCGAAAGGAGAAACGAATGAGAATCGTAATGGATTCCTCCGCCAATCTCACGGCGATGGCGCATACGGACTTCGTTTCCGTGCCGCTGAAGATCATGATCGGCGAACAGGAATTTACAGATACCGCTGAGCAGGACGTGCGCGAGATGACCCGCGCGATGGACGCCTGCACGACCAAAACAAGCACCGCCTGCCCCGGCTGCAGACAGTGGCTGGACGCATACAAAGGCGACGACACGGTCTTTGCCGCTGTGCTGACGAGCAAGCTCTCCGGCGCCTATTCCGCCGCTGTGGCTGCCGCGAACGAGTATATGGAGAAGGATCCCTCCCGCCGCGTGTTCGTTCTGGACACCCTGACGACAGGTCCCGAGCTGGAACTGTTCGCGGAAGCATATGAGGAAATGATCCTGAAAGGGCTTTCCTTCGACGAGATCGCCCGGAAAATCACCGATTACCGTGCGCATACGCACCTCGGATTCATCCTGACTTCCGTGGATAATTTCGCCCGCAACGGGCGCGTGAGCCCCGCTCTGGCGAAACTGGTCCACCTGCTCGACATCCGCATCGTCGGCCGCGCGAGCGAAGACGGCGCGCTTGAGCCGCAGAACAAGTGCCGCGGAAACAAAAAGTCGCTGGCACAGGTCTGGAAAAACATGAAAGACGCCGGTTACCGCGGAGGAAAAGTACGCATCCGTCACACGGACAATGAACCGATCGCCAGAGCAGTCGAGGAGATGATCCTCGCGGAATACCCCCATGCTGACGTCACCGTTGCAGAGAACCGCTGTCTTTGCGCCTATTACGCCGAGCACGGCGGGCTGCTCATCGGCTACGAAGACCTTCCCTGGAGCGAATCATAATGGAAACAAAAGACACCGCCGGCACAAAACATGCCGCAGGAAACAATCAGTTCGCGAAGGAATGCCTCCGCGCCGCCCTTCTGGAACTCATTCAGGAGAAATCCTATAAGGAGCTTTCCGTTTCGGAACTCTGCCGCAAGGCCGGCGTCTCCAGGATGTCCTTCTACCGCAACTACAGGGTCGTGAATGATCTGTTCAATGAAGCTGCCGTCGAACTGAACGAGGAGATCCTGCGTGTCGTCGGCAGCCCTTTCCGCAGGGGAACGACCAACGCGTGGTACGAGGAGGCCTTCCGCATCATCGCCCAGCACCAGGCTGAGGTGTCGATCATGTTCAATGAGAGCTTCCAGCACGAATGGATGAAGATCGTCAACGGTCTTGCCGTGCATGATCCTTCTTTTTCAACGGAAAAACAGTACCAGCGTCTTATCTGGTGCGGCGGCTTCGAAAACATCGTCGCCCACTGGCTGAATCACGATATGAAGGAATCGCCGGAGGAAATGGCGTCATACTGCATGCGCTATCTTCCCCATCTTCTGTCGGAAGCTGCTGTCCCGACAGAATAAGCGATACTTTTTCTCCTTACAGCCACCGTTTCCTAAAAACGGCGGCATTTTTCTCTATCATGGCAGACGGCGTTTGCCGTATACTGATATCGGTGAAATATTGAATCTATTCGGAGGAATCTCCATGGAACGAAACGATACGAACGATCTGAAATATCTCCGCCTGCTGGCGGAATCCTTCCCCACCGTCGAGGCGCTCTGCAGCGAAATCTCCAGGATCAGCGCGCAGCTGAGTCTGCCCAAGGGGACCGAGCACTTCATGAGCGACGTACACGGAGAGTACGAGGCCTTCTACCACATCATGAACAACTGCTCAGGCGTGATCCGCGAAAAGGTGGATCTGTGGCTGCGGGACGAGCTCACCGCATCCGAGGAGGACGCGCTGTGCACGCTCATCTACTATCCGGACGCCATCGTCAAACAGCACCGCAAAGCCGGCACCGACACGCCCGAATGGTACCGTGACCAAATCGGCCATATGGTCTATCTGGCAAGGATGCTTTCGTCCAAATACACCAGGCGCCGCGTCCGCGAGCTCATGCCCGAGGAATGGCGTTTCATCCTGGACGAACTGCTCCATGACCAGGGCGACGAGGGCGAAACGGAACAGGAGCGCAACCGCAAACGCTATCACAACGCCATCGTGGACTCCGTGATTGCAACGGACAGCGCGCGCGGTCTGATCTGCGCGCTCGCGTCCCTGATCAAGAGCCTCGCCGTCGCGCGTCTGCACGTCGTCGGCGATATCTACGACCGCGGTCCCAAATCTGACCATATCATGGACGTGCTGATGCAGCATCACTCCGTGGATATCGAATGGGGCAACCACGACATCCTGTGGATGGGTGCCGCGTCCGGCAGCGACGTGTGCATCGCGGCCGTCCTGCGCAACTGCCTGGCCTATGACAACACCGGGATCCTCGAGCGCGGATACGCGATCCCGCTGCGTCCCCTTGCGCTTTCCTGCGAGCAGCTCTACCCGGATCTTCCCGTCAACAAGGCCATGCTTCAGGCTGCGACCGTCATGATGTTCAAGCTGGAGGGCCAGCTGATCCGGCGCAATCCGGAATTCGAACTGGACGAACGCTGCTATCTGCACCGCATCGATTTCGAAAACGGGACCGTCGAGATCGGCGGGAGCGTCTATCCCTGCAGGACCGATCATCTGAACACGCTGGATCCGGAGGATCCCTACAAGCTCACGGAAACGGAGGAAGGCATCCTGGAACGTCTGCGTTCCGCCTTTACCCACAGTTTCCGCCTGCGGGATCATATCACGTTCCTCTACCGCAGAGGCTGGCTGTACCGGGTATTCAACGGAAACCTCCTCTTTCACGGCTGTGTGCCGCTCAACGAGGACGGCACCTTCCATGTGAAGACGCTGGGCGGAAAAGCGCGCAGCGGAAAAGCGTTCATGGATTACTGCGACCAAATGGCGCGCCGCGCCTTCTACCGCGGCGACGCGTACGCGCTGGATTTCATGTGGTACCTGTGGTGTGGCTCCGACTCCCCCGTCTGCGGGCGCGAGATCAAGACGTTCGCCCGCGCGTTCGTTCCGGACGAAAGCACCTGGGAGGAGCCCCGCGATCCGTACTATCATCTGTACAACGACGAAAAAATCTGCGAGATGATCCTCGCGGAATTCGGTCTCACCGATCCGGACAGCAGGATCATCAACGGCCACACTCCGATCCGCGTGACCCACGGGGAAAGCCCGCTGAAGGCGGGCGGAAAGCTCATCGTGATCGACGGCGGGTTCTGCCGCGCCTATCAGAAGACGACCGGGATCGCAGGCTACACCCTGATCGCGAACAGCCACGGCATGCGGCTCATGTCCCATCAGCCGTTCACGACGCTTCAGGACGCAATCAGCACCGGACGGGACATCCATTCCCAGTCCTTCGAGTTCGTCCGCTATCCCAAGCGCAAATACTCCAAGGATACAGACCACGGCGCCGTTCTTCAGGAGCGCAGAGACGATCTCCTTGCCCTTCTTGCCGCCTGCCGAAACGGCGATATCAATCTGCAGAAATAACAAAAAACAGACAAAAACCGCGCGGTTCATGAAAAACAGCGCGGTCTTTTTTCTTCCTTATTTCTTTACGACGGGCAGCACTTTCGCAAGTTCTCCTGCCATGATGTCGTAACCGAACACGTTGGGATGGATCCCTTCGAACGTCAGGCCGTCCTTCACGGTCCTCCCGTCTTGGGACACCATGGCACTGTAGTAATCCACCCAGACGGCTCCTGTTTGCCCGCAATATGCTTCGAGGTCTTCGTTCAGCGCGAGAATGAAGTCGTGCCTCAGTTCCTCCTTGATCGTGAACTTCATGTTCGTCGGCATCACGGAACACACATACAGTTCGATCCCCGCAGTGAGGATCCTGTCACAGATCTCATGAAGGTTCTCCTCTGCCCGTGTCAGCGCCTCCTCCAAAGACAATGCGGGAAGCTGCCACCAGTTGTCCTCCTCCATATCCCAGGCGTCGTTCACGCCGAGGAGCATCACGCAGCGTCTGGGTTTCAGCTGGATCACGTCCGCCTCCAGCCGCCGCTTCGCATATACGGTATTGTCACCGCCGATCCCGCGGTTCACGATAATGCCCTCTTTGCCTTCAAAATACGCGTTCAGTTCCCAAAAATGCGTGATCGAATCACCGAAAAACACAGTGTCCACGGGGATGTCGTGCTGAACGATCACCTGATTCTTGAAATCGAATTCGATCCTTCTGTTGTCTGCCCACGCCTCTTCGGAAAAGCGTCCCGGCCGGATAAATGCCTTAGGTTCCATATGTGCCGCCTCGTTTCTCTGATTCTGATTCTGATTCTGAGTCT
>JAFRLQ010000113.1 GCA_017431145.1 Clostridia bacterium | reverse complement strand
TTGAGTCCGGGATCTCTTTCCTCCGTTCAGGACCTGGGACGCATGGGACACCAGAAATCCGGTGTTTCTCCTTCCGGTGCGGCGGACGTGCGTGCGCTGAAGGATCTGAACCTGCTTCTTGGCAATGACGAGGGAGAAGCGGCGATCGAGATGACGCTGGCAGGCATGACGGTCCGGTTCGATGCGGATTGTGTTTTTGCTGTGACGGGAGCGTTCGATACACCGAAACTGAATGGAGAGGATGTGCCCTTCTGCGCGGCTGTTGCTGCAAAAGCGGGAGACACGCTCAGCTTCTCCTTTGCGCAGGATGGTGCCAGAACGTATTTCGGTGTCGCCGGCGGATTTGATATTCCCCTTTCCATGGGCAGCCGTTCCACAGGAATGAAGTTTCAGGTGGGCGGATTCCAGGGGAGGAAACTGCAGGCGTGCGATGTAATCGGATTCAGAAAGAAAACCGCGGTGCTGCCTGATATGGAGAAACGGAAACTGGAGGCGGAACCGATCAGTCAGAACGTCACGCTCCGCGTGATCCTGGGACCGCAGGACGACCGTTTCACCGAGCAGGCGAAGCAGCTGTTTTTTGCGAGCGAATATCAGGTGAGCGCCAATGCAGACCGTATGGGGATCCGGCTGGAAGGTCCGGAACTGGAACTGGAAAAGGGAAGCGACATCATCTCCGACGCGACGGCAAACGGCGCGATCCAGATCGTCAACGAAGGCCTGCCGATCATTCTTCTGCAGGACAGACAGACGACCGGCGGATACGCCAAGATCGGCTGCGTGATATCGACGGATCTGCCCAAAGCGGGACAGCTTCTGCCCGGAGCAAAGGTGCGTTTCACACCGGTCACGGTGAAGGAAGCGCAGAAGATCTACCGCAGTCAGGAGAAGGCATACAGAAAGTTATACAGAAAGATCAACGGGAGGGGAACGGAATGAGAAATCCATATGAGAACATGTCCCCGAAGGATGTAAGACAATTGATCCGGGAAGGGAAGATCGATTACAACACGTCCGGCATGTGCGCCGGATATGCGCAGGCGAATCTGGTGATCCTTCCCAAGAAAGAAGCGTATGATTTCCTTCTTTTCACACAGCGCAATCCCGCTCCGTGTCCCGTTCTGGAAGTCAGCGACGTGGGCGAGCGCCTCTTGAAGATCATCGCCCCCGGCGCGGATATCGCGACGGACATTCCCCGCTACCGTCTGTATGAATACGGCGAGCTGAAGGGAGAATTCACGGACGTGTCGCATCTTTGGCGCGATGATTTCGTGAGTTTTCTCATTGGGTGCAGTTTCTCCTTTGAAGCGGAGCTGCTGCAGGCGCAGATCCCGGTGCGGCAGATCGAGGAGGGACGGAACGTCCCCATGTACATCACCAACATCCCCTGTGTGCCGGCAGGTGTTTTCCACGGGAACATGGTGGTCTCCATGCGGCCGATGAAGCCGCAGGATGCAGTCCGCGCGACGGCGATCACGGCGGCCATGCCCAGAGTCCACGGCAAACCGGTCCATTTCGGCGATCCGGAGGCGATCGGGATCCGGGACATCATGAAGCCGGACTTCGGCGAGTCCGTCACGATCAAAGAAGGGGAGATCCCCGTATTCTGGCCGTGCGGTGTGACGCCGCAGGCGGCGGTGATGGCGGC
>JAFRLQ010000014.1 GCA_017431145.1 Clostridia bacterium | reverse complement strand
CGGCATCACTTCCATCACATCTATGGTGATACCCAACTCCTCCGCCGTTGTTTGTAAGCTCGCCCGCACTTCTTCGGCTATATCTCCGACAAAGACGCCTTTGCGATACTTGGTACACCAAACCATATGATACTGAAGCGAGTAGACATATCCGCGGCCATACGTCAGATCTGAAGAAATGCTATCTATACTACTTCTTTGCATGTATATATTATACCATACATGCGTTGGCTTATTTCTCAAGCAAAAGCCGCCTAACTCACAACTGAAGTCACGAGAATGCGGCGGCTATATTTTCAACGCATCTGCCGGCGTCGCAACGCGGTCCCCCTTATCTTCATTACGGTCTTTTTTAGTGCTTCTTTCGTCTTTTTTCGGCAGAAACGCCGTAAAAGGCTCTCTGTATTTGTGCTAAACTATAACCAATAAACAAACATGACGGACCGGTTCCTCCGGTGCGCCTTATTACGTTTCCGGGATGGAGGTTATAATTATGGATGCCGTAACACGTGTACAGCATGCAATGAAAAAACTGCCGGTCGACAGAGTACCGGTCGGATTTCTGAAACATTTCGACTATGAGACCGACAACGCCGTAGCTGGGCAGACGACCTGGGCGCTTGAGAACCGCATCGATTTTCTCACGATCGAGATGGACGGTTTCATGGAATTTGCTTCTGACACTCCGCTTGTGACCGCACAGGACTGGGGGAAGATCCGTCCGCACAAGAAAACGGCCCCTTATATCGCCGGGCAGTACGACCGCGCCTGCCGCGCCGTGGAAAGAGTCGCCGGAAACTGTGCGACGTTCTACTCCTTTTTCGCGCCTTATTCCACCATCAAGCATACGACTGGCAATGAGACACGCGTCAATCTGCTGTACCGCGAGGATCCGGAAGCCATTACACACGCAATGGAAGTCATTGAAGAGGACAACCGCCTTCTGATGGATATGCTGCAGGGCATCGGTCTTACCGGCGTCGCCGTCGCGTTCCAGAACGCAGAAGAATGGCGTTTTACATATGACGAGTATCGTGAGCTTCTGACTCCATGGGACAAGAGACTTCTCGGAGAACTGCGCAGCTCTTATGAGTATGTTCTCACCCATCTTTGTTCCTGGGGCAACGAACCAAACAACTTTGAGGTGTGGAAAGACTACGATATGATGTGCTGCAACTGGGGCGTCCATATCGAGCGCGACATGCCTCTTGCCAAAGGTCTCACCTGGTTCGATTCCAAACCCAGCGTCTACGGCGGATTTGATGTCCGTCCCAACAAACTGATCATCACCGGCACGGAAAAGGAGATCAAGGATTATACCAAACAGATTATTCGCGAAACCGGCCGTACCGGCGTCATGATCTCAAGCGACTGTTCTCTTTTGGACAATACCCCGGATGAGCATATCCGGTTCGTCGTGGAAGCAACGGAAGAATACGAAACGGAAAACGCGTGATTTCCTGAAAGATCTCAACAGCGGCGACGGAATCTATCCGTTCGCCGCTGTCTTTGTTTCATCCGACTTTGTCCTGTCAGGCGTTCTTATTCCCGCCCGGCTGTTCGATCGATCGGATCGCTTTATGCAGTCTCGGTGAGATCAGCGAAGCCGCAGCGATCTTGACCGCGTCTCCGATGAGAAACGGAACGACGCACATGGAGAGCGAAGCGGCAAACGTGTTCTTTGTATAGATCATGAACCATGCCGTGCCGAACGCGTACAGGATAACCGTTCCCAGAACCATGCCTGCCGGCCATACCCAGGGTTTCGTTTCAAACCGGTCTGCCACAACTGCCGTGATCAGGACAAGAAGGAGATACCCCGCAAGGTATCCTCCCGTGGGGCCCGCCAGAATGCCGACACCTCCTCTGAATCCTGAAAAGACAGGAATGCCCATTGCTCCGAGGCACAGATATACCGCTGTCGCCGTCACCGAACGCGCGGTACCCGCACAGGCTGCGATAAGATACAGCGCGAAAGTTGCCAGCGTCACCGGCACGGGATTTCCGGGGAGCGGAACACTCAGCGGGGCAAAAATACAAATCAGCGCTGCGCATACCGCCGTCATCACCAGCCATGTTGTCTTTTTACTTTTCATTCTGGTCCTCCGCGTCCATATTCTTCCAATAAGTTTCCCAATACAATGTATCAACCTTGCAACTTTTCCACAATAAAAAGCGCATTTTTGATAAAAACATGCCATTATTGTAAACCTTTCCATTCGCTATTCTTTCTCTGTAATCCCTTTATTACACGGAATAATTCACCTTTCTCTTCATTCACGCCTCTTTTTTCAACTCTTTGTAAAGAAACGTCTATGCATTCTGTGCTCCCTCATTTCCATCCCATCTTCATTTTTCGCTTCTTCTTGCGAACAGGTCCGCGCAAGATTAAAATAGAAGCAGAGATTTTCGGCACACTTGGAGGTAGAACTATGGCACTCATGGGTATCGATGTCGGTGGTACCGGCGTAAAGGCCGTCGTATTCGGAAAAGGCGGCGTCATCCTCTCTTCTTCCTATCAGGAATATGACATGATTCAGGATCATCCGGGCTGGTACGAACTGGAGCCCGCAGATATTTACGCAGCGGCAAAGCAGGTCATGCGTGAAGCCGCGGCAGGCACGAAGGAGGAGATCGTCGGTATCGGCGTTTCCTCATTCGGCGAATCCTTCGTCTGTCTTGACAGCGACGACAACATCATCTCCCGCAGCATCATGTATCTGGACAACCGCGGAGAGGACTACGTGGATGAAATGCGCGCAAAACTCGATCTGGCCGAGTTTCGTCTTCGCACGGGCACGGCGCCGAGAAACCTGCAGACGTTATACAAAATGCGTGTTCTGGAAGAATACCATCCCGGTACGCTCGCACGTACCAAAAAGATCCATTTCCTTGCGGACTTTGTCCTGTCCCGTCTGGGCGGAGAACATTATACCGATTACGGCCTCGCGGCTACGACCGGCGCATTTGACATCAATACCCGTTCATGGATCACGGACATGTTCGAATGGGCAGGCATCGATCCCGCAATCCTGCCCACCCCTGTTCCCGCGGGAACACTGATCGGGCGCCTCAGCGAATCTGCGGGCGCGGAACTGGGCATCAAACCCGGTGCCGCACTGATCAGCGGAGGTCATGACCACATTCCCAGCTCTCTGGGATCCGGTGTCTACAAAGCCGGCACAGCCATGAACGCGATCGGTACCGTAGACTGCTTCATGATCATCACGGACGATGCGGACATGCTCCAGCACTATAATGCGCAGTACTCATTCAAGAGCCATGCGCTTCCCGGACACTTCTGCATGATGCCGGGCGGCAACCTGACCGGCGGCGTCCTTCTCAAGTGGTTCCGCGATCATATCGGACGTCTTGAGAAAAACGAGTGGCTGAAAGAAGGAAAGGACTTCTACAGTGAATATGAGAAACAGATGCCCAAAACACCGACTGATCTGATCGTACTGCCCCGCTTCGGAGCGTTCGGTGAGACATTCGCGGACCGCGCGGGCATACTGAATCTCACGCTCTCCACGACCAACGAGGAGATCTACCGCGCGTTCATGGAAAGCGAGACCTATGAGATGTATACGTCCCTTAAGGGGTACATGGACGGAAACGGACCGCTTTCCAGCATCACAGCCGTCAATGGCGGCGCGAACAGCAAGACCTACATGCAGATCCGCGCGGATATTTACAATATCCCCGTCAAGACCGTGGACTGCCCGCAACCCGGCGCGCTTGGCGATGCGATGCTGGCAGGTATCGCCGCGGGCGTTTACAAGGATCTTGACGAAGCGGTCGCAGACTGCGTCCACGTCCGCGACGTATTCGAACCCAATCCCGAAAACCACGCCTACTATATGACGATGTATGAGAAATATATGAAAATCTATCAGTTCATGAAAGAGATCGAATGCAAACGTCAGGCATAAGGAGGATTTCACGATGCAGATTTTAGTCGTGCTCCCCGTTACGGAACTTCAGAAAAAACAGCTTGAGAATGCCGCCCCCGGTGCGGCATTCCTTTACCGCTCGCCGAAAGATGCGACAGCGGAAGAAATCTCGCAGTCCCGGATCATCGTGGGCAACGTGCCCGCCGACCGGATCCGGGCCAGCGAGAATCTGCTTCTCATGCAGCTCAATTCCGCGGGAACGGACGCCTATATCCGTCCCGGTGTGCTTCACCCGTCCACAAAGCTCGCCAACGCCACCGGCGCCTATTCCAAAGCCGTGGCGGAGCATCTGTTTGCCATGGGGATCGCGCTTCAGAAGAATCTGCCGCTGTACCGCGATATGCAGCAGCAGCACGTCTGGGGCGACGCCGGCCGTGTAACCTCAATGGCGGACGCCACCGTCCTTGTCGTGGGCATGGGCGATATCGGAACGAATTTCGCACGCCTGTGCAAAGGTGTCGGCGCGAAGACCATCGGTGTGCGCCGGCGCTATGCGGATCCGGTGGAAGGTGTAGATGAGGTCCATCTCACGGAAGATCTTGACGCACTGCTCCCCCGCGCGGATGTCATCGCTTCTTTCCTTCCCGGAACAGGCGCCACGAAGGGGATCTTTTCACGCGAACGTTTTGCACTGATGAAACCCTCGGCGATCTTCCTGAACGGCGGCCGCGGAAACGCGGTGGATCAGGATGCACTGGCAGACGCGCTGCAGAACGGCCGGCTGTTCGCTGCCGGGCTGGACGTCACAGATCCCGAACCGCTTCCTGCGGATCACATCTTCTGGACGCTGCCCAATCTCTTCCTTACCCCGCACATCTCAGGCGGATTCCATCTGCCGGAGACGCTGGACCGCATCGTCGCGATCGCGGCACGCAACATCATGCACGTCGTGAACGGCGAACCTATCGAAAACGAAGTCGATTTTGAGACCGGTTACCGCAAGTAACACCGGTCAGAACAAACAAAATACAATACCTGACGGAGGCAGATTTTATGGAAAAGAAACCGTTCCCCTATACGACGCCGGAGGAAGCAGGGATCCCGTCCCGCGTGCTTCTTCGTTATCTCAAAGCACTGAAACGCCAGCGCGCCTGCATGCATTCCGTCCTGATCATCCGGAACGGAAAGATCGCTTTCGAGGCCAACTGGGCGCCGATGCGTTCAGATGAACTGCATCGCATGTATTCGGTCAGCAAATCATTCGTCTCCGTCGCGATCGGGCTGCTCGCTTCCGAAGGCAAGATCAGCCTGGACGACAAAGTCATCGACTATTTCCCGGACAAAGCGACAGCGCATCCGCATCCCTACACTGCCAATGCAACGATCCGCGATATGCTGAGAATGAGTTCCCTGTTTGACGATCAGCCGTATGACGGCGCGAAGGATCTGGACTGGATCTCCACGTTCTTCAACACCATCCCGCAGCACGAAAGCGGAACGGTACATTGCTACGACACCATGGCGACAGTCCTTTGCACCGCGATCGTGGAGCGCACCACGGGGCTCTCTCTTCTGGATTATCTGCGTCCGCGTCTTCTGGATCCCATCGGATTCTCCGAGGATGCCTGGTGCGTCCAGACCCCCTGCGGTCTTTCCTGGGCAGGCAGCGGGATCATGTGCTCAACGCGTGACCTCGCAAAATTCGCCAATGTCTGCATGCATTACGGCGAGTATGAAGGCAAACAGCTTCTCCCGCGCGACTATATGAAGGAAGCGACGGGGTACCAGATCTGCAACATGGTCAACAACGTCTCCATCCAGCAGGGCTACGGCTATCAGTTCTGGCGTTTCCCTGAGAACGGCTTCGGCTGCGTTGGCATGGGAAGCCAGCTGGCCGTCTGTCTTCCGGACCGCGACCTGCTCCTTGTGACAAACGGCGACACGCAGGAACTGGAAGCACGCCAGTACGCCGCCTACCATCTGTTCTACGACCTCGTCCTGCCCGAGATCAGCGACACGCCGCTTGAACCTGTGGAGGAAGACGTTCAGGCACTGAACGCCGCGCTGAAGGAACTGTCCCTGCAGACAACGCCCGGCGAGGCGGATCATCCCGTACGCGAAAAGATCGAGGGCAAAGTCTACAAGATGGATGCCAATCCCCTCGGATGGAAAAAAGTCTCCTTCCGTTTTGATCCCGAAAAGAAGGAAGGCACCGTTTTCTATGAAAACGCGCGCGGCGAAAAGGAGATCACCTTCGGCTTCGGCAAGCAGGCGATCGGCACCTTCCCCGAGACGCATTACTCCGGAAAACGCATCATGGAACCCAAAGGCACCGGTTACCGCTACGCGGCAAGTGCGGGCTGGGATCCTGCCGGCGGCCTCACGATGTACTGCTATATCATCGACGACTACTTCGGCGTTCTGAAAATCACCTTCGCTTTCAAGAACGACGGCATGACGCTGTACGCCAACAAGATCGCCGAATGGTTTCTGGACGACTATGTCGGAACCGCGACAGGTCATATCGCGTAATACATTTTGACATCCAACCGTCTCCGCTTCCTTCGAAGCAGAGACGGTTTTTCCTTTCCCGGCAGTGTTTTTCCGGTGTTCCATTTGGCACACATCCCAGGCGGATTCCGTTTTTTATCCGTAATTTCTTTACCTAATGTTCGGTTTTTTGCTAATTTTCCGAAAACTTCGAACAGAATATTACATTTTAAGAAAAGCATTGACTTTATTTTCCGAATAACTTATTCTCTTTGTGTCAAAACGTTTATGTTTTTGACAGCCATTATCAAATTATAGGAGTGTTCTACAACATGCAGAAGTCCAAAGCTTTCTTTCAGTTCAAAGAGCGTGGAAGCAATGTCCTGACTGAGATTCTGGCAGGCTTTACGACCTTCGCGACCATGGCCTATGTGCTCGTTGTTCATACCGGAATGATGATCGACGCTGGCATGGACGGCGCGGGTGTTATGCTCGCGTGTGCTCTGATCAGCGGTATCGTCACCATCGCAATGGGTCTGTTCTCCGACATGCCCTTCGCACTTGCTCCCGGCATGGGCTCCAACGCAGTCCTTGCCTATACCGTCGTTGCCGGAGGCCTTGCTTCCTGGGAAGTCGGCATGGGCATGTTCTTCATCTCCGGCGTGATCTTCGTACTGCTGAGCATCTTCAAAGTACGTGAAAAAGTCGTCGAGTTCATCCCCAAAGTCCTGAAAGTCGGTATCGGCTCCTGCGTCGGTATCTTCCTGATCCGCCTTTCTCTCGTGAACGCAGCTCTCGTTGCGCCGAACTTCGGCGGTCTGGGCGATTTCTCCGATCCTAACGTCATGCTCGCTGCGATCGGTCTTGCGATCACCCTGTTCCTGTATTTCTTCCGCATCACGATCAAAGGCAAAACCTATCAGATCCGCGGATCCCTTCTGATCTCCATCGCGATCATCACGATCATCGGTCTGTGCATGGGCATCGTAACGCCTCCGGCGACGATCTTCACCAAGAGCGCATTCCAGTCTCTGGGCAAAGTCGCATTCAAACTGAAGATCTTCGAGGCGCTCAATCCCAAGTACTTCTCCTTCATCCTGATCTTCTTCATGGGTGACTTCTTCTCCACGCTGGGTACCGCACTCGGTGTTGCAGGAAAAGCCAACATGCTCGATGAAGAAGGAAACCTGCCTGTTATCGGCAAGATCTTCCTGGTCGACGCCTGCGGAACCGTTCTTGGTGCTCTGTTCGGTCTGACCACCGTTACCACTTATGTTGAGTCCGCATCCGGTGTTGAGGCAGGCGGCCGCTCCGGTCTCACCGCTCTTACGACCGGCGCACTCTTCCTTCTGTCCATGCTGTTTGCCCCCATCTTCCTCATGATCCCCACTGCAGCAACTGCTCCCGCACTTGTATGCATCGGTATCTCCATGATGCAGACCCTGGGTAACTGCGACTTCTCGGATTCCGAGTGGTATCCCGTTGCGATCATGCTGATCGTCTCCCTGTTCGCAGGCCTGGCAAACGCCATCGCGATCGGCCTTGTCTCCTTCTGCCTGATCCGTCTTGTGAAGTACGTCTTCACCAGCGAGCGCAGCAAAGAGACTCTGCCCTCCCTGCCCTGCGTCATTCTTACGATCCTGAGCTGCGTGCAGTTCTTCCTGTAAGAATCAGTAAACCAAGACTTGACTCTCTCGAATATCTGAAAGGAATTTAGAGAATGTTTGTAAATCCGAATAAAAACAGGATTCGCATGGTGGATGCGGCTATCGGCCGCATCCCCTGTGATTTATCCCTTGAAAACGCAAAACTCGTCAACGTCATCACCGGTGAGATCTACGACGCTGCAGTCGATATCATCGACGGCATCATCGTCCGCGTCCGTGATGACGGACGCCCCGCGGCGCTTCCCAGCAAAAAGACCGTAGACTGCGGCGGAAGATATCTGGTCCCCGGTTTCATCGACACGCACATGCACGTGGAATCCACGATGATGGTCCCCGAGAATTTCGGGAAACTTGCCGTTCTGTGGGGCACCACCACAGCCAGTACAGACCCTCATGAGATCGGCAACGTCATGGGTATCGACGGTGTCACCTATATGCTGGACAGTTCCACCCGTTCCCCGATGCGGCAGTATGTCCTTGCGCCTTCCTGTGTTCCCGCGGTTCCCGCAGTGGAACATGCCGGTGCGGATTTCTTTGCGCCCGAAGTCGCCGATATGCTGGAGCGTGACGGTGTGATCGGTATCGCCGAGATCATGGACTATGTCGGCGTGTACATGAACGATCCCCGCATGAGCGGGATCATCGAGGAAGGCCTGAAGCGCAATATGTTCCTGCAGGGACACTCTCCAAGCGTCACCAAGGACAAACTGGACGCATACCTTTGCGCAGGTCCCGTGAGCTGCCATGAAGCCCGTTCCGGCGAAGAGGTCATCGAAAAACTGCGTCTCGGCATGCATATCAACGTCAAATCCTCTTCCCTGAGCGATACCGCGAAGGCGATCGTGGAAGGCATCCGCGATCTTCCCTGCAAGGATTATGTATCGATCTGCACCGACGACGTGCACGCATACGATCTTCTGCATACCGGTCATCTCAACCATGTCGTGCATGTCTGCATCGAACATGGACTTGCTCCCATCGATGCGATCCGCTGCGCCACATTCAACGCGGCGCGCGAATACAACTTCCAGGATATCGGCGCTATCGTGCCCGGATACATCGCGGACATCCAGGTCCTTGACGACCTCGATCCCGTGGGATATCCCCATGAAGTCTACTGCGCAGGCGTTCTGAAGGCGCGTGACGGAAAACTCGTCGAGGATACGGAGTCTGTCGCGGAATACCCGCACATCAACACGGTAAACATCCCGCAGATCCAGTCCGAGGATGACTTCCTCCTGAAGGCTCCCGTTGAGAGCGGCGAGGTGAACGCCCTGATCTTTGACACTGCGCGTTCCGCAATGCGCCCCGGTCAGCCGGCCGTCTACGAGAAACTGCCTGTGAAGAACGGTTTCGTGGACCTCTCCGGCCGTCCCGACCTGCGTTATGTAACAGTCGTCGACCGTCACGGTCACGGCACGAAGACCATTGTCGCCGCCTCACACTTCCTGGTAGACGGCGCCATCGCCTCCACGATCTCCCATGACAGCCACAACCTCACCGTATGCTACTCCGATAAGGAAAGCGCGTACGCTGCAGCACGTGAACTGGAGAGAGTCGGCGGCGGCATGTGTGTCGCAAAAGGCGGAAAAGTCGTCGCGACGCTTCCCCTTCCGGTCGCCGGTCTCATGTCCCCGCTGCCCTGCGCTCAGCTGGCTTCCGACATCGCGGCATTCAACCGCAGTCTTTCGGATATCTGCCAGGACGGAGACGACATGCTCCTGCGCATCGCAGTCATGGCGCTTCCCGTACGCCCCGGCTACATCCTCACGGATATGGGTGTCGTGAACGGAGACGAGCAGACCTTTACCCCCTTGTTTAAAGACTGATTGCATATCCGGCACGGACTATGCTATAATCCGTCCGTTATGATGTTTTTTGGAGGGTAATTATGCTTGAATTCAGATATGATACACAGCTTCTGATCGAGGGTCAGGATCTGGATGAAGACGTGATCCGCGATTATTTCAACGAACATTTTGAGGGCGACTGCCTTCTGGCTGTCGGCGATGATGAACTGATCAAGATCCATTTCCATACGAACAGACCCTGGGAAGTGCTGGAGTACTGCTCGACGCTGGGTGAGATCTTTGACATCGTCGTGGAGGATATGGACCGCCAGGCACGCGGCCTGCACGGCTGATCCCGAACATGCATTCCGAGAGATACGGTTTCAAAAGACCGTGTCTCTTCTTTTTTGCCGAAAACCGTGACAACGCACATCCCGTCATGCGGAAAAACAAGATATCACTGGAATCATTCATCAGGAAAATGTAAAATAGAATCAGCAAAGAACCGATCGATTTGAGGTGACGTCATGTATTGCAACAATTGCGGAGCCAATCTCCCAGACGGGACCAAATTCTGCAGTTCATGCGGAATGCCCGTCATGCAGCAGGAAGTGAATCTGCCCCCGCAGCAGAATGTTTACCAGCCACCCGTCCAGCGGGATATGCCCGGGCAGCCTCCGGTATACCAGCAGCCTGTCTATCAGCAGCCGGCGTATCAGCAGCCCGCCCAGCAGCCTGTCTATCAGCAGCCGTACGCGCCGCAGTATTATCCTCCGGTCATCGTACAGCAGAACGCCTCGGAACCCGTGCGGGACACAGAGCCTGAACGAAAAACGAACGGACCTGCTGTCGCAGGCATCGTCTTCGGCGTGCTTATCCTGGCGCTTCTGCTCATCTGTCTTCTGACATTCCCGAGAGCAGCTGCAATCATGCAGAACAGCTACAACAGTTCCTATATCTCGGATATGGACGCCGCAACGTTCACAGGTCTTGCGATGGTCGCGATGATCTGTTACTGGCTTGCAGGATTCCTTTATCTGTTCAATTTCATCTTCGGTCTGATCGGCTTTATACGGAGTATGAAAAACAAGATCCGCATCGGCGCAGGCATCACTGCCTTTTTCCTGCTCCTTTTCAACGGCGGTCTCCTGATCTGGGAACTGTTTGCATTCGTAATGACGTTTGCGGCAATGGCATGATCATCTGAATCATACAGCAGTGAAGCATTCCGTTTCGCTGCTTTTTTCCGGGTTTCTTCAGTATTTCTTTATAATTAGACGTATCCTGTCATGATACAATAAAGACAGAAAACAAAAAAGGAGGTTCTGACAATTGAAAAAAGCCGGCCGTTTTTTCCTGGCTCTGCTGGGAGGCCTGATCGGTGCCGGAATCGGCACGCTGATCTATCAACTGATCCGGCTGATCGTGACGACGTTTACCACTTCTCCATTTATCCGTATTGCTTTCATTACCGTACCAGCAATCATTCTTTTTATATTATTTTTCCTCAAGTATGAAAGCATCATCCAAACGTTCCGCACGAACAGCGATTCGATCGTATCCAGGCTGAGAAAACTATCCGTCCGCACGCTGATTTTTGCGGTGGCGGGTCTTTTGATCGCGCTTTCGATCGCGTTTCTTCTCAGCCGTCTCTTCGACTTCATCTCCGTCTCCGCGCTGCGGGGAGGGCTCAACGCTGTGCTCTACATCGTTCTGGGCTATATCGGGATCAGCATCGCTGTCAGCAAACAGGATGAGCTCGCCCGTTTTTTTCGGATGGCTCCCCGCGCGGACAAGGAAGCGAAAGACTCTCTTCCACCGCTTCCCGTCAAGATCCTTGACACCAGCGTTATCATCGACGGACGTGTATTCGACATCGTCAATACCGGCTTTCTGGAAGGTGAGATCATGGTTCCAGGATTTGTTCTTCGTGAACTGCAAACTATTGCAGACTGCCCTGATACGCTGAAACGTGCCAAAGGCAGACGCGGTCTTGAACTGATCAATCAGTTCAAAGACGCCCATCATCTCACAGTGTCCGACGAAGATTTCTCTGAAACAGACGCCGTGGATGATAAGCTGATCCTTCTGGCAAAAAAACTGGGCGGAACAGTTGTGACGAATGATTTTAATCTCAACCAGGTTGCACGCCTTCAGAATGTACCGATTCTGAATCTCAACGATCTTTCCAACGCTGTGAAACCCGCACTGATCGCAGGTGAACAGTTTGATCTGCAACTGATCAAGGAGGGCACCGAGCAGCGTCAGGGCGTCGGGTATCTCGCGGACGGGACCATGGTCGTCGTGGAAAACGCAAGCGACAGGATCGGACAGATGATCCGCGTGGAAGTCACCAGCATGCTGCAGACCGCCGCAGGAAAAATGATCTTCGCAAAGCCGGTCGAATAATCATATATCGTACCAGAGAGACAGGATCTTCCGATCCTGCCTCTTTTTTAATGCTCCAGTCCGTTACTCTTTCTTGACCGTCTGTTATACCGCAGACTACAATTACGCTGTGACATCAACAGAAGCGACTGGAGGGACAACGATGCTGAGACTGCGGCCGTATAAATCCTGTGACGCCGAAACGATCATTTCCTGGATCGGCGATGAAGTGTCTTTCAGAAAATGGTGTGCTGACAGGTATGATTCCTACCCCATTACCGCGGATGACATGAACCGCCATTATAACGCTTTCAGTGATGCCGACTGGTTCTATCCGATGACAGTATTCGATGAGACCGGTGTGGCCGGACATCTGATCATGCGCTTTACGGATGAGAAAAAAACGGTCCTGCGCTTCGGATTCATCATTGTAGACGACAAAAAGCGCGGCACAGGACTTGGAAAACAGATGCTGCTGCTTGCTGAACGGTACGCTTTTGAATTCCTAAAGGCGGAAAGAATCACGCTTGGGGTTTTCGAAAACAACAAACCCGCCTACCGCTGTTACCGATCGGCAGGTTTTCGTGAAGCAGATACGGAGCAGGAATCGTATTATCATGTGCTGGGTCAGGACTGGAAAATCATCGAAATGGAACTTCTGTCGAATTCCGATAACAAAGGGTGAAATATGTTCATTGCAGCAATGACTTTTCGTCTGTACGCGCCATGGGTGCACAGTCTGAAAGAAAAAAGAATGATCGTAAAAAGTCTGGTTTCCAGACTGCAGAACCATTTCCACATTTCTGCCGCCGAAACAGATGAACAGGATTCACATCAAATCATTGTGATCAGTACGGCGGCAATCGTGCCGCACAACGCGCTTGCCAACAGCCTCATGGACGAGATCTCACTCTTCGTATCGCAGAATACGGACGCGGAAGTAGTCGACGAGATTCGAGAAATCCGGTAAAAATCAAAATCCATATGAAACGGTAAAACAAAGATCCGTGCGGTCCCATCTTTAGCATCCGGACGCACGGATCTTTGTTCCTTATCGTACACTCAGTTTTTCTCTTTCAGGATCCCCTTAATGATCCGGCACTGCAGTCTGAGAGGAAGCAGATTCAGCAGCCGCAGAAACGGATTCCTGTTCACATTATACGTAAACCGCGGCTTTTTGCACGTTACCGCACGGTATGCGATCTGCGCAATGACCTGCGGCGCGATATTCCTCGATTCCACCCGATTCACGATCTTTCTGAAACGTTCGGCATTGCAGCTGTACAGCGCTGTCTTTTCACAGAAAGCGTCCAGTCTTTCGGTCGAGACATCCAGAAGTCCTGTATCCACCGCTCCCGGGCGGATCACGACCACGTTGCGTCCGATCAGCTGCAGTTCCATTCTCAGCGATTCAGCGTATTTTTCCAACGCTGTTTTCGTAATACCGTAGATCCCTGTAAACGGAAGCGGATCAAGCGGAGCCAGTTCGCTCGTTGTAATGACGATCCTCCCGCCTTCTCTCAGTATCGGCAGAATCGTCCTGTTGAGCCGGTAAACGCCAAACAGATTGATCTCAAAGATCCTCCGGAAAGCCTCCTCATCCATTTCGATCAGCGAATCCAGGTCATAGATCCCTGCCATATGGATCACAGCCTCAACAGTACCTGTTTCTTTCAGAATGACACTGCAGGCTTTCGTCACGGAATCAAGGCTCGTAAGATCACATCGGATGAATCTCATTTTCCCGGCATGCTCCGGCTCTTTCACATCCAGTCCCCAGACGTCATACCCTTTTTTCACGAACAGCTCTGCAGTAGCAGAACCCATCCCGCCGGAGACGCCTGTGATCACGACACTTCCCATTCTGTGTTCCTCTTTCTCTCAAGCAGAAAACAGCCTTCGTCAAAAGGCTGTTCCTGTCATGTTTATTCAGAACGGCAGCGTTTCTCCGTTCTGTTCCGCTTCTGGCTTTCTTTTGCCGAAAAGCCCCCGCAGCAGACTTGTGATATCGTGCACACGCACGATCTTCAGTTTCTCGGGCTGCTGCAGCGTTCCAACGTCCGAAACGTAGATCGTTTCAAACCCAAGGGACGCACACTCTGCAATCCTCTGCTGTAAAAGCTGTGCGCCGCGCACTTCTCCGGTTAGACCAACTTCTCCAATAAACGCCGTCTTGTCCGGGATCGGTCTTCCCAGAAACGCGGAAGCCACTGCCGCGCATACTGCAAGATCCGCACCCGGATCATCCAGCCGCAGTCCACCTGCAACGTTGACGTAGGCATCCTGTCCTCCAAGAGGCATTCCGCCGATCTTTTCCATGACCGCAAGAAGCAATGCCATACGGTTATGGTCAAATCCCGCCGACATACGCCTCGGGTTCCCGTATACCGTAGAGGATGTCAATGCCTGGACCTCCACGTTGATCGGCCTTGTACCTTCCAGCGTACATACGACAGCGCAACCGTTGACGGGTTCCTCCCGTTTGAACAGCAGGATCCCCGAAGGATCCTCCACCGGAATCATTCCTCTGTCTGTCATTTCGAAGATCCCGATCTCATTCGTCGAGCCGAAACGGTTCTTCACTGCACGCAGGATCCTGTGATCATAACGGGAATCCCCTTCGAAATACAGCACGGTATCGACCATATGCTCCAGTATGCGGGGTCCTGCGATCGCCCCTTCCTTGGTCACGTGTCCGACCAGAAAAATCGCCACGTTGTGATTTTTGGCGTATCTGAGCAGTTTTGCCGTGCTCTCTCTGACCTGGGAGATACTTCCCGCAACACCGCCTGCTTCTTCGCACAGCATCGTTTGGATCGAGTCGATCACCACGACCTCGGGCTGCTCCTGCCCGATCACATCCAGGATCGTCTCCACAGAAGTCTCGGCCAAAAGATCCAGCTGCGTCTCATCCACTCCGATCCTCTGTGCACGGATCGCAATCTGACTCAGGGATTCCTCTCCCGAAACATACAGCACTTTTCTTCCGTTTTCACACAGATAACCCGATGTCTGCAAAAGCAGCGTGGACTTTCCGATCCCGGGATCACCGCCGATCAGGATCATACTCCCACGCACGATCCCCCCGCCCAGCACCCGGTCCAGTTCCCGGATCCCGCTGGACTGCCGCGCCTCATGGACGCGTTCGATCTGCGCGAACTTCACGGATCTCTGCTCCCGCCTTGCCTCTGAACCGTTTTTCTTCGCCGGTTCCTGAGAAACGCGAAATTCCCGCATGGTGTTCCATTTGCCGCAGTTGGGGCACTTTCCGAACCAGTTGGTATTCTCATAACCGCACTCGTCACACAGATACATCGTTTTGGATTTTCCGGCCATTATTTGTCATCCTCTTCCAGCAAAACGACCGCCTGCGCAGCAATCCCTTCTCCTCTGCCTGTAAAGCCCAAATGCTCCTCTGTCGTCGCTTTTACACTGACCCGGTCCAGATCAAGCTGGACGGCATCCGCGATGATCTGACGCATCTGCTGCACATAAGGCGCAAGTTTCGGTCTCTGCGCGATCACAACGCTGTCGATATTATGCACATGATAACCATTCATCTGCAGAAGGCTGCAGACGATATACAACAGCTCTATGCTGTCCGCATCCTTGTAGGTTTCATCATCATCCGGGAAATGGTGACCCAGGTCCCCCAGTGCCGCCGCACCGAGCATCGCATCCATGATCGCATGCACCAGTACGTCTGCATCGGAGTTGCCCAGCAGTCCCTTTTCATATGGTATCTCCACACCGCCCAGGACGAGTCTCCTGTTCTCCGTAAGCACGTGGACGTCGTATCCGATTCCGATTCTCATCTTTTTTCTCCAAGAGGACGTATCATCGACGCTGCCTGCTCGATTGTCGCACTTTCTCTGAGCTCAAGCACTTCATAGCGCGTCGTTCTTTGTCCGAATGTGACCTCAATGATATCTCCGACCTTCACTTTGGCGGAGGGTTTGGCTTCTTTTCCGTTCAGAAGGACCTTGTCCGCATCACATGCCTGCTGCGCGACGGTTCTGCGTTTGATGATGCGGGATACCTTCAGAAATTTGTCCAGTCTCATACTGATCCTTTCTTTTGAAAAAAGCGGTACAACCTGTCAGCTGTACCGCTATTTTTCTTTACTTCAGATTACAGAGCATCCTTGAAGCGTTTGCCTGCCTTGAAAGCGGGGCTCTTCGTTGCTGCGATGTTCATCTCTTCGCCTGTGAAGGGGTTGCGGCCTTTGCGCTCTGCGCGCTCACGAACCTCAAAAGTGCCGAATCCGCTCAGCTGAACACGGTCGCCCTCTTTGAGTGCTTCGATCACAGTCTCAACAAATGCGTTCAAGGTCTTCTCAGTAGCTGCTTTGGTTGCACCGGTCTTCTTGACCATTGCTTCAATCAGTTCATTCTTTTTCATCGAATAAAACTCCTTCTTCGTCTTTCTTTTGTTCACCTGCGCAATTTCCCATGAAATTGTCGCACTTGATGATTCTACTACAAAAAGCCTGCTGTTGCAAACTTTTTCTGCCCAGGAAACAGGAAAAGAGAGCCTTGCAGGCTCTCTTTTGGTCTCTTTTCTCAGTTTGCGGATTTGACTTTCTTCCAGGCGTCGCTGTAGAGTCTGTCGCCTTCTTCGCCGAGATACACGTACGTATCGCAGCGCTTCAGTGTTTCGGCGGGCGGGAACGCGACCTCGCTCGTGCGGATATCCTCATCCTCGATCATTTCCTGAGCCGCGATGTTCGGCGTGGAATAGGTAATGTACTCAAAGTTCATGAGCGCGATATCCGGCCGGCACATAAAGTCGATCCAGAGTTTGGCGTTCTCTTTGTTGCGCGCATCCTTTGTAATGACCCACGCATCGATCCAGACGTTGGATCCTTCGTCCGGGATCACATATTCCAGATTCGGATTCTCGCGCTTGGTGAAGATCGCCTCTCCCGAATAGATGACGCCGAGGATCGCCTCGTTTCCGATCATCTTGTCACGCACCTGATCCACGACATACGCCTGTACCAGCGGGCTTTGATCGATCAAATCCTGCGTGGCGATCTCGATCTCTTTGGGATCCGTCGAGTTGATGGAGAAACCGTTGCGCGCAAGCGCGACCATGAACGCGTCACGGATCGAATCCTGCATCAGGATCTCACCGCTGTATTTCTCATCCCAGAGCACATCCCAGGAAGTAACGGGTTCATCGACCATCGTCTTGTTGTACAGGATCCCGACGGTGCCCCAGAAATACGGGACAGCATACTTGTTGCCGGGATCGAATGCCTGCGCAGACTCAAAGTACTGCGGACCCGTATATTCCTGCGCGTTGGGGAACTCATCCAGATCGATCTCGTAGAGCATGTCGTTCTGGATCAGTTTCGCGATCATGTAGTCGGAGGGACACAGCACGTCGTAGGCTGCGTTGTCCGCGGCGACTTTCGCATACATGATCTCGTTGGATTCAAACTCATCGTAGATGACCTCGATCCCGTATTCCTCCTCGAACATCTCAATGACTTCGGGATCGATATATTCGCCTGCATTGTAAACATAGACCTGGTTGGACTTCTTGCTGAACACGCCGCCGAACAGCATGCCCAGGAAAACGATCGCAGCCATCGCGACAGCCGTTGCGGCGATCAGTCTGACCTTTCTGCCCTTGGCTTTGCGCTCGTCCATCTCACGAGGCTTGATCTTGACGTTCTTCATGCGGTTGGATGCAAACAGAAGTCCCAGCACCACGATGAAGATGATCGCGGACAGCGCGTAAATTTCAGGCTGGATGCCGCGCTTCACCTCGTTGTAGATCTTTGTGGACAGGGTATCGAATCCCGATCCCTTGGTGAAATACGTGATGATGAAATCGTCGATGGACATCGTAAATGCCATCAGCGCACCGGAAACGACCGCGGGAGCCAGATCCGGAAGGACCGTTTTGCGGAATGCGTACATCGGCCGCGCTCCAAGATCCAGCGCCGCTTCATAGACGCTCGGACTGATCGTCTTCATTCGCGGCATCACGCTCAGCATGACATACGGAATATTGAAGGTGATATGCGCGATCAGCACCGTAAAGAACCCGGTATTGAAATGCAGCACACGGAACAGCAGCATCAGGGAGATACCCGTCACGATATCCGCGTTGATCATCGGGATATTGGTGACGCCCATGATCACGGCGCGCGTCTTGCGGTTCAGACCGACCAGCGCAACCGTTGTGACCGTTCCGATGATGGTCGCCACGATCGTCGCGATCAGCGCGATGATCAGCGTGTTTGCAAGCGCGTTCAGCACCTCCGAGTCACTGAACAGACGGATGTACCAGTTGAACGTAAAGCCGCCCCATTTGGCACGGGATTTGCTGGAGTTGAAGGAAAGAACGATCAGCGTCAGGATCGGCGCATACATGAAGACGAAGATGATCCCCATGTAGATCTTTTCAAAAACGTTGTTGCTCTTTTTCTTCTGCATGATCAGTCACTCTCCTTTCTTTCGGAGATCGCGGATATGATCATATTGATGATGATGAAGACCATCAGGACCAGTGACAGGCCGCTTCCCAAATGCCAGTCATAGGAGAGCGTGAATTCCTGCTCGATGATATTTCCGATCAGAAGGATCTTGGATCCGCCCATCATCGTTGAAATGGCGAATGTCGTTAGCGCCGGGATGAAGACCATCGTCACGCCGCTGAGAATGCCCGGTACGGACAGCGGAAGCGTGACGCGCATGAATGTCTGGAACTTGTTCGCGCCAAGATCGCGCGCAGCGTCGATCACGTTGTCGTCGATCTTCGCCAGAGCGTTGTAGATCGGCAGGATCATGAAAGGCAGGAAGTTGTAAACCATGCCGATCACGATCGCGGCGGGCGTGTTGATGATATGGATAAGCGGCAGATGCATCGCTGAAAGAACGCCGTTAATGATGCCCTTGTTTTCCAGAAGCGTCATCCACGCAAGCGTTCTCAGAAGGAAGTTCATCCACATCGGGAGAATGAACAGTGTCGTAATGATCCCCTGATTCCCCATCTTGTTCTTTGCCAGCATCATTCCCAGAGGATATGCCAGAAGGAAACAGATCACCGTGCTGATCAGAGACAGTTCCAGCGCCAGAAGCAGCGCTTTCAGGTGCTCCGGCTGCGCGATGGACGCGATGTTCGCGAACGTGAACGCGCCGGAATCATCCGTGAGGCCGTAGTACACGATCATGCCAAGGGGAACAACGATAAAGATGAACGCCCAGGCAAGATACGGCGACGACATCACAGTCGATGTCTTGCGGTTGTTGAACATGTGCGTTTCCCCCTTATTCCGCCACGCCGATCGCTTCCTCATCCTCGGAAGCGGGACGGTTCATGACCTGGATGTTGAACGGATCGACACGGATATCCACTTCGCTTCCGACCTCATTCATTCTTGTGGAGTGAACGAGCCATTCAAACCCGCCGGCCTGAACTTCCATCTCATAGTGGACACCCTTGAAAATGATATGGGAAACGACGCCGGGAAGCGTTCCTTTCCCGCGTTCTACAAGTTTCACATCCTCCGGACGGATCACGACGTCCACAGGCTTGTTCTCACCGAAACCCTTGTCCACGCATGCAAAGTTCGTTCCGAGGATATTGACCAGCTCATCGCGCACCATCGTAGCGGTAATGATATTGGAATCTCCGATGAAGTCTGCAACGAACGCATTCTCCGGCTCGTTGTAGATGTCCTCCGGCGTGCCCTCCTGCTGGATATAGCCCTTGTTCATGACCACGATGTGGTCGGACATGGTCAGCGCTTCCTCCTGGTCATGCGTGACATAAATGAAGGTGATGCCCAGCTCGTTCTTCATGCGGATCAGTTCGTACTGCATCTCCTGACGCAGCTTCAGATCCAGCGCGCCGAGCGGCTCGTCCAGAAGCAGGACCTTGGGCTCGTTGACGATCGCGCGTGCGATGGCGATACGCTGCTGCTGACCGCCGGAAAGCGTGTCGGGCATGCGGTGCTCATAGCCTTCCAGGTTGACCAGTTTCAGTGCGTATTTGATCTTGTCTTTGATGTATGCCTGGGACTTGTTCTTGATCTTCAGACCGAAGGCGATGTTTTCCGCGATATCCATATGAGTAAAGAGCGCGTATTTCTGGAATACGGTGTTCACCTGCCTCCTGTTCGGCGCAAGCTCCGTGATGTCTTCCCCGTCGAAGATCACGCGGCCGGAATCCGGGCGTTCAAATCCGCCGATGATCCTGAGCGTCGTCGTTTTGCCGCATCCGGAAGGACCAAGCAGTGTCACGAACTCATTCTCATGGATCGTAAGGTTCAGATCGTCAAGGATCATATGCCCGTCATAGGACTTTGAAATGTGCTGAAGTTGGATCAGTTCCTTTTTCATGTTTGCGCTCCTTTTTTGTTCTCTTTTAATCAGAATGACGGCGGGCTGGAGACCCAGATGATCGTTGCCCCCGTCCGCTTGTTTGCGCGGATGTAATGCGTCTGTGCCGGCTGCAGATAGAAGGATTCCCCTTTTTTGGCCCGGATGACACGGTTCCCGGCCACGATTTCGATGCTTCCGCTGAGGACATAACCGAATTCCTCGCCCTCGTGCGGAATGTCCGGATAGGTCGACCCTCCCGGCTGCAGTGTAAGCCTGATCGGTTCCATAAGGTTCTTCTGGGCGTTCGGGATGATCCATTCGATCCTGTTGCCCAGTTCCTCGTCTACCTTTTCAAAGTAGTCCTGCTCACCGAACACGATCTGTTCTTCTTCTTCGTCTTCCGCGAAGAACTCCTGGAACGTCGTGCCCAGGCACTGCAGGATGTCTTCCAGGGTGGCAATCGAAGGTGAGGTCTTGTCATTCTCCAGCTGGGAAATGAAGCCTTTCGTCAGTTCGCTTCTGTCCGCCAGTTCCTCCTGCGTCAGCTGTTTCTGGATCCGCAGCTCCCGGATTTTCTGTCCGATATCCACCGTGTTTCCTCCCTGTTTCTGTCATTCGATGCAGCCGGACCGTTCTTTATTGTTGGTAAACACAAAGTTTAATAAAACTAAACTTGCACGCCAAGGAAAGTCTATCATTTCCGTGTAAAATATCAATAGTTTTTTACATTTTCTGAGAAAAAAATCGGACAACCCTGAACCCTTCCGGTCCAGGATTGTCCGCAATGTTTTTATGCGCAGCATTAAAGGTCAGAAAACAACTTTTCAGTCAGCACTTGTGCATCTGTGATCGACGCTTCTTCTTTTTCATAGATCTCACAGAATCTTTCGCACAAATCCAGCATCTCCATTTCAAGATTGCACTTCTTTAGTCTTGCCTCATTGCAGAGCCAATATAGAAATACGATCGCGTCCTCCTTTTTTCCTGTCTGTAGCAAACGCTGTGCTGCCTGTATCAGCGCTTTTTCCGTCTCCTGTATGTTGTCCATCAGTTTCGTTCTCTTCTGCAGTTTCTGCATCCGCACGAACGCAGGCATTGTCCGCGGTACGTCTCCCAGTGTATCCGAAACACTGCGGAACCCCTTTTCTTCATTTTTTACTTTCTCCCAGTCATTCTCCTTGCCTGGATCACGGAATACATGCGGATGCCTGCGGATCATCTTGTCACAGACTTCCGTTGTGATGTCTCTCAAATCGTATTCCTCGTACTGCTGCGCGATCTGCGCGTGAAAAACGACCTGGAAAAGCAGATCTCCCAGTTCCTCTACCGACGCCGCAATATCTTCACGGCGGATCGCATCACGTGCCTCGTAAGCTTCCTCCAGAAGGTATTCCTCGATGCTATGATGATCCTGTGCTGCATCCCAAGGGCATCCTCCCGGCGCACGCAGCACATTAACGACCTCCTTCACGTCCCTGAATCCATAACGCGAAAGTTCTCTGAGATCCGATACCGGAGGGATCAACACGCACGCTGTGTGATCGAGTCCCTTCTGCATATCCAGCTGTGACAGAACGATTTCCTGCATACCGTCTTTCGTCAACAGGAAAGTCGGATGATCATCACGATAATACTCAAGCAGTGAGATCTTGACTTCTCCTGTGAGGATAGGATTCTCCAACTCCGTAATGAGCAGAAGCTCCCAGACATTCGGTTCAAAGGACTCCATCGCCGTTGCTGTACACCTTTGCAGCCTGTCCTGCCTTACGTTGATTCCTGTAGCGGAAGCTTGCCCGAGAAGAACCGTATCCTGCGCAATCCCGGGTATGAATGTATATGGAATCCCTGTGGCTGCTAACGCAAGTATCGACGAATCGCTCGCATCACCACTGTTGGGCACTGCATAGATCACGTCACTCGACCCTAATGCATCCTGTATCCTCTGCACGATTTTCTCGTCCAGTTCATCAAAATCTCTACATGCCTCATACAGTTCATCCATGCTCTCATATGGTATTCCCTCTTTTTCGAGCCATTGTCGTATCCCGTGACGTTCCGTGCGAAGAAAAACCTTCGCTCCGCTTTTCAGCATTTGAGCCGCGCGCAGGGTAAGTAAAGAGGGGTCCCCAGGTCCCAGTCCCATAACAGTCAGCGTGAACATAAACGTTCCATCCTTTCCTCATTGTTCCCGCAAAAACAAGTATATCATACTTCTTCCCAGGCTACTCAGATGATACAATTAGAAAAAAATGCCGGAGGCGGGAGCGATGACACGGGAAGAACGTGCGATCATGACAATGATGGCCACACAGCGTCATAACTGGGAACAGGGCGTCTGTATGCAGGCGCTTTTAGAAGCTGGTAAAGATG
>JAFRLQ010000112.1 GCA_017431145.1 Clostridia bacterium | reverse complement strand
CAGAGGAACGAGATCAGAAGCCCGCTGAAACGCGCCGTGCGGATCGCCTTTTTCATCCGGTCATGATTGCCGGAGGAATAGTTGAACGCCACGATGGGCAGCATTCCCTGGCAGATGCCGACATTGATCGCGTTGGGAAGGCGCTCGATCTTCATGACGATCCCCATGCCTGCGAGGACCAGATCGTTGTGTGCGGAGGCCAGGAGATTGACGCAGATGTTCGCAACGTCGAAGAGCCCTGTCAGGACCGCCGAGGGACTGCCGACGGCGAAGATGCCTTTCAGGTTCTCTTTCTCGATTGAGAGCGCGCGTTTGAGTTTGATGCTGAGCGGCGCGCCTTTGGACGCTTTGCGGTAGGCGAAAAGCAGATACGCCGCCGCAGCAGCATTGGACAGCGTGGTCGCGATCGCGGCGCCGGTGACCTCGTTTCCGGGCGGCAGGATCACGAACATGAAAAGCGGATCCAGGATCATATTGAGGACTCCGCCCGCGGAAAGGCCGACGCTGGCCTGCGTGGAGAATCCCGCGTTGCGCAGAAGGTGCGCCAGCGTCATGGAAAGAACGCTGGGAAGACTTCCGATCACAACGACGATCATCGCGTAGCTGTGGGCGTAGGAAAGCGTATCCTTCGACGCGCCGAGGAAATCCAGGATCGGATCCAGGAAGAGCCCGATCAGTATGGAATACAGAACGGCGATCGCGATGGCGCCGTATACGCTGAAGGCGCTGACCTTCTTCGCTTCTTCCGTCCGGTCCTGTCCCATGAGGCGCGCCACGAGGCTTCCGCCTCCGATCCCGAACAGATTGGACATCGCCACGTTCATCAGAACGATCGTCAGCGTAAGAGACGTCGCCGCCATCATATACGAGTTGCCCGTCCTTCCGATAAAGAACGCGTCCACCATGTTGTAGATCAGACTGATGAGCTGGCTGATGATGGTCGGGATGGCCATCGTCAAAAGCGCTCTTGGCACCGGGACTTCTGCAAACAGAGCGCGTTTGTCGACCTTTTTCTTCTGCAAACCGAACCTCTCCTTCCTGGTCATGCGGACCCGGAAAACCGCGTCCGCTTCCTATCATACCCTCTTTCAGCGCGTTGGAAAAGAAGGTTTCTCACTGTGTTGTGTGGTTTTTTCGTTCTGTTTCCATTAAAATAGGTACAGTGATTTTTATTCGGACGTTTTCCGCGCGGTTTTTCTGTTTTCGCGCGGTCTTATCCGCATATCCAGAAAGAGCTGCGGACGAGAAAAACGGTTCCGGAAAGGAGTTTCCCATGAAAAAGAAAGCCAGGATCCTGATCGTCGGAAGTCTCGTCATGGACCTGATCGTATCCACGCCGCGGTTTCCGAACGCGGGAGAGACGGTCCTCGGTACGGATTACCTGACGGCATCCGGCGGTAAAGGCGCCAACCAGGCCGTACAGGCGGCTCTGCTGGGCGCGGACGTCACCATGGTGGGACGCGTCGGAGAAGACGCTTTCGGTGAGGAGATGATCGCAAGTCTGCAGCAGGCAGGTGTGCATACGAAGCATCTGAAAAGAACGCCCGGTGTCTCCTCCGCCATCGGAAACGTACAGCTTGAGATCGCGCCTGACGGCACGACGCAGAACCGGATCATCGTGGTATCCGGCGCGAACATGAAGATCACGCAGGAGGACGTCGCGTTCCTGGAAAAAGAAATGGATCATTTTGATATGGTGATCCTGCAGTTTGAGATCCCGATGCAGATCAACGAATGGGTCGCGGACTGCGCGTTCCGAAACAACGTGCCGGTCATGATCAACACGGCGCCGTCTGCTCCCGCAAGCGATTATCTGCTGTCACGGGCGGCGTATATCTCCCCCAACGAACACGAAGCCCAGGATATGACGGGGATACCCGTCGTGACCGCCGAGGACGCGGCGCGCGCATCGCAGGTCCTTCTTGACCGTGGCGTCGGACACGTCATCATTACGCGCGGCGCGCAGGGAGCGGTCCTCACGGACCGTGACGGTTCGAT
>JAFRLQ010000111.1 GCA_017431145.1 Clostridia bacterium | reverse complement strand
GTCGATGAAATTTTGAAGGATCCGAAAGAGGTGATCAATGAGTAAGAACGGATATACCGTCGAGGAATGTATTCAAATTGTGAACTGCTGTTATTTTGTTGGCAGTTGTCACGCGTGCCCGGCTCACAAAGCGGTGGGATATGCAAATATTGTCCGCTGTGCCGGGAATAAGGAAGTCGGTCAAGCCCTGCTGGACATTCTGGAACCGCTCCACAATGCGCAGAGAATGAAAGAACCGACCTTGTTTGATGTGGTCGAAGCTGTAGAAGCCTATTCGTCCTCTGAAGTGGACGAAGAACAGCCCGCCGATGATCCTGCCGAAACCGGCGATCCGGTCACTTTGGCTTTGAATGAAATCACGGAGGACGAAGATGGACGAGGCGATGAGGATCCGGGACAAGATATGGTATCGGAGGATTATGCGGAATCTGACACTGCAGCAACTGGAAGCTGAACTACAGGAAAAGCTGGATCGCGGAGAAATCACGATCGAAGAAGCCGAGAACGAATGGCAAGACTTCATGCACCGAGGTGAAAATTCTTTTCAGGGGGTGTATGGATGGTAAAGAAGGGAGAAAAGAAAATGTTCAATCTGGAGAAATTCGCGAAGGAATGCAAAATCCGTGTCTCTTCCGCGAAACTGACGATTCGGGATCTGAGAACCGGGGAGACGCAGGAAGTAATGTTTTATCGTCCGGGATCTGTTTTCCCGATTGACCAGGTACGCAAAGAGCTGTCCACATATGGCTATGATCTCGAAATCTTTGCGCTGCCTGATCCGCCGGAAGCAACGATCGACTGGAAGCTCGTATACGAGAATATGGAAGGTCATCGTATCGATATGGCTTTTGATCCAAAGACAATCGTGGTTGGTATCTGATGAAAAAACTTGATAAATGCGAAAGATGTGGAGCAGTTCCGCAGTGTGTGACGGTTCCTTCCGGGAGACTGACATACCGGGGAAAAATGATCAACTATTACGAAGTGATCTGTGAATGTGGAGCCAGAACAGGCAGAAGCACCCGGAAGTTAGAAGCCTACGATGACTGGAACGCCAAGCAGGAATGTTTGAGAAAAGCGAGTAAAAATGATTGATCTGAGCTATCACAAAGAAAAGAAGGAAGAGGAAAGCAACGATATCGGTTTTCTGATCCTGTTCATGACACCGATCATCATTGCAGCGCTCTTCCTGATTGAAAGAGGTCTGTAATGGAATACAACGTGAAGATTCAGCAGACTGATCCAGATATCGAGCCCGTAACGATTGATGGAGTGCACTTCATCCTCAGGGGCAAGCTGGCTTGGTTTTATCGTCTTTTCAAGACGATGGATTGTGAAGAAAAAGCAATCCGGGAGTTGTGGCCATATCTGATGGCTGAAAAACAAAAAGCGGTATCCGTCGCCAAACAAAATACCGCTCAGCTCGTAAGAGCAAACTTATAAGCAAGGAGATTATATCATGGAAAGTACAGAACTGGCAATAAGCGCCAACCAAAATCTGTATATCAGCCCGGTTGTGGGTGTTGATGATGCGAAAGCGAAGTTTGAGCAGGTGCGGCAGTACACCGCATCCTGCCTGACAAAAGATGTTGATTATGGAACCGTTCCAGGAGTGGCAAAACCGTCCCTGTTCAAGCCCGGTGCGGAAAAGCTGGGAAGCCTGTTCGGACTGACACCGAAGTTCAAG
>JAFRLQ010000110.1 GCA_017431145.1 Clostridia bacterium | reverse complement strand
GGAATGTACCTGTGATGCGGATGCCCCACATGCCGATGAGATTGAACAGGAAAGAGATCCGGGTCCTGCCTGCGCCCTGAAGGAATCCCTCCACAATGAGCGGGATACCGTACAGCGGTTCAGAACAGGCGACCATCCGCAGCACGGTCGAGGAGAGACGCGTTACACCAGGATCACGGCTGAAGAGACGGACCAGATGCGGCGCGAATACGAACAGCATCACACCTGAAAAAAGCATCAGGCTGAATTCCAGAAGCAGCATGATCCGCTGTTCTTTTTTCAGCGTATCCATATCGTCTGCGCCGATCGCCATGCCGGTCAGTGTGGCAGCTGCTGCCTGCATGCCGTAACCGGGAATATAAAAGGCGGATTCCACGGTGTTGGCGATGGTATGCGCGGCGGTCGAGGCCTGTCCCAGCGCATTGATCATGGCGGCGAACACGACGTAACCCAGAGATGTGACAAAACGCTGCAGCATGTTCGGAAGCGCTACTTTCATGCATGGCGCGAGGATCGCCCGGTCCGGTTTCAAAGGCAGACCCAGAGGCGATAGCAGCGGATGGCGCAGGAGCGCCAGTGTGATCAGAAGACCGCCTGCGACAAAGGAAACGGCGCTGGCAAGCGCGGCGCCAGTCACGCCGAGCCCGGCGCCGGGAAGACGTACGGCAAGGGAAAAAAGATACACGGTCCGGGGCTTGTAGATGAACAGGGCGTTCAGTATGACGTTCAGCACGTTCGTGACGACCCCGGCGCGCATAGGCGTCTTCGTGTCGCCCGTGCCGCGCAGCAGAGCACCGAAAATGACGGATGCGGTCCGTGCCAGCATCGGTGCATAGAGAATGAAAAAATACCGGGACGTGACCTTGCGGATCCCGGGATCAACCTGCATGAGCGCGGGAATGACGGGACTTAAGGAAAGGGCCAGAACAGTGACGGCGGAACCGAGCAGAAGGACCGCAATGGAAGCCTGCATGGAGACGCGTCTGACGCGCTGCATGTCGCCGGCGCCTTTCGCCTGAGAGACATATGAAAGAAACCCGACGCCGAACGCGGCGACGGAACCTGTGATCAGCCAGTTGAGCGTCGTCGTAGCGCCGACAGCGGCGGTCGCGCCGGTGCCGAGCGTACCGACCATGGCGGTATCGATATACTGTACCGCTGTCTGGAGGATCTGTTCCAGCATGGTAGGCCACGCAAGCGCCAGGATCGTCCACAGCAGCACGGACTTTTTCTGTTCTGTTCTCTGCATTGTTTTTCCTGTGATGACGGACAAAGTCCGGATGGTTCCATCATACGTGTTTCAAGACCTTTTGCATAGGCAGATGGAAGCGGAAAGCACCCGGAAAAACGCCTCCCTGAATCTTGAAAAGATACAATGATGGTTTATAATGTATTTTAGTGTGTCAGTCGCACATAGTATCTTGTGGGAAAAGGAGTCGTGGCGAAACCATGGAAGTCGGTCTGGTCCTGTCAGGCGGAATGGCAAAAGGCGCCTATCAGGTAGGCGCGCTGAAAGCGCTGAACCGTTTTCTCCCGCTGGACGAGATCCGTCAGATCAGCTGTTCCTCCATCGGCGTGCTCAACGGCTTTTCCTTTGCGACAGGCCATCTGGACCTGGCGGAGATGATGTGGAAGTCCTGCTGCAAGAACGGGACGAAACTGTTTATCACGCAGGTTCTGAAAAGCAACATTCTGCCACATTACATCCAGGACCTTCTGCGGCACAGATGCAAACTCGACTCGGATCTTTTCGCGTCCCTGTATGACGCCAAGCACCGCGAGATCGTCTACAAGAATCTGAATTCCGTCGAGGACGGCAGGATCTCGGATTATCTTCGTGCCAGCATCTCCATGCCGATCTACAACAAGCCCATGCGCCTGAACAACTGCACCTATTACGACGGTGCGATGATCGACAATATCCCGGTCTATCCGCTTTATCAGAAGAAACTGGACTACATCATCTGCATCTATTTTGATGATGTGAACTATAGATTCGAGGATAATGAATTCGACAGCAAGATCGTGAAGATCACGTTCCCCAGCGACAGCTTCATCAAGAAGTCCCTGATCGTGGATCAGGAGCATGTGAATCAGATGATGGGGATCGGTTATGACAGGACATCCTATCTGCTGGAGCAGGTCTACGCGAAAGGTTCGGATCTGGACAGCATCTACGAGTCCATTGACCGCGTGAACAACATCAAGGACTATAAGCTGCGTGTGACAGGCGACGTGATCATGACGAACATCAACCGCGCGGCGCAGAAATTCGCGAAGCGGAAAGTAGAGTTCTGATCAAAAAAACAGAAAAACATCCGGTGCGGGAGCGTTCCTTTCAAAGGACTCCGGCACCGGTTTTTATTTATTCTCCAAAGGATCAAAGATGGATCGGAATCTTCCGGTCTGACAGAACAGCCTGGACATCGTCTGCTTCAGCGCTCTTGTGCGCGGCGCACAGCGCCGCCCCGATCCCGGCGGCTTCCCCGGTGACGGCACAGGGCGGGATCACACGGGCGATATCCCACATGTCGTCGTCCGTGCTGATACAGCGGCCGGCAGCCCAGAGATTTTCTAGATTCCGCGTCCGCAGAGCACCATAAGGCACTTCATAGGCAGGACCTTTTCTGCGCCAGTTCCCGATGCAGCCGATACTGGAATCGATCCGCATATGATCGGACGCGATCACCATTTTATCCCGTCCTTCGATCCTGCGGGTCATGCGCAGGTCCTGCATGGCGGGGATCATCGTTAATACAGCGTCCTCTCTGCCGGGCTTTTCCCGCAGAGCGAGGAAATCCCGCAGCATGACCTGACGGGACAG
>JAFRLQ010000109.1 GCA_017431145.1 Clostridia bacterium | reverse complement strand
TATTTCTTCATAGTGATCCAGGAAGATCTGCTGCAAAACATTTCTGTTCATGGATCGATTATGCAGAAGCAGCGACAGAAAAACAACTACCCCTCAAGATTGAGGGGCAGGGGTGTTGAAGTGTCGCAGACACTTTTTTATGGATAAAACTACAGAATATATCCGCCGTTGGGCGACAGGATCTGACCGTTCATATAGGATGCGTCCGGACTGCAGAGAAACAATGCACAGGAAGCGGCTTCCCGCGCGATCCCGATCCTTCCTGCGGGTGTATGGTCGATGATCTCCCGGAGATCGTCTGAGGAATACATCTGATTCATCGGAGTATCGATAAGCCCGGGAGAAACACAGTTCACGCGAATCCCGTACGGGGAAAACTCTTTTGCCAGCGATTTTGTCAGTGCGAGAACAGCTCCTTTGGCGGCGGCATAATGGCTTTCGCATGAAGCGCCGATCTGTCCCCACATGGAAGAAAACAGTACAACGCTGCCCTTTTGCTGTACAAGATCGTCAAAAGCGGCGCGGATTATGCGGACAGGGGCAATCACATGGAGATCGTACATGTGTCTGAAGTCGTCATCTGTCAGCAGAGTGAAAGGTTTGGATTCGGCTGTTCCCGCACAGAATACGATGCTGTCGATATGACCGAGGTGGTACTCGCAGCGGCTGACGATCTGTTTCGCGGCGGAAGGGAGCGTAAGATCTCCCTGCAGAAGAAGACTGCCGGGATGCGATTCAATCCAGGTCTGCAGGGCTTCTGTGTGCCGGAACGCGTGCACGGCACAGGTCCATCCGTTTTCCGCAAACAGGTCTGCGCAGGCAAGGCCGATCCCTCCGCTTGCACCGAGTATCAGAACCGTTTTTTCAGCTGTCATATCGTCTCCTCCGTTTTCAGGAACATGGATCATTTTTCGTTTTTAAAGATATCGTCCTCTTCGGACAGGGAAGCAAGGTAAGCGAGATCGGCGAAAGGATCCTTTTCGGAGTCCAAAGCGGCTTCTTCACTCAAAAGATCGTTCATGACAGCTTCCTCTGCAGACGCGGCGTCTGTGTTTCGTCTCCTGTGGACGAACAGAAGGACGCTCAGCGCACCGAGAAGAACGATAGAGCAGAGCATCGCGGAAATGGCGGCGATCTTCCATGCGTTCACCGGTGAGGCAGGAGGTGTCTGTTCCTCGACGGCGGCCAGCACAGGCTCGGTATCGTCGGGTTCGGGCTCCTGCGTTGGAATCGTTGTTTTCAGCTGCTCGTCCGCGCCAATATACCGCTGAAGCGTTTTTCGGGTTTCATCATACAGATAGAAGCCAAGATCTCCGCTTTCATCCTGAGCGAGGACAAGATAAAAACCCTCACGCGCCGTATCGCGGAAAACGCGGACGGTTTCTCCGTTGATTGTTATGGAAGCGGGAGAAAAACCCTCCGGTGCTTCCAGTGCGGAGGACAGGGAATAAACCCGGTATTCAGCGGCGGGAACAGTGGCTGAGACAGGCTCCACGAAAGTTTCCGTGTCCCGGTCGAAGATCCGGAGCTCCCCGTTGCCGCCGGTCTGATCTGTCGTATAGACGATCAGATAATTGCTTCCCCCGAAAGAACAGGCTTCGACATATCTGTTTTTGATCACAGCGGATTCTCTCTCACAGCCGGCCGGAAGCGGAATGTCCTGCGGGATGCGCAGGGCGATATAGACATCTCCGCCGGACGTTCGGATGTACGGCCGAGTATCTTCTGTCGGTGCGGGAGTCGCCTTGTCACCCTCTTCGGGAATCGGTGTTTTATCCGGTGGTTCCGTTGCGTTCGGATCGGGCGTCGCGCCCGGCTTCTGTGTCTGTGTCGGAACCGCTGTCGGAGCACTTGTTCCTCCCGGCGTCTGAGACGGCGAGGGGGAAGGGTCTTTCACCTCGATCGTAACGGAATTGGTAGTAAAACTGATCTCTTCCTGATTCGTCAGAGCGATCAGACCGGTAGCGCTGATCACGTAAGTGCCTGCCGAGGAGGGAGTGAAAACTGCACTGTCCGTATTTGAGGTGGCGGACGCAACAACATCGCCGGTGGAAAGACGTGCCTGGAATCCGCCGATATTCTCCCCGGCAACGGTAACGGTCAGGGTGACGGATTCGCCGGTTTCGATTTCGGTGGAGGATGCTGTCAGCGTGCCGCCCGCAGCATGTGCTGTGTGCAGAGGGAACATGAGGATCGCCAGGACGAGCAGAAGAATGCCCGATGCAATCAGAAAATGCTTCAGTTTCATAACGCTTGTTCCTCCGGCCTCAGAATGTCTGCCCGATCGAATAGTTGCCTTTGATCTGCTGAACGATAGCGACCGCATCTGTGACATTGATCAGCTGGTTGCGATTGATGTCTGAAGCAATCAGACTGGCCTGCGGTAGGTCGCAGTTCCCTTTGATGTACTGGACGATGGCGACCGCATCCGTAACGTTGATGACGCCGTTGCGGTTGACATCGCCGAACAGTATGATACTGCTTTCATAAACGACGGCTTCCTCACTGTCAAGGAAAATGAGCGTATCGCCCGTTGAAAGAGGATGGTCGCCGGGAAGTTCCGTTCCCTGAGGGTCAGTGCAGCGAACGGAAAGTCCTCTTTCCTTCCAGTCATCGGTATGTTGAGCAAGATAATCCTCTACGGTCATTCCTTCTGTAATGCCTGAAGTGACATACAGATTCTCCGGATCATAGTTCTGATCCAGATCCGCGGAATAGACACCCTGCAGATCTAGCGGGAAGGAAAGCGCCGGCGTCGGAGTAGGCGTCGGAGTGGGAGTAGGCGTCGGGGTAGGCGTCGGTGTTGGAGTAGGGGTCGGCGTCGGTCCGGAGACCGCGGGCGACTGATAGAAGAAACTGCAGTCAACGTAACCCGAGATGCCGTTGACATGTCCGTCGTCGGTGTACTGCCAGCCCCAGTAGGTGCCCTCGAAACTAGTGCGGTCCCAGTACTGTGCGACCCAGATTTTCGCGGATTGTGCGACTTCGTCTGCGTAGACATCGTTCGTCAGGAGCGACTTGTTTGCGTAGATCATCGGTTCGTACCCGGCCTGACGCACTGTGTCCGAGAATGCTTTGCAGATATCCGTTGCCAGCCTTTTCGTCAGTGTGCCGTTGTTTTTCGCGGTGGTCAGACGTCCGGATCCGTAGTATTCGTAATCAAGGATAAGAGGAAGATCGATCTGATAGCCTTTTGCCTGATTGATCAGAAAACGCGCCTCTTCTTTCGCCTCCTCGACAGTGATGGCCTGGGAGAAGAAATACAGACCGACTTTCAGACCGGCTGCCTTTGCGCCGGTGATATGCGAAACGAATTTGTCATCGCCTTCCACGATCCCGGATTGGGAATAACGGTGTCCCGCGCGGATGAGAACGTAATCCACGCCCGCCTGTTTGACGGCATTCCAGTTCGTTACATTATTTGCGTAAGAGACATCGATCGCATAAATGAGAGAATAGCCGGCAAATCTGCTGTTGTGGTAATAGGTCGCGTAGCGCGTGGTAAACGGGCTTGCCGCATTCAGGGAAGCCGGGACGAGAGAAGCGGCCCGGACAGATGGTGTGATGAAAGCAAAGAACAGCACAAGAGCAAGCAGGAACGCAAAAACTGAAATCAGCAGCGCCCGCACTCTGCGTACTTTTTTGATTCTGAGCATCATAACAGGATCTCCTCCATGAGTGATTCGCAAGAAATTTGGTGTAAGATGGAAAAACGAAGAGAAGAGATCTAGAATATGGAATTCTTACGGATTCAGTATAAAAGAAGAGAAAAACACGTGCAAGCAATATATAGTAGATACAACGTGAAAAAAGCCGAAAAACAGCAGAAAAGACGGGAATTGACATTGTAAATCGGTTCAAGCATAATTACTTGTACAGTGGAAAAGACCTAGGAGGAAAAACAGATGGCGCATATTATGGATGTCCTGGAGGAAAGAGGATTTATCAAGCAGGTCATGCACGAGGAAGAACTTCGTGAACGCCTTGCACAGGGCCCCATGACATTTTACGTAGGATTCGACCCGACGGCAGACAGTCTGCATGTCGGACATTTTATTCCGATTATGGCGATGGCACATATGCAGCGCGCGGGACACCGTCCCATCGCGCTGGTCGGCGGCGGTACCTGTATGATCGGTGATCCGTCCGGAAAAGCGGACATGAGGAAAATGCTCTCTGTAGAGCAGATCGACAGTAATGTGGCGAAGATCAAGAAACAGCTGCAGCGCTTCATCGATTTTGACAACGGGGCAAAACTGGTGAATAACGCGGACTGGTTGAGAAACCTCAATTATATCGAGTTTCTCCGTGAGATCGGCGTGCATTTCAATGTGAACAAGATGCTTGCGGCGGACTGTTTCAAGATTCGAATGGAAAGGGACACAGGTCTTACGTTCCTGGAGTTCAACTACATGCTGATGCAGGGCTATGACTTCTACCGTCTTCATCAGGACTATGGCTGCGAACTGCAGTGCGGCGGCGACGATCAGTGGAGCAACATGATCGCCGGCGCGGATCTGATCCGCAAGAAAGATCAGGAGCCAGCGTTCGCGATCACCTTTGCGCTTCTTGCGAACAGCCAGGGGCAGAAGATGGGCAAGACGGTGGCAGGTGCACTGTGGCTTGATGAAGAGAAGACCTCTCCCTATGATTTCTACCAGTACTGGAGAAACGTCGAGGACGATATGGTGGAGAAATGCCTCGCGCTTCTGACGTTCCTGCCGATGGACGAAGTGCGCAGACTCGGAGCGCTGGAAGGCGCGAAGATCAACGAAGCGAAAAAGATCCTCGCCTTTGAAGTGACAAAGATCGTGCACGGGGAAGAGAAAGCGTTGGCTGCACAGAAGAGTGCGGAGGCGCTGTTCGGAGCAGGCACAGAGGGAGAAGCTCCGGTCTATGAGCTTGCGGCGGACGAAGCGAAGAATATGCGCATCGTGGACGTTCTGGCAGCTGCGGGTCTTGCAAAGTCCAAGAGCGAGGCGCGCAAGCTCGTGGAGCAGGGTGCGGTCCTGATCGACGGGGAAAAGGTCACTTCTATCGATTTTGTGCCGGATAGGCAGGAATACCTTCTGCGACGCGGAAAAAAACAGTACAAAAAAATCATTGTGAAGTAATACCGGAAGGGGCTTAAACAGGTGGCTTACTCGTCTTTTGCAAAGCGGGGCCAGAGCAGCCTCGTCGTGCAGAAATCCAAATTCATAGGGATCGCTGCGCCTGTTGCGACAGAGACAGACGCGCAGCGGTTGATTGAAACATTGCGGTCGGAATATCCGACCGCAAGTGCTATTGCCTGGGCTTATATCATCGACGTCAACGTACAACGGTTTCATGACGGGGGAGAGCCGTCCGGAACCGCCGGGATGCCGATTCTCTCCGTGATTCAGAAACGGAGGCTGACACACAGTTTCTGCGCTGTGATCAGATGGTTCGGCGGGATCAAACTCGGTGCCGGCGGACTTGCGCGCGCGTTCAGCGGGTGCGCGATCGACGCCATGGATGACGCAGGTACGGCAGACTGGTGCGAAACGGTAGACTGCAGGATCCGGATCGATTATGCGGATCTGGGGAAGGTGGAGTACAAACTTGCGGATTATCCGTACGTACGCCTGGATACTGTGTTTACCGACGCAGTGGAGCTTTGCATGAGAGTGAAAGAGACGGAAGCGCAGAATATGATCTCGCTTTTTGAGAACTGGACAGGCGCAAAGATGAAAGTCATGGAAATCGGAGAACCCTTCGATTATCCCTGGTCATAGATTTGAATAACGGAGGAGGAAGCAGTATGAGTGTGATTGGCCCCAAAAAGATCCTGTGTGTCGGGATGATGACCTGCGACGCGTATTTCTATGGAGTCAGTCCGGATTATTTCAGCCGGGAAGTTTCCGTGAACAGCGGCGTGCGGATGATGACAGGCGGCGACGCGACGAATGTATCGATCGATCTTGCGGCACTTGGGAACGACGTGAAACTGATGGGCTGCATCGGAAATGATATTCAGGGCGACGGACTTCTGAAAGCGACTGCAGCTGCAGGCGTGGACAACTCCTGTGTGGTCAGACGGGACGGCGTGTCCACTTCGACCACGCTGATCGTTTACACGGAGGATTCAAAAGACTCCGGAGACAGGCATTGTTCTTTGTATCACGGCGGAAACGAACATCTGCTGCAGGAAGATATCACGGACGAGATCCTGAAGAGCGTGACGCATTTGCATTACGGTTCCTTCGGGCCTATGACTGCGATCGACGGACCTGAACTGAAAACGCTGTTCGCGCGGGCAAAGGCGCTCGGTGTGACCGTCAGCATGGACATCAAAGGAATGAATCATGACTTTTCGAAACTGATGGACGCGCTTCCGTATGTGGATCTGTTCATGCCCAATATCGGTGAGCACAGAGCAATCACAGGAACAGATGACCTGGAAGCGATCAAAGCGTTTTATGCGCCGTTCCATTTTGCCGCGATGGCGGTCAAGATGGCGGAAAAAGGCGTATTCGTTACAGATTTCAAAGAGGATATCATACTGCCCACGATGACAAGACAGGACGAGATCGTCGACATCATGGGCGCGGGTGACGCATTCTGCGCAGGGATGATGACCGCATGGCTTGACGGCAGAGATCTGTATGAATGCGGCGTTTTGGGAAGCATGGCATCCAGAGCTTGTCTCATGACGGAAGGTGCGTCGAACTGGCGCGCCAAGGCAGACAGTCTGGCACAAGAAGCGGTCCGGATGGGCTTTCCGGTGAAAGGATTCTGATTATGGATAAGACAGCGAAAAAAATCCTGTGCGTCGGAATGATGTCCTGCGACTCCTATTATTATGATGTGGATCCCGAGCTTCTTTCGATCCCGAACGGAACGAATTCGATTGTAAGGATGACGGCGGGCGGAGACGCAACGAATGTAGCGATCGATCTTGCCCGGATGGGATATCATTCCTGTCTGATCGGTATGATCGGGGACGACTTTCACGGCGACGGCATGGTTAAAACAGCGAAGGAAGCAGGCGTAGACACATCCAGTGTGATCCGGAATCCGGACGTGACATCGACGATGACGCTGATCTTGTATACCAGAGACGCGAAGAATGCCAGCGACCGGCACTGTTCCAGAAACGAAGGCGGGAATGCGGCGCTGAGCGAAAAGGATATTACGGATGAAATGATGGACGGAGCGGCACATCTGCACTACGGATCTTTCGGACCTTTGAAAAGTCTGGACGGTGAAGGAGGCGCGCGCCTTCTGAAACGCGCAAAAGAGGCCGGACTCACGACAAGTCTTGACGTCAAGGGACTTGGCAGGGATTATTCCAAACTGGAACTGATGCTTCCGTATGTAGACTTTTTTATGCCGAATATTGACGAAGTGACGGATCTTACAGGCCTGACGGATCTGGTGGAGATCAGGGAATTCTTTAAAGCAAAGGGTGTTGGTCTGCTTTGCCTCAAAATGGCAGAGAAAGGTGTGTATATTACGGATTTCAATGAGGATATCTTGCTGCCGACCATGACGAGCCAGGAAGAGATCGTGGAGATCATGGGTGCAGGAGACGCATTCTGCGCCGGATTCATAGTTTCATCATTGATGGGACTTCCGCTGAAAGAGCGTGGCGTAATCGCATCTCTGTGCTCAAGACGCTGCCTTCTGACAGCCGGCGCAAGCAGGTGGAGTGCAACGATCGGGGAACTGATCGAGGAGAGCGCAAAGATCCGATAACTGAAAAACGGTTGAAATGAAATGATGAAAGACTGGATGCGGAAACAGCATTCAGTCTTTTGTTTTTGGATAACGGTTGACCTGCAGCATGTTCCTTGGTATGATTTGTATAACAAATCATACCAAGAGGTGATTGGAAATGAAAAAACCGAAGGGGAAACACGCATGGAGCGTTACAGTGGGAACAAAGGGACAGATCGTGATCCCGGCGGAAGCGAGAGCGCTTTTTGATATACATCCCGGAGATACCCTGCTACTTCTCGGAGACGAGAAGAAAGGGATCGCTATTCCTCCGAAGAGCACGTTCGCTACATTGTTTTCACATATCTTCAACGGAGATGAACTGAAAAACGGGGAGGAGGAATGACGATGGCGGTACTGGAAGTGGAGGGCCTGACCAAGCGCTATCCTGCTTTTTTGCTGGATCATGTGAATTTTACACTTGAACAGGGACATATTATGGGCTTGATCGGAAGAAACGGCGCGGGAAAGACGACGACGCTTAAGTCCATATTCAATCTGGTGCATCCGGACGAAGGATCGATACGCATGTTTCATCTGAATATGCCGGAGGATGAGTGGGAAATCAAACAAAGGATCGGCTTTACAGGCGGCGCGGTCGATTACTACCGACGGAAAAAACTCCGGGAAATCGTTGCAGTGACAAGAAGATTTTACGACACATGGGATGAGGCGGAGTACCGCAGATATCTGTCGGCGTTTTCTCTTGATGAAGACAAAACGCCGATGCAGCTTTCGGAAGGCATGAAAGTGAAATTCAGTCTTACGCTCGCGCTTTCCCATCATGCTGATCTGCTGATCCTGGATGAACCCACCAGCGGACTCGATCCGGTCTCCCGGGCTGAACTGCTGGACAGTTTTCTGTATCTGAAGGATCAGGGCGTAAGCATTTTGTTTTCCACACATATTACGACCGATCTCGAGAAGTGTGCTGATGATATCACCTATCTTGCGAGCGGCAGACAGATCGCCTCAAAGCCTCTGGCCGAATTTCTGGATGAGAATAGCAGATGCGGCAATGGGGGAACACTTGAAGAAATCATGGTCCATTATGAAAAGGAGTCACTTTATGAAAAACTTGCTGAATAAGGAAGTGCGGCTTGCCGCCTCGCCGCTCGCCTTCTTTTTTCTCTCGGCGGCGTTTATGACCATGCTTCCGGGATACCCGATCCTGATGGGTGCGTTTTTTATCTGCATGGGCATTTTCCATTCGTTTCAGAATGCACGCGAGATGAATGACACGCTATATACGGTGCTTCTTCCGGTGAGAAAAAGTGATTTTGTCCGTGCGAAGTTTGCGTTTACCTGCATGATTGAGTTGATCGGCTTTCTTTTGAGTGCTGCTCTGACCGCGGTCCGGATGATCTTTCTTTCGGAGGCAAAGGCATATACGGAGAATGCGCTGATGAATGCAACGCCTTACTATCTTGCATTTATGCTGCTTGTGTTTACGGCATTCAACATTCTGTTTGTAGGTGGATTCTTCAAAACGGGGTATAAGATCGGGATTCCTTTCCTGAT
>JAFRLQ010000108.1 GCA_017431145.1 Clostridia bacterium | reverse complement strand
CGTCAGTTCGCCGATGCCGCCGTCGCCGATGGTCATGACGTCATCCTGGTAACGCAGTTTGCCGACAGGAGACACGACCGCAGCAGTGCCTGTTCCGAATACTTCCTCCAGAGCGCCGGTCTTTGCCGCTTCCACGAGCTCGTCAACGGAGACTTTGCGCTCCTCGACCTCGTAGCCCCAGTGCCTGCACATCTGGATCACGGAATCACGGGTGACGCCGGGCAGGATGGATCCGTTCAGCGCGGGAGTCACGACCTTGCCGCTGATCTTGAAGCAGATGTTCATCGCGCCGACTTCCTCGATATACTTGCGCTCGACGCCGTCCAGCCACAGGACCTGAGAATAACCGCTGTCATGCGCCTTGACCTGCGCGATCAGGCTTGCCGCGTAGTTGCCGCCGGTCTTCGTGAAGCCCATGCCGCCGCGGACAGCACGGACGTATTCGTCCTCGATCCAGATACCGACGGGAGCAAGACCGCTTGCATAGTATGCGCCCGAGGGAGACACGATGATGATGAACAGATAGGTCTTGGACGGCGCAACGCCCAGGAACGCATCTGTTGCGATGATGAACGGACGGATGTACAGAGAGGTTCCCTCATCCGTGGGGATCCAGTCTTTTTCCACGCGCACCAGTTCTTCGACTGCCTGCACGAAATCCTCTTCGGGGATCTGCGGGATGCAGAGACGCTCGTTGCTCTTGTTTGCGCGCTTCGCGTTCATGTCGGGGCGGAAAAGATAGACTTTGCCGTCGTCGCCCTTGTAGGCCTTCATGCCCTCGAACATCTCCTGACCGTAATGGAACACCATGGCCGCGGGAGACAGAGAGATCTCATGGAAGGGTTCGATACGGGGATCATGCCAGCCCTTGCCTTCCGTGTAGTTCATAACGAACATGTGGTCCGTGAAGACGTGGCCGAATCCGAGATTCGCGCCTTTCGCGGGTTTCTCCTTGGGAGAATCTGTCAGATTGTACTTGATATCCAGCATCGTTTTGCTCCTTCCTTACGCTTCGTAATCATATCCGGTCTGGATGGCCTTTTTGTTGATATCCAGAAGATCCATCTTGCGCGCGGGGATCACGTGCTTGAGGATCTCTTCCACGTTGTCCATGCCCTTGTCCTTCATGGCGTACAGCAGTTTCCCTACGAGGATCATATTCGCAAGGGTAGAGAATCCCGCGTCGCCTGCCAGTTTGGATGCCGGCACGTAGTAGACTGTCACATCGTCGCGCTCCACCTTGCTGTCGATCATGGTGGAATCGATCAGGATCATGCCGCCGGGCACGACCGTGTCGACGAACTTGTCCAGGGAGGGCTTGTTCATCACGATCAGGCAATCGGGTTTGTTGACGATGGGCGAACCGATGGGGTCATCGCTCAGGATGACGTTGCAGTTCGCGGTGCCTCCGCGCATCTCCGGGCCGTAGGAAGGCAGCCAGCTGACCTGACGGTCTTCAAGCAGTCCCTTGTACGCAAGGAACTTTCCTGCAAACAGAACGCCTTGTCCGCCGAATCCGGCGATCAGAATGTTCATTGTACTCATGGCTGTGACCTCCTTATGCCTTTTCCTGCTCCGCGGAACGGTCCTTGTAGACACCCAGCGGATAGTACGGGATCATGTTGTCGTCGATCCACTGCAGGGCCTTCTGTGGCGTCATGCCCCAGTTGGTCGGGCAGCTGGAGATGACTTCGATCAGGGAGAAGCCCTTGTTGTTGATCTGGTTCTCGAACGCCTTCTGGATCGCACGTTTCGCGTTGCGGATATTCTTCACGTTGTTGACCGCGACACGCTCCAGATACTCGGGGCCCTCCAGCTGTGCCAGCATCTCGCAGACCTTGACCGGCCAGCCGCAGTGCTTGACGTCACGGCCGTAGGGAGATGTCTGCGTGACCTGTCCGGGAAGAGAGGTCGGCGCCATCTGTCCGCCGGTCATGCCGTAGATCGCGTTGTTGACGAAGATCACGGTGATGTTCTCATTGCGGGTCGCGGCGTGGACCGTCTCCGCCATACCGATGGAGGCAAGGTCGCCGTCGCCCTGATAGGTGAAGATGATATTCTCGGGCATCGCGCGCTTGAGTCCCGTCGCGACTGCCGGCGCGCGTCCGTGCGCAGCCTCCACCATATCGCAGTTGAAGTAGTTATATGCCATAACGGAGCACCCGACAGGCGCTACGCCTACCGTCGTTCCCTCGATGCCCAGTGCGTCGATCGCTTCCGCCACCAGACGGTGGATGATGCCGTGGGTGCAGCCGGGGCAGTAATGCAGCGGCACATTTGCCAGTGCTTTGGGTTTTTCAAATACGATCGCCATTATTCAAGACCTCCCTTTGCTTCTTTGATCGCCTGAAGGACTTCTTCAGGAGAAGGGATCATGCCGCCTGCGCGGTTGCAGAGCGTCACGGGACGGCGGCACTTCGTCGCCAGCTGCACATCCTCGATCATCTGGCCCATGGAAAGTTCCACGCTGATGAACGCCTTGCAGGTATCCGCCGCTTTGTCCAGTGCGTCTTTGGGGAACGGCCACAGTGTGATCGGACGGATCATGCCGACCTTGATACCCTGTGCACGCGCCTCGTTGATCGCGTTTCTGGAAACGCGCGCCGCGATGCCGAAGGCCACGATGCAGATCTCTGCATCATCCATCAGGTACTCTTCGTACATGACTTCGTTCTCTTCGACTTTCTTGTAGCGGGCATAACGGTCAAAGTTCTGCTGCTCCAGTTCCTCCGGGATCAGGGACAGGGAGTTGATGATGTTGTGCTTACGCGCCATCTTGGTGCCGGTCACAGCCCAGGACTTGTCATGCTCGTTGATCTCGCCCATCTCAAGGGAGACAGGCTCCATCATCTGGCCCATGGTGCCGTCGGCAAGGATCATTGCGGTCATGCGGTACTTCTCGGCAAGATCGAATCCCTTGAATGTCAGGGACGCCATCTCCTGCACGCTTGCGGGTGCCAGGATGATCATGTGATAGTCACCGTGTCCGCCGCCTCTTGTGGACTGGAAATAATCCGACTGGGAGGGCTGGATGCCGCCGAGGCCGGGGCCTCCGCGCTGCACGTTGATGACCAGCGCCGGAAGGTCGGATCCTGCCATATAGGACAGTCCCTCACCTTTCAGGGAGATGCCGGGGCTGGAAGAAGAGGTCATGACACGTACGCCTGCCGATGCCGCGCCGTAGACCATATTGATCGCCGCGATCTCGCTTTCCGCCTGCAGGAAGCAGCCGCCGATTTTCGGCATGCGCTTCGCCATGTAGGCTGCGATCTCTGTCTGCGGAGTGATCGGATACCCGAAATAATGTCTGCATCCGGCCATGATGGCTGCTTCCGCGATCGCCTCGTTGCCTTTCATCAAAACTTTTTCTGCCATGTGCTCACCCTCCTTACTTCTCCACGGTGATGACGCAGTCGGGGCACATCGTCGCGCAGAACGCACAGGCGATGCACGCATCCTGATCTGTCATCTCCGCAGGATAATGCCCTTTCGCATTCAGTTTTTCCTTGTTCAGTCTCAGGATCTTTTTGGGACACACTTCCACGCACAGGCCGCAGCCTTTGCACAGATCGGTCGCAAATGTCACTTTTGCCATACTGTTTCCTCCCTTGTTTCTCCCTTTTTATAGCTTATGCATAGTATTTATATTGTAACTGCATCGGGAAAAGATTTCCAACTTTTCCCTCAAGATGCGGTTGCAGTTCCCGAACGATGCTGGTGAATGCCACCGGCAGCCCGCTGAGCCGTGAAAGCTCCCTGCAGAACGCTTCGCCCCGAAGGACATCTTCCGCAGACGTCTCCTCTCCGAGGTTCGCATTGTTCACGATCGCTGTGAACGGGATCCCGCCCGCAGCCTCGATCTCGCGCATCACCTCAAGCGCTTCCTCCGGTTTTCTGGTCAGAGGACGGAACGCGTTTGCGACAAAGATCATCTCATAGTTCCCCTCTTCCAGGATCTCCGGTGTGTAGCGTCCCAGCGCCACGGCGCCCTGGTCATCACCGCCCACGTCGATCACCGCATAGACGCTGTGATCCCGGCAGACGCGGTACATCTTCTCCGGTAGCGCGGGGATATCCAGATTGCTGTTCGCGTAGGGCGAGGCAATGACCTCGATCCCCGCCTCCTCCAGCTCCTTTGCGCTGTCCTTTGTGCGGAAATAGGGATTCACGATGTCCAGGTCCGCAATGATGACCGGCAAGCCCTGCTTTCTCAGATGCAGCGCGTAGTTCACCGCGATATTGGTCTTCCCGCTGCCGTAGTGGCCGGCAAACAGTGTCACCCGCTTCATAGTTTCAGTCCTCACAGCTGGCTGCGGATGATCTTTCCGCTCGTCGTCTTGGGCAGCTCCTTGCGGAACTCCACGATGCGGGGATACTTGTACGGCGCGGTATTCGCCTTGACGTAGTTCTGGATCTCTTTTTTGAGTTCCTCCGTAGGTTCTGTTCCCCGCGTCAGCACGATGCTCGCCTTAACGACCTGTCCGCGCACCTCATCCGGCGCAGCGGAAACGCCACACTCCAGCACATAGGGCAGTTCCATGATGACGTTCTCGATCTCGAAGGGTCCGATCCGGTATCCGGAGGACTTGATGACGTCGTCCGCACGTCCCACATACCAGTAGAATCCGTCCTCGTCACGCCACGCAAGGTCGCCCGTATGATATACGCCGCCGCGCCAGGCTTCCTTCGTGTGCTCCTCGTCGTTGTAGTATTCCACGACAAGTCCGCAGGGACGTCCCTTGTCAACACGCACCACGATCTCGCCGGTCTCGCCGTCTGCCACAGGATGGTTGTCCTGATCCACCAGATCCACGTCATAGAGCGGAACGGGCTTGCCCATGGAGCCCAGTTTGTGTTTTCCTCCGAAGAGGTTCGCGATGAGCACCGTGGTCTCTGTCTGTCCGAATCCCTCCATGACCTGCAGGCCTGTGCTCTTTTCCAATTGACGGAAGACCTCCGGGTTCAGCGCTTCGCCGGCGATCGTCGCCTGCTCGATGGAGGACATGTCGTATTTGGTGAGATCCTCCTTGATCATCATGCGGTACATGGTAGGCGGGCAGCACAGCGTCGTAATGTGATATTTCGCGAACATCGGCAGGATATCCGCCGCGTCGAACTTGTCAAAGTCATAGACGAACAGAGGGGCTTCGCAGAGCCACTGACCGTAAAGCTTGCCCCATGCCGCCTTCGCCCATCCGGTATCCGAGATGGTGACGTGCAGGCCGTTGGGATTGACGCACTGCCAGTAGTTCGCCGTAATGAAGTGTCCCAAAGGATACTTGTAGTTGTGAGATGCCGCCTTGGGATAGCCGCTGGTGCCGGATGTAAAATACATAAGCATCCGGTCGTCTCCGCAGGGAGAGTCGTCCGTGCGTTCGAAGACGTCTGAGAAGTTCCGGTATTCCAGATCGAAATCAAACCAGCCTTCGCGGTCCGCGTCCACCAAGATCTTGGTCTGGAGTGTCGGCGCGTTCTGTGCCGCTGCCTCGATCCGCGCCGGGATGTCTTCGTCGTTGCAGGCGATGATGGCGGAAACGCCCACCGCGTTGAAGCGGTATTCATAGTCATGCGCCTTCAGAAGGAACGTCGCCGGGATCGCGATCGCACCGATCTTATGCAGCGCCAGCATGGCGATCCAGAACTGATAGCGTCTCTTGAGGACCAGCATGACGAAATCTCCGCGCTTGATCCCCAGCGACTGGAAGTAGTTGGCGCACCGGTTGGATTCCCGGCTGAAATCCGCGAACGTGAACCGGCGCTCGGTCTTGTTCTTGGACACATGCAGCATCGCCAGTTTTTCCGGGCTGCGTTTGCCGATCGCATCCACCACGTCGAAGGCGAAATTGAACTTGTCCGTGTTCTCGAATGTCAGAGAGATCAGCGCTCCGCGCTCGTCCTCCTTGGGATGGATAAAGTTGTGATAGATCCTGCGGTAAACAGGCGCCGGCGTTTCCCTTGCGTTGGAGCGGTTCTCCACCGCTGCCTGCTGCGCCGTCGTCTGCATCTCGGGACGCAGGACGATCGCGTAGAACTCAACGTCCCTTCCGTCCACCGCGATCATGCCGTGCGGTGTGGAGGAGTCGTAATAGGCGCAGTCTCCCGCCTGCAGGATCTCGGTATGCTCACCGATCTGCAGTTTCATCGTACCGGAGATCACAAGATCGCACTCCTGTCCCACGTGCGTGGTCAGCTCGATCGGGCGCTTTTCCGCCTCTTCACTGTAGATGATCCGCGTATACAGCGGATCCGCGATACGGTTGCGGAACGAGGACGCCATATTGTAGTAGATCATCCCGTGCGCCTGCTCGATCCTCTGTCCGTCACCGCTTCGTGTGATGCTGTAGGATTTCAGGTTCGGGCTGATGCCCTGGATGATGTCTGTGACGTCGACGCCCAGCGCCGTCGCGCAGCGGTAGATGAACGCGAAACTCATGTCATGACGTCCGTCTTCGCATGCCAGGTACTCCTCTTCGGAGACGTCTGTCAGTTTCGCCATCTGGGAAACGGAAAGCCCCATGATCTCTCTCAGATCACGGATACGCTTTGCCATCTCGATCAATTTCACATTCAGGCCGGTCATTTGTTCCATGTGTCTTTTTCCTCCTGTTGTGCCATTCAAAAAGGCTCGTCTCAATCTCTTGAGACGAGCCCCTGACGTTCTTATCGGGTTACCCGCGGTACCACTCAACTTGCAGGATCTTTTCCTGCCCCTTCACGTTCTGTCAAACGCTATGCACTGACGTAGCCTGCACGGAAAGGTTCTACTTGCTTGCGCTTTCTTCCTTCCAGCTCGGGAGCTACTTCGTCCGTTTCCGCTTTTTCGGCTTGCACCAACCGCCGATTCTCTGAAAAGCTTTCGCGGCGAACTCTCCTTCATCGCTTTTCCTATTCAATTGTGATACCAAAATAACACGCGTTTTTCTGAATGTCAAGCGAATGGACGCCTCAGATGTTCGTCTTTTGCTCTCTTTTTATACCGATCACAGTTTGTTTCTCATGATCTTGCCGCTGATCGTCTTGGGCAGTTCGTCGCGGAACACGACCATGCGAGGATACTTGTACGGTGCGGTATGCTGCTTGACATAGTTCTGGATCTCTTTTTTGAGTTCCTCTGTGCCTTCCTTGCCTTCCACCAGTACGATGCTGGCCTTGACGATCTGTCCGCGCACCTCATCCGGTGCCGCAGAGACGCCGCACTCCAGTACGTAGGGCAGCTCCATGATGACGTTCTCGATCTCAAAGGGTCCGATCCGGTATCCGGAGGACTTGATGACATCGTCGATCCGGCTCACATACCAGAAGTATCCGTCCTCATCGCGCCATGCCACGTCTCCGGTATGATACATGCCATCATGCCACGCTTCTTTTGTTTTCTCGTCGTCCAGGTAATATCCCTTGAACAGTCCGCAGGGCACATGGTCATGGGTGCGGACTACGATCTCGCCGTTCACGCCGACATCCACGCTGTTGCCGTCCGGATCCACGATATCGATATCGTAAAGCGGAACAGGTTTGCCCATAGAGCCAGGTTTGGGCGTCATTCCGTAAAGGTTCGCGACAGTAAGGGTCGTCTCCGTCTGTCCGAAGCCTTCCATGACAGAAAGCCCCGTCGCTTTCTTGAACTGGTAGAACACCTCGGGGTTCAGCGCTTCTCCCGCAGTCGTCGCGTACTGGATACTGGAAAGATCGTACTTGGACAGATCCTGCTTGATGAACATACGGTACATCGTAGGCGGCGCGCAGAACGTCGTGATGTTGTATTTGGCGAACATCGGAAGGATGACGGAGGCGTCGAAACGGTCGAAGTCATAGGTGAAGACTGCGCCTTCACACATCCACTGTCCGTAGAATTTGCCCCACAGCGCTTTGCCCCATCCGGTGTCCGAGATGGTAAGATGCAGGCCGTCGGAACGGACATTGTGCCAGTACCTTGCCGTGATAAAGTGTCCCAGAGCATACTTGTAACTGTGTGCCGCGATCTTGGGATATCCGGTGGTGCCGGAAGTGAAGAACATCAGCATCGTGTCGTCGCCGCAGGGAGAATCCTCTTTGCGGTAGTAATGCGCGGAATACATCGTGTATTCGTCGTCAAACGTGCGCCATCCTTCACGCGTACCGTTGACGATGAACTTGTATTCCAGCGTGGGGCATTTGACCGCAGCCTTGTCGACTTCCGCCGCCGTCTGCCCGTCTGCCGTGCAGACGATCGCCCGTACGCCCGCCGCCTGGAAACGATATTCGAAATCGTGCTCCAGGAGCTGGTTTGTAGCCGGGATCACGATCGCACCGATCTTGTGCAGCGCAAGCATCGTGAACCAGAACTGGTAATGCCGTTTCATGACCAGCATCACGCGGTCTCCCCTCCTGATCCCGAGAGAAAGGAAATAGTTTACGCACTGGTTGGACATCCGCTTCATATCGCGGAACGTGAACCGGCGTTCCACCATGTTTCCGTCAATATGGAGCATCGCAAGTTTGTCCGGATTGCGGTCCGCGATCACGTCCACCACGTCATAGGCAAAATTGAACTTATTCTCATCGGTAAAGGAGATCGCCTGCAGCATTCCCGCCTCATTTTCCGTCGTGTGGATGAACTTCTCCACCGCCAGAGGTTCCGTATGCCGCGCGGTAATGACGCTTTCGCGCATCTGCGTCTCTGTTGTCTTCTTGTCTTCCGGCATGACGACCGCAAGGAACGTACACGCTTTGCCGTCGATCGCGATCATGCCGTGGGGCGTCGCAGAATTGTAGTAAATGCTGTCGCCTTCCTCCAGGACCTCCACGTTCTGTCCGACCTGGACTTTCATGTGTCCTTCCAGCACATAGTCGAATTCCTGGCCATCGTGGGTCGTCATGTGGATCGGAAGATTTTGCTGTTTTTCGGAGTAATCGTAACGCACGAAATACGGCTGGGCGAGTTTGTCGCGGAAACGCGCAGCCAGGTTGTTGATCTCAATGCCGTCCTCACGCGCGGCGGCAGTCGCCATTCCCTTGCGGGTCACCGTATACGAGGACAGGTTCGCGCTCTGACCTTCCAGAAGGTCTGTCATGCCGATCCCGAAGGCCTTGGCGCATTTATGGATAAACGTAAACGGAAAATCCGCAAGTCCGTTCTCATAACGCATGTATTCCTCCAGCGTTACTTCCGTCTTCTGTGCCATCTCCTCCTGGGAGTACCCGGTGATGTCGCGCATGTCGCGGATACGCTGTGCGACTTCCATCAGTTGTGCGTTAGTGTTGTTGGTATCCATCTTTTTCTTTTCCTTTCATTATGAAAATGAAACTGTCTAGAAAATCGTTTTCCGCTGTTTCCCTTGGAATAAAAAAACGTCTCAAAGTTTCCTTTGAGACGAGTTCAACCCGCGGTACCACTCAAATTGCAGTGTTTCCACTGCCACTTCACGTTCTAACAAACGCTATGCCTTGACGCAGCAATCACGAAAGACCTTACTTGCTTTACGCTTTCAAATCTTCAGCTCGGAAGTGATAGGGCTCTGAACATGCCTGCTGCGGATCTTCCACCAATGGTCCGCTCTCTGTGAACGGTATATGTTCGCCCGTCTTCGTCACAGCTTTTCTATTCAGTTTCGTTCATATTAGCACATACGTTTATGTGTTTCAACGTTTTTTTGTACGTTTTTTTTCATTCAAAAGGACAAAACCTGCCTTTTTTCTTCCCGCATCACTGCAAATTGTCTTCCATGACCGCACGATCGATCCCATAGATCCGAAGTGCATTCTCTCCCAGGATCATATCACGCTCACGGCCTGTAAACCCAAGCCGCTCAAATCGCTCCATTTCATCCGAAGCATTCCACATAGGATAATCCGTACCGAACATGACGCGTTCCGTACCGTAATGGCGGATCACCTCGCACGCTTTCTCCGGTGTAACCGCGTAAAGCGTTGACGAACAGTCCACAAAAAAATTTTCATACTTTGCAAGACGGTCCACCGCTTTGTCCCAGATCGACCATCCGCCAAGATGCGCGCCGATCACCTGCAGATTCGGAAATGCCTTCAGGACAGGTTCCACTCTGTCGGGGTTGGTGTAATCATAGCGTTTGTCGCCTGTATGAAGAAGGATCGGCAAACGGCCGCTCAAAAGCTCATAGATCTTCATGCAGCGCGGATCGTCTACACGGAACTTCTGAAAGTCATGGTGCATCTTCACGCCATGAAGGCCGAGCCGAATGATCTGCTCCACATCTTCCTCGAGTTTTGTGCTCAAGGGATGAAGCGTGCCGAGGCCTGTGAATTTTCTCGGCGTATCCTCTACACACGACGCGATAAAGGCATTAATGTGCGAGACCTGTTCCGGTGTCGTCGCACAGGAAGAGATCACCGCGTGATCCACTCCCGCTTCCCGCATCCTTTTGAGAAGCGTATGCGCCGTTCCGTCCTCCACCATGGGGATGTCATAAAAATCTCCGATCCCCTTCACTGCCCGCAAGGCAATCTTGTCCGGATAGACATGCGTATGCGCGTCTACGATCAACATAAAAACTCCTCCCAGCGCCGGGGCGCTTCCTTCTTCTTTATTGCTCTGTGCTTTCTTTGCCATCCGCACAAAACCGTCCTTATTTTTACATGATTTGCGAATCGATGTCCAGACTTTTCAGTTTCATTCCCCTTGCGCCATCCGGATCCCATCCAGCAGAGTCTCTTTATCGATCGCGCCGACCGCACGTGCTGCGATAAATCCATCCTTATCTATAAAGTAGGTCGTCGGAATCGATGTGACACCGTATGTCAGAACGGCTTCCTGGTCCGTATCCAGATAAACAGGAAAAACATATCCCTGTTGTTCTATGTATTTCATCGCAGTCTCGCGCGTTTCTCTGTCTCCGTCCGTGAGATTCACTATCATGAAACAGACCTCTTCGCCCAGTTCCTGATACACGCTGTCAAACTCAGGCATCTCGCTTTTGCACGGCGGGCACCAGCTTGCCCAGAAATTCAGTACCACAGGCTTCCCGACAAAATCTGAAAGATTCACCGTCTCTCCTTCCGCATTCTCCACGGAAAAGTCCGGCGCGGTAATCTTCCCGCCGTTACCCGCTGATTCTTCCTCCTGCATGTCCAGCTTTCCGGACGCCGCTTCCGGTTCGGCGGTTTCTTCCGGAGCTGTCTGCTGCTGTGTCTGCACAGCAGGCGTCTGCAGATTAGCTGCCGCATTCCCGGGCTGGAAACGGTGATAGATCACATATGCTGCAAACAGAACCGCCGCAAGCACGACGATCAGAACGATCAGCAGTACGCTTTTTTTCTTCATACGCAAACCTCCTCAGGACAGAGCCGTGACCCATCTTGCGAACAATCCCGTCATCATGAGAACGCCCAGCAGGATCAGCAGGATTCCGCAGACAGTCTGAAAGACACGGTAATGTTTCTTGACCCACTGAAACGACTGCTGAAGCGTGTGCAGGAGCAGTGCGCTCAGAAAAAACGGGATCCCCAATCCCATGGCATATAGGAAAAGAAGAAGCATCCCCTGAAGCGTGCTTCCGCGCTGGGACGCCATTACCAGCGCCGTACCGAGAAATGCACTGACGCAGGGCGTCCAGCTAATGGAAAACACGACACCGAAAAGAACCGACGGAAAGAAGCCGTTTTTTTCCTGCCTGAGATTTCCCAGTGCTTTTCCGCGGAAAACGGTCAGCGGGATCACGCCCATCTGTCCAAGCCCGAAGATCACGAGGATCAGTCCGCAGACAAGATTGAACCAGAACGCGTACCGTACAAGAAACCTCCCGGCTGTGCCGGAAAGTGCTCCCAGCAGCATAAAGACCACAGTGAATCCAAGAATGAACCCCAATGACGAAAGTGCCGTTTTTCTGCTGTTCTCTGCTTCCATCCCTCCGAAATACGAAAGATAGACAGGAACCATCGGCAGGATACACGGTGAAAGAAACGTCAGGATCCCCTCCAGAAAGGTCAGCGCATAGATCATCGTTCTTCCCTCCTGCGCCTTGTGATCCTCTGCGTGACGGCAAGAAGAAGGAGCGTCACCGCTTCGCAGCCGATCACGAGCAGAAGCGCTGCCCGGTAATGGCCGGTCGTATCATAGATCTTTCCGATCAGGGAGATCACAAGCGCTGTGGATACATTGAAGATCACGGAAAAAACGGAATAGGCTTTCCCGTACTGTTTGTTTCCGAACACGTCTCTTGTGACCAGCGAACATCCGACAGCGCAGAACGAATAGATCGTTCCGTAAAGCGCGCTTGCAACGAAAAGCAGCGCGAGTGTTTTTCCCGCAAACAGCATCAACACAAGGCCCGTGAAACTGGCTCCGATCATAAGGAAGGACGCCTTGTACAGGCCGATTCTGTCATTCAGCACACCGAACAGGAACTTGGAAGAGATGTTGGCGATCATGACACACGTCATCATGATCGCACCGTTCTGTGTTCCGACCCCGATATTTTCCGCATAACCGGAAAGATGGGTCGTAAGCGACGGCACCGCGTTGGCAAGGCCCATGACAGCGAAAACCAGCAGAAATGCCCATGAAAGAATGCGGAACGGGTAGACACCGCGCTCCTCTTCCTCTTCCGAACCCTGTTCTTCCTTATCGACATGACCGTATGCCGCAAGTCCGACCTCCTGCGGAGTCGTTCTGACAAGAAGTCCTGCAGGCATTGCGAAAAGAAAGATCAGCACAGCAAGCGCAACGTATGTCTTTTCATATCCCCACAGTGTGATCCATTTTGCAAATACCGGAGAAAACAACGCGCCGGCTACTCCGGAGAAACTGCATGCAAGACCCGTCAGCGTGCCGCGCGCCTTTTCGAACCAGTTTCCCATGACGAGCGTGATCACCGGCAGCATGAAGCATGCGGATCCGATCCCGCGCAGAACGCCCAGTACATTGAAGATCCATATTTTTTTTGCCAGCGCCATCCCCGCCGTGGACAAAACAGTCAGCAGCACGCCTCCGAACAAAAGCTTCCGCACACCCGTTTTCGGGATAAGCGCGTTGACCGCAGGCGCCATAAAGCCAGCAGCCAATGAAAACAGCGTTGCGTGAAGGGAGACGCTTGCCCGCGTCACATGCAGTGCTTCGCTTACCGGTGTCAGAAAGACGCCGTACGCGTTGACGCAGAGACCGAGCGATGCAGCCGCCATCCCGCAGCAAAGAACGGCCGTGATGATGTACCAGTATCTTTTCTGTTGCATGTTTCTCCTTTCGGCTGAAAAAAGCGGACCTGCCCGCCGGACAAGTCCGCATATACGGTTCCTGTGTCAGATCTTTTCTCCCGATCCCGTACGGTACAGCAGGATCAGTCCGACAGCATCCAGCACTGCCTCCACGATCAGAGTGATCCCGATAAAGATCCCGAGCGCCTTGACGGCTTTGAAGGGATTGGCAAGAATGATGATTGCGAACACGATCGTCAGCAGCGCGCCGATGGCGGTCAGCCACCACCCGCTCTTCTTCAGTCTCAGAAGATCGACCGATGTCTGGATTTTGATAAAGCCCGCAAGAAGAACGAGGAGACCGAACAGCACAGCAAACAGCGCAAACGTTTCAATGAACCGCTTCGTATTGAATATGCAGAACACACCGATCCCGATCGCAATCAGACCTTTCGTGAGTTCATAGCCAAGGACCGCCTGCGCCGCGTCCTGACGGAAATAGCGGATGATCCAGATGATTCCGAACACGATCATCGCTGCGCCTGCCACGATCACGACGAATTTCATTAAGTTTTCCACATTCACAAGAAGCAGGATACCCAGTGCCAGTTCCACGACGCAGAGAATCCATGCCAGAGGATTTTTCTTGACCTGATTCACACTTATCACCTCGCTGAAGAATTGAAAACATTTGTTTACACTATTATAGCACGGACGGTGATTTCATGAAAAGAAAAAAGAAGCCTGAAAGCGATGCTCTCAGACTTCCCCTTGGCTCCCCCAGTAGGACTCGAACCTACGACACCGCGGTTAACAGCCGCGTGCTCTACCGACTGAGCTATGGAGGAATAAATAGAATCCGGCAGCGACCTATCCTCCCGGGCCGTCTCCAGCCAAGTACTTTCGGCG
>JAFRLQ010000107.1 GCA_017431145.1 Clostridia bacterium | reverse complement strand
TTGATGAAGATTCTCAGGGAGTGATTAATCCTGTGATTGTTCCAATTGAAGAATTTGAAAAGATGGATAACCTTGTTATCAGGATTAAAAGAAACAAATCTTATTTTTTATTCTTCTACGTTATTCCTTCACTTATAAAATCCCCTGACTTTTGGGCGTGAGTAGTCAAACGATCAAACGATTGGAGGACTGCTCGATGACGGCCCAAGAGAAACAGAAGATAGCCAGTCTCAGTGAGAAGGGACTGGGGTACAGGAAAATTGCCGCGCAGATCGGAATTTCCGAAAACACGGTTAAATCCTATCTGAAGCGAATGACCGCCGCAGATGATCAGAAAGAACCTGATCAGCCAGCGGCGGTTTTTTCATGCCCGCAGTGCGGTGAAGAAATCCGGCAGATTCCGGGACGGAAAACAAAGAGATTCTGCTCAGATTCCTGTCGGTATAAATGGTGGAATTCTCATCCAAATCAGCTTCGGCGTGAATCGCTCCGGCAATCCGTGTGTCCTGTCTGCGGGAAGACCTTCTCGGCCTATGGCAGCCGCAACCGGAAATACTGCTCTCATGATTGCTACATCCGTGACCGGTTCGGGGGTGAGCAATGATGGAATTGACGAAGCAGGAGTTTCGGAATGAATGCCTTTTTTCGGTCACGATGAGTCATGTACGAAGCATGCTGAAGAAGGGCTTGATTTCCCAAGATGAATACTTCCAGATGCACGACAAAATGAAGCAGAAATACCATCCCGTTTCGGACGGATTAATTTCCGAATCAGACTTGCAAGCTACCGAAAACAGAGGATTAATACGACGTAACGAATCTACTGTGGAGGTTGCGCATGAAGCTGTCAAAACACGAGTTCCGGCGGGAGTGCCATTACACCCTGACCATGATTCAGACGAGAAGAATGCTGATGGAGAAAACAATCTCCAACCGAGAATACTGGCGGATGGACCGGAAAATGAAGATGAAATACAAGCCGGTTTCTGATGGCCTGATCCTCGAATATAACTTGACTAATTCCCAGGAGCGAGCGTCAATGCAACGGGAACAGGAGGGACAACATGTCGACCGTAAAACGGATTGAAACCAGACAGATCAAACAGTTTCAGCGGAAAAGAGTGGCGGCTTATGCACGTGTTTCTGTTGATACAGAGCAGCTGATGCATTCACTGTCCGCGCAGGTTAGCTACTACAGCAATCTGATCCAGGGAACACCAGAATGGGAGTATGTTGGTGTTTACATTGACGCGGGCATCACCGGTACAGACACAAAGCCGCGTGAGCGCTTTCAGGAGATGATCGCGGATTGTGAAGCCGGAAAGATTGACATCATCCTGACGAAATCCATATCCAGGTTTGCCAGAAATACGGTTGATCTGCTGGCGACGGTTCGCCATCTGAAGGAACTGGGCGTGGAGGTGCGCTTTGAGCGTGAACACGTGAACACTTTCACTTCGGATGGCGAGGTGATGCTTTCTATCCTGGCTAGCTTTGCTGAACAGGAAAGCATCAGCCTGTCGCAGAACATCAAATGGCGAGTGCGAAAAAACTATGAGCAAGGCAAACCCCACGCCCACCTGAAGCTATATGGATATCGCTGGGAAGGCGATGAACGGATAATCGAACCGGACGAAGCAGAAGTCGTCCGGTTTATTTTTGCTGAGTATCTTTCCGGGAAGTCTTTTCGGGAAATTGCAACAGAACTGGATGAAAAGGAGATAAGAAGCGTCCGGGGAACAAAGCATTTTTCTCCGCAGACTCTCCGAAAAATGATCAGCAACGAAGAATACACAGGGTGCCAGATCTACCAGCAGGTCTATGCATACAAGCCTCACAAGCAGAGGATCAATTATGGTGAGCTTCCAAAGTACCGCGTGGATGATCATCACGAAGCAATCATTGATCCGGATAC
>JAFRLQ010000106.1 GCA_017431145.1 Clostridia bacterium | reverse complement strand
TCGCAGAAGATATTGTCCTTCTCGCGGATCATCAGCTGATATATGGATCTGAAATCCCTTTGTGATTCCTCCAGACAGCGGGTCTTGTCGCTCACGAACGCTTCGATCGTGGAAAAGCCGCCCAGACTTGTTTTGTCCACCATGTTTCTCCCATCACTCAAGTCAGTGCATACTTTAAAAATTATAACAATGGTCCATAAAGATTTCAACCGGAAGCGCCCTTTCGCCTGTCTCTCGCACATTCTGCCGCAGCATTGACATTTTTACTTTTCAGGCAGATAATATCCGTGATAGTTTTATCTAATTCTGAAAAAGTGAGGTTATTGCTATGTTCTGTAACAACTGCGGCGCACAGCTTGAGGAAGGCACGAAATTCTGTGCCGTCTGCGGCGCGCCTGTACAGGATGCGGCGCCTGTGCAGCAGGCAGCTCCTCAGTATGAGGCTCCCGCTCAGGAAGCTCCTTCCTACGAAGCACCTGTCTATGACGCTGCTCCTGCCTATACCCCCGCGCCTGCCTATAATGCAGTTCCTGCCGAGAATCCCTTCTCCGGCTCCGTACTGAAATGGGGCATCATGGCGCTTGCCTTTGCGTGCAGCTTCTATATTTCTTTCCTCGGTATCGTATTCGGTATCAAAGCGAAAAACACCGCTGCTGACGCGCTTGCAGCCAACAACGGCCAGCCGCTTTCCGGCAAAGCCAAAGTCGGCGCGATCCTGGGCAAAGTCGGTCTCATCGTCGGTATCGTCATGACTGCGATCCTGGCGCTGTATGTGCTTATCCTGATCATCGTTGCCATCGCGAATTCGTAAGCAAAAAGCGACTGATGCGGTCTGTTCTCTTTAAGGGAACGGACCGCTTTCCTTTTGTTGACTTTTCCCGTCCCCGGTCGGATAATGAGAGCATCAAATCTGAAAACGAGGAAATGTGTGATGTATTGCAATAAATGCGGCAATCCTATTCCCGACGGTTCCGCGTTCTGTCCCGCCTGCGGCGCACCTGTTGCCGGCACGGGTGAGGAACAAAGCAGCGAACCCGTATCCGTCCCTGCCGTCCGCGTGCAGGAACCCGCCCGTCCCGTCGTGGTGAATCCGCTTTACGGAGATTGCCTGAAATGGGGCATCATGTCCCTTGCTTTCGCCGCGTCCTTCTATTTGTCTTTCCTGGGCATATTCTTCGGATACAAAGCGAAAAACACCTGTGAAGACGCACTGAAGATCAACAACGGACAGCCGCTTACCGGCAAAGCCAAGGTCGGCTCCATTCTAGGCCAGGTCGGCAGGATCCTCGGTATCGTGATGACGGTCCTTCTGGTGATCTATCTCATCATCGTCGTCGCCTACGCGATTTTTGCAGGCGTATGGTTCACCAAGGTTCTGGACACAGTCCTGGAGAATATGTGAGTTTTTCTTTTCAGACCGCACCGGCCGCCAAACTGGCGGCCGCTTCTTTTTTGCATCCGTCCGCCGTGCTATGATGAAGAAAACGAATCGTTCCCGGAGGGGCTTCATCATGACCTATGATTTTGACGAGATCATCGACAGGCAGCACACCAATGCGCTGAACACCGACGGATTCCGCGGCTACATCTTTCATGCCGGTCCGGAAAAAGTTTTCCCCTATAAAGACGAGGACTTCATCCGGATGTGGGTGGCGGATATGGAATTCGCCACGCCGCCGGAGATCTGCGACGCGATCCGCAAAAGAGTCGACCGCCGGATCTTCGGCTATACCGCCATGTTCGATCATGACTTTTACCGCGCGTTTTCCGGATGGTGCCAAAGCCGCTACGGATGGACTTTCCCGGAGGAGGAACTCTGCTTCACTGCGGGGATCATCCCCGCGCTTTATCAGCTGACAGAGGATCTGCTGGCAAAGGATGAAAAGATGCTGATCGCGGTCCCATCCTACGGATACTTCCTTCACGCGGCGGAATACAACGGCGTGGAAGCCGTCTGTTCTCCCCTGAAGGAACAGGGCGGGTTCTTTTCCATCGATTTTGACGATCTGGAAAAGAAAGCTGCCGACCCGAAAGTACGGATGCTTCTGTGGTGCAACCCGCACAACCCCACCGGGCGCATCTGGACACAGGAGGAACTGGAACGGGTCGCTGAGATCGTGCGCAAAAACGACCTTTGGATCATTTCCGATGAGATCCACTGCGATCTTGTCCGCAGCGGTCTTTCCCATATCCCGATGGGAAAGATCATGCCGGATTACACCAAACTCGTGACCTGTATGTCCGGCAGCAAAACGTTCAACATGGCGGGACTTATGTTTTCAGATATCATCATCCGTGACAAAGAGGAACGCAAACGCTTCAAGTCGCGTGACAAGCTTCAGTCCAACCTCAATCCACTGTCTCTTGCCGCCCATCAGGCAGCGTATATTTCCTGCGGTGAGTGGCTGTCGCAGCTGAAAACATATCTGGATGACAATTTCCGTCTTGCGGAAAGCTTTTTCCAAAGCCGTTATCCCGAGACACGTTTCCGGATCCCGGAAGCCACCTATCTTGCCTGGGTGGATCTTTCCCGTACACTGCCGGACGTTCCGGATCTGCCCGCGTTCTTCGCCAACGAAGCGGGTGTCCTTCTGGAAGGCGGAAACAGTCTCTTTGTGGGAAACGCGGAAGGATATGTGCGTCTCAATCTTGCTATGCCGCGCGCCGTTCTTCAAAAGGGTCTTACCCGCATGGCGGACGCGATCGAGAAACATCTGAACATGAAGGAGGAACAAAAATGAACAAAGCGATCATGACCAAAAACGCACCCGGCGCCATCGGTCCCTACTCACAGGCTGTGCTGGCAGACGGCACGCTCTACATCTCCGGGCAGCTGCCTGTAGATCCCGCGACCGGTGAATTTGTCCCCGGAGGGATCGGCGAGCTGACCAAGGCCTCGCTGAACAACATCCGCGCGATCCTGGAGGAAGCCGGCATGTCCATGGCGGACGTCGTAAAAACGACCGTGTTTCTCAGGGATATGAACGATTTTGCGGAGATGAACGCGGCCTATGCGCTTTTCTTTTCAGAACCTTTCCCCGCGCGCGCGGCGGTCCAGGTGGCGAAACTGCCGCGTGACGCCCGCGTGGAAATCGAAGCGATCGCCGTGCACCGCCCGTAAACCGGCGAAAAGCGCGCAAAAACCCTGCGCTGCAGTGAGAATGCTGCAGCCGCAGGGTTTTTTAGTGCTTATACGGTGAAGATCAGCCGCCGATCAGTGCACGGAAGCTCTGAACGAACGCTGTCCCGTTTCTCGCTGCGATGAACAGGAACAGACCTACAACGACGATGCCCAGAATGTTCTGGAAGAGATTGTTCTTGTATTTGCCCATGATGTTCTTCGAGTTGCAGACGATGATCAGCAGAATGCCTGTGATCGGCAGAAGGAACGCGTTTGCTGCCTGTGCGAACAGGATGATCTCTGTCGGGGATTTGCCGAACAGGATCGTGAAGATCATGCCGCAGAGCACGACGATCATCCAGAACGGGCGGAACTTCCAGCTCTTCACCTGCTCGCCAAAGCCCAGAATACCGGAAGAGGCGAATGCCGCAGCAAGAGGTGCCGTGATCGTGGAAGTCGCGCCGGCTGCGAACAGACCGATGCCGAAGAAGACCGTTGCCCAGTTGCCCAGCAGAGGAGAAAGCATTCTTGCCATCTCGCCGCCGTTGGTGGGTGCTGTCTCAAATCCCGCGAAGGATGCGCAGATAATGATCGCCATGGAGATCAGACCGCCCAGACCGATGGAGAGAATGGAGTCAAGCAGAGAGGTCTTGATATCCACTTCCGGATTGTTCCATTTCTTCGCTGCGGAAGAAGCATGCAGATAGATGTTGTACGGAACGACGGTCGTTCCCATCAGTGCCGCGATCGTCATCCAGCTGGAACCGTCGGGAGCTTTGAAGCCGAAGAGGCCTTTCAGGATATCTCTTCCCACCTGTCCAGGGTTCTCGGCGCGTGCCCATACCACGATCCCGCAGATCAAAAACAGAACGCCCATGATCACGACCATCGCGGTCAGGACCTTTTCGATCGCCTTCGTGCTTCCGCTGAACAGAAGGAAGAACGCTGCGATGCCGACGACGAGTGCCATGATGACAGGAAGTGCGCCGTTGTCCAGTACCGGGAAGACTGCGCGCAGACCCAGCACGCCGCCCGTGATGTTTCCGGTCTCATAGGCGACGTTGCCGATAAAGACCGCGCTGATCACGAGGACCGCCAGCAGGATCCGCACCGCTTTGGATGTGAATCTCGAACGCAGTGCCTGACCCAGTCCCATCTGGGACGCGATGCCAAGACGTGCTGCCATCTCCTGCATGATGATGACCGAGATGACCGACAGAAGCATCGCCCAAAGAAGGGTGGTGCCGTAGTTCGCACCGGACGTCGCGCAGGACGTGACTGTGCCGGGGCCGATGAAAGCTGCCGCGACCATTGCGCCGGGGCCAACTTCCTTCATCCGTTTCCAGAATGATTTCTTCTCCATGTGATATCTCCTTTTTTATAGAATAAATGATTGCATTGATGCCTTCGTTAATCCCGCGGATCAAAGGATCTGTGTCAGCGGGCTGATCGAGATACCGTTCGCGGCCATTTCCTCTCGGAGTTTGCGGATGAAAGCCAGTGTTTTGGGACTGTCTCCGTGCACGCAGACGGAATCCGCCTTAATGGAAATATCCTTTCCCGTGATCGCCGTCACTTTTCCTTCCTGCACCATGCGCAGGACTCTCTTTGCCGCCTCATCCTCGTCCGTGATCATTGCGCCGGGTTTGCTTCTGGCGACGAGCGCGCCGTCTTCCTCGTAGGCGCGGTCCGCGAACACTTCCTGCGCCGCACGGATACCGACTTCCTCAGCCGCGCGGATCATCTCGCTGCCTGCCAGCGCCAGTATGATCAGATCGCCGGATACGGACGCGATCGCCTCGCAGATCGCCTTCGCCAGTGCGTAGTCCTTGCCCGCCATATTGTACAGGTTTCCGTGGGGCTTCACGTGCTGCAGTTTCATGCCGTTGGCAGCAGCAAACGCCTGAAGCGCGCCTACCTGATACTGTACATACGCTTTTGCTTCCGCGGGCGTGACCGCCATATTCCTCCTTCCGAATCCCATAAGATCCGGAAAACCGGGATGCGCGCCGATCTGGATGCCGGCGTCTGCAGCCATTTTCACTGTCTTCGCCATGACGACAGGATCTCCCGCATGAAAACCGCAGGCGATATTCGCCGATGATATCAGCGGGATCGCTTCCTCATCGCATCCCATTTTATAGGCGCCGAAGCTTTCGCCCAGATCACAGTTCAGATCGATCATTTTCATTGTTTTTTCCCCCTATCAGTTCTTCAGAAGGCTGTTGAGCACGTCTGTGATGAGCATACAGCCGGGTGAATGTGTGATGCAGATCGGCGGTTTTGCCGCCATCACCGCCGCCTGCGGCGTCACACCGCACGGCCAGAATACGGGGATCTCCCCTTCTTTGATCGTGACGGACTCGCCGAAGTCCGGCTTCATGATGTCCCGGATCCCGATCGCCTCCGGATCGCCGAAATGGACC
>JAFRLQ010000013.1 GCA_017431145.1 Clostridia bacterium | reverse complement strand
GTTCATCCATGCTCTCATATGGTATTCCCTCTTTTTCGAGCCATTGTCGTATCCCGTGACGTTCCGTGCGAAGAAAAACCTTCGCTCCGCTTTTCAGCATTTGAGCTGCGCGCAGGGTAAGTAAAGAGGGGTCCCCAGGTCCCAGTCCCATAACAGTCAGCGTGAACATAAACATTCCATCCTTTCCTCATTGTTCCCGCAAAAACAAGTATATCATACTTCTTCCCAGGCTACTCAGATGATACAATTAGAAGAAAATGCCGGAGGCGGGAGCGATGACACGGGAAGAACGTGCGATCATGACAATGATGGCCACACAGCGTCATAACTGGGAACAGGGCGTCTGTATGCAGGCGCTTTTAGAAGCTGGTAAAGATGATTATGTAATCGCCATGTCACGCGAATGCATCAATCGTCAGCTTCCCGACGGACGTACTGCAGCGATCGGAAACCGGCATGCAGTCACAGATCCCTGTGCCTGCGGAGAAGCGCTTCTGTACGCAAGCAGGATGACCAAAGATCCCTGTCTTGAAGAGGGGCTTGAAAAACTGAAAAAATGGGTTCTCACCGATGCGCCGCGCAGTGCTTCAGGGGTCCTGTATCATGTAGATCACCGTCCGGAATTCTGGGTAGATTCTCTCTATATGCTGCCCCCATTTCTTGCCGCGATCGGGAAATTCAATGAAGCTGTCAAACAATACCTTGGTTATTATGATGCGCTTTATGATCCCAAGGCACATCTCATGCGACATATCTTCAATCAAACGGAGCAAACATTCCCGGATCCGAATCACTGGGCTACAGGCAACGGCTGGACGCTTGCTGCGATCGTGCGGCTTTCCGGTCTTCTTCCCAGAGATGACACGCCGACTCAGAAAATGCTGCGGCTTCATTTTCTCGATTTGTCTTCACATATGCTCCAGTTCCTGAACGAAGACGCTTCTTTCTGCGATGTTCTGGACGATTCTTCCACATTCCACGATTACTGCTCTGCCATGATGACAGCCTATGCCCTCTACCGTGCATCCTCTCTGGGGTGGATCAGCCGGGATATGACCGATCCGGCGCACGTGATCCGCAGTGCAGTGCGGAAGATCTTCGCATCAAACGGCGGATGGATCACACCGGTATGTGCGGCACCATCCTTCGACAGACCGGGTTATTCTCCCGAAGCACAGGCGTTCTACCTCCTTATGGAAACAGCCGGCGGTGTCTGGGAGCTACAACACAGATAATCATCCTTCCTGTATAAATGTGTTATGATATGTCTATCCGGCAAAGAAAGGCGCAACATCATGAAAAATATCGCATTATGGGGATACGGATTCCATGGGAAAGACATTGAAGCAGTCATACTCCGGTCCAGAACAGAGGAATTCTGCATCACCGCGATTTTTGATAAACGCTATGAAGAACTCAACCGGAACGTTCCAGACAAAACTTTTCTGGATCCGGACAGGATCACGGATTATTTCCGGCAGGGGCTTTTTGACGCGGTGATCATCGGCGTTTACGACGCGGAGCAGAAGCACGACATCGGGATCCGTCTCCAGATTCTTGGGATCCCTGTGATCGACGACGAGAAAACGCTGGACAACCGGTTTCTTTTCCGGCGTCCGGAGTATTTCAGACAGGGACAGCCCTCCTTTGTCTGGCAGGAGCGGGACGGGTATGAATGCCATACGCTGCGGGATATCCGGTTGTCCTTTGTCCGCAGCTGTGATATCGTGTTTCTTTTCGGCGAAGACGGCCGTATCCTTTCCTCAAACTGGCAGGATTATCAGTTCTGCGACGCACCTTATCTCAGGCTCTTTCTTCCGCCCGATCCCGGTGAAACGATCCTTCTGAAGGGCGAATGGTGCATGCTTTCGGACTGCTGGTCCACGAACTACTGGCATTTCACCTATGAAAGCATGGACCGTATGTGGCTTCTTGAAAAAAGCGGTTACAAAGGCAGTTATGTCCTTCCCAAAACAAGCGCGGCATCGGAGCTTGCTGCCCTGCTTGATGTGGGTCCTGACAGGATCCTCTGGAGAGAGGATCTCGATCACAGTGCCGTCTATCAGTTTGAAACGCTCGTCTGTGCGAAGCTGATCGACGCCGACCGGGAAAAATCCGCCCCGGTCCTGCTGGAAATGGCGGAGCACATCCTGAGCCGTCTGAAACCCAAACGGGACACCTATCCGCGCAGACTCTTTGTCAAACGGATCGGAATGCGGCGCATGCGTCTGAACAAGCAGACTCAGGCACTCCTTGACCGGTACGGCTTTGAGACGATCGTTCCGGAGGAGCTGTCCGTATCAGAGCAGATCCTGTATTTCCATAACGCGGATATCGTTCTGTCGCCCCACGGCGCCAACTCTACCAACAGCCTGTATATGCGTCCCGGAACGGCTTTTATCGAAGCGTTTCCGTACAACTATCCAAATCCATGCTGTATCGAGACCTCTTACCTTGCTGGACTGCATTATCTTCCCGTCACGGAACCGCATGCCGAAGCCGGCGGGCCGAAAAAACCTTTCCTGAATTACTCGATCCCTTCGCATCTTCTTGAGATGACCATCAAAAACGCGATCCGCCTGACCGGATCACAACTGTGACCGGAAGTCTGCGCATGGAAAACCTGATCCTTTGGGGAACATCAAAGCAGATCCTGAATGCCATAGAAACCACTCTTTCCGCCGAGCGGGATACAATAAAGATTCTTGGTGTCCATCAGACCGACAGTCCTGTATCTGTCGGTCCGGATTATTTGTACTTTTCGGTAGATGACGTGCTTCATCACACGGATTGTCCCGTTTTCGTATGCGGGATTTCCGGTGATGCTGCCGTGCTCCGCGAGATCACATCCCTCGGGATCCCGCGCGAACGCCTGATTCCGGAGGCGTGCCTTCTGTCGCTCGCCATCTCCTATTCACGCTATGTAGCGCTTCTCCGGAGCCGTCTCTCTATCCTCTCCAATGACTGCTGGGGCGGTCTCACCTATCATTTTTTCGGGCTTCCTTTTCTTTCACCGACCATCAACCTGTTTTTTGATGACCCGGAATACCTGACTTTTCTGGAGAACCTTGATGACATGCTGCAGCTGATCCCCGAACCCTGCGGAACAGCCTACAATATGGATGAGCGGTTCGAATACCCTGTTTTCCGGATCGGATCCGTCCGCCTCTTCATGAAACACTGCAGAAATGCGGAACAGGGAAAAAAGAAATGGATAGAACGCTGCAGAAGGATCAACCGCGACAATCTGCTGGTCATCATGGTCACGACGTTAAGAAGTTCCGCCGAGCGTTTTTCCAGGCTCCCCTATGCGCACAAAGTCTGCTTCGTCCCGTTCGAAACGGATCTGCCGTGCTGTGTTTATGTGGATACACACGGGAAGGATCTGGTCAAATATGTAAATTCCCTCGCATCAGGAGAGCGGTATCTTTATGACCCTCTCGCTCTGGTCGAGCAGCACGTCATCCATACAACCGAGGTCCGCATTCCCGGAAAAAACGAGATCCGGGAAACACTTGAGGCGGCGCAGCATGTCCTGATCTACGGCGCGCGTGTCCTCGGTCACAAGGCCTGCATGATGTCGGCGCCTGTTCTCGGGGACCGCCTGTGCGGATTCGCAGTATCGGACATGAAAGACAATCCTGAAACCAAAGACGGACTTCCTGTCAGGACAGTCAGCTGCTGGTCGGAAAAAATGGACTCTCTGGGTATCGCAAAGGACAGTGTGCTTGTCATCCTGGCGCTTCATCCGAGGTATTACGGAGAAGTGGAGGCGTCTCTGAAAACATACGGTTTTTTCCCGGACTCTTCACCTTCAGGCTCTCGACTCCTGTTTCACGCCGAACAGTTCCGTCTGATCTGTCGGCATATTCATAAAAAAAGAAAGCGGTCCATGACCGCTTCTTTTTTATGCTCCATCATTTGCTCAAGCCGAGGCGCTCGATCGCCTGCTCACGCATGATGTATTTCTGTATCTTTCCGGCCGCATTCATCGGGAAGGAATCCACGAATTCAATATATCTGGGCACTTTGTGACGCGCCATGTGCTCCATGATATACTTTCGCATCTCCTCTTCCGTCATGCTTTCGCCTTCTTTGAGGATGATGCATGCCATCGCTTCCTCACCGTAGCGCTTGTCCGGTACACCGATCACCTGAACATCGCGCACCTTTTCACAGGTGTAGATGAATTCCTCGATCTCTCTGGGATAGATGTTCTCACCGCCGCGGATGATCATGTCTTTCAGTCTTCCTGTGATCTTGTAATGACCCGTCTCATCCCTGCATGCGATATCGCCGGTATGCAGCCATCCGTCCTTGTCGATCGCTGCGGCAGTCGCGCCGGGCATTTTGTAATAGCCCTTCATGACATTGTATCCACGCGCGACGAATTCGCCGTTCTGGCCGTCCGGAAGTTCCTCGCCCGTCTCCGGGTCGATGATCTTGTTCTCCACGTTTGCAAAATCCGAACCGACCGTTTCCGTACGGACATATTCGCTGTCGTTATAGCTGGACATCGTGCATCCGGGAGATGCTTCCGTCTGACCGTATACGCTGATGATCTGCGTCATGTTCATTTCAGCGCTCGCACGGCGCATGAGTTCCGGCGGGCAGTTGGATCCTGCCATGATCCCGGTGCGGATGTAGGAGAAATCCGTCTTTTCAAAATCCGGATGCTGGAACATGGCGATGAACATCGTCGGCACGCCGTTGAAGCAGGTAATCTTCTCACGGTTGATGCACTCCAGCGCGGGTTTCGGAGAGAAATACGGAAGCGGAGACATTGTCGTTCCGTGCGTCATGGATGCCGTCATGGACAGAACCATGCCGAAGCAGTGGAACATGGGCACCTGGATCATCATCCTGTCCGCAGTGGACAGATCCATATGGTCTCCGATGTACTTTCCGTTGTTTACGACATTGTAATGCGTCAGCATGACGCCCTTGGGGAATCCTGTTGTCCCGGACGTATACTGCATGTTTGCAACATCTCCCACCGTAACAGCCGCAGCCATGCGATTGATCTGCTCCATGGGGACCTGCTGCGCACGTTCCAGAGACTCCTCCCAGGTAAGGCATCCGGGCTGTCTGAATCCCACGGTGATAACGTTGCGCAAAAACGGAAGCCGTTTTGCATGCAGCGGTTCTCCCGCTTTTGTGGAAACCAGTTCCGGACAGAGTTCATTGATGATCCCGGCATAGTCCGAGTCGCGCCAGCCCTGCTCCATGATCAGCGTATGCGTATCCGACTGTCTGAGAAGATACTCTGCCTCATGGATCTTGTATGCGGTGTTCACCGTGACCAGCACGGCACCGATCTTTGTGGTCGCCCAGAAGGTGATGAACCACTGGGGAACGTTCGTCGTCCAGATGGAGACATGGGAACCCGCGTGCACGCCCATGGAAACCAGCGTACGGGCAAACTCGTCCACATCATCCCTGAACTGGGAATAGGTCCTCGTGTAGTCCAGCGTCGTATAACGGAAGCAGTACTGGTCCGGAAATTCCTGCACCATTCTGTCCAGAACCTGCGGGAACGTCAGATCGATCAATTCATCCTTCTTCCAGATGTACTCTCCGGTATGCGCTTCGTTGTGGTAACGGTGGCTGCGCATCTTGCCGGTCTCGTCGAACCGTTTCATATAGTTGACATAGTGCGCGAAAATAATATCCATGTCCGTAAGATCATACATCCACTTGGGATCCCACTCCAGGGAGATGAATCCGTCATAGTTGATGCTCGCCAGCGCCTTCATCATGTCCGCTATGGGAAGAGAACCCTCGCCGATCAGACGGTAGACCAGTTTTCCGTCCACGATCTCAGAGTCCTTGATATGAACGTGCCGCACATATGCACCGAGGTTCGTGATGGTCGTCTCCGCGGACTCGTCTCCGTCCCGGAACGTGTGATGCATATCCCACAGGGCGGCGAGGCTGTCGCTGGCAAAATAGTTCATGATATCCCGGAGTTTTTCCGTTTTGCAGAAGATGCCGACCGTCTCCAGCAGCAGCGTCACACCGTATTCTTCTGCCGTAGGCAGAATCTTTTCAATGCACTCCTGCACTGCGCCGTAGTCGTCCGCACCGTCATGCGCCGCGTGCACGCGTACATACGGCACATTCAGGTTTTTCGCCACCTGGATACAGCGGATGACTTCCTGGACGTTTTCGCCCATGTTCGTACGGTCCGCCATATCGCAGATCGCGTCAAGGCACGGGATCGCAAGTTTCTTTTCAAACAGCGACCGCACGGTCGCTGCCGTGTTGTATCTGTGGAAAGGTCCCGAACGGCTCGTGAATTCCTCTGTATGTGTGCCGTGCAGCTCGATGCCGGCCATCTGGATCTCCTGCGCCACCGCAACGAAGTCCTGCCAGGAATAGCCGTCCCAGCCGTTTACGGAAAACGAAAGCTTCATCGAATCAGCCCTCCTCGAATACGATCTTGTTCAGCGCGTTCAGATAAGCGCGGATGCATGCGCCGATGATATCCGTCGAGATCCCGCGGCCGGCATACAGTTTGCCCTGCGCTCTGAGACGGATCATGGCTGCGCCCATCGCCTCATGGCCCTCGGTCACGGACTGGATCTGGAAATCATCCAGCTCGTAGTGCTGTCCCACGATCTGCTCGATCGCCAGGAACGCCGCGTCGATGGGACCATCTCCCACGACGACGCTCTCCAGACGCGTGTCGTCCTTTCTCAGGCGGACATGCGCGGTCGAGCCCATCTGGTTGCCCGTGTTCACCACGTAACTTTCCATGTGGTACGTCGCAGGCACCTGCATGGCATTGTTCGCGACGATCGCGTCCAGTTCCTTCAGTGAGACTTCCTTCTTGTCCACGATATTGCGGAATGCCTCGTATACGTGCATCGTATCATCGTCAGAAAGGTCATAGCCCAGTTTGCGGATCGCGGCGCTGACCGTTGCCACATCGTCCTGTACATTCAGATTGGGCTCATCCCCGTAATCCCGCACGCCGTTCTCAAAGGGAGACGTCTTGCTCTTTTTCTGCTGTGACATCCATTTGATCTGGGAAAGCGTCCGGTTCATCTG
>JAFRLQ010000105.1 GCA_017431145.1 Clostridia bacterium | reverse complement strand
TGACGTAACCTCCTATGTTCTCTATTGTGGTTGTCAGGCCATCTTTAGCCTAACATAGGAGGTTATATTTCTTATACTAAAGTCCTTTTTTATCGACCCCCAGTTGAACTGGGGGTTTTATTGACGCTGAAGCGCCAAAAAAAGTAAAAGACCGTCTAAAAAGACAGTCTTTTACGCATAAAGTATATTTCTTTATTACACGATCCCCTGCGCCAGCATTGCATTGCAGACTTTCTCGAAGCCCGCGATGTTCGCACCGGCCATCAGGTTCCCCGCGCATCCGTAGTTCGAAGCGGCGCGCGCACAGTTCTCATAGATGTTGACCATGATTCCGTGCAGTTTCTCGTCGACCTCGTCAAACGTCCAGGACAGGCGCATGGCGTTCTGGCTCATCTCAAGAGCGGATGTCGCAACACCGCCCGCGTTGGAGGCCTTGCCGGGAGAATACAGGATGCCGTTCGCCATCAGATAATCGATCGCGTCAGGAGTGGTCGGCATGTTCGCGCCTTCAGCCACGGCGTAGCAGCCGTTCTTGACGAGCGTCTTGGCATCTTCCAGATGCAGCTCGTTCTGCGTCGCGCACGGAAGTGCGATATCACAGGGAACGGTCCAGATGCCGACGCCCTCATGATACTCGGCGTTGGGACGATAGCTGGTATACTCGCGCAGGCGTGCTCTCTGCACTTCCTTGATCTGTTTCACAGCGTCAAGATCTACGCCGTCTTTGTCATAGATCCAGCCGGTGCTGTCGCACATCGCGATCGGAGTACCACCCATCTGATAGACCTTTTCAGCCGCATAGATTGCAACATTTCCGGAACCGGAGACGATGACCCGTGCACCTTTCAGGCTCTTGCCTGCATCCTTGACCATCTCATTGACGAAATAGACGAGGCCGTAGCCGGTCGCCTGTGTACGCGCAAGAGAACCGCCGTAGGGGATTCCCTTGCCGGTAAGCACGCTCTCATAGTTGCCGGTCAGTTTCTTATACTGTCCGTACAGGAAACCGATCTCACGTGCGCCTACGCCGATATCACCGGCGGGCACGTCGACGTCCGCGCCGATATGGCGGTACAGTTCATTCATGAAGCTCTGGCAGAATGCCATGACCTCACGGTCGCTCTTTCCCTTGGGATCGAAATCGGAGCCGCCCTTGCCGCCGCCGATGGGAAGACCGGTCAGAGAATTCTTGAAAATCTGCTCAAAACCGAGGAATTTGATGATTCCGAGGTTTACGGACGGATGGAAACGCAGTCCGCCTTTGTACGGTCCGATTGCGCTGTTGAACTGAACGCGGAATCCGCGGTTGACACGTACGATTCCGTTGTCATCGACCCACGGCACACGGAAGATGATCTGTCTTTCCGGTTCGATCAGGCGTTCAAGCAAACCGTTCTTTTCGATCTCGGGGCGCTGCTCCACGACGAGTTCCAGACTTCCAAGGACTTCCTTTGCCGCCTGATGGAATTCAGGTTCGCCGGGGTTGCGTGCAACCAGCTGATCGAGCACTTTCTGTGTGTAACTCATAACTCTTCCTCCTGTTGTTCTCTGTGGAGAATCTTTAAAAACATAGGCATAGTATAGAACAATTCACGCTAGTATTTCAATTATTTCTGCAATGTTTTTTTCATTCTGTTGCAAAAAGGGACGGGTTTCTCTCCGAAAAGCCCGTCCCTGTGCAATTTTTGTTTTTCATCATGCAAAATTCTGCTCAGATCGTATCCACGAAAGTCTTTTCCGCTCTCCGGAAAAGCATGATCCCGAGGACAAGCGCCGCGGATGCAAAAAGAACCGTCGACAGAACCGACTGCCATCTGACGGTCCCCGCTCCCAGCAGCACGAAGCGAAACATCTCCATCGGCGCGGTCATGGGGTTCCAGAGGAGCGCGTTGCGCAGTACGCCGTTTCCGACCTGCGTCACAGGATAGATCACCGGCGACGCATACATCCACAGGCGCAGTCCGAACCCCACGAGAAAGTTCAGGTCCCGGTATTTCGTTGTAAGGCTCGACACCATCGTGCCGATTCCGAAACTCAGAACGGCGGTGAAGAGCAGCACCGGAATGAGCGCCGGAAGATACGCCAGGTTGGGATGAAGCATCCCCTTCGCCGTATAAAACACGATCAGACAGACAATCAACACCATATGGATCAGCAGCTGGATCGCCGAGGAGATCACATTTGAGATCGGGATGGTGAGCCTCGGAAAATAGACCTTGCTGTACACATGCGCGTTTGAAATAAACGCCACAGAAGTCTGGCTCAGGCTCCCTCCGAAAAAGGACCACAGCGCGTTGCCGGTCATATAAAACAGAAACTGCGGTATGCCGTCCGTGCTGAGTTCCGCGATCTTCCCGAAAATGACCGTATAGACGATGCTCGTGAAGAGAGGACTCAGAATGATCCAGAGGGGACCCAGAACGGTCTGTTTATAAATAAGCTTGAATGTACGCTTCGTAAACAGCCATATCAGATCCCGGTATGCCCAGATCTCTCTCAGGTTCATGGAGAACGGCTGTTTTTTTGCATCTACATAGATATGATAGGAATCCTCACTCATGCGCTTTCCTTTCCGCGGATACTTCCTCCAGCTTCACATTCCCCCAGGATCTGAATTTCCACGCGTTTCCGAAATATGTCCTGTTTTCCGTAACCGTAAAGGCAAGGATCTTGCTCACAAAATCATGGCGGGTCTGTCTGTCCTCCTCAAATTCGCAAAGCACCAGATCACAAACATAGCGTCCTGCCGCGAGCGGATGAACCGGGAAGCGGAACCGCAGGTCGTTTCTTCCTTCTTCACACCGTATGCTTTCCGAAAAAGTCATCCCGACGATCATCCCGGCGTCATTGGAAACCACGAGCCGCAGAATCATTCGCTCCACGCTGCACGCGCACTGCACACTGACGTCGAAGGAAAGCGTTCCATCCTGCGGGACATCCGTTTCATGCGCATACACATCTTCGATCCTGCACAGTCCCGTGATGTTCCTGTCGCGGCGCACATATGTCGACGCGTCCCTCTCCTCCATCGCCTGCTTCATCAGGTATTCACTATAGTAGCGGATCGCCTCTTCGGTCTCTCCGTCATAGACGAGTCTGCCCTCATCCAGCACGATGCAGCGCGAGCACAATCTGCGCACAGTCTCCATGTTGTGGCTGACGTAAAGAATCGTCCTGTCTTCGTCACGGGAGGCATCCAGCATCTTCCGGATGCATTTGCTCTGGAACGCGAGATCTCCGACCGCCAGAACCTCGTCCATGATCACGATATCGCTCTTCAGGTGCGCGGCGACCGCAAAGGCGAGTTTCACATACATACCGCTGGAATACCGCTTAACCGGCGTATCGATGAAATCCCGCACTTCCGAAAACTCGATGATCTCATCCAGCATCTCGTCCGTCTGTTTCTTCGTCATTCCGAGGATCGATCCGTTGAGATAGACATTTTCCCTTCCGGTCATTTCCGAATGGAAGCCCGTTCCGACTTCCAGCATGGAGGTCACCTTTCCGTACAGGTCCATATGTCCCGTCGTCGGCGCGGTGATCCTTGTGATGATCTTCAGAAGCGTGCTTTTCCCGGCACCGTTGCCCCCGATGATCCCGAGGCGTTCCCCTTTGCGCACAGTGAGATCGATGTTTTCCAGCGCGATGAACCGGTCGCCCTCCAGGCGCCTCACCTGTCCGATCATGGCGTTCGGGTCTTCCCTGCCGCGGACTTTCGCCCACCAGCTCTGCAGATCGCTCTGCAGCGTGCCGTTGCCGATCTGCCCCAGCCTGTATACCTTTCCGATCCCGTTCAGACGGATCATGACTTTTCTGCTGTCTTCCATACCTGTTCTTCTCTCTCCGGCCGCGCCGGTCTTTCTATCCCGGGATCCTGCCCTGAAACGTCTCCTGCACCGCGCGGTATGCTTCCGCGTCGCCGACGGCGAATCTTTTTCCCGTCATCTTCCATGCGTACACCACGCTTTCCCTGCTGACCCATGCGGCAAAGGAGCCCGGCGTATCCGTACCGCATCCTCCGCTGACCGCTTCCGGCAGGCGCGCGATATCCTCCGCTCTGTAATAGTAAAACGGCGGTACGGCCAGATCCGACGCGGGTTCATCCGGCTTTTCCGCAAAATCCGTGATCTTTCCGTCGCGGTCGATCGTAATGATGCCCGTTTTTTTCCGCTTTTCCCTGTCCGGCTCCCGACCGTACATGACACAGGACGCCTGTTTCTCCTTCGCGAAGGAAAAAAACCCCTCCAGACTGAAGTCCAGAAGATTGTCCGCGCCCATAACGAACACATCCTCCCGGATCCGAAGCGACTGCACCGCGAAAAGAAGATCACCCACCGCGCCGCGCCTTTCCCCGTTCGAATCCGTTCCGTCGTTCAGCACCCGGATTTTCCCTTCGTATTTCTCCGCCCAGGCTGTGAACCGCGGCGCAAACAGCGCGTTTGTGACAACGGTACACTCCTGTGTCAGCGGCAGAAGATCCTCCAGCGTCCAGTCCAGGATCGCCTTTCCGCGCACCGGAAGAAGCGGTTTTGGCGTATCGAGCGTCAGTGGATACATTCGGGTCGCGTACCCCGCCGCCAGTATGATGCTTTTCATAGTATCACCCCGTCCGCACTTGTGCAAAACCGGATCAGAAAACGGTCTTTCAGATCCGGGAATCGTTTCAGATAGGCTTCCCGGACATGCGCTTCGATCTCTTCCGTCCTGTCCGGGTCTGTCAGCGCGAGACAATACCCCCTGAATCCGGCGCCGCTGAATCTTCCGCCCAGGATCCCGTCCGTTTCCGTCATGATCCTATAAAGCGCGATCAGCTGCTCCGATCCGCACTCATAATGCTCGATGCTGCTTTTGCCGCTTTCGAACATCAGCCTGCCGAAGGACGCGATATCCCCTTTTCCCCAGGCCTCCGCTCCGCGCTCCACACGGCGGATCTCGGAATAATAATGCTCCGCCCGCTTTCTGAGCGGCGCTTCCAGCCTTTCCCCGTATGCAAGGAACACGTCTTCCGGCACGTCTCTGAGAGATCTCTGTCCGGCGCTGGCCACCCTGTCCAGCCCAGCGTAATCCGAAAGCAGCTGCGCCGCTCTTGCGCATTCCTCTCTTCTTCTGTTGTAATCGCTCCGGACCAGGCTGTCGCTGACCCCGCTGAACAGGACTGCGATCCGGAACGGCCGCGACGCCTCCGGCTGTCTGATCAGGCGCCGCTCATCCGTCAGACAATCAAGATACAGAAGATGTCCTTTTCTGCTGTACACCTCACATGACGGATCCAGTTTTCCGCACTTTACACCGACGAACTCATTCTCTGTCTCAAGCGCCGCGCTGATCAGTTCCCCTTCACTCATCGCGATCTCATTGGCCTTTGCCAGCGCACGGATCACGCAGACCGTAACCGACGCGGAGGATGACAACCCTCCCGCGGGAAGCGTCCCCTCCAGGATCCCGGAGATCCCGTGCCTGATCCCGTAGCGCCGCATCATCACCATGACTGCGCCGCGCACATAGTCGGTCCAGTTTCCTGTTTTATGCAGGAAACTAGTGCTGAGTTCTTCTTTTATATGATAACGGTAATTCAGGCTCCGCAGTTCGATGGTCCCGTCCGTCCCCGCTTCATACGCGAGCAGGCTCCCCTGATCGATCGCCATGCCCGTTACTTTTCCCATTTGGTGATCCACATGCGCGCCCAGCGGCGCGATGCGGTAAGGACAGAATAAAACCTCCTGCGGCGAATGGCCACGGTCATTCCGAAACGCAGTCTCACATTTTCTTGTATTTGTTATATCCATATCTTTACAAGTATCTCATTCTGTTTCGTATCATAATCTGCATTTTTCGTTTGTTTATTATATATTTCAGGACGGCAATGTGTAAAGAATGCGATAATTAAACTGCAAGTAAAAATGCATTCCTGATCCTGCGGGCAGTTTACTGCCCGAGTGCCTCGTTTTTCCGTTTCACAACTACCGAATCAAAAAGGGTTATGGTATAATCGATGTAATTGTGCAGCGATGCATGATCGCTGGCAGAAAAGGTCCGGATCGCGGATCCGGAGGGTTTCTGCATCGTCAGTCTGTTGGTTAAAGGAGTGTATGGTTTTGAAAGCACGAAAACGTGTGCTGCGCATCATTGCATGCCTGTGTGCGGCATTGATTCTGACAGGTCTCTTCGCCGTTCCCGTCCGCGCGGCGGGCAGCACGGATACCGTCGAGCTCACGGAGCGCATTTACCAGATGAACAGTGATGCGTCCGTCGACATCGAACAGGATTTCAAGATCGTCCTGAACGGAAAAGCATCTTCCTGCAACATTCTGATCGGTTCCCTGCACAGTCTGCCCGATGACATTGAGATCCGTCTCAACGGGCATGTACTGAAAAACCGCGATCTGCCGGGTTATGACCGGAGCATCGACGTGTTCAACTACCGCGCCAGCGCCAACAGCCGCGGTCTTTTCGTGACCTGTCACTTCCCGGAGATCTCAGGAGATGTCCGGATCAATGTGACTTTCCATCTGAAAAACATCGTCACGCTTTACAGCGACGCAGCGATCATTGATGCCGAACTGATCGATGACGACAGCGTCAATTACGGTGAATCCATCACACAGATCAAGCTTCCCAAGAAAACGGATCCGGATCAGATAGATATCTTTTGGGACGACTATCATCTCGATCCCATCTCCCAGACAGACGGCGAGATCATCACGCTCTCGATGGCGGATGTGGAAGCGGGCACCTACCTGAAAACAAAAGTTGCCGTTCCCGTGGATGTGTTCCCGGACACGCCGAACAATTACCGCAGACAGAGCCGCGTACTTCCCGATCTGATCAAGACCAGGGACCGCGAGCTGACATATATCAACTATCACAGCTGGTTCGTCATCCATGAGAAACGCGTTGTGCTGATTTCGCTTGTTGTTGCGTTCATTCTCGGCATCGTCACGCGTATCAGAAGGATGCGCCACCGCCCGCTCTCCATCGCGGATTCCGCAAACGCGCTTCCGAAAGAACTATCTCCCATTCAGGTCTCTCAGATTCTCGGGTTCTACAAGCGTCTTGGCAGACGCAAACGTTCCCGCAACGCGCTCTACGGCACGCTGATCGGTCTGGTCGACCGCGGGATCCTTTCTGTGTATCCCACGCGTAAAAACGGTGACTTCGAACTCGTCTACACGCCGTGGGACGGCTGTGAGACCACAGGCGAGGAAAACATCCTGCTGCTTCTGCTCTTTGAAGACATCGCAAAAGGCGGCAGTTCCGTGACCTTCTCCGAAATCAGCCGTTATTCGAGGTTGCTTCCCGGTGTCGTCAGTTCCGCTGTGCGCCATATGAATGATTACGCAACAAGTGAACTTTCCCAGGCGCATCATATCGAGTATTTCAAATTTGTGAAGCTGCCTCTGGATATCGTGTTCCAGCTGGTATTCCTGGTCGCCGCCGTCGTCCTTGCGTTCCTGCAGTGCTGGAAAGCGGCACTGGGCGTATTCATCGGCATCTTTATCATCTCGTTCTTCGGCAGAGACCGTCTCCACCGTCTCTCACAGACCGGCGAGGATGCGCTCGCCCGTATCCGGGCTTTCCGCCGCTATGTGATCGAGGCAACGAGGAAGAAGTCCAAAGTGGAACTGCCTTCCCTTTCCTGGTGGTCTTCTGTGCTGGGCTACTGCGCTGCAATCGGTCTGGGGCCGCATCTGGAACGCACATTGCCGCAGAAGTATCCGGAACTGCTGGATCCGGCCTTCGCAGACAGCCGTGAGGGTTCTGCTCCTTTGTGGGGTCTTGCCGCCGCGCCTTCTCTCGGTTCCCTTTCCCACGCGCTCTGGCATCTGACAACCGTGCTCATCAACACGCAGAAAGTCATCGAACGCAGCGAAACAGAAAAATGATCCCTGCATACGAAACGGCCGGTCCCGAACGACCGGTCGTTTTTTCATCAAAAAAAGAGCCGCCTCTGAGTCGGTGGCTCTCTGCTTCTCATTTTCAGATCATTCTTCGTAGATCTCTTTTCCGACGATCGCGCGCTGGGACTGTTCCTCAAACTGATTCTGATACAACTCAAAGTACGCGTCGCGCTTTTTCATCAGTTCCCGATGCGTTCCGCGTTCGATCTCCCTTCCGTTTCGGATGACGATGATAAGATCCGCGCGGCGAATCGTGGAAAGCCTGTGAGCGATCACAAAGCTCGTACGTCCCTGAAGGACTTTATCGATCGCCTTCTGGATCAGCTGCTCGGTCTTTGTATCGATGGATGCCGTCGCCTCGTCAAGGATAAAGACCGCGGGATCGATCAGGATCGCTCTCGCAAACGCGATCAGCTGTTTCTGACCGGTGGAAAGAAGATTTCCTCCCTCTCCGACCTGCGTCTCGTAGCCGTCCTTCAGCTGCATGATGAAGTCATGGGCATAGGCCGTTTTCGCGGCTTCTTCCGTTTCCTCATCCGTAGCGTCAGGTCTTCCGTACCGGATATTGTCCCGCACCGTTCCGGAGAACAGATGCGGCACCTGCAGCACATAGCCCATATTCCGGTGCAGGAAAAGCTGCCCCATCGTCCGGGTGTCCTGCCCGTCGATCCGCACTTCTCCTTTTGTAGGCTCATAAAAACGCCCCAGAAGCTGCGCAATCGTCGTCTTTCCCGCGCCGGTCTCCCCAACCAGTGCCACCTGTGTTCCCGGAAGAACATCCAGAGAGAAATCCTCCAGGACAGGATGGTCTTCGTGGTATCCGAACGTGACGTGATCGAAGGTGACGTGTCCCTGCATCTTCGGCCAGTTCTCTTTCTTCGGTGAGAAGACATCGCCGTAGATTTCCTTTACTTCCTCCGTATCCCGGATTTTCGGTTCCAGATGGATGAGTTCCAGTACACGTTCCCCGGCAGCCTGCGCTGCCTGAAGCTCAATCAGGATCCCCGCGATGTTGTTCACCGGCTCAAAGAAACCGGAAGCGTAGGAGACAAACGTCGCCAGCACGCCGAGCGAGATCCCGCCGATCATGACCATCCGGCCGCCTCCCCAAAGAACGCTCGCCATGCAGATGTTTCCCACCAGCATGATGATCGGAAGATAGATTCCGGAATAGCGCGCCGCGGTCTGCGCCGCCTGCTTCATTTCGTGGGTCTGCTTTCTGAACTGGGAAAGGTTCTCGTCTTCAAACTGCAGCGTCTTCGTGGTCTGCGCTCCCATGATCCCTTCGTTGAAAAGGCCCAGGATCACGGCGTTGATTTTGCGCACCCTGCGCTGCGCGTGCAGGACTTTGCGCTGAAAGTAAATGGAAAGGATCACGACGGGCGGCACGGACAAAAGCACGATCAGCGCAAGGAACGGATTCAGGATCAGCATCGCGACGACAACGCCGATCATGTAGACCAGCGCCCATGATCCGTCTACGATGCTCCACGCCAGCATCTCCGAGATTCTCGTCACATCAGACAGCATTCTCGAAGTGATCTGACCGATCGGCATATCATCATAATAAGACAGCGACAGCTGCTGCAGTTTTAAAAACAGTTCCTCGCGCATGTTCTTCGCCATGCCCAGTTCGATCCTCGACGCAAACCGAATGAAAAGGATCACGTTGAGTCCCTGCGCCAGCGCAAAGACCGCATACACAATAAAGTATGCCGGCAATTTCGACGTATCCCCCGCCGGAATGATCACGTCGATGGCGTATTTTGACAGAAGAGGATAAAGCACATCGATCCCCGCCGTAAACAGCATGGTGATCATAAGGCCCGTGAGGTGTTTTTTGAAGCGCAGCATATGACGCATCAGCTCGCGCCAGAGGCGCCAGTCGACTCTCTTTTCCTTTGTCATGCCGTCACCTCCCCCTGCCTGATGCGCTCAGTCTGGATTTCATACAGATCGCGGAAAAGGCCTTCCTGCGCAAGAAGCTGCTCACAGGTCCCCTGCTGGGAAACGGTACCGTCTTCCAGCACGATGATCCAGTCTGCGCGCATGAGCGTACCGATCCTGTGTGAGATAAGAAACGTCGTGCATCCTTCGCTGTCCTGCCGTTTCTGAAGCGCAGTACGGATTTTCGCATCGGTCGCGGTATCCACCGCGGACAGGGAATCATCCAGGATCAGTACGGGCGTTCCGCGCAGCAGTGTGCGCGCGATCGCAACGCGCTGCCTCTGGCCTCCGGACAGACTGATCCCCCGCTCGCCCACAGGCGTCTCGAATCCGTCGGGGAACGTCTCAACGACTTCCGTAAGCGACGCCAGCTGCGCCGCCTGCTCGATCTCTTCACGCGTTGCTCCCTGTTTTCCGATGCGGATATTTTCCTCCAGCGTTCTGGAATACAGGAAAGACTCCTGCAGAACCATTCCGACGTTCCTGCGGATACATTCTTTGGAAAGAGACGTGTATTCCCTGTCTCCCAGAAGGATCTTTCCTTCCGTGGGGTCATACAGACGCGCAAGCAGCGAAACCAGTGTGGATTTGCCTGATCCCGTTCTTCCTAGGATCGCTACCGTCTGTCCTTTTTTCGCCGTAAAACAAATGTCGTGAAGGATCTCATGTTTCCCGTCGTAAGAGAAGGAAACATGATCGAAGACGATATCTCCGTTCACAAATCCCATATCACCTGACATATCCTCGCGCGGTCTGGACAGGACGTCATACAGTCTGGTCCATGCGACTTTGGACTTGCCGAAATCCGCGAGGATCCTGCCCATCTGCCGGACAGGCCAGACCATCATATTGGCGTACGTTGCAAAAACGATCACTTCGCCGATCGTGATGTCGCCTCTGATGCACATCACGCAGCCCGCGACCGTGCTGATTGCCATCTGCACATATCCCGCCGCGTCTGTCAGTCCCCAGAACAGCGCCATGCTGTCGCTGACTCTCTGGTTCATCTTCCGGGCAAATTCGTTTTTGGCATTGAATTTTTTGACTTCCTCTTTTTCCTGTCCGAATGCGCGCACCACACGCACGCCCGCGACATTCTCCTGCAGCGTGCTCGTCATCTCGCCTTCCGCTTCATCCGCGGCAAGGAAGCGTTTTTCCACAGCAAGGAAATAGAAGATACTCACGACCAGGACAGGCGGGATCAGCGTCGTCGTCATCAGGAACATTCTGGTGTTGATAGACAGCATCAGCGCGGAAGCGATCGCGATCACGAAGACGCATCTTGACAGTTCCACGATCCGCATGGACGCGAAATTCTTGATCGTATCCACATCCGTCGTACAGCGCTGGATCACGTCGCCGCTGTCAAAATCATGATACTCGGCATAATTCAGTTTCTGGTAATGATCCAGAAGACGGTCACGCAGATTTTTCGCAACACCTTCCGCAGCACGCCGTGACGAATACGTCCGTCCGAACATGGAGATCCCGTTCAACAACGCCAGAAGGAAGACCGCCGCAGCACAGATCCAGAGATGACTCTGCAGATAAGACCGCCCTCCGTTCTGACTGATCCACCGGACAAGCATCGCCGGCAGCCGGAACGGATCGTCTCGCAACACCGAGTCGACTGTCACCTGGATCACGATCGGAATGAGCAGTGTAAACAGCGTCGCGCACGCCGAAGAGACCAGACTGAGTGCAAACCACACGCCCTGTCCGGCCAGCATCCTGCGAAGCTGTATTCTGCTGTCCTTTTTCTTCCGGTCTTTCATTCTTTCCTCCGTCACCGCCTCTCTTCCCCCTGCCGGAGCTGACGGCGGTGTCCAAGAGCCATTGTACCATACAACAGGTATCCGATGAATACTCCTGCCTTGCAACTTGTCGTTGAACGTCCGGATAAAAAAGTGTCTGCGACACTTCAACACCCCTGCCCCTCAATCTTGAGGGGTAGTTGTTTTTCTGTCGCTGCTTCTGCATAATCGATCCATGACCAGAAATGTTTTGCAGCAGATCTTCCTGGATCACTATGAAGAAATAATCTATTCTCTTCATCCTCGCGCTTCTGTCATTGAAAACATCGACAGAATGCTCAGTTGCGGTGACCCTGAGAAAGGCTTCGCTGTCTATGGCTG
>JAFRLQ010000012.1 GCA_017431145.1 Clostridia bacterium | reverse complement strand
CCCATGGAAGAACACGTCCGCGACGCTGTTCTTCTCGCCGCCCTGGAAGATCGCCTTCACGCCGATCTTCTCGTACAGCTCCTTGTTCTTCGCGCCTACGCCGCCCGGCGAGCTGTCCAGCATGATGTCGACCTTCTTGCAGAGCTCCTCAAACGTCCCCGCTACCGGAATGTCATACTTTTCAAACGCCGCCTTGTCCGCGCCGTCCACCAGGTACAGATCGTACTTCACGCCGTTCGCGCCGATCATGTCGTTCTCACGGAGCGCCCGGATCGACAGCGACGGAACAAGATCCGCCACGCCTACCAGTTCCATGTCTCCCTGCATCGCCACGCCGTCAGCAAGTCGCTGTCCGATCGTGCCGTATCCTGCTACGCCTACCTTGATCTTTGCCATTTACAATATTGCCTCCATTTCATTTATATATGGTTTCCCTTAGGATTTCAGAATGATCTCAGTCTTCCGCGAATTTAATCAGAACCCGCAGCATCGTTTTATCGTTCTTTGCCCGCATGAACGCGTCCAGGCACTCCTCAAGCGGGTACTCCGCCGTCACCAGGTGCTTCAGCGTATCGTTCATGACGCCCGAGTTGATAATACTCGCAGCCTGCTGCATGTCGTTCATGGTGTGATGGCGCACGCCGCGCACCTCGCACTCCGAATAGATCAGCTTGTCCAGATCCACCTTGAACTGCGTGCCCTTGGGAGGCATGCCGACCTGAATCAGAACACCGCCTTTCTTCAGGTGCAGAAGCAGGTTTGTAAAACTGGATTGAGCGGATGTGATCTCAAACGCCCGGTCGAAACCGCGGCCGTGTGTCGCGGCATTGCAAGCTGCCTCGAACTCTTCCGCCTCCATGGGATTTGCTACGGTGAAGCCGAGATCCCGAGCCATTTTAATCCGGATCGGATCGATTTCGGAAAGCAGCACGTTCGACGCGCCGGCAAACTTGCAGGTCATGGCTATGATCAGGCCGATTGGACCCGCTCCACCGATGAGGACGGTTTCTCCAAGACGCAGCCCGCTGCGGCGCACGTCATGTACGGCTACGGTCAGAGGCTCAACAAGAGCCGCGATCTTGACATCCACGTTGTCGTCGAACCGAATCACACGGTCAGCGCTGACGCAGATGTACTGGGTGAAGATACCGTCCAGGTTCGTGCCCATGATCTTCACGTTGTCGCAAAGGTTTTCACGGCCTGTGGAACAGCCCTCGCAGTTATGGCACGGCTCTACCGTGTGCGTGCAGACCAGATCTCCCGGTTTCACGTCGGTTCTGCCGCTGTTGATGGCATGCAGAACACCGACCGCTTCATGGCCGAGTACCATGGGCGGCTTCGCGGTGGGATGAAGCCCGGAAAACACATGCAGGTCGCTGCCGCAAATCCCGGCGTACAGAATACGAATGACCGCCTGACCGGGACCCGGAACCGGAATGGGTTCCTCCACGATCTTTACTTGATTCACGTCTGTCCAAACGATTTTTTTCATGATTTAAAGCCTCGATTCTATTCTTATTTTCTCTTAATCGCCTTCTTGACGGCTTCGACGATCTGTGCGGCGCGCAGTCCGTACTCGTCCATCAGGAAGCTCTGCGGACCGACCTGGCCGAACTGGTCCTGTACGCCCACGAACTCCTGTACGGTGGGAAGGTTTTTGACAAGGCAGTTCGCCACGGCGCTGCCGAGACCGCAGGTCACGTTATGGTTCTCCGCGGTTACGATCGCGCCGGTCTCCTTCGCCGCCTTCAGAACGAGTTCCTCGTCCAGAGGCTTCCAGGTGAACATGTCGATCACGCGTACGCTGACGCCTTCCGCCTTCAGCTGCTCGTAAGCCTTAAGCGCCTCGTCCACCATGATGCCGGAGCAGATGACGGTCGCCTGATCGTCCTTGCTCTCATGGAGCACGACGCCCTTGCCGACGGTGAATTCGGTATCGTCCTCGTAGATCTTGATCACGTCTTTACGGACGAAGCGTGTGTACGTGACGGCATTGATGTCCGCCTGCGCTCTCGTCACGAAGGCAAGCTGCGCGTAGTCACACGCGTCGAACACGTAGGTCTCCGGGATGGAGAGATACATGCCCGCGTCCTCGAGCGGCATATGCGTGCCGCCGTTGAACGCCGCTGTCACGCCCGCGTCACTGCCCAGCACATGGACCGGCAGTCCCGCGTACGCCGCGCTCATATAGATCTGGTCGTAGATCCTGCGCGAGGAGAATGTTCCGAAGGAGTGGAGAAACGCCTTCTTGCCGGTCGCGGCGAGACCCGCGCAGATGCCGGCGGCGTTGCCCTCGGCGATGCCCGCCTCAAGCGCGCGGTCCGGCCACTGGGCTCTAAGCTGCTTGGTGTTGATGCAGCCCATCAGGTCGCAGTCCACGTAGACCACGGACGGATCCTTCTCCATCAGGTCCTTCAATGTCAGAGCCACCGCGTCCCTGCAGGCACGGCTGTCCTTCTCATGCTTTCCGTTCAGTTTGATGCTCATCTTCGCGCCCTCCTTACTTCATCAGTTCCTTGAGAGCCGCTTCGGATGCCGCGATGGCTTCCTGCCACGCCTCTTCCTTGGGCTGCGAGGAATGCTCCCGCTTGGGTTCCGCAAACGTGGCGCCCTTGCCCTTAATGGTATCCAGCACGATGCAGGACGGAACGCCCTTCGTGTTCAGCGCGTTGTCGATCGCTTCCCGGATCGCCCTGACGTCATGTCCGTCGATCTCCTGCACATGCAGGCCGAAGCCCGCGATCTTCTTCGCGATGTCTCCGTGCGACAGGATGTCATTCGTCGATCCGTCCAGCTGATACCCGTTGTTGTCCATAAAGTACACGATGTTGTCCAGCTTGTGCGCGAAAGCGAAATGCAGAGCCTCCCATACCTGCCCCTCGTCCGCCTCGCCGTCGCCGATCACGCAGAACACCCTGTTGGTCCTGCCGTCGATCTTGTTGCCGAGCGCTGCGCCCGTCGCGGTCGAAACGCCCTGGCCCAGGGATCCCGTGGTCAGATCCACGCCCGGGGTCAGCTTGCGGTCCGTATGACTCGGGAACTTCGTGTGCGGCTGGTTGAGCGTGTAGGCCTCCTCCAGAGGATAGAAGCCCATAAGGCCGAACGTCGCGTACGCGACCGGGCCCGCGTGTCCCTTGGACAGGACCAGCCAGTCACGGTCCTCCCATCTCGGGTTCTTTGGATCGTATTTCATCACGTCGCCGTACAGCACCGCCATGAGGTCCGCCAGATCCATGGATCCGCCCACATGGCCGAATCCGCGTGAATGGATCACCTTCAGCGTTTCCAGACGGATCTTTGCCGCCAGAATCT
>JAFRLQ010000104.1 GCA_017431145.1 Clostridia bacterium | reverse complement strand
GTGGAAATGTCCGAAATGCGGAGCATGGCATGACAGGGACGTCAACGCGGCAAAGAACATCCTGAGAGAAGGACTGTCGATGATCGCGTAGACAGACAAAACACAGAACAAACAACGTAGGGCGGGGCACGCCCAAACGTATACGCCCGTGGAGATCGCGTAAGACTTCCCAACGGAAGCAATGGTCGAAGAAGCGGGAATCTCCCTCCTCAAGCTGACATGTCAGGTAGGTGGAGAGAGGATGTCAATGTCATTCTTTTCTTTACCGTCTCAGGATCTCGCGGTCCAGCTGATTTGTTCTGTCAGACTCGATCACGAGTCCCATCTGCAGCATCGCCTGATCCGCTGCAGCGACCGCGAAGCTGCTGATGATATCTGCAATCAGAACGAGCGTCAAGGCATCGATCGGGATCCCGAGTCTCGAGAACAGCACAACATATGACAGAAGCGCAACGCCTGTCATGGGCGGTGTCGCGATCTGAAGCGCCGCAGCCAGAAGCACCAGCATCAGATACCAGATCACGGACGCGTTCACAGCATAGCACTGCGCAGAATAAAGCGTATACGTCATGATCGCGATCACGCCTGCCGGCATATAAATGACCAGTCCTAAAGGAAGAGAGTATTCCGTGTTCTTGCTGTCGATCCCCAGTCTGCGCTCACAGCAGACGCGGTTGGCGCCGAACGCCGAATCAACAGATGCAGAACGCAGCGCAATAAAGAAAGACTCCTTCATCTTTGAAATCAGTTTCTTGACCGGGACCTTTTCCCGGATACTGACACGCAAAAGGTTGATGAAAAGCATGAGCGCCACGATCGCATGGAAGATCAGAAGCGGTTTCCACAGTCCGACAAGCTTCGTCGCGGATCCGTTCATGATCCACAGCACCAGAAGCAGTGCCACAAAGAGGTTCATCAGTTTTCCGACCCATTCGGCAACGATCAGTCCGATCGCATAGACCTGTTCAATCACGCGCATGAGTGCGTCGGTCTGCCTGCCCGCGATCAGAAGCGCATATCCCAGAACGAACGCGATCAGGATCAGCTGCGGAAAATCCCCCTGGATGAACGGAGACAGGGCATCATTCGGAACGATCTGAAGGAAAAAGTCCAAAACACCTGAAAACTGTGTGCCCGTGAGCGGTGTCTGCAGAAAACTGAGACGGAACAACGGGATCAGGACCGCCATCGCCAGAACCGCGATCACCACACTTGCCGCCAGAAAATGCAGGATCATTCTCCTGCCGTTCTTCCCAACTGCCGCCACACTTCCCACGCCGCAGGTCGCAGTCAAAACTGAGAGAAACACAACAGGCGCGGCTGTCACGTTCAGGATACGGAAAAAGACGTTTTGCAGCGGATCAAGTACTGTGCGAAGCACGTTCTGCTGCACTGTCTCCGGCAAAGCCAGTTCCCCGAGAAGGCCGAACAGAATACCCAGCGCTACGGAAATGAGCATCATCACGACCGGGTTTCTCCGCGGCCGGTTGAGTTTCAGCTGCAGGTAGTTTGTGCCCCGCTGATAGCTGTACCGCGGGGAAAGACCGATGCTTCCCAGAAGAGAGTTTGCCCACATGCCCAGTTCATTCTCGCCGTCCTGGAAGGGATCACACGATTCGCCCGTCAGTTCCAGCGAGATCTGGGGTCTGAGCCAGCGCATGCCCATCTCGACCCGGATCTCTTTCTCCTCGCCGAAATGATCACGCCAGCGAAGCAGCGCCTCCTCCAGTGAAAGGCGGATGCGCAGTACGTTGCTTCTTTCCATTTTCAGAGAAAAAAGAAAAGCCTCTGCTGCAGCCGCGATCTCATCGATCGCCTCCGCCGTCAGGTGGTATGTTCCGCTGTGTCCCTCAAATTTCATGAACAGCATGTTCCGTACTTCCCTCTTCGTCGGTTCTCTTTCTCTGATTATACACGATTCAGCTTTGTTTTGACGCTTTTCCAAAAGAAAAAGACCGCCTTGCGGCGGTCATGGATACTGTATCTGATTACGCAAGCGCTTCCTTGGACTTTTCGACCAGTTTTGCGAAGCCTGCAGGATCGTTCACTGCAAGGTCTGCAAGCATCTTGCGGTTGATCTCGATATTGGACTTCTTCAGTCCGTCGATGAAACGGGAATAGGACATGCCGTTCAGACGGGCTGCCGCGTTGATACGGGTGATCCACAGACGGCGGAAATCACGTTTGCGCAGTCTGCGTCCGGTATAAGCGTAGGACAGGGACTTCATGACCTGCTGATTCGCAGCACGGAAATGCTTGCCGCGGGCGCCGAAATAACCTTTCGCTGCCTTCAGGACTTTACGATGATTCTTTTTGCTGTTAACTGCACGTTTTACACGAGCCATAGTTTCTTACCTCCAATTTCCAAACGATAGTTTCCCGACGATTATTTATAAGGGATCAGTTCACGCATGTTCTTCTGGACAGTGGAATCTACAACTGTGCCCTTGCGCAGATTACGTTTTCTCTTACGGGTCTTGCCATTCAAAAGGTGGCTCTTGAACGCTTTGGAACGCTTGATCTTTCCGCTTTCCGTGATGGAGAAGCGTTTTGCCGCAGCACGGCGGGTCTTCATTTTAGGCATTGTATTTCCTCCTTCTTACTTTGCCGGTTTCGGTCCGAGGACCATGATCATCATCCGTCCTTCCATTGACGGCTTCTTCTCTATGACACAGATGTCACCGAGTTTTTCAAGGAATTCTTCCATCACCTTTGCTCCCACTTCCGTGTGGCTCAGCTGACGTCCTCTGAAGCGAATCGATACCTTGACTTTGTCTCCGCCCTTCAGGAACTTCGTGGCACTCTTCACACGCACATTGATGTCATGGTCTTCAATCGTGGGAGAAAGACGGACTTCCTTCAGTTCTACGACCTTCTGGTTCTTCTTCACTTCTTTTTCACGTTTTGCCTGTTCGAACTTGTACTTGCCATAGTTCATGATCTTGCAGACAGGCGGATCTGCATTGGGAACGATCCTCACGAGATCGTAGCCATGATCCTCTGCAAGGTCCAGGGCCTTCTCAATGGGCATGATCCCCATCTGGGAACCATTCTCATCGATCAC
>JAFRLQ010000103.1 GCA_017431145.1 Clostridia bacterium | reverse complement strand
CGGTCTGCTCCATAACAAACATATGTTCTCCTTAAAGAGAGTATACAGGAAAGCAGGTCACAAGGGAAGAGCAGAACAGAAAACAGGGAACAGATCACAGCAAAAAGACAGAACGACAAAACAAGAGACAACAAGACAAAGCACAAATCCAAAAGAAAAGGAAGAAGAGGCATTCCTCCCCACCTTACGAAGTTGAAGATGGGGTATCCTGCCTTGTTTTAGATGAAAAACGCAAGAGGGGGAAAAGACCGGTGAATGTGATGATCGTCTGCCAGAAGAGTTCAGATGATCCCACTGCGCGCGGGATCGAAAGCGCGAAACGGATCGCCGATGCGCTTCGCGGGCAGGGGATCCGTGTTTTTGTGGACTGGTTTTCCCCGAAAAAATTCCGAGATGATAAACAGCTTCACGACCGCTGCCTCGGAGCGGTGGAACAGGCGGATGCACTGATCCTTATTGCAGAGGATGACAGACATCTGAAACGGACACGGGCATACCGCATATGGGAGATGTTTGAGAAAAAGGCACATGCAATGCTTATCGTCTACGCTTTGCAGGGCGTTCAGACGGAGCGACTGCCCAGAGCGCTGCGGGACAGATTCATCGTGTTTGACGAAGCCGACAGCGCGCGTCTTCTGGCACAGCGGATCGCGATGGAAAAACCTGCGTTCCGGGAACATACCAATGTGGAGACCGGCCGCAGGAGAAGAGCGGGAAGGAACGTTGCAGCGGTGATTGCGGCGCTGCTTCTGATCCCTGTTTTTCTGTTTCTGTTTTCGCTCCCTTCAAGGAAACAGAAGGCGCCCGAACCGGCTGCCGTACCGGAAGTGACCGAGGAAGCACCTTCCACGCCAAGACCGGTCATGGATGTGACGCTGATCGAAGGGATGAAAGCGGAGGCTATGGCGGACAAACTGGAAAGTGAACTTGCCGCAAACGGCGGCGTATTTTCGGCGGACCGTTTCCTGGAACTGTGCAACGATCCGGAGACGTTTGCGGATTACCCGTTCGTGCAGGATCTGATCGCAAATGAGAAGACAGCTTCGCGGTATTATGCGCTTGAGGGGTATCTGTTTCCGGACACCTATACTTTCTATGTGGATACGGACGAGGAGACCGTGATCCGGAAAATGCTGGACCGGTTCCTGGAGATCACGGCCAGAGATGCATTCTCTCAGGATCTGGCTCAAAGCGGCATGACACTTGATGAAGCGGTGACGCTGGCTTCCGTGATCGAACGCGAAGGGACGGGTGAGAGCTTCACAGGGATATCCGCTGTTCTGCATAACCGTCTTGATCAGGAAATGATGCTTCAGTGCGATTCCACGGCGCAGTACGCGGGGGCGGAGCACCGCCTTGCCACAACGATCGAAGATGTTTCGATCGATTCGCCCTATAACACTTATAAGGTGACGGGGCTTCCGGTAGGCCCCATCGCGAATCCGGGAGAAGCGGCGCTGCTTGCTGCCGTTGCTCCTGACGCGGATAAAGTGGCGGAAGGTTATCTGTATTTCGCGCTGACGGATCCCGCGACCGGTGTGATCGCGTTTTCCAAGACCTACGAGGAACATCTGGCGGTCGTGGAACAGTACGGCGATCTGTGGGAGCAGTGGGACCAGCAGCACTGAGAAAGGAAGGAGAAACCATATGCCGGGTTTGCAGGATTATCTGTACTGGCGGGGCGATGTGCCGTTTTCGCTTTCGCCGTTCAATGAGAACGATATTCTTCTGTTCGCTCGCATCGCGTATGTTCCATTCGAGGATATCGTGGACTATGACGATTTGATCCCGCTTCCGATTGCTTCGAGCATCCGGTTGGAGCTGGTGGATGATACGGATAAATTCAGCCAGGAGAGCGACAGGCAGATGCTCTCTTTGCTCAGAGACGCGACACGGTACAGCGACGTGCGGGTGTCACGCTATGTGGACAGCAGAGATACGGAGGCGCAGAAACAGTTTGCCGCCATTACTTTTGACGTCGGGACGGACCTTCGTGTCATTGCATACCGGGGGACGGACGCGACCATGACCGGATGGAAGGAAGACTTCAACATGATGTTCATGAAAGAAGTCCCTGCGCAGTATGAGGCCTGTGCCTATGCCAACGGAGCGTACGAAGAGGGGAAACGCTTTATTCTCTGCGGCCATTCCAAAGGTGGGAATCTTGCCATGTTTTCGGCGGCATTCTGCGAACCTGCGCTGCAGAATGCCATCGAGAGCGTATATAACTTTGACGGACCCGGATTTCTGAAGGAGACGCTGCAGAGTCAGGGGTATCAGAAGGTGAAAGGCAGATTCCATACATTCGCGCCGCAGGGTTCCGTGATCGGCATGCTTCTGGAGCATGAAGAGGAGTACACGATCGTACAGAGCACGGGCAAAGGGATCAGCGGCCAGCACAACATTAATACATGGGAACTGACCCGTGACGGCTATGTGACGCTTGAGAACAACAACGACCAGAGCAGGTTCTGGGATCAGACGTTCAACGAGTGGCTCGTGCAGCTGCCGCCGGATCAGAGACAGACTTTTGTGGAGACGATGTTCCAGGCGCTGCAGACAGTCGAGCGTGAGGACATGGACGCACTTCCCGGGAAATACAGGAGCGCGCAGGCGATCATACGCGCACTGAGGAAGATGGATCCTGAGATGAGAAAGCCTGTGCTGAGCACGTTCGGCGCTTTCGCAAAGAGCGTTCAGAGCAGCGCGCTGAGCCTTTTTTCTGAGCGTATAGGCAGCACCACGCAGGTCGTGAAACCGGGAGATCTTCCGCCGGACAAGTCAAAGGAACTTGAATACAAATGATGCTGCTGCACAAAAGGTTGCAATGGCGGTGCAAACAGAATGACGGAATCAAAAACTGCTGTGTAAATCATCGAAAAGCAAGCCGATGGATTACACAGCAGTTTTTGAACGAAATGGATTATACGACACCGGCGACTCCGAGCAGCAGATTGAGCGCGCCGCAGAGCACCATGACAAGAATGGGATTCAGCTTGAATTTGCGTAAGGCGAAAAATGCGGAAACGAACAGAATCAGGCCGATCCAGTTTGTTTTGGAAAAGACAATGTTCGTCCGGCCGCCGAACACGACCTGAAGCAGCATGTTGATTCCGGCTGCCGCGATCAGGGCAACAACAGCGGGGCGGAGGCTTCCGAGCACGCTCTGCAATGCGGGAAGATCCCGGTATTTTCTGTATATAAGGGAAAGGATCGAGACAATGAAGAGCGAAGGAAGGATACAGCCGAACGTTGCGACCAGAGCCCCCGGAATCCCTGCGATCTTCAGTCCTACAAAAGTCGCTCCGTTTACGGCGATCGGACCGGGCGTCATTTCCGCGATCGTAGCCAGATCCATAAATTCGCTTGCAGTGAGCCAGCCATGCAATTCCACTGTCTGATACTGGATCAGCGGGATCGCGGCATAACCTCCGCCGATGGAAAAGAGACCGATCTGCAGAAAACTCAGAAAAAGCTGGAACAGTGTCATATGGTTTTCCGCTCCTTTCTCTCCAGTATGCACAGAATGATCCCGATCACCGCGGCTGCAAGGATGATCCACATCACATTCACTTTAAAGAAAAATGTCGCGATAAAAGACGCAGCCATCAGAGCAATGTGGATCCAGCGCTTGTTTTTCACAACATTTATACCGAGGCTCAGAGAAACATCCAGAATTACAGCGGCAACGCCGGACTGCATCCCTTTCAGTACAAGCGCGACATACTGGTTTGTGGCAAACAGCTGATAAAACAGAGAGATCACCGACAGGATGGCCATCGGCGGTATGATCGTTCCAAGAACAGCAACGATCATGCCGGGAAAGCCGTGTATCTTCCATCCGACAAGAATGGCGGCATTCACGGCGATTGCACCGGGGGAAGACTGCGCAAGCGCCGTCATATCAAGCATCTCGGTTTCGTCGATCCAGTGCAGTTCGTCAACGAATTTTCTTTTCATGAATGTGATGATGACAAAGCCGCCACCGAAAGTGAAAGCACTGATATACATCATGGTGAAGAAAAGCGTCAGCAGTTTATGCTTTTGTCTTTTGGATGCATCCATGCTCATGAGTCTCCTTGGAAAATGGTTTGCGGTTGTGATTCACTGATCTGTCAGTCACCATCTATATGATAATCGTAGAGGAATATGATGCAGAAAACAAGGATGGAAATCCCGGGAGGAAGAAAAAGAGCGCAAACCGCGGCAAAGAAATCTGATGAATCTGCGGAACGTTGTTTTTCAAATAAAAAAACCGCCCAAAAGGACGGTTTGGTTCGTTGAGTAACAAGTCACAAAAAAGGGTGAATCACTTAAGCCTCTTTAGCGACATCAAGCTTCTTTGCAGCGGCTGCCTTGCGACGGTTTGCGGCGTTCTTATGCATCACACCTTTGGTGACTGCCTTATCAAGGGTTGCAGTAACAACGGGAAGCTCTTTAGCTGCCTGCTCAACGTCATTCTCCACAGCTGCGTTATACTTCTTGATCTCAGTCTTGACAGAAGAACGGAGTGCGCGATTGCGTTTGTTCTCTTTTTCGGAAGTTTTCACGCGCTTTTTAGCGGATTTGATATTCGGCAAAGGATTCACCTCCTCAGTATTTTTTCTTTGCACCAAAATATATTATCACAAGCAAATAGGCATTGCAACATGTTTTTTCAGCGATTTCACACGGTTTCCCAGACACGGAGCTCTCTTGCGGCGGACTCTATAGCCGCCATCTTCTGTTCGATTTCCGGGATCTCTTCCGTACAGAGATACCGTACGCTGCCTTCTTCATCGCGTGAAGTGGAAAGTCCGAGTTCATTCAGTTTGGAGAGCAGATGACGGACGGTACCGAGGTTCCCGTTGATCACGTGATGATCCGGATAAAGACGTTTGATCAGAGGAGCGATCAGCACATAATGCGTACATCCCAGAACGATGTTGCGGATCTGAGGATCCCCGGGAGGCAGCAGCGCGTAAAGATATTCCTGTATGGCTTCCTCCGAGGCGTCCGTATCGATCATGTGGGAGAGACCCGGACACGGAATGGAACGCAGGACCATATCCGATTCAAAACGCGCCTTGAGACGCGCGTACATGCCGAGAGAGAGCGTCGCCGGTGTCGCGAGAACGGCAGTGCCGCCTTCATACTGTGTGGCGGCGGTCTTCAGCGCCGGCTCCATGCCGATGATCGGGAAATCCGGATGCTGACGGCGGAGGATGGCAACACTGGAAGCCGTGGCCGTATTGCAGGCGACCAGAAGTGCCTTGACGTTTTCACGCATCAGCTGCTCAAAGACGCGGTCCACACATGCGCGGATTTCCTCCAGGCTTTTTTCACCGTACGGCGCATTGTGCAGATCCGCCAGATAGATAAAGGACTCCTCCGGCGCGAGCGCTCTTGCGCATGCGAGCACGCTCAGGCCGCCCAGCCCCGAATCGAATACTGCGACCGGCCTTGAATCAGATTTCTGCGACATGTTTCCTACCCCCGGAATGATCTGACTGTATTGTACCATATTTTTCGTCTCCGGGATACGAAGCGGCTGCGCCTTACATTGACACGGATGCTTTATGAACACTATAATGATTTGGTATTTCTTTCTATAGATAAGAAAATACGATTCTGAAACGGAGCAATGAGTTTATGGAAATGAAAGCGCCCAGAGGCACGCACGACATTATGCCTGACCAGTCCGGAGCATGGCAGATCGTGGAAGAGATGATCCGCAGACGCTGCCGCAGCAACGGGTTCGACGAGATCCGCACACCGATCTTTGAGCAGACCGGCGTGTTCGCGCGAGGTGTCGGTGATACGACGGATATCGTGCAGAAGGAAATGTATACATTCGAGGACAAGGGCGGAAGAAGCATGACACTGCGTCCGGAGAACACAGCGGGTGTCGTCCGCGCGTTTCTGGAGCACAGACTCTACGCGGGTCCCATGCCGGTGAAACTGTATTATCTTTCCGCACCGATGTTCCGATATGAGAACCCCCAGTCCGGAAGATACCGTCAGTTCCACCAGTTCGGCGTGGAGGTGTTCGGTGCGCCGGACGCGAGCTGCGACGCGGAAGTCATCGCGCTGGCGTGGGGACTTCTGAAGGATCTTGGCGTCGAGAAGCTTGCGCTGCATATCAACAGCATCGGATGCCCGAAATGCCGTGCGGCGTATCAGGAGATGCTGAAGGCGCATTTCAATGCGCATCTGGATGAACTGTGCGAGACCTGCCATGACAGGCTCGAACGCAACCCTCTGAGGATCCTGGACTGCAAGATCGACGCGGACAAACCTTTCATGAAGGAAGCGCCGCATATCATCGATCATCTCTGCGAGGAGTGCCAGACGCATCTTGAGAACCTGAAAAAGTATCTCGCTACAGCGGGGATCCCGTATACGATCGATCCCATGATCGTCCGCGGCCTTGATTATTACACCAAGACCGTGTTTGAGATCGTATCCGAGGACATCGGCGCGCAGGGGACTGTGTGCGGCGGAGGAAGATACGACGGACTCATGCGGCTTATGGGCGGACCGGAGCTCCCGGGCGTCGGATTCGCGTTCGGCATGGAGCGGCTGCTTATGGTGATGGACGCGCTCGGGATCATGCCGGAAGATGACAATACGACGGATGTCTACATCGCGTCGATGCCGGAAGAGGAAGCACGCCAGGCGGCATTCCGGCTTTGCCTCGCGATGCGCGCGGAAGGGCTTCGCGCGGATGTGGATCACGTGCAGCGCTCGCTCAAGGCACAGATGAAGTATGCGGGCAAGAGCAATGTGCATCTGATGATCGTGATCGGACAGGACGAGTTGGAAACGGGAAAGATCACCGTGCGCGATATGCGGACGAAAGAAGAAAGACAGACGACCATGGACGCCGCTGTCGGGACAGTGCTGAGCATGGCGGAAGGAGAAGAATAAATGAACAGTACAACGATGCGCACATGTGGGTGCGGAGACGTGACGGCGGCGTATGCCGGCAAGACGATCCGTGTATGCGGATGGACACAGAGAAACAGAAACCTCGGAAGTCTGAATTTCATCGCGCTTCGCGACAGGAGCGGGATCGTTCAGGTCGTTGTGACCGAGAACGCTTCGGAAGAACTGAAGCAGACCGCTTCCCAGATCAGGAACGAGTATGTCCTTCAGGTGGAGGGAACGGTCCGGATGCGTGAAGCGCGCGATATCAATCCGAATATGAAGACAGGCCAGATCGAGATCGAAGCGGAGTCGATCCGCGTGATCTCGCAGAGCGCGCAGCTTCCGTTCCATATCGATGACAAGGCAAAGGTATCCGATGAGATCAGGATGACATACCGGTATCTTGACCTGAGAAGACCGTTCATGCAGAAGAATCTCATCACGCGGCATCAGGTTGCAAAGATCGTGCGGAATTTCTACGATGAGGAAGGATTCCTCGAGATCGAGACGCCGACGCTGATCAAGTCCACGCCGGAAGGCGCGCGCGATTATCTCGTGCCCAGCAGAATGTTCCCCGGAACGTTCTTCGCCCTTCCGCAGTCACCTCAGCTGTTCAAACAGATCCTGATGGTGGCGGGCATGGACCGTTATGTACAGATCGCGCACTGCTTCCGCGACGAGGCGCTGCGTGCCGACAGACAGCCTGAATTCACGCAGATCGACGTGGAAATGAGTTTTGCCAGCGCGGACGACGTCATGGACGTCAACGAGCGCATGATCGCGAAAGTGATGAAGGAAGTCCTGGGGCTTGATGTCGCGACACCTTTGCCGCGCATGACATGGCACGACGCCATGGAGCGTTTCGGTTCGGATAAGCCGGATACGCGTTTCGGACTGGAGATCCGCGATGTGACGGAAGCGGCAGGAAAGGGAACGTTCGGCGTGTTCAATCAGACGATCGAAAACGGCGGCGTGATCAAGGCGATCGTCGTTCCGGACGCAGCGGAGCGTTTCCCCAGAAAACAGATCGACGCGCTGGGCGAAGTCGTGAAGCTTTATCACGCGAAGGGACTTGCCTGGGCGATGCTGACGGATCCCGTCAAGTGCTCTTTCAGAAAATTCTTCGAGGGCGATACGTTTGCGGGACTGATGGACGCGGCAGGCGCAAAGAGCGGAGACGCCGTGTTCTTTGTCGCGGACAAATGGCAGACCGCGGTGACGGCGCTCGGACAGCTGCGTCTCGAACTGGGAAGGATCCTCGGTCTGATCGATCCGGACAGATTCGATCTGCTTTGGGTCACGGAGTTCCCGCAGTTTGAGTTCGACGAGGAACAGGGACGATTCGTTGCGATGCACCATCCCTTCACCATGCCGATGGAGGAGGACATCCCTATGCTGGAGACCGATCCCGGCGCGGTGAGAGCGCAGGCGTACGACCTGGTGATCAACGGCGTCGAGGCAGGCGGCGGCAGCGTGCGTATCCACGACTCCGCGCTTCAGAGCAAGATGTTCGAACTGCTCGGCTTTACGCCCGAGCGCGCGAGAGAACAGTTCGGATTCCTTCTGGATGCCTTCCAGTACGGAACGCCCCCGCATGCGGGCTGTGCGTTCGGACTGGACCGTGTCGTGATGCTTCTGACGAAGAGCAGCACGATCCGCGACGTGATCGCGTTCCCGAAGGCGCAGAACTCTTCCGACCTCATGTGCCAGGCGCCGGCGACGGTCGCACCCGACCAGCTGGAGGAACTGGGGATCGCCATCAAGGAAAAGAACGAATAAGAAATGTTTGAAACAAAAAATCCGCAGGGAACGATCGTGTTCTCTGCGGATTTGCGATTCTATGGGAAGAACTAGCGCTTGTCTTTGTCTATGAATTCAAGCGCGACGATACTGACGGCGGCGGTGATTCCGGTGTGCAGAAGCAGGAAGAACCACTGGAGCAGCAGGTTGCCGGTCGTATAGCGGTAATCCTTGACTTCTTCCGTCTCATAGTTTTCATCCAGAAGCTGATCGATCTGCTCCCTGCTGACAGGGAGATTGTTTTCCTGGACAGCGGAATACATGTAGTTTCCGATACGCGCTTTTTCCGTATCCTCCAGATCGTTGTAATCCGCGCTGATGCATGCGGCGTTGAGCCCGTAGCGGCAGGTCGTGAGATAAGACAGATATCCGGCAGGGCCGTCGAGCTGGAAGAGCGCGCCGGAGAAGATAAGTTCGAAGATCAGCAGGAACGGCATGATCGTCATGGCGGTCGTGGGAGATTTTACGATCGAGGAGATCGCCAGGGCAAGCACGTCCGCCGCGTAGATCGTCAGGAAATAGGTGATGAAGTATTCGGCATGGATGGAGCCGATCAGGCTCTGGTGGGGATACTTCAGGAAGATCATGCTGATCAGAAGGAGAAGCAGCGCTTCCACGAGACAGATCACCGCCTGATAGATCAGATGCGAGAAGACGAACGAGGACATGTGCAGCCCCGTACGGTGCTCCCTTTTGATGATGCCGCGCTGCTTGCAGATGGACTGGATGGAGTTGAAAATACCGATCCAGATGCAGGCTGAGATCAGCGTGATGAATCCCTGCCATGTTGCCATATTGTACTGGAACATCTCAGAGCTCAGTACGAAGGAAACGGCGAGGGAGATGATCGCGGCGAAAATGAACGTCTTCCAGCCTTTCTCATTGATGAAAAGCCGGAAATTCTTTTTGGTGTAGATGCCGACCTGGCGGAACCTTGAATTGCGCATCGTTTCGTTGCTCCTTATTTCTTATACTGTTTGAATTTGTTGATATAGTGATCGGACAGACCGTCTCCGCCCTCATCCTTGCGGTTGATGCGTTTGACGACCTGCTCCAGCGTCTGCGCCTGGAAGAACGCGTATGCTTCCTGCACGGAACCGAAGAACGCGAGATGCCCGCTGTTGGTCTCGGCGCTCTTGGCAAGAACGATGACCTTGTCGAAAAGATCCGCGACGCGGTCCGGCTGGTGAGTGATGACCATGACGATCTTTCCGTCGTCCGCGATCACGCGCAGGTTGCGCATGAGGCTCGCTGCCATGATGCCGTCAAGACCGGAATCCGGCTCGTCCAGGAAGAAGAGCGAAGGATCCGCGATGAGTTCCACGGCGATGCTCAGGCGCTTCTTCTGTCCGCCGCTGAGCTTGTGGACCATGGAGTTGCGCTCCCGCGTGAGTCCCAGAAGCTCCAGCACCTCCGCGATGCGCGCCTCCTTGGCTTCGGCGGTCGTTCCTCGGGGCATCCTCATATCTGCGGCCGATTCGACGGTCTTGAAGACGGTGTCGTTCTCCTGCAGAAGATCCTGCTGGGGAACGTAGCCGATCTTGTTTTTCATCTGATCGTAATCCTTATAGATGTCCACGTCGCCGTGCTTGATCTGACCCTCTGCCTTTTCATATCCCATGACTGCGTTCATGAAGGTCGACTTGCCGGCGCCGGAACCGCCGAGGATGAGCACCATCTCGCCGGGATTGATTGACAGGTCGATATCCTGAAGGATGACATGCTTCTTGAACATGCTGCGGACCGTGCGCTGCTCGATATGGATCTGCAACTGGTTGGAGACAGCCTCCTCCGCGTTGTAGAGGATACGGTCGCCCAGGAAGATGAAAGTCGTGTCGGCGATGCGCACCACGTCCATGCGGTGCAGCGTCATCGGCTGATCGATCCTTGTATTGTTGAGCAGAACGCCGTTGCGGCTTCCGTGGTCGATGATATGCCAGCCGTTCATGCCGCGATAGAACGTGGCGTGACGGCGCGAGATCTTTTCATTGTCGAGCCGCAAGCCTTCGCTTTTGGAGACGTCACGGCCGATCTCGATGCGGCCGTCATTGTCCGTAAGAAGCTGTTCATGCCACTGGCAGTGCTGTTCACCGAGGAAGAATAGGATGAGCGCGGCTTCCGGATGTGTGGTCGTGAGATCCTTGTGGTCGATCCTCAGCACATCGCCGTGTTTCAGTACGACAGCGCTTCTTTTCTGGGGAGAGATGTTGCCGATCGGGACGCCGTTCACATAGGTGCCGTTCAGGCTGCCCAGATCACGGTAGACGAAACCTCGGGTGGGCAGATAAATGAGATCGCCGTGCTTGCGCGATGCGATCGCCGACCGGATCCTGATGCCCGCTTCGGAAGTGGGGGAATCACGGCCGATCAGCGTCGGTCCGTTGATGCGGTATTCGTTGATCTCGCCGGTACGGTCAAAAACATAGAGCGTTGCGTTCTGCGCATCTTTCACGTCCTGGTACAGAATCGTTTCTTTCATAGGCTGCCTTCTTTCAGTTCTCGCCGATCCATACTGCGATCGCGGTAATGTTGTCACGTTCCTGACGTGATCCGTTGCGGCGGATCAGTTCCGTCATGTTTTCCATCCAGATGTCCGGTCCGTCGGATTCCTCCAGACAAAGCAGCATCTGCTCCTCCGTGATGAGGTTCCAGAAACCGTCACTGCACAGAAGAAACTGCTGCCCCGGTGCGAGTTTGACAGGTTCTTCCGCATCATAGACAGGCTTTACGTCCTGTGCGCCAAGCACTTTCAAAAGACGGTTCCTGTCTTCATGGAAACGCAGGTCCTCCTCCTGGATCTCGCCCAGAGCGACCATCATCTGCGAAACGCTGTGATCAAAAGTCCGTTTTACGATCTTTCCGTTCTCGAAGAAATAGGTCCGGGAATCACCGATATGGCTCCAGTAGGCGTATGAATTCTCGATGACGAGAAGATTCAGCGTGGTACGCATAGAACCTTCGGCATCCATTTCCGCTTGCTTCTTGAGCAGTGCGTCCTGAACACCGTCATATACATCGCGGAACATGTCTTTCCCGCATTCAGGGATGGCGGCGATGAGATGCGCGGATGTCTCACAGGCGAGCTTTGACGCGACATCGCCCAGACCGTGTCCGCCCAGTCCGTCCGCGACGACGAAAATAAGACGGTTGCCGACCCGCATGGAGAGCAGAGAGTCCTCATTGACGGGGCGGTCGCCGATACTGGTAAATTTGGAAACACGTATATGCACTTTTGTTCCTCCGTTACAGGGATGGACCCTTTTTCTATTCCAAATATAACAGAATACCAACAGAAAAGAAACAGAAAACAGCATTCGGATAAAGAGATCAGGAAGTGCGGAACAGGTATGCGCAAAAGAAAGGATAAAACGGAAAAAACCTTTTCTTCTTTCTTTTGCTGGGATAGAATAAAAAAAGAATGGGTACATTTGATGTGCACTGATTGTACGAGGAGAAACAACTATGAAGTTCAAGAGATGGATCTGTATCCTGCTGGTCGCCGTGATGGTGTTCGCGGGCTGTACGACTGCGGCAAAAGAGGAAGAGGAAGAACCGGTGCAGCCGGCTCAGACACAGGAGACGGCTGTCGAATCCGCTTCGTCCTCCGCACAGGAACCGGAAGAGGAAATTGAAGATGAAGAGATCGATTCCGGCCTGAGCATTCTGGATCTTCTTGAGATCGCGAAGGAGAAGGGAGTCACAGGCGTGATCGGAGCGCTCCTTACGCGTTCTTTCCTTGATGCGCAGGGAGAGAAGATCGGTCTTCATCCCGGTCAGGCGCTGGAAGCCCTGCTGGAAAAAGGCATGAACACAGATGTGGATCCGGACGCGGACCTTCTGCCGGGGCAGGTATCGGAGCCGATCCCGCTTCAACTGGACAAGACAAAGATCACAGTCCGTGTCATGAACCCATACGATGAGACGGTTGCGCTGAAAAAAGGCGTGATCTGCTCCGTCATGATGAAACGGGAAGACGCCGGCATGGCGGGCGGCCTGTTCGGTCTGCTCAAGATCAGCAGCAAGGATGTGATGCAGAAGATCCTGCCTGCGGCATATAAGGATACCGGAGATGAACTGGTCTACAGATTCGGACCTTTCTCGCTGGACAAAGCGGTCGCAAGCGAAGATATGCCGAATCTGAAACTGGCGCTGGTCGGAAAACTGGAGCTTATTCTACGGTTCCAGAACAATATCATGGACGAACTGGAGATCAGCGCGCCGTGGCTTCTGTACAACGGCCTGCATGACAACATGGAGGATCCGGTCATGCATTCCGAGAATGTGCAGCAGGCCATCGAGATCCGCGACTCGATCCTGGAACGTCTGCGCAAGGCGTTTGAGGAGAAAGGGATCGAAGTCACCATCGATGAGGCGACAGGCGAGATCGCACTGGATTCCGCGCTCCTGTTCGATGTAGATAAAGCAGAACTCAAACAGGAAGGAAAAGACTGTGTGGATTCCTTTATCGGCGTGTACACCGAGGTGCTGATGGATGATGAGTTCGCGGAGTACATCGATTTGATCCGCTTTGAGGGGCATACGGACACGACCCAGTCCTTTGACTATAACCTGAAGCTTTCGCAGAAGCGTGCGGACTCCGTGCTGAACTACTGCCTTGAAAGCGAGAAGAACGGTATGAACGACGCGCAGCGAGAATTCCTGAAGGAGCACGCTGTGAGCGAAGGATTCTCTTTCTCGGATCCGGTCTACAAAGAGGACGGCTCGATCGATATGGCTGCGTCTAGAAGAGTCTGCGTGAAGTTCTACATCAAGATCGACGAATAAGAGAATTGCGGAAGCAGGAAATACTGAGCGGCCGGGGAGACCCGGCCTGACGGAATGCATGGAGAAACAGAATGGAAAACGATTACTGTTACGGGTGCATGACACATACGGAAAACGGGGATCATTCGTGCGGAAAGTGCGGGTATGATCCCGTTTCCTATGTCGTGGCGCCGCATCATCTGCCGCCGGGAACGGTGCTGCACGAGCGCTATCTTCTGGGGAAAGTCCTGGGAGAGGGCGGATTCGGGATCACGTACGTTGGCCGCGACACGCTTCTGGACATGAAGGTCGCGGTAAAGGAATTCTACATGAACGGATACGTGAACCGGAACAACACCGTGTCTCACGAGGTGCTGGCGAGCGTCGGCACGGGAGCGGACCTGTTCACGCAGAACAAGGCCAAGTTCATCGAGGAGGCGCGCGTCCTTGCCCGGTTCAGCAATGAAGTGGGCATCGTGGGGATCCGTGACTTTTTCGAGGAGAACGGCACGGCGTATATGATCATGGACTTCATCGAAGGGACGACGCTGCGGACCTACCTTGAGAAAAAAGGGAAGATGCCGATGCGTGACGTGATCACGATCATGGAGCCCGTGATGCACGCGTTGCAGCATGTGCACGAGCAGAACGTGATCCACCGGGACATCAGCCCGGACAATATCATGATCACGCCGGAGAAGCAGATCAAGCTACTGGACTTCGGGGCGGCGAGGGAGATCTCGAAGAACGATGCGAAGAGCCTGTCGGTGATCCTGAAGCCGGGGTACGCGCCGGAGGAGCAGTACAGGAGCCGCGGACAGCAGGGCACCTGGACGGACGTATACGCCCTGAGCGCGACGATGTACCGGTGCATCTCGGGGATCACGCCGGACGACGCGATGGAGCGTATGTTCGAGGACAAGGTGAAGCCGCTGCATCAGATCTGCGCGTGCACGCCGGCGGTGAGCAGCGTGATCATGAAGGGGCTTTCTGTGAGGAAGGACGGACGGTACCAGTCGATCCGGGAACTGAGGAAGGACCTGGAGCGTGCGCTGGACGATCCGAACTTCATCGTGAAAGCCGGAACAGGAAGAGAGACGGCACCGCAGAAGCCGCAGCAGAGTGCGGGGACTGCGCCGAAATACGTGGCGCCGCAGCAGCGTGTGGCAGGGAAGACGGGACCGTCGCAGCCGACATCGCAGCAGCGCGTGACGACGCCGCAGCCGCAGACGGGGAACAGACCGGTATCCAGGCAGCCGGTGCAGACAGGGCAGAGCGCGGCGCCGGTGAGACAGGGAACGGTCCCGCAGCAGCGGACGACAGCGCCGCAGCCGAGGAATCCGCAGACAGTGCCGCCGGCCGCAAGACCGGCAGCAGTGACGGCTCCGCAGCAGAGACCTGCAGCTCCGGCAACGCAGCCTGTAAGACCGGCAGGGCAGACACCGCAGCAGCAGAACAGAGTTCCCCGGACACCGGGGGCAACACAGCAGCAAACGGTACAAACGGTAAATGCGTCTCAGCCTGTGCCTGCTGCTGTTCCGAAACAGCCACAGGCACAGGGACAGCGCACCGCACAGGTGAACCAACCGGCCGGGAGGAAAAAGAAGAAATGGCTGATCCCGGTGATCATCGCCGGCGCGCTGACTGTCCTTGGGATCATAGGCGCGATCGTGGGGATCACATCGGACGCATCGAAAAACAGAAAGATGCATGCGGGCGCGCTGCCGGATGCCGTTGCGGATTACAGTTTCTGCATCGACGATTCGGAGTATCAGCTGCCGGCAGCTTTCTGGGATTTTGAAGTGCAAAACTGGATATTCGTAAACGATGATGATAGAGAAAAACTGCTCGCGCCGGGTGAGACAGTGCGTGGCGTTGAGCTTGAAAACAGCGAATACGGGTTGATCGAAGTTACGTTCCACAATCCGACACCATACACGCTTCTCATGATGGACACGCAGATTGAAGCAGTCAGTCTGGATAGCACGACGCTGGGTGCCGCGCAGACAGTCTCCGTGTTCCGCACGGGACGATCCTCGGACGGATCGTATCTGTTTGCTCTCGGCTCCAGCGCGAAAAAGGAACTGAAAAGTGTTTTCGGCAAGCCGATGGGCGGAACGTATCTGTCCATGATCGACGATGAGCATTACTGCAGGATCCTCACCGAGGACAAGGACAGGATCACCGTGATCGAACTGTACAACCGTGCGGAAGATGCATTTGACACGGCAGCGTTCATGGATACCGCTCCGGGACTCATCCGTACCTCGGAAAAAGGCCCAGGTCTTGAACAGGACGGGCTGCCTTTCGTGCTCTGTCTTGTGGGACGGGACGGCACGCTGAAAGACTATTACGGTTTTGGAGTCAGGCTGCAGGAGTACATGGACGGAGGATTTGAGATCCAGGGAGCGCCGGATTATCTGGGCGGAAGACATTTTACCAATGTTCAGGTCGTGGATCCGGGTTCCGTGACACTGACCGTGACGGTGTGCAACCCGTTCGATGAACCGCTGCAGATCGGACAGTGCTTTACCGCATGCATTGACGGAGTTGGCGTGATTCAGGATGATTCCGTCTGGCTGATCTATGATATCGCGAACGACAGCTACATCGGATATGTGCAGGAGAAGCAGGATGACGGAAAGACCCTGACGAGCATCGGATATCCAATACTTGATCAGACAGATGACGAACTGCGGCTGCAGCATGAAAAGACAGGTGCCGCGTTCTGGATCAGACGGGATCCCGGAGACAGCGAAAACATGATCAAGGATGTCAACGTATACGCATTGGATTACGTGTTTCTCAATCCGGATGCGATCGTTGAGCGGGAATGAACTCCCTTAGCTGAGATGTGCCGAAAAACCCAGTAAAATCAACGGTTTGCGGCTATGGGCATTTTGGGAAATCCGTTTTTGCAACACTTTTGCAACACGTTTTCCTGAAAAAGCATTTTGCAACAGATGAAATAATACTGAGTGGCTTTGTGGTAAAGGCCTGTTTTGAAGCATTTACGAAAGAGTCAGCTTCCTTTGTAATGAAGGTAAGCTGGCTCTTTTTTGCTACGCCGAAAAATTATTTGAAAATATAGCCGCCGCATTCTCGTGACTTCAGTCGTGAGTTAGGCGGCTTTTGCTTGAGGAATAAGCCAACGTATGTATGGTATAATATATACATGCAAAGAAGTAGTATAGATAGCATTTCTTCAGATCTGACGTATGGTCGCGGATATGTCTATTCGCTTCAGTATCATATGGTTTGGTGTACCAAGTATCGCAAAGGCGTCTTTGTCGGAGATATAGCCGAAGAAGTGCGGGCGAGCTTACAAACAACGGCGGAGGAGTTGGGTATCACCATAGATGTGATGGAAGTGATGCCG
>JAFRLQ010000102.1 GCA_017431145.1 Clostridia bacterium | reverse complement strand
TCTGATCGCGACCGTACTGGTCGTCTTCATGCTTCCGGGAATTCTGGCGTGTCTGGACAGAGTGATAATCAGAAAAAACAAGAATTGACCCGCTTGATAAGCGTGTGTCAAGTTGACGTTTTTGGCGGTTTGGTTTACAATCTTTTCCGCCGGGAAAGCCCACTACTTTAGTGGTGGGATGAAAGGCGGCTGTTCTTTCTTGCTATGCGAACATTTGTTTGCTATAATTGTATTATGAAAATACATAAAGGCTATCGATATCGAATATATCCATCAAAAGCGCAGGTCCCGATGATTGCGCAGTTCTTCGGGTGCTGCCGTTTTGTGTATAACCTCTTCCTTGCGTACCACAAAGATGTGTACGCTTCCGAAAAGAGGAATGTTTCGCAATACGAATGCATGCGCATGATCACGCAGCTTCGCCGGGACAAAGACTGTCTCTGGCTTTCCACCTGTGACAGCATGGCGCTGCAGGAATCCGTCAAGGATCTGGACCGCGCGTACCGTAGCTTCTTTGATGGAAGAGGCGGCTATCCGCGCTTTCACAAAAGGCATGCTTCCTCCCAGTCCTATCGGACCCGCAATCAGAAAGGCTGCATCCGTATCGACGGCAGCCATATCGTTCTGCCAAAGCTCGGTCCTGTTAAGGCCAGGATATCCCGTTTGCCGGAAGGCCGCATCCTCAACGCCACCGTATCTCGCACGGCAAGCGGCAAATACTTCGTCTCGCTCTGCTGCGAGGAAGAGCTTGTGCCAAAGCCGAACGGCGGCGGTTCCGTCGGTATCGACCTCGGCATCAAGGACCTTTGCGTTCTCAGCAACGGCGATGTGATCCCGAATCCCAAGCACCTTTCAAAATATGAAAAGAAGCTGCGCAGAGAGCAACGCTCCCTTTCCCGCATGATCGAGGCCAACATCTCCCATCGGGACAGCCTTGGCCGTCCGGTATGGAAGAAGCCTCTTTCCGAGTGTTCTAACATACAGAAGCAGCGGATCCAGATAGCGCGCATCCACGAGAAGATATGTAACTGCCGCACCGATGCCCTGCACAAGCTTTCCGCTAAGCTGGTGAACGAAAACCAAGTCATCGCTCTGGAAAGCCTTAATGTCAAGGGCATGGTGAAAAACCATCATCTTGCTAAAGCCATCGCCGACGCATCGTGGTCACGATTTGTGACGATGCTCGAATACAAAGGCTTCGAACATGGGTGCGACATCCTCAAAGTCTCGACCTTCTTCCCGTCCAGTCAGATCTGTTCTTCCTGCGGATATCAGAACCCAAAGGTGAAGGATTTGGCCGTGCGAAGGTGGGTGTGCCCACAGTGCGGCGAAGTCCACGACCGGGACATCAATGCTGCAGTGAACGTCCTTTCCAAGGCGCTCGCCATGCAGCAACCATAACTCAGCACCATACGGTACCGCGGGACACGCGGGATCCGGCCATAAGGCGAAAGCTTGCGGAGTCTATGTAAGCCGTCATCGCCTTTCAAAGCGATACGCTGCGGACTGTGAAGCAAGAATCCCACGGCTTTAGCCGTGCGGAGTGTCAAAATGTGCTGGCTTACATAAAGAAAGGACCGGAATGCGATGAATACATGTGTAAACCAGAATATCAGCGAAAAAACGGCAGATGAAATTATTGATGGCCGCAGGCTCAGACGCGGTGAAGATCTTTCCTGGATGATCAGCGAAGATCTGGGACAGCTCAGAGCGGGGGCGGACAGAATCCGCAGCGCGTTTCGCGGAGACAAGGTGGATCTGTGCACAATCATCAACAGTAAATCAGGCCGTTGCAGCGAGGACTGCCGCTTCTGCGCGCAGTCGAACAGGTACGACGGTGTTTGCGATTCCTACGGCTTTCTGGATTGCGATACGATTGTCTCAGAGGCAAAGAGCAACTGGAGCGAAGGGGTGGACCGCTTTTCTATCGTGACCTCCGGAAGGGCATTGAAGGGAGAAGAGTTCCGCCGGGCACTGGAAGCATACCGCCGGATGCATGAGGAAACCGGACTGCAGCTGTGCGCTTCGATGGGGCTGCTCACAAGACAGCAGCTTCAGCAGCTGAAAGACGCAGGAGTGTCAAGGTATCATGAGAACATCGAAACATCCCGCAGGTTTTTTCCGCAGATATGCACGACGCATACATATGATGATAAAATACAGGTGATCCGGGCAGCACGGGAGATCGGGCTTTCTGTCTGCTCCGGCGGAATTATCGGCATGGGAGAGACCTGGGAGGACCGTATTGACATGGCGATCAGTCTGGCGGAGCTGGACATACGTTCAATTCCGATCAATGTGCTGACACCGATTCCGGGCACGCCGCTTGCCGGGCGGGATCGCCTCTCTGACTCCGAAATCCTGCGCACCGTGGCAATTTTCCGCTATGTGGTTCCGGAGGCGGACATACGCATGGCGGCCGGCCGCGTGCTTTGTGAAAATCACGGAGCTGCACTGTTTGAGAGCGGCGCCAGCGCGGCGATCACAGGCAACATGCTGACCACTACCGGCGCTACAATAAGGGAGGATCGGCAGATGCTGATCGATCTCGGAAGGCGGTAACGGGAAATATAATTAATTACGGAGAGAAGAATGGAGAAGTACAGCAAACTGATTCGCGAACGCCGCAGCGTCAGAACGTTCGACGGACAGAAAATCAGCGGCGATGTCTTAGAGCAGCTGAAGTCATTTACAGAAAGCTGCGACAACCCATACGGCGTACCGATTGAATATCGTTTTCTGAACGCTAAGGAACATGGATTGAAATCACAGGTGATAGCCGGAACAGATGAATTCGTCGCTGTTAAAATGAAGCGGCAGCCGAACTTCGAGGAGGCCCTTGGCTACTCGATGGAACAGTTTGTTCTGGACGCGTGGTCTATCGGTATCGGAACGACCTGGATAGGAGGGACCATGGACCGGTCTGCCTTTGAGAGGGCGATGGATCTGTCCGAGGATGAAGTAATGCCGTGCGTCAGTCCTATCGGACGCGCGGCGAAAAGAATGTCGCTGAAGGAAACTGTCATGAGAAAAGGTGTCGGCGCGGACCGCAGGAAGGCTTTTGAAGAATTGTTCTTCACGGATAGCTTCGATCAGCCTATGAAAGAAGAAAATGCGGGCAGTATGCTGCTCCCTCTGCAGATGGTCAGACTTGGTCCGTCTGCGGTCAATAAACAGCCGTGGCGCATCGTTGTCGCTGAGAACTGCGCGCATTTCTATATAGCTAAGGCAAAAGGCTTCGAAAACTCAGCCCACGGCAACATGCAGAAGATCGACATGGGAATCGCCCTGTGTCATTTCTCGCTTGGAGCGAAGGAAGCCGGCCTGACCGCGGAATTTGAAATCCATGATCCCGGAATTCCGACACCGGACAATACGGAGTATGTCGCGTCTTATCGCATTATGTAGAAGAATTTCAGAGCATTTTCCTAAGTATGTGCCTCACGGCCCCTTCATAAAGGGGCCTTGTTTCTACGATTTCATATCCTGATTTCAGAAAGTTTTTCAGGCTGTACTCGTTTCCGGGGGCTATGGTTACGAACGATTCCTCCGCGCCGTGACGCTTGGCTTCCTCTTCACGGATCTTGACGAACAGCCTCTGCAGACCGTATCCTCTGTAGGCGCTGTCAACGATGGTGATCTCCAGGGAAACGCATTTCGGCAGCCGCTCCTCGGGATAGCCGATATACGTCCCGTAATTCCTGTGCGAGATCCGGTTTGCGATCATCATGGTAAAAGCCACCATGCGGCCATTGTGGTATGTTCCATAGCAGTAATCTTCAAGCAGTGATTCGTGTATTTCAGGCTCTTCTACTATAGCGTACAGCTCCGGATCGGCGATTTCGTCATATACCTTTTGCTGCAGTTCCATGATGTCTAAGAGATCAGCCTCTGTACACTGGCGCATCAGGAATTCTTCTTCCTGACCGGAGTGCCGGAGCAAAGTGAATGTTTTACAGTACATAGAACTTTGCCTCCACTTTGATTTCGCAGATTAATGATGCATAATTATATCGTGGTAAAGCGAAAAAGTAAAGAGAATAATGATTTTCTTACAGTAGTGTGATAAAATGAGCGTGTGGCGACAGCAAGATGAACAAGTAAAGATTAAAGATCAACCACATGAAAGGAGAGTCGGAACGGATGGAACGAAACAGTGTGACATACCGGACCTACGTGGAAATCCTCGAGCGTGAACTGATCAGGGCGATGGGCTGTACAGAACCTATCGCAATCGCCTATTGTGCAGCAAAAGCAAGGAGCGTTCTCGGCGAATTACCTGAAAAGGTCGAAATCAGTGCGAGCGGGAACATTATTAAAAATGTCAAAAGCGTAGTAGTCCCTAACACAGAAGGACGTAGAGGCATAGAGGTCGCGGCCTCGGTCGGTGTCCTCGGAGGTGATGCGGAAGCGGGACTTCTGGTCATAGCGGATATACCGCAGGGGATAAAGGACCATATAGAAGCCTACTGCGACATTGCGGACATTCAGGTCGAACCGATGGAGTCGGAGAGTCTTCTGGATGTGGAAATAAGCGTGTGGGCAAGCGGTCACTGCGCAAAGGTTCACATAAAAGACGAACACACGAATATAGTATCAATCGAGAAAGATGGGGAAGTCATATTCAAGAAGACGGACGCCCATGAGGCTGACGCGGAAGACGGCCTGGATTACGATCTGCTGACCATCAGGGATATATTTGATTTTGCGACGACCTGCGATTTGTCTGACGTAAAGGACATTCTCGATAACCAGATAGCCTGCAACAAGGCAATCGCTGAGAAAGGCATAAATGAGAATTTCGGCGCGAACATAGGCAAGATACTCCTCAAGGCAGATCCGGACAACGTCAGGACAAAAGCAAAGGCAATGGCCGCCGCCGGTTCCGACGCGAGGATGGGCGGCTGCGAGCTTCCGGTCGTCATCAATTCGGGCAGCGGAAACCAGGGTCTG
>JAFRLQ010000101.1 GCA_017431145.1 Clostridia bacterium | reverse complement strand
CTGCTTTCACTGCTTGCTGCTCCTTTCGATTTCCTGTTTCATTTTGCTCATGCAGTCCCTCAATGTCGTTTGTTTCAATTCCTGTTCCGCCTTCTCTTCAATGCCGCGGAACACCTCGGTCAGGACCGGCCGGATATGTTTGCCCACGATACACTGGTCATTCGGATTCTGATGCAGATTAAACACATGCACTGTCTCCGAATCCGAAATCGCCCGATACACTTCATACAAAGTCAGGTCTTCCGGTCTGATCAAAAGATGAAAACCGCGGGATCCTTGATGGCTGTCAATGATACCCTTCTTTTTCAAAAGCCCTGTGATCTTCCTGATATAACTAGCATTCGTACCAACGCTGGTCGCGATCTCCTCTGATGTCATCGGGGTTTCTGCCTCTGAGATCAGTATCAACATATGGATGGCAGAAGATAATCTCGTATCCGTCATCACTTCACCTCATAAGTCACGATATAACTGGTATTATCCGGCGTTTCGATTCCTGGATCATCGAACACAAAGACTCCCGGTACGCCCTCTTCTTCCATCGTCATCTCGAAATGCGCGAGGGCGATGCCAACATCTACTTTCTGGATGTCCCCGAGCGGACTGTCTTTCATTGTCTTGTACTCGTAGAAGTGGACCCTGTTTCCATCCACAACGGCCCTCCAGGGCTGTTTGTTTCCGGCGGACGGCGAAAGCCTTGCCATTTCAAGTGCTTCTGCAAAGGCTGGGGCTGCGTCTTTTGTCAGCCCTGTTTCAAAGTTCCCTTCAAAGAACAGTTTGCTGAACGGGATGCGGTCATCCGCCTTCAGCCCCTTCCGCATCAGGTTCTCACGGATCGACATTTTCGCTGCCGGATATCCGACGGGGCTTGCCACCGGCATCACCTCATGATCCTGAACATCCATCGCCTTCTCAAAGGTGCTCCTGCTCAGGGACGCAGCAAGCATAACGGTTCCGATTCCAAGCGACAGAGCATACAGGCATGCTTTCTCAAAGCTGTACCCATAAGCGATTTCATAAGGGCCGCTGCGGGAAACCTTCGCCGCAATATATTCCTTCTCTCCGATGATCACCGCACTTGAAAGGTCGTGCTCACCCGCATCCAGCAATCGGAATTCCACAGGTACACCAAACGGATTGCTGAGGGAATCGATATATTCACTCAATTTCCTGCGATCCGCTTCCGTAAGTCCTTTTCCATCGAATGACCTCACGCTTCTTCTCTTCTTTATCATTTCTTTTGCTGAAAACATGTCTATGTTTACCTCTCTTAACAAACTTGTATCTATCACTAATACATGTTAAGCGAATTGATACGATTTGTCAACAAGTAATTCTGCGAGTAACCGTTATCCCACGATCATATTCAGGATTTCCTTTGTAAACGTTATAATGATCCCACCTGCCAGTGTCAGAAACCCGTTCGCTCTCTGGCTTGGATCATGTGACTTCAATGAAAGGCCAACCTGCATGATACCATGCCCAAGCAGGATCAGGCCAATGGCTCTGATCAGACTGAAGTTTTGTAGTCTTTTCGCTACATTCATTAGCTTTTATTCTAATGTTTGATTCGGTTTATTTTCTTTCTACGATGATTT
>JAFRLQ010000100.1 GCA_017431145.1 Clostridia bacterium | reverse complement strand
TCTCTGTGCGGAACTTCATGCTGCGGCATGATGTCTCTGAGCTCAGACTGTATCTGTGGAAAGGCAGTCCGATACCCCTAAAGGGTAACCGTCTCATGACGGCATTAGGAAGCACGCGACTTCAGTCGTGTGAGGCTTCACGGACAAAGTCGTACTCATCACCGGAGGCACAGGCGGCATCGGCACCGCTATTGTGAAAGCTTATCTGGCGGAAGGCGCGAAAGTAGCGTTTTCCTCCACCAGTCAGGCGAAGATCGATGCACTGATGCCCGAACTGGAGGGCGATGTGGCTGGTTTCGTGGCGGATATGAACAAAGAAGAAGACATCAAGAATTTTGTGGAGAACGCCAAGGAGAAGTTCGGCACCATTGACATCGTTGTGCCCAATGCGGGTTACGAGGGCAAGGCTCATCCCGTGCAGGAAATGACACTGGAACTGTTCCAGCAGACCTACATGCTGAACGTATTCTCGGTGATGCTGCTGATGAAGTACGCGGCACCGACGCTAATCGAAAAGCAGAGCGGCTCGGTTGTAGTTGTAGCGTCCGCCGCGGCCTATGAGCCCACTGCAGGCAACAGCGCCTATGTTTCCAGCAAGTACGCAGTGGCCGGCCTTACGAAGTGTGTGGCCTTGGAGCTTGGTTCGAACGGTATCCATGTGAACTATGTATGCCCCGGTCCGGTGGACACGCCGATGATGCTGCGCATTGAGAAGGACTTCTTCGGCGACACCATGACACATGAAGAGGCTATGGCGATGCTGGCCGGAACCTACGCCATGGATAAACGCTACGCCAAGCCGGAAGAGGTGGCAAACGCCGTGCTGTATCTGTCCAGCGAGGTCGCTGCGCACACCGCGGGTATGGGCATGCATGTGGACAGCAAGGTCTCCGCGCCGAACTGATCGATACGCGAACCGGTTCCAAACGGTTCTGCCCTGATCATCGACAGGCCAAAACGGTTTCTGTCTGCTGAATCAGAATGACAGAATCAAAACGGAACAATTGAGACATGGACCGCGTCGTTTCGGCGCGGTTTTCTTTATGGGAAAATGCGGACTCGGTATGCTCAGAACAGGAATACGGAAGCGGCAAGACCGCCGTATGAAGAAAGGGGGCAGCGGCAATGAGGATGCTGTTTCAGGAAAACGCGTTTTCACTCAAGGGTTCCTATGATGTGTTTGACGATGCGGGTGCGTTCCTGTTCCAGGTGCGCGGGAAGGAACTGCTGCGTCACACGCTCGAGATCAGGGACGGACATGGTGTGCCGGTCGGTACGGTCAGGGAGAAAGTATGGACCATGCTGACAAAGTGTTCCGTGACGCTTGAGGACGGGACATGCGGTGTGATCCGGCGTGAGAAACCCCTGCGTCATCACTGTTATGGGATGGATTTCTGCGGCTGGACGGCGGAATGCGGATTCTCGGGAAGACACTGCACGTTCCGGAACGCGCAGGGAACAGCTGCAGCGCAGGCGGACCGGGTGCCGCTGCATCTTGCGGACAGATATGTGATCGACGTTGATGATCCGAAAGATGCGGTAAAGGTGCTGCTGCTCATGCTTGCGATAGAAATCGAAAGAGCGCAGGCGGCGGCATGCTGAACGAGGACAACCGAAAACAGGCGCATGATCCCGTAGTGTATCATATGATACGGACTGTATGCTATACTGAATGTAACAAAAACATTTTCCTACGGAAAAGGGAGTGAAACAGATGCATTACAGAATCGATACCTATGAGGCATTGAACGCGGCGATTATTGAGAGCTGCGCTGCTGCGGAGGAGACCGTACTGGAGTTTGAGAAGGATGCGGTGATTTCTCTGAAAAGCAGCCTGATCCTTTCGGAAGAGGAACGGAAACAGATCAACTCCGGAAAAAGCCTTCTTCCGGACATCCTGAGTCTGGCAGGCGTCAGGATCATCGGAAACGGAGCGCTTCTGGAGGGAGACGGTCAGGGCACGGCGCTGGTTGTGCGCGGAAACGGGATACGTATCGACGGACTCAGATTCTGCGGATTCAACCGGGCGGTATACATCTGCGCGCGGGATGAGGATACGCGGGATGTAACAATCATGAACTGCGACTTTCGGGATATGAACCAGGGTTATATCATGACCGGAATCGAGAACAGCGGTCATTCGATCGAGGGGGTGCGGATCACCGACAATTTCTTTATGGCGCCGGACCATATCCGGGGCGGACAGGCGAAAGGGGCGTGCGCCTGTGCGACCTGTCTTTTCACCGCACTCTATGACACAGGGGATCACCCGATTCGAGATGTGGCACTGCGCGGCGTTTACTGGGCGCGGAACCGTATGCAGCGCAATCCTGACGGCAACCAGTTTGCGGAAGGCGTCATGGCACACGGCGCCGCAGACTACAATTTCTTTGGATCCGGAGATATGTTCGTAAGTTCTCTGAATGAAGTCTCGGATTCGGTGTTTGAAGATCTTGTGATCGAAGATAACGATATCAACGGCGTGCACGACATCGGCATCACGCTTCTTGCGGGGTTTCCGGCGCGGCACGACTGTCTGCTCCAGAACGTGATACTGCGGAGAAACCGGATCACCTATTTCAACACGGGGATCAACATCGGAGCTGCGAACCAGTGCTGCAGCGGAGATGTCGAACGTCTTTACGCGCGCCATATTCTGGTGGAAGACAACGACCTTATCCCGCAGGTGCCGGGACCGTTTGAGCCGCAGATCGGCGTTATGGTCTTTACAACCCGCTGCGAGTCTCAGAGGATCCGCTGCGTAGACTGCGGAATGGAGGATATTACAGTGCGTGGCAACCGCATCTCCAGCAGGGAGATCGGGATCGCGATCGAAGCGCAGCACGGAACGCAGGAGCTTCCGAATCCGAGCAGCATCAGCAACTGCTTCATCCGCGGGCTGAAGATCACGGATAACGACATCACATGTGTCTCCCAGGCGATCCGCATGTTCGCCGTGCATATGGAAGGGCGCATCGATGATTTCTGGGGGCTTCCGGTTCCCGCATGGGATCCGCGGCTGACCTATTCCACACTGGCGCAGGGGAACTGGATCGATGATGTGGAGATCACGGACAACCGGATCACCGAGTACGATATCGCGTATACCATCGGCGCGGCATGGGCATGCAATCACGGCCTGGTGCGCGGAAACCGTATCGGAAGAAACATCAGGATCGAAAACAACAGTCTGGATAAGGGCAGGAAGATCTTTGCCTATGAGAAGCACATCATGAACGATCTTCTGTATGAGAACGCCATGGGCTTTGACAACAAGGTGCTGGCGGAGCTGTAGGAAAGGAAATGAAACGGAATGGACGGGAAGTATTACAGTATTCCGAGAGAGGAACTTGGAAAAGACGCAAAGATACCTCTTCAGATTCTTGCAGACAAAGAGGCGCTTTTCCGTGTTATGGCGGACGGGATGACAGATGAGATCATCCGGAACAACAATGCGGGGAAGAGAACGGTCATGATCCTTCCGGTGGGGCCGATCGGCCAGTACCCGCTCTTTGTGAAGACGGTCAATGAGAAAAGGATCAGTCTGAAAGATGTCTGGTTCATCAACATGGATGAATACCTGAACGATGACGGAACGTATATCGCCATAGACAATAAACTCTCGTTCCGCGGATTCATGGACCGTACCGTCTATACGAAGATCGATCCGGAACTGGTGATGCCCGAAGCGCAGCGCGTTTTTCCGGATCCGGAAGATCCGGGAAGGATCCTTCGGCTGATCGAAGAACTGGGCGGTGTGGACGTGTGCTTCGGCGGGATCGGGATCAACGGACACGTTGCGTTCAATGAAGCCGATCCGGATATGTCCGCCGGGGAATACGCAAAGACCGTGACCCGGGTATTGCCTGTCTCAAGGGAGACGCGGACGGTAAACGCCATCGGCGATCTTGGCGGCGCGGTCGACATGATGCCGAATCTCTGCATAACGGTCGGCATGCGCGAGATCCTGTCGGCGAAAAAGATCAGGCTCGGCGTGTTCCGGGACTGGCACCGCGCTGTCGTGCGGCGAGCGGCCTACGGCGAGATGACGGGCGCGTTTCCGGTATCCCTTCTGCAGCAGCATGAAGATGTATGCATCTTCATGACACAGAGCGTTGCGGAATCCGCACTGTAAGAAGAATACTATGACTTGAAAAAGCTTTTCCGGCACCACATCCGGAGAAGCTTTTTTGCTCTCTCCGCTTGACAGAATGAGGAAAAAATGGTACCTTTCTCGTGTTGCCGTGTTATCAAGGTAACACGTTAGCGTACGAAAGTATTTGCTTGAGGGGGAATCGAACATGAAGAGATTTCTGACGGTAGCACTGTGTGCTTTGCTGATCCTGTCCTGCCTTTCGGGCTGCGCGAAAAAACAGACGGAATCGCGCCTTGACGAGATCAAGGAGCGCGGATACATCACCGTTGCGACTGAACCGTATTTCGCGCCTGAAGAGTTCATCGATCCGACCAAGGAAGGCGATGAGAAGTATGTCGGCGCAGATATCGAACTTGCAAAATACATTGCGGAGAAACTGGGCGTGGAGTGCAGGATCGTACCGCTGGACTTCACGACCGTTCTGAGTTCCGTGACGGAAGGAAAATATGACCTGGCGATCTCCGCTCTTGCCTACAAGCCCGACCGCGCCGAGAACATGAACCTTTCCGATTCCTACTTCATTCCCGAGGGCGAGGACAACGGATACGGATTCGCCGTGCGCGAAGAAGACGCCGGCTCGATCCAGACGCTCGAGGACATCGAGGACAAGGTCGTCGCCGTTCAGCAGGGTTCCCTGCAGCAGTTCCTCTGGGAGGAATACGGCGGAGACTGCAAGGAAGTGAAATATGTGTCCTCCACGAACGATGCGTTCCTTCTGGTGCAGGAGGGCAAGGCTGACGTCGTCGTCACCGCCTCCGCGTTTGCCGTGAACTACATCAACGCGAACAAGGGCTGCGGACTGGTGCTGCAGGATTACCGTTTCGACGTGGACGACAAGTACATGGGCGAAGTCGTGGCCATGAAAAAGGGCGAGGATGAGCTTCTCGCTGCGATCAACGAGATCATCGCAGAGACCAACGAGTCCCGCATCTACTACACCTGGTACGAGGAGTACAAGGAGTACGCTGCGACGCTCGGACTGCTTGAGGAATAACCGGACCGACAGAAACTGAGGGAGGAGCAGCATGCTTCAAGTCATAGCCTCGATCTGGCAGAAATACGGATATGTGTATATTCAGGGCGCGTGGGGAACCGTGTACATTGCGGTCCTCACCGTCGTTTTCGGCACGATCCTCGGAACGCTTCTGACGTTCGTGCGGCTGTCCAGATCGAAGATCCTGCAAAACATCATCAAAGCCTATGTCTGGGTGCTGCGCGGCACGCCTGCGCTGCTCCAGATCTATTTCTTTTACTTTTTCGTTCCGAAGTACATTCCGTTTGAGATGTCCGAGCGCGCCTGCATCATCCTCGCACTGGTAGTCAACGCCAGCGCATACGTCGAGGAAGTGATCCGGGCGGGCATCGAGGCGGTGGACCGCGGGCAGACGGAAGCCGCGCGAAGTCTCGGCATGACGCCGCGGCATACCATGTTCCGCATCACCATGCCCCAGGCGATCAAGAACATTCTGCCTGCCCTGGGCAATGAGTTCATCGTCATGATCAAGGAGGCGTCCCTGGCCTCGATCTTCTTCATCGTGGAGATCACCAGCGCCTTCAAGACGGTGCAGTCGGCGACATTCATCACGATCCCGGCTCTGATGATCTCTGGCGCGGAATACCTTCTGCTGACGACGCTGCTGTCGCAGCTCATGAAACTGGTGGAAAAGAGGTTGAAACGAAATGATTCACGGCAATAATGAGATCATTCGTGTGACCGATCTGCACAAGAGCTTCGGCAGTCTGCAGGTCCTTGCGGGAGTCAGCCAGACGGTCTATGAGGGCGAGGTCATCAGCATTATCGGTCCCAGCGGAAGCGGAAAGAGCACGTTCCTCAGATGCCTGAACCTGCTGGAGCGGCCGGATTCGGGAAGCATCCTCTTCAAGGGCGAAGAGGTCACGGGAAAACGGTATCCCATCGACGCCTACCGGCAGAAGATCGGCATGGTGTTCCAGCATTTCAACGTGTTTCCGCATCTGAAGGTCATCGACAACATCACCATCTCTCCGAGACTGGAAAAGAAGATGGACAGGAAGAAAGCGGAACAGATGGCGGAGGATCTTCTGAACCGCGTCGGCCTTTTCGATAAAAGGGATGAGTATCCCACGCGTCTTTCCGGCGGTCAGAAGCAGCGCCTCGCGATCGTGCGCGCGCTGGCAATGGAGCCGCAGGTCATGCTCTTTGACGAGCCTACGTCCGCGCTTGACCCGGAGATGGTCAAGGAGGTGCTGGACGTTATCAGCGAGCTGGCGCAGGGCGGGATGACGACGCTGGTGGTGACCCACGAGATGGGATTTGCCAAACAGGTCAGCGACCGTGTATTGTTTATAGATGAAGGGCGGATCATGGAGGAAGGCACGCCGAAGGACGTGTTCGAGAATCCGAAATCCGAACGCTGCAGAGATTTTTTGAACAAGGTGTTATTCTAGGATGCAGACAAAAGATACGATCAGAGAACTTGTTGACGGGATCGCCGGGCGGCTGGAGTCGCTCCGCGATTCCCTTTATGATTTTGCGGAGCTTCCGTACCGCGAGTTCCGTTCCTCGGATCTGCTGATCCGGGAACTGGAGAGAAACGGCTTTGAGGTCGTTAGCGGCGCGGCGGGGATCCCGACCTGTTTCTACGGTGCGTTCACGCACGGGGAAGGCGGTATGACCGCGGGATTCCTCGGGGAATACGACGCGCTGGACGGGCTCAGCCAGGAAGCGGGATGCACCGTGCACCGGCCGGTGCGCGAAAACGCGCCGGGACACGGCTGCGGGCACTGCTGCCTGGGCGTGGGGAGTCTCGGAGCGGCGATCGTGCTGAAGGAATACCTGGTGCAGACGGATCTCCCGGGAACGGTCGTCTATTACGGATGTCCGGCGGAGGAAGGCGCAGGGGCCAAACAGTTCATGGCGAGAGCCGGGCTGTTTGATCGGTGCGATTTCATCTATACATGGCATCCGTCCGATAAAAACGAGGTAGACAGCGCGCATATGAACGCGATCATGGGCGCGAACTTCTATTTCACGGGCAGATCCTCGCATGCCGGTGCGGCGCCGCATCTCGGGAGAAGCGCGCTGGACGCGGCAGAGCTCATGAGCGTGGGCTGCAATTATCTCAGGGAGCATGTGATCCCCGAAGCGCGGATCCATTACGCGTACATCGACGCAGGCGGAACGGCGCCGAACGTGGTGCAGGACCGCGCTGTGGTGCGCTACGAGGTGCGCGCGCCTTACGTATATCAGGTGAAGGAACTGTACGCGCGCGTCGTCAATGTGGCAAAAGGCGCCGCAATGATGACGGAGACGCAGGTGCGGGACGAGCTTGCGATGGCGTTCACGGAGTATCTTCCGAACATATCTCTGGCGCCTGTTGCAAGCCGCGCGATGCGGGACATCGGCGGACCGGTATGGACAGACGGGGATCAGGAACTCGGGCATGAGTATCTTCTGTCCTTCCCGACGGAGACGCAGGAAGAGATCAAACGCGCGATGCGCACGCAGTACGGCGCCGGGTGGGAGGAATCCTGGACGCATCCCATGGACAGCACAGTCCGGACGTTCGACGTTTCGGATATCCGTCCGCTGGCAGGTTCCACGGACGTGGGGGACGTAGGATACGCGGTGCCTTGTGTGAGCATTCTTGTTGCGACCTGTGCAAGAGGGACCGTGGGCCACACCTGGCAGTTCGCGGGACAGGCGGGCAGCGTCCTCGGAACGAAAGGCATGCTTGCCGCGGCCAAAATGCTGGCGCTTGCTGCCGTTTACACCTTCGGGGAACCGGAACGTGTGAGAAAGGCAAAAGAGGAAGTGAAAGAGCGCAACGGCGGCGCATATACCTGTCCGCTTCCGGACAGCGTCCTTCCGCCGATCGAGACCTACTGAAAGACAGGAGAAGAACTGCAGGAGAAGCCGGAAGCGGCGTCTCCTGCTTTCTGTTTTTCGCGGGGCTTTTCTTGAAAAGAAAGGGCAGAAATGTCAGAATACAGGAAAGACGAGGGTGGTGCGCATGCGGCTTTTTATTGCCGTTCTGTTTGATGATGAGATCCTGCAGGGACTGGAAAAGGTCCAGAGCGCGTTTCGAAGACGCGGAGTGACCGGGAACTACACAAAAAAAGAAAACCTGCATCTGACGCTGGCGTTCATAGGAGAGTATCCCGACGCGCGAAAGGTGCTGAACGCCGTGCGGAAACTGAGGTTTGAATCCTTTCAGGTGAAACTGAAGGGGATCGGACATTTCTCGGATCTCTGGTGGGCCGGGATCGGCACAGACGGAGAGCTCCCGCAAATCGCGGCGCAGCTGAGGAAACTGCTGGCGGAGGCGGACATTCCGTATGACGGAAAAAGGTTCTCTCCGCATATCACGCTGGTGAGACGGGCAGAGGGGATCACGGAGAAGGAAGCGGAAAGCATCCGGATCCCGTTCTGCACCATGACAGTGAAGAAGATCTCGCTCATGCGGTCGGACAGAGGGAAAAACGGCATGATCTATACCGAGATCGGCGCAGTTGAGGCGCAGCCGCCCAAATAACAGAAAAAAGCAACAAAGATCAAACCGGATCGCCGTTTGCAGCGTCTATCCTGTGTAAGATGGAAACTTGCGGGATCACGGAAGGGATCATCTGAAATAAAAAACGGAGGGAGAAATTAAATATGGGGAAGTATGCACTGGATGAGCGGCTGCTGATCCCGGTGAACGGGGATATGCAGAGCATCCACATCCGCGGAAACGATGAAAAGAATCCCGTGCTTCTGTTCGTGCACGGGGGACCGGGCGTCTGTGACCGTTCATGGGTCATGCCCAAGCAGTCGAAGAATCTCGCCGATCATTTTGTCATGGTCTGCTGGGATCAGCGTATGGCGGGAAAGAATTACAGAAAGAAACGCGCGGGAGAGACGATGACGCTTCAGCAGCAGGTCGACGATATGGACGACGTCGTCAACTGGCTCGTGAAACGTTTCGGACAGGAGAAGATCTTTATCGTGGGGCACAGCTGGGGCTCCATCCTTTCATGCCTGTATCTTCCGCAGCATCCCGAACACATCCGCGCATATGTGGGCATGGGACAGTTCGTGAACGGTCCGCTCAACGAGACCATGAGCTATGACTTCGTAGTGGATTACGCAAAGGAACACAACAACAGGAAGGCATTGAAGGATCTTGAGAAGATCGGCGCTCCAAAAGGAGGCCTTTATGCGGGCGGTCTGGATGCGCTTATGGTGCAGCGGAACTATATGACGAAGTTCGGCGGCGGCGCCTGGAAGGAAAAGGAGAACATCTTCAAATCTGTGCTCGTGCCGTTTTTGACCAGCGGTGAGTACTGGATCGTTCCCGATCTGTACCGTTACGCGAAGGGGACCTACTACTGCCTGAGACAGCTGTGGCCGTCCGTGGCGAAACTGGAATTCGATAAGACCGTGAAGAAACTGGACGTACCGGTGTATCTTTTCCAGGGGGACCATGACCAAAATACGCCGACGCCGCTTGCAAAAGAGTGGTTCGACGCTCTGGAGGCGCCTTATAAAGAATATGTGCCTTTCCGCGAGTCCGCGCATTCTCCGATCAAGGAAGAGGCGGAGCTGTGGGGAAAGACGCTGATCGAGAAACTGTTGGGGTGAAATCTTTACATCAGAAGCGCATAAACCGCAAAAACCTTTACCTTTTTACGGGAAAATGATAAAATAAGTAAAGGTTTAAGGAGGGTTTGGAATGGTTTCATATGATGGCCTGAAACAGATCCTACGTGAAAAAGGGATGACAAAGACGGATCTGTGCACAGCACTGGGAATCTCTTCGCGTACGGTCGCGAAGATCGGAAAAGGCGAAAGACTTTCCGAAAGGACGATCCGGCGGATTGCCGGGTATCTGGAATGTGACCCGGAACGGCTTTGCCGCGAGATCTCCGGCAATCCGGTCCTTCAGATCCTTCGTGAGGAAAAAGAGGTAGGGATCTCCGGCGGGCTGTATCATGAACTGCAGGTGAGGATGACATACAATTCCAATCATATGGAGGGAAGCAGACTGACGGAAGAGCAGACGAGACTGATCTTCGAAACCAATACGGTCGATGCCGGAGACGGTGTACCGGTGGACGATATTCTGGAGACGGTCCATCATTTCAGAGCAGTCGACTATGTGATCGACGCTGCCGAGGACATTCTGACGGAGGAGATCATCAAGCACCTGCATTATCTGCTGAAACATGATACCAGTGATGCAAACCTTTCGTGGTTCGCGGTCGGCGAATATAAAAAAAGGGCGAATACGGTCGGAGGACACGAAACGGCAAAGCCGAAGGACGTTACGGAGAGAATGCGGAAACTGCTGGACACGTACAACGCGAAACGTGCAGTGACGTTTGAAGACGTGGTCGCGCTGCATGCGGAATTCGAATACATACATCCCTTTCAGGACGGCAACGGCAGAGTCGGCCGGCTGATCGCGCTGAAGGAATGTCTGCGTCACGGGATCATACCGTTCCTGATCGAAGACGCAAAAAAAATGTACTACTACAGGGGGCTTTCCGTGTGGAAAACCGATGAAAACTGGCTGAAAGAGACCTGTCTTGACGGACAGGACACGTTCATCCGGCTTCTGGATCTGTTTGAGATCCCTCATTGAGAAAAACACTTTGCTTGCCGTCAAACGATATGAAGGGGAGCAAAGGGAAAAAAGACAAGCTTTGACCGGCGCGTTCATGCGCCGCGTGATTGACCAAACAAAAGGAACAGGGAGGAACAGGAATTGGCTGATTCAAAGATCATTTATTGCAGCGCGTGCGGTTCGCCGCTGAACGTGGATCTCAACAGAGCGTACGTGTTCTGTCAGTACTGCGGGAGCAAAAACATCATCCCGGAAGAGCGCATGCGCAGCACGATGAACGTGCAGGGCGTGCAGATCCAGGCAAACACGGATATCGAAAGCATCCTGCGTACGGCAGACTACGCGACACAGGTCGGTCAGTACGCAAAGGCGGACGAGCTTCTGATGACGACGATCATGAGCGGATGCGATGACTACAGAGTATTTATCCAGAAAGCGAAGATCGATCTTCTTCAGGATCAGAACAAGTCATTCTTTGAGACGATGACGCGGCTGTGGGAACTGGAGCGGAAGCAGAGCGCGCAGAAGGAAGTGACGCGCGCGATATGCGATCTCATGAAGTTCCGGGGAAAGAACGGTGTGATCGCGCTGCATATCGCGACATTCCATGAGCTCATGGATTGGACGGTCTATTTCGTGCAGCACGGCGCGGATGTGAACTGTGTGGCCGGCATGAACCGTGTGACACCGATCAGCATCATGTTCGTCCCGATCTCCAGCAGCCTGTCCAGACTGGACGGCACGCCGTTTATCCGCAACAAGACAGCAGTCAAACAGATCCGGGATTATCTCATGCGCTGCGGCGCGCAGGATATCCGCAGAAGAGGCTATTGAGGAGATCAGGATGCGCACATATGAATTTGTGTATTTCGGAGAGACCGAAGATGACTTCGGTGACGCCGTGACCTGGGAGACCGAGATCCCGGACAGCATCTATGAAGCGATCCTGAAATACAAACTGGATCATCTGGACGAGGACTATTATGAAGACAGCCCGCCGGATGAGGAGGAATTGCAGGAGGACAACGTCGATATCGACGAGATCCCCGGCTTGGAAGCGTTCAAGGCGGAACTGCTGAACGAGATCCGGGACGTGGAAAAAGATGAACTGCGGGAGCGGGAACCGGATCTTTCAGAAGAGGAGATCGAACGCTGGATCGCGGAAACAGAATACACGGTCATGGCCTGATAACGGGAGCTGTGAAATGACATATACGACAAAAGAGATCCTGTGTCCCTGTGACGGACATACAGTCTGGGGCATGGCCTACATTCCGGAAACCGGAGAGAAGAAAGTGCCGCTTGTGATCTATTCTCATGGCCTTGGTAGCGATCACACGACAGGCATTCCGTATGCGGAAAGAATCGCACAGGCGGGATACGCCGTTTACGTTTTTGATTTCTACGGCGGAACCGTGGGAGACGCCAACAGAAGCGGCGGCAGGATGACACAGATGTCCGTTCTGACTCAGAAGCGGGATCTGGAAGCGGTGCTGCACGCGGCAAAGAAATGGGATTTCGCTGATCCGGAAAGGATCGCACTGATGGGAGCGAGCCAGGGCGGAGCGGTGAGCACGCTTGCGGCGTGCGACCATCAGGACGCGATCGCGGGACTGGTCCTCCTGTTTCCCGCATACAGCGCGCCGGACGACGCGCACGCCATGTGTCCGACGCTGGAATCCGTTCCGGAGACCTATCCGATCTTCGGAGGAGAAATGACTCTGGGGAAAAAATACGCGGAGGATATCTGGAATCTGGACTTTTTCAGCCTGATCAAGGGATATAAAGGGAAGGTCCATCTGCAGCACGGAGACATGGATCCGATCGTGAACGTTTCCTATTCATTCCGCGCAAATGAGACATTTCCGGACTGCGAACTGCACATCTTCAAAGGCGCGGGACACGGTTTCCGTGAAACGGAATACTTCGGCGAGTCCGTTCATTATGTGCTGGAATACCTGAATGAGGTGTTTTCCGGTTAGCCTGATCTGCCGGGAGTCTGTGCGGGCTGAATGGTCTGCGCACGAAGTCATTGCGACAGCAACTGATAAAAACTGAATGGAAGTAAAATGGAAAAGAATCAGATAAAGAAAAAAACGTTCAGCATCCTGAAAACGGCCGGTCTGCTGATCGCTGCCGGCGCGCTCGTGTATAAGGCTGTTTTTACGGCTGTTTATTTTGACAGCATAACGGACTGGTGGCAGAGCATGATCGTTCTGTTTTTCCTGTCTTATCTGACGAGTTTTGCCGCGATCGCGTCGGCTTTTCTGAAGGGCAAGGCTGCCGTGATCGCCGGTTTCGTCATGGCCGGGGTCTCGTTGGCGATGCTCTTTCTGAATGCTTTCACCCTGCTGGGCTTCGTCGTTTCGCTGGATTACACTCCGCTGATCGATCGCGGGATCATGCCGCTGGTCAATCTTCTGAATCTCATATCAGGCATTCTGGTCGCGGTCGGCGCGATCATACAGAGACGCAGGCAGAACGCATGATTCTCAGCAGACTCCTGCGATTACAGAGATCATCAGAATAACATGCGGATTTGATGACGTCAGAGCAGAGATAAAGGAGTATTTGTATGAGTACGAAAATGGAATACTATCCTACGAAGAATCGAGACGATCTATCGGAGATCCTTATGGAACAAAAATGGTCAGGGCAGCAGCAGCTGAAACTGACGAGCGAGCTGAGTGGGAAGAGCGAAAAAGAGAAAGAAGAAATCGCAGCACGTTTGGTGAGACAGATCGAGAGCGGGGAGATCACGAAAGAATAGGCTGTGACACTTCAGCGGACATACGGCGGAACCGCAACACCGTTCAGACCAAAAGCCAGATGATCTGGGTATATTTCAAACAGAGAGAGAAGAATAAAGGGATGCGGGGATGAAAAGATGGGCCTGATAGAGGACGCAAGAAAAAAGGCAAAAGAAAAGAGAATACAGATAGATAACGATACGAATGCGACAGAAGAGGAAAAGGAGACCATCAGAGACATCATTGCGTTTCTGTCAAATGAACAGGATTTTAACCGCATTTCAAGGGGTACGTTCTTCAATATATTCGCGTACATAGGATATGAAATAGATATAACTGAATATTTGGAAATGTATGACGCGATTATGAAAGAAGCAGGCGAGACCTATACCTATGTTGATCCGGAAGCAATAAAAAAGTAAAACGGAAAACATCCTGAAACAAAAAGAACAGCGGAAGCGATTGCTTCCGCTGTCTGTTTAGGCATTGTTTCTATTCTTGTGAATCCACGACCGCCGCGTCGTCTGTCACGACTCCGGTGATGCCGTCAAGGTTCGCGCAGTTCTTGCAAAGACGGGTCTTGTTCTTTGCGACAGCCTGTTCGACTGTACCGGTGATCAGAGTGTCCGTACGGTTCAGATGGTAGCAGTCCTCATGCGTATGATAGACGCCGCCGAACTGTGTCCAGTACACGTTCTCGTCGCCCAGAGCCTCCTCAGCTGCGATCAGCTGCTCCTGGGAAACAGGATTGTAGTCGAAGGACGCCGCTCCGCCGATCAGAAGCGCGATGATCGCGACGATCACGGCGATGACCTTGGTCTTCTTGTCGATCTCCTTGTTGGTCAGGATGAGGATGATCAGAGGGAAGAACGCGACGCAGGCCACGATGACGCCCATGTTGTTCCACAGCCAGAACAGTACTTTGTTCTTTTCCGATGCGGGCTTGATGTGGTTGGCCTTCTTCCACAGCTGAGAGCCGATGATGACGCATGCCAGATCGAGCACGATGAAGATGATCAGGCCCCAGAGCGTGGGAAGGAATCTGACGTTGAGTTTGCCCAGAAGGGTGAGGATCGCGAGGACCTCGAATACGATCGCCAGGACCCACAGCCCGATCGCGCCGGCGCGGTATGCGGTGGCATTGCCGACAGGAGCGGCTTCTTTGATCTTATGCTCCTTGGCTTCCTTGTTCGCCGCCTCTACAGCTTCGACGGACGTCTCTTCGCCGGTATCGGCGGAGACGATCTTATGTTCCTTTTTGTCTGCCATAATAAAGCCTCCATATTCAGAATAAACGGGATGATTTCGTTGCATCCATTATACCTGTATCACAAGGAAAGCACAACAATTTGTGTTTCATTTCTTCCGAGGATACAACGATTTGTGTTCCGGCGCGTGAAACAGGCGGGGAAACGCAAGAAAACATTCTCATTCAAAACAAACGCTGATATAATGATGAGGTATTCTGAACACGGAGCATCGGGCTATGACGAAAGAGCAGATCCTGAAGATCCTTGAAATGCCGGATGAGGCGTTCCAAAAGGAAGAGATGCCGAAGGCGCGCGAAGTGAAGCGTCTTCATGACAATACGCTCTACGGGACGGCGATGCTGGGCTACACCAACATCTGCCGCAACCAGTGTCTGTACTGCGGCATGCGGGCGTCCAACAGGATCCCGCGCTTTTCGCTTCCGAAGGAGGACGTGCTGGAAAGCGTCATGCTGGCGAAGGAGAGGGGATTTACCCGTGTCTTCCTCATCTCCGGAGAGGATCCGAAACACCACTTTGCGGACCTTCTGTGGCTGACGGAAAGGATCGCCGGGAACGGCATGCGTCTGTCGCTTGCCTGCGGTGAACACGAGCGATCCCAGTTCAGGGAACTTGCGGACGCAGGCGCTGCGGAATACGTGATCAAGTTTGAGATGTCGCAGAAGGAGATGTTCGATTACATGAACCCCTCCACGACGTTCGAGAAACGCATGGCGGCGATCGAGGCGGTCAAGGACAGCGGAATGGACCTCGCCTCGGGCAACATCATCGATTATCCGGGTCAGACCCGCGAGATGATCGCACAAGACATCCTGCTCATGAAGGAGCTGGAGATCTCATGGGCGCCGGTCGTTCCGTACATGCCGGCCATGGGCACGCCTCTGCAGCAGCAGGGCGCGAAGCCCGGCAGCAGGATCCTCGCACTGAAGGAGATCGCGGTGCTGCGGCAGATGATGCCGGACATCCGGATCACGGCGCAGCAGCCGGGAGACGACCTCACGAAAGGGCTCGCGGACGCGCAGGGAAACCTGGACGCCATCGCGGCCGGCGCGGACATCCTGTTCTGCGATCTTCTGCCGGAGGCGAAGGCGCAGGCTTTCCGGGTCGTGGACGACCGGAAGCTGAAGAACGAGGAGCATCTTCACAAGATGGCTGACGAAAGCGGCATGACGCTGTCGCTGTAATCATATATCATCATTCTTTATCAGGAGAAAATGTATGGAAAAGAGAGAATTCTTCAAGAGCAGACTGGGATTCATCCTGGTCAGCGCGGGATGCGCGATCGGCATCGGAAACGTCTGGAAGTTCCCGTACATGACCGGAGCTTACGGCGGCGCTGTCTTCGTCCTGTTCTATCTGCTGTTCCTCGTTCTGATGGGGATCCCCGTCATGACCATGGAGCTTGCCGTGGGACGCGGATCGGGGCAGAGCATCGTCAAGGGCTACAAAGCCCTGGAAAAGCCCAAGGCGAAGTGGCACTGGCACGGGTGGCTGTGCATCATCGGATGCTACCTCCTCATGATGTACTACACCACCGTTTCCGGCTGGATCGTCAACTACTTCTTCAAGTTCGCGTTCGGCACATTCAACGGGATCGGTGCGGACGGCGTTGGCGCTGTGTTCGGCTCCATGCTGGCGAGTCCCTGGCAGATGGTCGGCTTTATGGTGCTGACGACGCTGGCAGGCTTCGGCGTGCTGATCTTCGGCGTGCAGAAGGGACTTGAGCGCGTGACGAAGGTCATGATGGTCGGTCTGATCATTCTGATCGTGATCCTGGCGGGACACTCACTGTTCCTGGGCGGGGCGAAAGACGGCGTGAAGTTCTATCTTCTTCCGGATTTCGGAAAGGCCGTTGAAAACGGCCTCGGCAAGGTGATCACCGGCGCGATGAACCAGGCGTTCTTCACGCTGAGCCTCGGCATCGCGTCCATGGAGATCTTCGGAAGCTACATGACCAAGGATCACACGCTGCTGGGCGAGGCGACGAGGATCACCATCCTGGATACGTTCGTCGCGCTGATGGCAGGTCTCATCATTTTCCCCGCATGCTTCACCTTCGGCGTCGAGGCGGACGCGGGTCCGTCTCTGATCTTTGTGACACTGCCGCATGTATTCATGAATATGAAGGGCGGACAGATCTGGGGCATGCTGTTCTTCCTGTTCATGACGTTCGCGAGTTTCTCCACGGTCGTGGCGGTCTTTGAGAACCTGGTCGCAGCCGCAATGGACAACTGGGGCTGGAGCCGGAAAAAGTCCGTCGGACTCAACGCGATCTTCATGACCATTATGGGACTGCCCTGCGCGCTGGGATACAATCTTCTGAGCAACGTGCATCTGATCGGCGCCAGAGACATTCTGGATTCCGAAGACTTCATTGTCAGCAATCTGCTTCTTCCCATCGGCGCCCTCGTGTTCCTGCTGTTCTGCGTGACCAAGTGGGGCTGGGGATTTGACAAGTACCAGCTGGAGGCGAATACCGGTGAAGGCAAGAAGATCCCGCACTGGTTCAAGTATTACTTCCAGTTCGTGCTTCCGTTCCTGATTCTGATCATCCTTATCCAGGGACTGATCGGCTGAGGCAGACGGTATTTCAGACACGTAAAAAGGACCGGTCTTTCGGGGCCGGCCCTTTTTACGTGTCGGATCAGATCATTTGGAGAATTTCTTTACAGCCTCCACGACCCAGGCGATGCGCTCTACGGGCAGCTCGTTGTGGATGCTGCAGTCGGAACCCAGGATGTAGCCGGTCTTTCCGCCCTGTTTCAGGAGGGATTTGACCTCAGCTTCGATCTCCTCGCGGGTGCCTTCGTAAAGGAGGGTGCCCGGACGGTTGTCAAAGCCGCCCCAAAGGGCTGCGCCGCCGGTCCAGTAACGCATCAGGTCCATATCATACACATCGATATAGCGGGACCAGCTGATGACCGGAGCTTTGTAATCCTTCCAAACGCTCAGGCGGTTGGGTTCTTCCTCCCATGCGCAGAAATGGATGATGTTCATGTCGCTCTTGGTGTTCATGTAGTCCAGAAGTTTCTTCTCCGCCGGGCGCACCCAGTCAAGATACTCTTCTTCTGTGAAACGGCACCACTCTGCGTTCTGTACGCTGTAGAAGCATCCGTCAACGCCCGCCTCGTCGATCAGGCCGTCGATCAGGTATTTGACGGATTCCGCGATCACATCCGTCGCATGCTTCATAGCTTCCGGATTCTCACGGATGAGTTTCATCATCATGGGATAGCCGACCTGCAGTCTCAGATAGGACAGCGGGACATAGATCAGCATAAAGGTGTAGCACTCTCCGTTGATCGCGTCGACGACTTTCTTCGTGCGCTCTATGAAGGAGCGGAGCCAGGGATGATCCGGCGCCAGGGGCTTCATCTGCCAAAGCTCGTCCGCGCTCTGGATGTTGTCCAGGATGGGATCGGGCCAGCCGAAGAATTTATCGCCGGAAAGCTTCATGAAGTCCACGTCCGTGGCCTTCAGGAAATCCGTCTGGCATTTGACGAATGCGTCGTCATCGTCCCAGAACTCCTCGGGTACATGCTGCCACATGCATACGGGCACACGGTCGGGCTCCTGTCCTAGAAATACCGCTTTCACTCTTTCTTTTTTGTTCATTGGCTTTCTCCTTTATAAAGATATCTATCTGAGATCCCGGCGATGTCCGCGCGGGAAATCATTACATCAAAACAGCCGCCCCGAAAGGCGTTCTTCCTTCTTCTCCTTACGTTTATTGTAATCTTTCGGGGAAACAAGTCAAGAAGAGGAGGCAGCGGGAAGGAAAGGGAAGAGAATAAAAAAAGACGGAAAGAAACGCTGTATCCGCAGCATCTTTCCGTCTTGACTTTCTGCTTTTTACTGCATGAGATCCTTCAGGGTCTTTCCGTAAAAGAAATCATGGGTCATGCGGTCGTATTCCTCCCACAGCGGCAGCGTCTGGCATTCCGCGGCGCGGGGACAGGGCGCCGCACCGTCGGCGAGACACGCGACGGTGGCTAGGGAGACTTCGGAGGATTCCAGGATCTCTCCCACGGAGTACTCCTCTGGTTTTCTCAGAAGACTGTATCCGCCGCCTTTGCCGCTGGCGCCGGAGATGAGACCCGAAGTCACCAGATCCTTCACGATGATCTCAAGGTATTTTTTGGAGATCATCTGCCGCTGCGCGATGTCCTTCAGCGGGATCCGGCCTTCCTCCGAATGCTCCGCAAGGTCGATCATGACCCGCAGCGCATAGCGTCCTTTCGTCGAGATCATGGTGATTTGCTCCTTTCCTGTTTCTATTGCCTATTATAACGCAGGGTAAAAGAAGAAACAAGCATTATTTACCTATTGACATTATAGGTGAATAGGTTTAACATGAAACTGCCGGTGAAAAGAACACGCGCAAGCCGGCAGGGAGGAGAACAGGCGATGAACGTTTATGCGGACAACGCGGCAACGACGAGGATGAGCGACACAGCGATCGAAGTGATGCTGCGATGCATGAAAGAGGAATACGGAAACCCGTCGAGTCTCTACACGATCGGACAGCGGGCGAAAGAGATACTGGAGGAGGCGCGGCAGACAGTCGCCGCCGAGATCGGCGCGGAACCGGGCGAGATCTATTTTACCTCCGGCGGAAGCGAGGCGGACAACCAGGCGATCCGTTCCGCGGCGCTTCTGGGAAAAAGAAAGGGCAAGACGCATCTGATCTCCACGGCGTTCGAGCATCACGCCGTTCTGCATACGCTGCGGAAACTGGAGAAGGAGGGCTTCCGCGTGACGCTGCTGGACGTCCATGAGGACGGGCTCGTGCGGCCGGAGGAACTGGAAGCCGCGATCGGGGACGATACCTGTCTCGTCACGGTGATGTACGCGAACAACGAGATCGGAACGATCCAGCCCGTCGACGAGATCGCGAAGATCTGCGCCGCGCACGGAGTGCTGTTTCATACGGACGCCGTCCAGGCGGTGGCGCACGTGCCGATCGATGTCAAAAAGAGCGGGATCGACATGCTGTCGGCATCTGCGCACAAGTTCCACGGACCCAAGGGAACCGGGATCCTGTATGTGAGAAGGGGCGTGCAGCTGCTGAACCTGATCGAAGGAGGCGGACAGGAAAAAGGAAAACGCGCCGGGACGGAAAATGTCGCCGGGATCGCCGGGACAGCCGCCGCGCTGAAGGAAACGGCGGAGGCGATGCGGGAAAAGACGGAACATATCACGGCGATGCGCGACCGTTTGATCGAAGGGCTTTCGAAGATCCCGCATTCGGCGCTCAACGGAGACGCAAAGAAGCGTCTTCCGGGAAACGTGAACTTCTGCTTTGAGGGGATCGAGGGAGAATCCCTGCTTCTGCATCTGGACGACCGGGGCATCAGCGCATCCTCCGGAAGCGCCTGCACGTCGGGGTCTCTTGATCCCAGCCACGTGCTGCTCGCCATCGGACGGGTGCACGATGTGGCGCACGGTTCGCTCAGGCTCACGCTGGGCGAGGACATAACAGAGGAAGAAGTGGATTATCTGATCGAAAACGTGGCGCAGGTCGTGGAGCATCTGCGGGGATTCTCACCCGTGTGGCGCGATCTTGTGCAGGGCAAACGTGAATTCATTCTGTAGGGAGGAAGAAAAAATGGCGCTTTACAGTGAAAAAGTGATGGATCATTTCCGCAATCCGCGCAATGTCGGCGTGATCGAGGACGCGGACGGGATCGGCGAGGTCGGAAACGCGAAATGCGGGGATATCATGAGAATGTATCTGAAGATCGAGAACGACATCATCACGGACGTGAAGTTCGAGACCTTCGGCTGCGGCAGCGCGATCGCTTCCAGCTCCATGGCGACGGAGCTGATCAAGGGGAAACCCGTATCCGAGGCGATGAAGCTGACGAACAAGGCGGTGGCGGAGGCGCTGGACGGTCTTCCGGCCTACAAGATGCACTGTTCGGTGCTCGCGGAAGAGGCGATCCGCAACGCGCTTTTGGATTATGCAGAAAAAAATAATTTACCTATTGACACGGTAGGTATGTAGGTGTATAGTAGCCACATACCGAGAAAACGAAAGGAGATGCAGACAGTGGCACAGTACAGAACAGGCAGCTGGTATCAGGGCATGTGTTGTCGAATGCGCTACTCCCGGGCATTATCAGTGACCGGGGCTCACGCAGTGTCTGCATGCGCCTCGATATGACACGATCCGGCTGACCGCCGTTTATTGTGCCTTTTTGCCCGGGAGCTTTGTAGGAAGCCCCCGGTTTTTTTATGGGACCGGGAACACTGAGGACCAGATCAAAAAAACAAAACATCAAAAAGGAGAACAAAACAATGAGTTACAAGTTTGAGACACTGCAGCTTCACGTAGGACAGGAACAGGCGGATCCGGCGACCGATTCCCGCGCCGTGCCGATCTATCAGACGACATCATACGTATTTCATAACAGTCAGCACGCGGCGGACCGTTTCGGCCTTGCGGACGCAGGAAACATTTACGGACGCCTGACGAACTCCACGCAGGAGGTGCTGGAGAAACGCCTCGCGGCACTGGAAGGCGGCACCGCGGCGCTGGCGGTGGCATCGGGAGCCGCGGCCATCAGCTACACGATCCAGGCGCTTGCCGCAAACGGCGGACACATCGTCGCGCAGAAGACGATCTACGGCGGAAGCTACAATCTCCTCGCCCATACGCTGCCGCAGTACGGGATCACGACCACCTTTGTGGATGCGCACGACCTTGCCCAGGTGGAAGGCGCGATTCAGGAAGACACGAGGGCGATCTACCTGGAGACGCTGGGCAATCCCAACAGCGACATTCCGGACATTGACGCCATCGCGCAGATCGCACACAGCCACGGACTGCCGCTGGTGATCGACAACACCTTCGGCACGCCGTATCTCATCCGTCCCATCGAGCACGGAGCGGACATCGTGGTCCATTCCGCGACCAAATTCATCGGCGGACACGGCACGACCCTGGGCGGCATCATCGTGGAGGGCGGCACCTTCAACTGGAAGGCGAGCGGGAAATACCCGAATATCGCGGATCCCAACCCCAGCTATCACGGCGTGTCCTTCTACGACGCGGTGGGACCGGCTGCATTCGTGACCTACATCCGCGCGATCCTGCTGCGGGATACCGGCGCGTGTATCTCGCCGTTCAACGCGTTCCTTCTTCTGCAGGGCGTGGAGACGCTGTCCCTCAGACTGGACCGGCACGCGGAGAACACGAAGAAGGTCGTGGAGTATCTGGCGAACCACCCGAAGGTCGCGAAAGTCAATCATCCGGCGCTGGCGGATCATCCCGATCACGCGCTGTATGAGAAGTATTTCCCCAACGGCGGCGCGTCGATCTTCACCTTTGAGATCAAAGGAGGACAGAAAGAGGCCTGGGCGTTCATCGACAGCCTTGAGATTTTCTCTCTTCTTGCCAACGTCGCGGACGTGAAGAGCCTGGTCATCCATCCGGCGTCCACCACGCATTCGCAGCTGACAGAGGAGGAACTTCTGGATCAGGGCATCACGCCCGCCACGATCCGTCTGTCCATCGGAACGGAGCACATCGACGACATCATCGCGGACCTGGAAAAGGGATTCGCGGCAGTGGAAGCATAAGGAAGGAGAAACAAAATGGCAAACATTTACAAAGGAGCGTCTGAGCTCATCGGAAACACACCTCTGGTCGAGGTGACGAACATCGAAAAAGAACTGGGGCTGGAAGCCACCGTTCTGGTCAAACTGGAGTATTTCAATCCCGCGGGAAGCGTCAAGGACCGCATCGCCAAGGCGATGATCGAGGACGCGGAGGAAAAGGGTCTTCTGAAAGAGGGATCCGTGATCATCGAACCCACCAGCGGAAACACGGGCATCGGTCTTGCGGCCATTGCCGCCGCAAAGGGCTACCGGATCATCCTCACCATGCCGGAGACGATGAGCGTGGAGCGGCGCAACATCCTGAAAGCCTACGGCGCCGAGATCGTGCTTACGGAAGGCGCGAAGGGCATGAAGGGCGCGATCGCCAAAGCGCAGGAACTGGCGGATGAGATCCCGGGCGGATTCATTCCCGGGCAGTTCGTGAACCCGGCAAACCCGGCAGTGCACAAGGCCACGACGGGACCTGAGATCTGGAAGGATACGGACGGAAACGTGGACGTCTTCGTCGCGGGCGTGGGCACCGGCGGAACGGTGACCGGAACAGGCTCCTATCTGAAGGAGCAGGATCCCTCGGTGCGCGTCGTCGCGGTCGAACCCGCAACGTCACCCGTACTGTCCGAGGGACACGCGGGAGCGCATAAGATCCAGGGTATCGGCGCGGGATTCGTTCCGGACGTGCTGGATACGAATGTGTATGACGAGGTTTTCCCGGTGGAGAACGAGGACGCGTTCCGTACCGCGAAGCTTCTGGCAAGAAAAGAGGGAATCAGCACCGGCATTTCCTCCGGAGCGGCGCTCTATGCCGCGATCGAACTGGCGAAACGCGCGGAAAACAGGGGAAAAGTGATCGTCGCGCTTCTTCCGGACAGCGGAGACCGGTACTACTCCACACCGCTGTTCCAGGAACAGTAAGGGGATAAGAACCTCCGGAAATAAAGGGACGGACAGACGCGGGAGAAAAGACCCGCGTCTGTTTTCCGTTTCAGACGTAAGATATGATAGAATACAGACAGAACCAAGAACAGAAAGAAACACGTTTTTTATGGCAGACAGAATCAGGATCACACAGGAGAAAATGGAGAAACTGTTCCGCGATCTTGCGGAGCACGGGAATTTCGAGATCAGCGAGCGGGACGGCTCCTGCTACGTCGCGTACATGATGAACGACGCGGTAGAGGATTATCTCATCCTGACGCAGGCCGAAGTGATCGGAGATCTGCCTGAAGGCGCGGGTAAGATCGCCGAGCTTGCCGTGATCCGGGGAGAGGCGCGAGACGGCCTGAAAGTGCAGATGAAGGACGGAACCTTCTGCACCGTCTGGTACGACGAGAGCTTCCGTTCGATGCAGTGCTACGACCAGTCGCGGCTCATGCACTGCTGGGTGCCGCACGAAGAATACATGCGGCGTCTGGTGTATCAGGTGGCGACGATGAACGACAAGGAGAAGTATCATCCCGACGGCGATATCGCCAACGAAAAGGAGCGCGCGCTGACGCCGCTCATGCAGTTTCGGCCGTTCTACTTCTGGAGCCCCATTCCGTCCTCCATCGGCGCGTATTACGGCGAGACGGAGGAAGGGATCGAGACCTTCCGGAAGATCGCGGAAGAGGCGGGAGACACGGCGATGCTGCGCCAGCTGAAAAGGTACCGGTTCTCCTCGTGGCTCTTCGGCCCGCAGACGGCGATAAAAGTGCTGCGGTCGGAGGCCTGCTACCGCGTGCTGCTGAAAAAGATCCGGGAGGCCTGCGCGGGATACCCGAGACGGTCCTACGGGAAGGAAGAGGACGCGCGCATCGAAGAGGAAAGGAAAAAGATCACCGAACGGTTCTGCGGAAACGGCTGGCACGGGATGTGGCCGCGTTTTGAAAAAGAAAAGACGGCGGTGGAGGTCTTCGAGGAGGAGCCGTTCACGGTCCTCGAGCAGGAGGACTTCACGTTCGAATTCAAATACATGATCGAAAAGAGAAGCGGAAAAAGGATCCGGCGGGGAATGACGGAGAAACTGGACGAGGCGGTGGCGTCGGCTGACGAGTGAGCATCTCTGCGTATTACCCGGGAAAACGGGCGGTGTATGATGGAAACCTTTGATTTTCTGATCCGGACAAAGGAGGATCTCGTCCGTGCCGTGCAGCGGTACGGATTCGTTCCGCTGTTTGAAAACTCCGTTCCCGGCTTCTCCGTGGAGGAGCATGTCGCGCCGGAGGCATGGTTCGAGTCGGAGGAGGGCGTCTGGGAATGGAAGGGACCCGTGATCCGCGAGAGCGGATGCGCCTACGGGAAGTTCTTCGAGCACAAGGCGGTGTTCGTGAGCCGTGAGTGGTTCCCGGACCTTGCCAACTGGCGGCGCGACGGATACGACTTCGACGCCCGCGTGGAGGACGGACTGGTCTATTACCGGGACCGGGAACTGTACGAACTCCTGGACAGCCGCGCGCCTGTCCTTTCCAGGAAACTGAAACGCCTGGGCAATTACGGGAAGAACGGACAGAAGGGGTTCGATACGATGATCACCCGGCTCCAGGCGCAGTGCTATGTCCTGATCAGTGATTTCGTCTATGAACGGGACCGCTTCGGAAAGGAATACGGCTGGGGCGTCGCGGAGTATTCCACGCCGGAAAGATTCATGGGAGGCGCATTTACGGATCATGTCTACGAAAGGACGCCGGAAGAGTCCTTTGAGCGGATCCTGGCGCATCTGAGCAGGATCCTTCCCGGAGCGCGGGAGGAAGCGCTCAGGAAGATCCTTTTAAAATAATCATTTCAGTACAGAAGGAGGAGCAGTCATGTTTTTTAAGTTCTGGGGAGACGGTTCGCAGGAGGCGATGGATCTGGTGAAGTCCATCGTCGTGCGCAGCACGGAGAACTTCAACTGGACGTTCATCTTCATCCTGGCCGTCGTATTCTACGTCTACTGGTCGGAGATCCATAAGAAAAACTACGACGCGGTCTGCGCCGGTCTTGCGCTATACGGCGTGCACTGGCTGTATGAGATCGTCAACGCCGTGATCGGGCATGTGACGGGTTATCCGCTGTGGGCGGTGTCCAACCAGTCCACCACGTTCATTCTCCTGGTGGGCGTTTGTTGGGAGCTTTCCATGATGTTCTCCCTCGCGGGCATCATCTCCTTCAAAATGATGCCGCAGGACAGGACGAAGCGGTATTTCGCGAAGAACGGAAAAGGCGGGATCAGCTGCAAGCTGGTCGTAGCGATCGAGATGGCGCTTCTGTTCGCACTGTTCGAGTCGTTCCTCGCGGGCACGAGCAACCACTCCTTCATCTGGGTCTATAAGTGGTGGGGCGTGCTGCCGGTATTCATCACGACCTATATCCCGTTCTTCCTTGCCAGCAACTATGTGCCGGACATGGCACCGAAGAAGAGAAAAGCGTTCCTCATCGGGCTGTGGAGCCTTGTCGCGCTGCTTCTCGTCATCCTGATCCCGGCGGGAGTCATCTGAGTTTATGGAAGAAAAGAAAAAAGGCGTGACGCTTCTCGCGTTCGGCGATTCCAATACCTGGGGCTATAACGCCAAAACGGGCGGCCGCTACCCGAAGGAAGTCAGGTGGACGGGCGTTCTGGAAACACTGTGCCCGGGACTGACTGTTCTGGAGGAAGGCCTGTGCGGACGCACGACCGTGTTCGGACCCGGTTTCCTGCGCGGAGAGGACGCGCTTCGAATGTGGGTCAGAGGGAACAGACGTGCCGGCGCATGCGTGATCATGCTGGGGACCAACGACTGCAAGAGCGAATACGGCGCGGACGCGGAGTCGATCGCGTCCGGTCTTGAGACATGCCTGGATCTTCTGGAAAGAAAGTTCCCGAAGGAGAAGATCCTCGTGGTGTCTCCGATCCTTCTGGGAGACGGCGTCTGGCGCGAGGGAAAGGATCCGGATTTCGACGCTGGGTCCGTGAAGACCTGCGCGCGGCTCGCGGCGGCTTACCGGACGGTCTGTGAAAGAAGAGGGCACCCGTTCTTCGCGGCGCAGGATTATGTGTCCGCGGCGCTGACGGATGAGGAGCATCTGGACGGGGCGGGGCACGCCGCCTTTGCGCGTGCGCTCGCGGAAATACTTCGTGAATTCGATCTGATATAAGGAGAAACGGATGATTTATATCTCGATAGACGACGACTTCGATCTGGACAGGATCGCAGCAAGCGGTCAGTGTTTCCGCTGGGAGAAACTGGGAGACGGACACTACAGGATCCCATACCGGGAGATGCTGCTTGACATCGAGGACGTCGGAGACGGAGAGTTTGCGATGAGCTGCACCGAGGACGAGTTCTACGACGTCTGGGGCGGTTATTTCGATCTGGAGACCGATTACCGGTGGATCCGAAAAAGGATCGACTGGAGAAAGGACCAGTTTCTTGCGGTGGCGTGTGACGATCAGAAGGGGATCCGTATCCTCAGACAGGATCCGTGGGAGATGACCGTGACCTCGATCATCACGCAGAACCGGAACATCCCCGCCATCACGCGCTCCGTGGAGGAACTGGCGAAACGCGCGGGAGAAAAAAAGGAAGCGCCGGACGGAACGGTCTATTACACGTTCCCGGGGCCGGAGGCGATCCTCGCCATGAGCGGCGAGGACCTTGACGCGTGCCGGCTGGGCTACCGCGCGCGGTATGTGCGCTGCGCGGCGGAGGCGGCGGTGAACGGGGAGCTCGATCCTCAGAGGCTTCTTCAGATGAAGCGCAGCGAACGCATGGCGGCACTGACCTCCGTGTGCGGGATCGGCGAGAAGGTCGCGTCCTGCATCCTGCTTTTCGGACTGCACGACCTTGACGCATTCCCGAAAGACGTGTGGATCAACCGCGTGCTTGAGGAGCAGTACAGGGACGGGTATCCCTTTGAGGAATACAGCCCGTACAACGGGGTTTACCAGCAGTATATGTTCGCCTACTACAGAAAACTCATGGGGAAGACGGACGCGGCTCCCGGACCGGAAGGCGAAGACAGATGAGCGGGCAGCGGATGACGGAAAACGGGATCACGCTGATCCCGTATGACAATCGATACGACGAAGAAGCGCTGAAGTGGTATCAGGACAGGGAACTGTGCCTCATGATGGACGGAAAAGAGACGGTCTATGATCGCGACAGGCTGAGCGTGATGTATGCCTATCTGAGCGCCGGCGGCGACTGCTTCTGGGTGATGCTGGACGGAAGACCCGCCGGGGACGTCACGCTGATGAAAAACGGGGAGATCTCCATCGTGATCGCGCCGGAGCATCAGGGGAAGGGGATCGGACGCCATTGCGTGCGGGAGATGATCCTGCTGGCGCGGGAGAAGGGCATGTCCGGGGTCTTTGCCCGCATCTACGATTTCAACCTGAAAAGCAGAAAACTGTTCATGTCCTTCGGGTTCCGGAAAACAGAGGCAGAGAAATATGTCCTTTCCCTTGAAGAAAAATGCGGGATCGTTTTCAGCGACGCGGACGGAACGCTGCTGACGGAAAAGAAAGAGATTCTGCCGGGGACCGTTGACGCGATCCTGCAGCTGCAGAAGAAGGGGATCCCCTTCGTGATCGTGTCGGGACGGCATCCCGCCGCGCTTGTGCATCTTTTCGACACTTATCATTTCCGTTGCCCTCTGATCTGCTGCGGCGGAGGGCTCATTCTGGATGAGAACGGCGCGGTCCTTTACGAAAAGGGATTCGCTCCGGAGAGAGCGGGCGACGTCGCCCGGTTCATTGAGGAGAAAGGGTTTCGGTGCGCCTGGAACATCTACACGCGCGACCGCTGGATCGTGAAGGACAGAAACGACGCGCGCGTTAAAACTGTCGAGGACATCCTCCGCGTCCGTTCGGAAGAGGGGACGGCGGAAGACCTTGGAGAAAATGAAGCGGTAGACAAGATGATCCTGATCTGCGACCCCGAACAGATGCCGCGAATCGAGAAGGAGACGAAGCAGGCGTTCCCGGATCTTTTCATGGCGAAGTCCGCCGGCTGGATCCTGGAGATCATGCAGGGCGGTGTGACGAAAGGGGAAGCGGTGCGGTTGCTCTGCGGCCGTCTGAACATACCGGTGGAAGAGTCCGTCGCATTCGGGGACCACGATAATGATCTGGATATGCTGAAGGCATGCGCGGTCCCGTTTCTCATGGCGAACGCCCCGCAGGGACTGAAAGAACGCAATTTCCGGATCACGGACTCCAATGAAGAAGACGGGATCCGCAAGGCACTGCTTCAGCTAGGACTGATCGTGTAAAAAGGAGGAAAAATGAGGAACTTCGGCATGTCGATGCTCTGGTTCTGGACAGCGTACGTCATCGTGACGCTGATCGGGATCGGACATACGATCTTCAATATCACGGTGCTGCACATGAAGTCCATGAAGGACAGCCCGGGGATGGGCGAGGGCTACGAAAAGACAAAACCGTGGCATCCGCTGTACAATATCATCCTGTTTCCGCTGTGCGGCTGGCTTTACATGCGCGGACTTGCGCAGCCGACGCTGACGGAGGCGCTTCTTTCCGGCCTTGTCTGGGTCGGGATCTGCATCGCGGTCGATCTTGTGGGCTGGGTTCTGATCCGGCACCCGTGGAGCCTTACGTTCAAAGAGTTCTACGTGGATTACCAGCCGTGGATCTCGCTGATCTATCTGGCGATCTTTCTGGGACCCGTGATCGGGTACCTGTTCTGCTGAAAAAGGAGAAAACAAAAATGAGACTGCAGTGCGTACTGATCACGGTGAAGGATATCCAGAAGGCGAGACGATACTATGAGACGCTTTTCGGCCTGGAGGTCCTGCAGGACAATGACGGGAATATCCTCATGACGCAGGGGCTTGCGCTCCAGGATGAGAAGATATGGGGCGGTTTTCTGGGAGAGGAGATCACAGGCGGGAGCAACAGCAGCGAACTGTATTTTGAAGAAGAGGATATCGAAGGATTCATCCGGAAACTGGAAGCATACGATCCGGACGTGCGTTATGTCAACCGGCTGATGACGCATTCCTGGGGACAGCGCGTGATCCGGTTCTATGATCCGGATGGACATCTGATCGAAGTCGGCACGCCGATGGGTTGAAGGAGAAAACGATGGCACAGGAGCGAAAAGGCGACAGCCAGAAACTGAAGATGCTGTATCTGGTCCGGATCTTTACGGAAGAGACGGATGACGATCACGGTCTGACCATTCAGCAGATCGGCGAGAAACTCGCCGCATACGGCGCGAACGCGAACAGAAAGACGCTGTACACCGATCTTGAGGAACTGCAGAACTACGGGCTGGACATCATCCCGGAGCAGAACGGGCGGAATGTCTACTATCATCTGGGATCGCGGGATTTTGAACTGCCGGAACTGAAGCTTCTGGTGGATTCCGTGCAGTCGGCGAAATTTATCACGGACAGGAAATCCGCCGAGCTGATCCGGAAGCTGGAGTCTCTGGCAAGCAAATACGACGCGAAGAAACTGCACCGGCATGTTTCCATCGCCGGACGCGTGAAGACGATGAACGAGAGCGTCTATTACAATGTGGACCGTGTCCAGGAGGCGATCCTGGAAGACAAAAAGATCCGGTTCCGCTACTGGCGCTGGAACGTGAAAAAACAGATGGAGCTCAGACGGGACGGCGCGTGGTACGTTGTAAGCCCCTGGGAACTCATGTGGGACAACGAGAACTATTATCTCGTCGCGTTCGACAGCCTCGATCAGAGGATCAAGCATTTCCGCGTGGACAAGATGCTGCGGATCTCGACTCTGGATGAGGCAAGGGACGGAAAAAAGGAATTCAGCGGCTTCAGCATGCCGAAATACTCGAAGAGTCTGTTTTCCGTATACGGCGGCGAGGAGATGAACGTGACCATCGAAGCGCGAAACGATATGGTTGGCGTCCTGATCGACAGGTTCGGCAAGGACATCATCATCAATCCGAAGGACGCGGAGCACTTTGAGGTGTCCGTGCGCGTCGCGGTGAGCAATCCGTTTCTGGGATGGATCATTTCGCTCGGGGAGGGCGTGCGCATCACGGGTCCGGAGACGGTGGTCGAACGGATGCGTGAGGAAGTGCGGAGGCTGAAGGGACAGTACGGCGTCTGACCGAAGAAACAGAACAGGACCGGCGGGGAAAGAATGCGGTGCGGCATTCCGATCCCGCCGGTTTTTCGTTTTGCGCCGCTTTCCGCCGCGAATGCAAAACGAGTTTCATGGGAAAGTGTTCAGACGGAGGATCAAGGGTGATTTTTCGGACAGGTTCTCTGATACCATCAGATCATGGAACGGGACAAGGACAGATCCCGGACGGACAGGAACGCATCATAGGAGGACAGGATAATGAAAAAACAGGTGCTGGTGATCGGGAACATGAAACGCTTCGGGCTCTTTCTTCTGCTGTATACGGTTTTTGTGGCAGCTGCGGTATTCGGGTTATGCGCCCTCGTGCACCACATGCAGGTGATGTCGTCCGCTGATGCGGTCACGATGCTGATCTCGCTGTCCGAGACGGCGCTTCTGATCTGACAGCCGCAACGGAAAGATAACGATCCTTTTTTCATACGAACAATGAGATACAGATCATGTTAGAAAACGACAGGATATGATATAGGACTGACCGAGATCAGGTAATAGACGGGCTATGCAACCGGATAGGATGGACGCATAGCCTGCTTTATTTGCAGCATGGGGATATGGATGGAAGCGATGCCAGTGCCTGTGCTAAACTCTCATCAAAGGGAGGAATGGAAAATGGACAGACACACGGTCAGACATGCGCTCCTTGGCCTGGTGCTTGCGGGAAGCCTGTTCTTTGGTTGCACAGCAGGGCAAAAGCCGGGTTCTGCGCAGGAGGAACAGCCTGCAGAACAGTGGAAGACGATAAGCATTGTGTTTTGCAATGATGTGGAAGAAGCAGACGTATGGGTTCTGGAAGCAACGGAGAAAAACCTGAAAAGTTCGCTTTGGGGAACGGCGATGGCAGACGATCTTGCAAAAGGCGAAGAATGCGCGCTCACCGTCAACGCCTCGCACGGAACCGGAGAATACATTATCCGGATGATCGACTGTGATGATGTTTTCTATGAGTCCGGGATCCTTGCGCTGGAGGAAGGGTATACGCTGCGTATTTACAGCGAAGACAATACGCTGCAGGCGGTGAAAATCGACGTGTATGATGCCCGGGGCGAGATCGTTCTGACGGGGGATGTGTTTGCCGCTGCGCTTTGACAGGAACTCTCTATACTCTATACGATGAAAAACATACCGGCATGTAATGTTCTGACGCTATAGCGCGTATTCAGGATAAAAGGAGGTGCGAAAGCACATGAATGATGAGAAGAAAGCCGAACAGACGGAAACAAATCAGGCGAAAAGTGAACGCAGGAGGAAATTCTGGCTCATATGCGGCGCGCTCATCGTCTGTGCGGCCGTGGTGTGCGGAGCCGTGATCGCAGGACCGATGCTGAAAAAGAGAAGCGGAAAAACAGGACAGCGTGGGACTTTCATGGGTGTTGAAGCGGTGATGGCATCCTATCCCGAGCCGGTCGCGCCGGATATGAGCATCCAGAAGTACATGGAGGGAAACGCGCACGGCGAATGGTGGGCAGGCGTAAGAGAATCGGTGGAGCGGTCAAGAGACCTGCAGGCCGGAATGGACGGATACTATCTTTCACTGATGCAGAAGACGCTGGCGTCGCAGGACGACAACACGGTCTGCTCGCCGCTCAACGCATATCTGGCGTTTTCCATTCTGGCGGAAACGACAGACGGAGAGAGCAGGCAGCAGATCCTGGACATGCTGGGCGTTTCGGATATGAAGGCGCTGCGGGAAAACGCGGCAGTGCTCTGGGAGAGCAATTACGCTGATACGCCGGCGCTGAAAAGCATTCTTTCCAATTCGGTCTGGCTGACAGACGGCGTGGAATATAAAGACGCTGCGCTTGCAGACATCGCGCGGTATTACTACGCGTCGTCGTTTACAGGGACCCCCGGATCTGCGGAGATGGACGAAGCCCTGAGAAAATGGACGGATGACAGCACAGGAGGTCTTCTGTCCGAGTATACAAAGGATCTGTCTCTCGATGATAGGACCGTGCTGGAGATCCTCTCTGCCGTTTACTATAAGGCGATGTGGCGGGAGGAGTTCTTTGAAGAGGAGAACACACGGGAGATCTTCCATGGTATGAACGGCGACAGCGAGGCGGAGATGATGCACCGGACGACATTCATGAGTGCGTACCGCACAGAGACGTTCACCGCTCTGGGACTCGGACTGACCGACAGCGGGGGGATGTACTTCTTTCTTCCGGAAGAAGGAAAGGACGTCAACGATCTCCTCGCGGATCCCCGCATCCTCTGTGCGACGAGGTTCGACGAAGAGGATGACAACTGGTTCACCCCGGTCGTGCATCTTTCCGTACCGAAGTTCAGCGTCAGCGCAAAGACAGACCTGACGGGGGTCATTGAAGAACTGGGCGTCACGGACGTTCTTGACCCGGAAAAAGCGGATTTTTCGCCTCTGACGGAAAACGTTGATGAACTGTGTCTGACAAAAGCGGAGCACGCGGCGATCGTAGAGATCGACGAGCAAGGCGTGACAGGCGCGGCATATACGGCCCTTGGAGTGGAGGCGACCGGAGCGGTCGTGCCGGACGGTGAGATCGATTTCACGCTGGACAGACCGTTCCTGTTCGTCGTAACAGGCAGGGACGGAGCCGTGCTCTTTGCCGGCGTCGTGCGGAATCTGGATCGGGAATAGTCACGCAAAGCGGCAAAAAGGCATCACTCCACGAAGCGTAGGTAGGAACGCGTAACGCTTCATGATAGACTTGCTGCGTGAGGAGGGATGTTCCATGGACAGATATGTGACCGGAGATGTGATCCGCAGACTCCGGGAAAAGAAAAACATGACGCAGGAGGATCTGGCGCGTGAACTGTTTGTCAGCAGCAAGGCTGTGAGCAAATGGGAGACGGGAAAGGGATACCCGGATATCTCGCTGCTCGAACCGCTTGCGAAGGCGCTGGGCATTTCTGTGATCGAGCTCATGTCCGGAAACGATATCCGCAATGCGAACCGCAGCGCGAACATGATGCGGGGGAAGTGGTACGTCTGCCCGGTCTGTGGAAACGTGATCCGTGCGTCGGGGGAAGCAGTGATCAGCTGCTGCGGCATTACGCTGCCGCCGCTGGAAGCGGAAGAGCCGGATGCGGAACATGAGATCAGCGCCGTCATTGCGGAGGATGAGTATTTCGTATCTCTTTCCCATCCGATGACCAAGGAGCACTTCATTTCTTTTCTTGCCGCCGTATCGGATATGGGTGTACAGCTGGTGAAACTGTATCCGGAGGGAAACGCGGAGGCAAGATTCAAGATCAACCGCGTGAAGCAGCTGTTCGCATACTGCAACCGTCACGGTCTTTTCAGAGTCAGATTGTGATGCTGCTTACAGGGCAGAGCCGATCCGTGATTGACAGGAGAACGGTCGTTTACTATGATAGAAAAGTAAACGACCGTTTACTTGTTTGGAGGAAAGAGCAATGGCTGACACAAAAGAAAGGATCCTGATCATGGCGCTGCGGCTGTTTGCGAAAGACGGATACAAGGCTGTCTCCGTGCAGGATATCGCGCAGGAAGTGGGGATCACGAAAGGCGCGATGTACAGGCACTATGAGAACAAACGCGATCTGTTCAACAGCATTCTTGCCCGCATGGAACAGAATGACGCGCGCTATGCGGAGGAAAACGGCCTGCCCGCAGGAACGGCGGAAGAAATGCCGGAATCGTATTTGGACATTTCGCCTGAAGAGGTCGTTTCTTTCAGCAGGGAGATGTTCCGGTACTGGACGAGGGACGAGTTCGCATCTTCGTTCCGGAAAATGCTGATGCTGGAACAGTTCCGCAATGCCGAAATGGAGAAGCTGTATCAGCAGTACCTCGTTTCGGGACCGGTCGGTTATCTGGCGGATCTCTTCCGCGGCATGGGTATTCCCGGTGCGGAGGATGAAGCCGCGCGGTTCTACGCGCCGATGTTTCTGCTTTACACCATATATGACGCGGCGGAAGATAAAGACGCCGTGACGGGGCAGGCAGACAGGATACTGGAAGAAGCGGGGAAAAAGATAAGCGGAGGAAAAGAGCAGTGAAAGAAACGGAAAGAATCGTGATCCGGAGAGAAAAACAGGAAGACCGGCGCGCTGTGGAAGAACTCGTGCGTGAGTCCTTCTGGAACGTTTACCGGCCGGGATGCTATGAACACTTTGTGCTTCACAGACTGCGCAGCGATCCCGCGTTCGTACAGGAGCTGGACTTCGTCATGGAAAAGGACGGAACCATCATCGGTCAGAACATGTTCATGCACGCGGTCATCAGGACGGACGACGGAAGACAGATCCCCATCATGACGATGGGGCCCATCTGTATCGCGACGGAATGGAAAAGGCAGGGCTATGGAAAACAGCTGCTGGATTATTCTCTGGAAAAAGCGGCGGAACTTGGATGCGGTGCGCTGTGCTTTGAGGGAAACATCCTCTTTTACGGGCAAAGCGGATTTACCTATGCGTCAGAGTTCGGCATCCGGTATCATGATCTGCCCGAAGACGCGGATGCCTCCTTCTTCCTCTGCAAAGAGCTGATCCCGGGATATCTTGACGGGGTGAGCGGAGAATACGCACCGCCCGAAGGTTATTTCGCAGCGGAACGGGATCCGGAGGCATTCGCGTTGTTTGACGCGCAGTTTCCGGAAAAAGAGAAACGGAGGCTACCCGGTCAGCTGTTCTGAATGGAATGAAAAAAGCGCCGTTCCGGCTGCCTGACGGAACGGTGCTTTTCAGTCTGTCTTGTATGAGACCGGATCAGCGAAGGATCGCTTCCAGTTCTTTTTCTGCCTGCTCTTTCGTTTCAAAGACGATGCCCTGCATGCCGAAGGCGATCGCGCCGGCGATGTTGTCCGGGCGGTCGTCCATGAAGACGCACTCCTCCGGTTTCAGATCATATTTTTTGCAGAGCGTATCATAGATCGCGGCGTCGGGCTTCAGGATATGGATGTCGCAGGAGAAGATCCCGCCGTCCATGTAGGGAATGAAGTCCAGAACGTCCGGACGGATCCGGATCAGGAATTTCGAATAGTTGGAAAGAAAGTACAGGTTGTACCCGCGCGCCTTCAGTTCCTTAAGCCAGGGGATGGCGTAGTCCAGACGGGACATGCAGTCGCCTGTATTGAGAAAACCGTCACGGATCTGCTGTTCATATTCGGGAGCGAAGCGGACGAAGTTTTGGATGATCTCTTCTTCCGGCATGACGCCGTAATCCAGCTGATGCCAGTAACCGTGGCCCCAGATGGCCTTGCGGATGATCGCGGCCGTTTCCTCGTCATAGCGTTCGCGGATATAACCCTGCCAGTTGAATCCGACGAGGACCTTTCCGATATCGAAGATGATGTTTTTGACCATACTGTTCCCTCATTTGATAAAAATCATACTGGTACTGCGCTTTTTGGAAAAACACAGCATGTCCATTCTACTTGAAATCGGACTTCATTCCAACGCTTTTTTGGAAAAAAACAGAAGAACGCGGCATCGGACGGATAGCGGCGGCCTGAACGGCTGGGCAAGTACGCGGCGTGAAGGTATAATGAAAAAAAGACCGTTTTTTCAGAGCTGCCGCGAATCCGTTCGGCAACCGCGGTGCTGTATATGAAAACGGTCGAGACGACGTGTATTCCGGTGAAACGCAGGGGAAAGGAACAGAAAATGCGGACGGAACAAAGACAAAAGGGAAAGAAAATGGCAATGCGGATCTTAAAGATACCGGCCATGCTTCTTGCGATCGTCCTGCTTGCAGGACTGACCGCATGCTTTGAACAGCGGTATCATGTGGACTATGACGGAAGAAAAAGCGCTTATACCGGCGCGAAGGACTCGTATCCCGCAGGCGCGAAAGTCACCCTGTATTATGAGAACTGGGCGACGGATACTGATTACTCGTTCTATCTGGATGATGAGCCGCTGGATTTCGGATGGGACGACAGGCGCGGTTTCGTGATCGAGTTCACGATGCCGGCGCATGACGTGACGCTCAGGTGCGAATCGTATAACAGCATGGAGTATGATCCGGACGCCTACTGCAGCAATCCGCTGGAAGCGTTTCTTGTGATCGAGTTCAGCAGGCTCGACGTGGATTATGAGGCGGAAATACCGGAAAACGGGTACACCATGCAGGTGTTCTGTCCCGAGGACGGAAAAGCGAAGGTGCTCGTGGAAACGATGGAAGGCGCCCGGGATCTCTATCTTGTGGATGAAGAGATCATCGATGATGTTTTCCGGATCGCGGAAGAGACAGGCATGCGAGACTGGGGCGGAAAGTACGACTCGGTGTATCAGGATCTGGACGCGTACACGTACAGAAGTCTTTTATGGCTGGACGCGGACGATGCGTTTTTCGCGGACAGCGGCCATTTCCCGGAGGACGGGGAAGAGGTGTTCGACCGGATCGAGGAACGCCTCTGGCAGGATCTGGATGAGGCGCATCTGACCGAGCAGGCGGAATGATGAGTGCAGCAGGACATAAAGCGGAGGTACAGGAATGAAACAGGCGATTCTGAACGAGTATCTGGCATATGTGAAGGATCAGGGACAGGTCATCAATTACATACGCGTGTATCAGGACGACGAACTGATCGCGAAATACGACCGCCTTCAGGAACTTGCGAGGCTCAATACATGGTCCGTCAGCAAGAGTTTCGTTTCCGCCGGCGTGGGGATCGCGCTGGAGGAAGGGCTTTTGACGCTGGATGAGAAAATCTGCGACGCGTTCCCGGAATATGTGCCTGACAATGCAAACTCTTTCCTCCTGGACACGACGGTCAGACATATGCTGACGATGACGACAGGACTGGCGCATCCGCTGTTTTTCGCGAACAACAGGGAACGCTATGAGACACAGGACTGGATCCGTTACTTTTTCAACGCCGGATTCGATCACGCGCCGGGAGAAAGGTTCCTGTATTCGAATTTCAATACGTATATGCTGAGCTGCCTCATCGAAAGACGCAGCGGTCAGTTCCTCGCGGATTATCTGAAGCCGCGTCTGTTCGACAAGATCGGGATCATGAGCCCGGAGTGGACACGCGATCCGATGGGTCACTGCCATGCGGCGAACGGTCTGTACGTGACGGTCGAGGAACTGGCAAGATTCGGAAAAATGACGCTTCATGAAGGGGTATATGACGGAACGCGGGTCGTGAGCAGCGCGTATCTGAAAGAGGCCTGCAGCAATCAGGTGCCGCGCGGCGGTGACAATCCGATGTACGGGTATCAGTTCTGGATCAATCCCGACGGCGATTCGTTCAGGGCGGACGGGAAATACGGACAGTATATCGCCGTTCTTCCCCGCAAAGGCGTCGTGTACGCGATGCAGTCGCTGGATGACAGCGTGAAGTTTCAGGATGTCTGGGACTGTGTGCTCAGCAGGATCTAGGAACAGAAGAACGGAAGCGGAAAATGAAAAAAGCATTAAAGATCATTCTCATCATTGCGGGAAGCGCGGTGCTGGCTCTGACAGCCGGGATATTGGCGCTTCTTCTGAAATTCGGTCCGAATTTCGGACTGTACCTGATCCCGCCGACGCCCGTGAAATACGTCAGGGATGCCATGGCATTTGCGGAAAACGGCATCTATGCAAGCGGAGATGCATGGCAGGAGGCAAAAGAGGCGGCGATCGAAAAAGCAGCCGGCTGCAGAACGTACGAAGAGACCTATCCGATCATTCAGGAAGCGCTGAACGTCGCGGGCGGAAAGCATTCAAAGATCAGATCCAAGGATCAGACGGATGAGGCCGCAGGTAAGCAGATGCTCCCGGAATGCTCTTTTAAAAACGGGATCCTGTATATCAGACTGCCGGAATACAATCTGGAGAGCGGGCAGGGCAGCGCATACGCGGAAACGGTGCTCAGTGCCGTCAGGGAAAACCGTGACGGGATCGAAGGGGTGATCCTGGACCTCAGAGACAATACAGGCGGCGATATGGGACCCATGGTCGCGGCCGTATCCCCGTTTCTTCCCGACGGAACGGTCCTCCGTTTTGAGATATCGGGACAGACAAGGGACGTGATCCTGTCAGAAGGCGCAGTCACGGGCGGAGGATCCGCGACGGAAGTGGAAAACCTGGAAAAACTTCAGGTCCCCGTCGCCGTTATACAGAATGAAATGACGGCGAGTTCCGGAGAAGCCGTATTGCTGTGTTTCAAAGGGCTGGACAATGTGCGGTTTTTCGGATGCGGCACAGCGGGATACTGCAGTACGAACACGGTCAGAAAGATGTATGACGGAGCGACGATCCAGCTGACAGTCGGGTGTGACGTGGACAGAACGGGGCAGAGGTACTGTGAGGACCCGATCGCGCCGGATGTAGAAACCCGGGATCCGCTGAAAGATGCGGAGCAGTGGATCGAAGAGGCGGTCCGGACAAACTGACCGGTACACGGTTCCTTTGCCGGATCAGAGAACAGGTGAAAACGGGGCGGATTCCGGATGCGGACCGTACGCGTTTGGACAAGGCATATCTATATGTGGTATAATCATCGGGTATCACTTCAAGGAGGATATGCTTTTTTTATGTCATCGATTTTTGAAACGAGAGAATCCCAGGTCCGTTCCTACTGCAGAAAGTACCCCGTCGTGTTCGATCACGCGAAGAATGCGGAGCTTTTTGCCGAGGACGGCACAAGATATATCGATTTCCTTGCAGTGGCGGGTTCCATGAACTACGGCCACAACAATCCCGAGATCAAACAGGCGATCCTGGAGTATCTCTCCGAGGATCGCGTCATCAACGCGCTGGACATGTACACGACGGCGAAAGCGGAGTTTCTGGAGACGTTCACGGAACTGATCCTTGCGCCAAGAGGACTGGATTACAAAGTCATGTGCTGCGGACCCACCGGGACAAACGGCGTGGAGGCGGCGCTGAAGCTTGCAAGAAAGAACACGAAGCGCACAGGCGTGATCGCCTTCGGCGGCGCGTTCCACGGCATGACACTGGGCTCTCTTGCCATGACAACAGACAGGACCAGCAGAGAAGGTGCCGGCGTGCCACTGGAAAACGTTACGTTCGTGCCCTATGACGGAACGAGAGGATTCGATTCTCTTGCGTATCTGCGCTGGGTGCTGGAAGACGACCATTCAGGCATCGAGAAACCCGCGGCGGTCGTGCTGGAGACCATTCAGGCGGAGGGCGGCATCAATGTCGCCGGCGTCGAATGGCTGCGCGGTATCCGCGAGATCTGCGACCAGCACGGGATCCTGATGATCGTGGATGACATCCAGGTCGGAAACGGACGTTCCGGTTACTTCTTCTCGTTTGAGCGTGCCGGCATCGTTCCGGACATGGTCATCCTTTCCAAATCCATCAGCGGATTCGGCATGCCGATGGCGCTGCTGCTCATGAAACCGGAGCTGGATATCTTCCGCCCCGCAGAGCACAACGGAACGTTCCGCGGGAACCAGCTGAGCTTCGTCGGAGCGACAGCGGGACTGAAGTACTTCACTGGACACGGCCTGGACCGTGAGGTCAGACGGAAGGAGAAGATCATCGAAGCGTTCCTGAAAAATGAGGTCGCCCCGCTCAATCCTGCGATCGAGATCCGCGGAATGGGAATGCTCTGGGGCGTTGAGCTCGGCGCGATCGATCCGAAACTGGCGCTGGAAGCAGTTCATGCGTGCTTTGGCAGGGGGCTCGTTCTGGAAGTTGCGGGACGTCACGACGGTGTGCTCAAGATCATGCCGCCGCTCACCATCGAGGACGACGTGCTTCTGGAAGGCCTTGATATCGTGAAGGAAGCCCTGAAGGAAGTTTTAGGAAAGTAAGATAGACGAAAGGCAAATGACCGGCATCCGGCGGCAGGGAAAAACGCCGGATGCTTTTTTTCGGAAATACGACCGGAACACGCTGCCCGGGATGGATTTGAACGGACAAAGACGTGTTAGTATAATACTTTTTGAACAAAAAGGATATGGCTTTCGGGTATACGGAGGCTGTGTCAGGAAAGCAGGAGGAACGGAAATGCCTTTGGGAACCGCGAATACCGGAACAAAAAAAGAGGAGAGCCGTATCAGGCGTTTATTCGGCACGGCGAAAAAGGCGGCTGTCGGTTTTTTCCGTGATTTCTGGGCGTTTCTGAAGAACATCTGGCTTCTGTTCAGCAGAAATTTCAAAGAGGTCATGCTCTTCATCCTGTTCAGCGGGGCGGTGACCGTCGCGGCGACGTCTCTTCTGAAAAACGGACTTCTGTGGCTCATGATGAAGGTAAGCGGAACGACATATATCGTACCCGCGAACATGAAGGCTGTGTTTTTGAACCCCGTGTCGATCCTTCTGATGCTGCTGTTTGCCGTGACCGTCACGTTTCTCTCCCTGTTTGAGATCGCGGGTCTGCTGCATGCCTTCTCCATGAGCCAGATCGGGAGACAGACCAATCTGGTCAGCATGTTCCTGGCGGGTCTGCGCGCCTGCAAAAAAGCGCTGCATCCGAAAAACTGGCTGCTGATCCTCTTTATTCTGGTGCTGTTTCCGCTGCTCAAAGTGTTCCCTCTGGCAGGTTCCACGTTCAAACTGGTGCTGCCGGGGTTCGTCAATCAGACGATCGCCTATACGAAGACGCTGAGGATCGTCTACTGGGCGTTTTATCTGTCGCTGATCGGTTTTCTCACGATCTACATCTTTTCTGTCAACATCTTTGTGCTGCAGAAATCGGATTTCCGAAAGAGCTGCAGCCGTTCCAGAAGACTGGGGAGGGGGCACTATATAGAGACACTGCTCACGATGGCGCTCCTGACGCTCCTTCTGAACGTTCTGATCAATTCCGTGGCGTCGGTTCTCGTGATGAACGTTAGGGAGACCGCCGCGCTGTTTCAGAGGAACAGCGGCGTCGTTTCCAAGTCCGCGGAAATCGGCACGTATATCTATGTGCTGCGCCAGATCCTGAAAGGATTCATTGCGCCTGCGGTCAACAACGCTGCGCTCACGGTGTTGTTCTACCGGTACATTGAGGAAAAAGAGATCCTGACAGCGCTGTCGAAGGATACGTTCCGCATGACGAAGACGTCCAGGAGGACGGTCGCGGTCTTTCTTGCGGTCGTTCTGGCGCTTTTCGCAGCTGACTCCGTGTTTCTTGTACGCAAGTATGCGTTCCTGAAAGAGGGCGTTGATAGACCGGTGGTCTGTGCGCACAGGGGGGACAATGTGCACGCCCCTGAGAACACGATGCCGGCGTTTGAGCTTGCGGCAAGCGAGAATCTGCCGTGGATCGAAGTGGACGTTCATCAGACCAGCGACAACATCATCGTCTGCAATCACGATTCGACGATCAACAGAGTGACCGGATTCAATCTTGCGATCCATGACACCACCTTTGCCGAGCTGACGTCTCATGAAATGGGTCCGTGGATGCCCGGTGATTATGAATTTACGATGATCCCGACGCTGGAAGAGGTGCTCAAGATGGCGCAGAGAGAGGGAATGCGTGTTCAGGTCGAACTGAAGGGACATCCGGATGACGTCAATTTCGAGGAGAATGTGCTGGATGTCATCAACCGGACGGGCATGCATGACAACGTCATGATCATTGCGCAGGACGCTGAGAGAATGAAGCGGATCGATGAGCTCGACCCCGCGATCACGAAGGGATACTGCATGTTCCTGGCGTTCGGGAATCTGGAGGATATCGAGTTCACGGACAACGTCAGCATCGAGGAGACCAACGTGACACCGGAACTGGTGAAGCGGATGCACGAGGAAGGGAAGATGGTCTTCTGCTGGACAGTGGACCGCGAAGACACGATCCAGTATCTGGTCAGCTGCGGCGTCGATGTGATCGGAACGGACAATCCCATGATGGTCACCAACGCGCTGGAGGAAGTTGACTACTCCGGCGGGATCGCGAGAGCTTTCCACATCTTCATGCACGCTATTGCGGATATGGATAAATAATTCGGAACAGAAGAAAAAAGACGGTCTGCGGAATGAAACGCGGACCGTCTTTGCGGTTTCAGACGGGAACTACCGCTGACAGGAACCCGGCTCCTCGGGGATGCCGGGATCGGAGAGGATCTGGATGGATGTCGCAGGACCCAGATCGCGGAAATTCTTCAGTGCCCAGACGACTTCCTTGTCCCGAGTCACCTCTGTGAACTGCGGGAGACGTCCCATGGAGCCCTGGGAGCAGAGGACCGTGTTTCCGTTTTCCAGGCGGACGCAGGACTGCCATCCGACAGCCTCCACGTCAAGACCGGAAGGGCCGTCGGGGCCGGAGGCGGGACGGTCGAAGATCTGTGTCTGTGCGTACTTCGCGGGAAGATCGGAAGCGGAAAGCTCCCACACGACCGTTTTGTCCGGCGCGTACTCCTTGACTTTGAGCTCCGCCTCGTCCGTGACGACGACATTGCCGTTGTGCAGTTTGAACGCGGACCAGGGACGTGTGCTGAGGACGGACCAGAGAACGTTGAAATCCCGGTCGTATTCCACGACTTTGCCAAGCTCCAGATAACAGATGAGGAACGTTCCGTCCTGTGTCATCCGGATCCTGCGGAACTGCGTATGCGTTTTGTGACCCGGCTCGTACGGGACGTCATGGCTGTATTCGATCTCGCAGGTGTGCTTGTTCATGATGATGACCTGCGGTACGGGCGCGTTGATGATCATGAGAACGCTGTCAAGTCCTACCGGCTGCAGGGAATGGGATTCGGTGCCTTTCGGATATTTGTAATAGAACACCCGCTTTTTGTCCGGTGTCACCTCGGCACACCAGTACATGTGCGAGAAGAGGATGTTCCCGTTGGACAGCATCCACACGTCGTCAAGCTCCGCCTCGGAACCCGTGTCGTAGCACCAGAGCACCTTTCCCTGATCGACGATGATGATGCGTCCGTCCTCCTCGCCGACATAGAGGAAGGGATGGCGAGACATCCCGCCGCCGGGCAGCGTGTCGTCCGGTTCCGATTTGTCCCAGTAAGCGACGTCGCTTTGGATCTCTTCCGGAGCACGGTAGGCCGGATCCAGTGTCCTGTAGTATTCCAGCGCCCTCAGGCAGGGAGTCATGTCTTTCATTTTGTTCTCCTTTCGTATTTGTGAATCTTTCAGCCGAGCGTTTCGCGGAAGAAGCGTTCGGCGTTTTTCCGGCAGATGTGATCCAGTTCATCGGACGTGAAACCGCGCTTTTTCAACTCATCGAAAAACCATGGCATACGGTCGGAGGCCGGGACCTCCAGTTCACCCGAGATGCCGTCAAAGTCCGTTCCCACTGCGGCGCATTCAAGACCGCCCGTGTTGATGCGGTGCCGCAGCTGTCTGGAAACATCGTCGATCGTCATATCATTCTTCCGGACATCTTCCGAGAGGAAAGGCGGATAGAAGTTGACGCCCATGATGCCGCCTTTGTCGGCCAGCACGCGGATCATATCATCCGTCATGCTTCTGGGATGCGGGTTCAGCGCGCGGCAGTTGGAGTGCGACGCGATGAAAGGCTTTCTGGAAAGCTGCGCCACGTCCCGGAATCCGCCGTCGGAAAGATGGGAGACGTCCACGATCATGCCAAGATCGTTCATATACCCGATTGCTTCCTTTCCGAAGTCCGTGAGCCCCTGCGCCATGACGGCGGGATCCTCACTGTTCGGCGCGCCGAAGCAGTTGGAGAAATTCCAGGTCAGATTCATCATGCGGAAGCCCATATTGTAGAAACGGCGGATATTCTCAAAGCTTCCCTGCACGGCGCGTCCGTCCTCCATGGAGAGCATGCCGCTGATCCGGCCGTTTTTTGCGTTTTCCTCCGCATCGGACATGCAAAGGGCCTGCGCGATCACGTCGCCGTGCGCATTCAGCGTCCTTTGCCAGATCCCGTGGAGCGCTGCGATATACGCCTCGTCTCCCGGGTAGTCCCGCGTATAGCGTTCGATGTCCGCATCGCACGGCATAAAGACCGCGTACAGCTGAAGCGTGCAGCCACCGGCACGGTTCCGGACGACGTCGGTCATGGAGCCTTCCAGATGCCAGATGTCCTCAGCGTGGTGCTGCCACGCGTAGTTCAGTGTGTCGCAGTGCAGGTCGATATACGGATACTGTACTCCCATGTGAGACCTCCCGTTTCGGTCTGCCCGTCCGGCAGCCCGTGTTTTTCTGTGATCATTATATCAGATATGCGTCCCGTTACAGCGCAAACCGGCGGACAGGGAGGGAAAAGATCTGATGATACGCCTGTTCCGGAAACGGCTGAAAAAGACAGGAGGGACCGCCTTTCACGGCGGGCCTGCTCCGGTACGTCAGGATTTTTTTTCGTGTCCGGAAAGAGGAAAGCCGGAGAAGATCTCTTCGGGACGCGGCGGAACGAGTCCGCCTTTTCTTTCGGGCACAGTCATCTGCGCCAGCATTCCGGTACGTTTCTCCTTCGGGATCCCGGCGCGTTTCAGCATCCGGGAGAGTCTGCGCTCCTGCATCGTTTTCATCCGATCCACCTCCTTTCAGCAGCAGATGTCCGAGACGGTCACGTCCTGCGGCGCGCCGCCCTGGATCCAGTAAGCGGTGACGACGTAGGACACTTCGACCGCCATGTTCTCAGGATTGAACGCGAACATAAAGGCGTCCGCGTAAAGAAAAAGGTCCGTGAAGAGACAACCTGTTTCCGTGCCGGTGCCGTATATGGCGAGCAGAGGCAGTTCAACGGTGACCGTCGCGTCGGGGCAGGTGTTTTCCGCCTCCACTTTGACGGAAGTGATGAAACCCGTCTGCGTCAGGGTGCTGATGGTTTCCAGCAGCATGCCCAGCTGTGATTCCTTGTCCGGGTCGACGCGCGTGCCGAAGAACGGTTCGATGTTCCGGCCGCATTCCTCGATCATCTCGTCCAGCATTCTGATCGTTTTTTCATAATCCATAAATAGAAACCTCCTTGTCGGTAAGAATGATGCGGACCGCCGGGAACGCGGTCCGCAGACTGTGTGCTTTGAGCGGTCACAGGTTCAGGATCTCGTCGATCTCCTCGGGAGTGAGTGCGTCCATCATCTCGTCGACTTCCCGGTCGATCTCTTCGAGCTCCTCCTCGGACAGGTACTCGGTGAAGCGCCGATACGGTTTTCCGTCGTTCCATACGTCGTATACCGTGAGGGAGACGTAGAGGATCCCGCCCTTGATGTGGTACTCGAACCTGTCCGCGTGCTCGAAAAGGAGGCGGATATGGCTGAGCATGGAATTGTTGTCCGTCCGGTAGTGCGGCATCAGGGCAAAGGTGACGGTGCAGTCTCTGTTGCGGGGATCGTCGGCGTCGTCCATCGTGACGCCCCGGATCCAGTTCTTTTTGTGCAGATACAAACCGGACAAGAAGCGGAGCATGAAGTACTTGTCGGATTTGATCTGTTTTTGCTGTGTGCCGAGGAAGCCCCGGCTGTCTGTGTTCTGCGTAAGTTGTTCGTTCATTGAGAAACTCCTTTCATGAATGGATTGTCTGTCGTAAAGGGAAAAGAAACGGTGCATAGCGACTATGGGGGACGCATGGATGATCACCTCCCGGGATCGGAATGATACAAAATAACACCGTCCATATGGGTCACTGGACGGTGTTCGGGGGAAAGGAAATGCAGAAAAGAACGTCCTTTTTCCAGGATTTCCCGCAAAAAAGGCCGTTTTTTTTGATCCCCTATATAAGGGCACGGAAAACGCAAAAGTGTCACCCCTTCCACGCTAAGATTCCGCTAATTTTTTGAAAAGGGCAGGTGAAAGCGGCGGAAACGGCGCGCCTGTCTTATATACCCGCGCTGAAAGCGCTTTTCGCAGAGGACAGGAAAGATTTCCTTCTCGGCGGATATGGTCGGGTTTCGACGCTTTTTTGCACAGCATGGTTTTTTTGGTGATCCGGCCGGGAATCATGGGGACTTGCGGGAAATGGTATAATGGACAGCGGAGGGCGGACCCTGTGTTCCGCAGTCTCCGTGAAAAAGGAAAAACGGAAGGAATCAGCATGGAACTTTTGAAAGGATCGCCGCAGGACATGAGCGGACGCTCACCGCGGGAACAGCGCGCCTACGCGCTCCTGGACAGGCTCGGGATCGATTTTGACCGGACGGATCATCCGGACCGGCCGGCGACGACCATGGAGGTCTGCGCGGATGTGGACGCCGTTTTGAACGTGCATATCTGCAAGAACCTTTTTCTCTGCAACAGGCAGAAGACGAAATACTATTTCGTGATCATGCCCGGAGACAAGCCCTTCAAGACGAAGGAGCTGTCGGGGCAGATGGGTATCAGCCGTCTGTCGTTCGGGGACGGGGAAGCAATGGCGGCGATGCTGGACGTCCATCCGGGAAGCGTTTCCGTGCTCGCGCTGGAAAACGACCCGGAACATAAAGTCCGGCTGGTGATCGATGAGGACGTCCTGAAAGAAGAGATGTTCGGCTGCCATCCCTGCGAGAACACAAGCTCCATACGATTCGCGACCCGGGATCTGACGGAAAAGATCCTGCCGGCACTCGGGATCGAGCCGGTCATCGTACACCTGGTGGGACACGACGAATAAAGAACTGAGAGACTGAATGAAAGAAAAAAGAAAAGAAAAAAGAAGAGAGCGGACGGTCTACATTCCGCATATCGGGCAGCGCATCCTGAAGACGACGGTGGCGGTGTTCCTCTGTCTGCTCGTCTATTATCTTCTGGGAAGAAGCGGCGCGGATATGCCGGCGGAGGCGCTGATCACGGCGATCATCTGCATGCAGCCCTTCGTGCGGGGCACGCGTGTCTCCGCGCTGAACCGCATGATGGGAACGCTTCTGGGATCCGTGACGGGTCTTGTTTCGCTGTTCCTCTTCTACAGGATCCCGCATCTTTCCGAGCATATGCTGATCGTCTACGCGGCGATGGCGGTCGGCGTTCTGGTCACGCTGTACGCGGCCGTGCTCGTGAAGCATCCGGAGCTTTCTGCGCTTGCCGCGATCATCTATATCTGCATCGTGATCACGTTCCCGGACGTCACGGATCCCATCAAAAGCACGCTGTGGCGCGTATTGGGCGTGTTTATCGGAACGGCTGTGGCCGCGCTGGTGAATCTGTTCCGCCTGCCCAGAAGGAAAAACGAGGGACAGGTGTTTTTCCTGGACATCAAAGACCTTGTTCCCGACAGGTTTACGCCGGTCTCGGGCACGGCGCTGTATCTTCTCAACCGTCTGCATACCGACGGCGCGCAGATCTGTCTGGTATCGGAACACGCGCCTGCCTTTATGACGCTGCAGATGAGCGCGGCGAAACTCAACAGACCTCTGATCGTCATGGACGGTGCGGCGGTCTGGGACGCGGCGCGCAACGAATATGTGATGACCAGTCCCATGAGCACGGACGATCTGACCACGATCCTGGAACGTCTGGAACAGACGGGACTCAGCGCCTATCTGTACACGGTCCACGGAAGCAGGACGAATATCTACCATATCGGGCAGATGCGCGAGGAGGAGCGGGAACTGCGTGATCTTATGCGGCACTCGCCGTACCGCAATTATCTGGATGACGCAGCGTTCGATCCCGCGCAGGTGGTCTGCGTGAAGATCCTCGTGCGGGAGGAGGACACCGCCCGCACGGAACAGCAGCTGTACAGCACGGTGCACAGAGGGAATCTGCGCAGCGTGACGAGAAAGCAGGGCGGTGTGGAAGGAATCGACGCGCTGTATCTGTATGACAGGGACGCGACCATCGGACATACCGAGGAAGTTCTGCTTAAGAAATGGCGTGAGACGGAACCTGATCTTGAACCGGTCCGCATCCACCTGAAGAACGGATACCGCACGGAGCACGACGCAGTCCATCTTCTGCAGATGGTGGAGCAAAGATACATGCCGGTCTCATTCAGACTGAAGAGGAAGAAAAAGAACACAGAGGCGGACAGATGACGGAAACAGCTGAAAGAAAAAGCAGAACAGCGCTCGTCATGGAAGGCGGCGCGATGCGCGGCATGTTCACATGCGGCGTGATCGACGTTCTGATGGAGAACGGGATCTCCTTTGAGGCGGCGTGCGGGGTGTCGGCCGGAGCCGTGTTCGGGTGCAATCTCAAATCACGGCAGATCGGCAGACCGATCCGGTACAACAAGGAATACTGCAGGGACCCGCGCTACTGCAGCCTGCGCTCGCTTCTGAAAACGGGAGATCTTTACGGCGTCGAGTTCTGTTACCATGAGCTTCCGGACAAGCTGGATCCGTTCGACAGGGAGACGTTCCGGACAGACCCGACGGACTTTTATATCGGAACGACCTGTGTGGAGACGGGCGAGGCGGTCTATCACAAATGCACGGACGGCGAAGAGGAAGACATTCTGTGGATGCAGGCGTCTGCTTCCATGCCGGGCGTCTCAAGACCGGTCCGGATCGGCGACAGGCGGTATCTGGACGGAGGACTCGTGGATACCGTGCCGTTCGAATACATGGAGTCTCTCGGGTATGACAGGAACGTGATCGTCCTGACGAGACCGAAGGGTTACAGGAAGAAAAAGGGCGCAGGGATGAAGATGTACAGTCTGCTTCTTCTGCGGTATCCGAAGATCAGGAAGATACTGGTAAAACGTGCGGACCGCTATAACGAACTGGCGGAAAGGATCGATGAAAAGGAGACGGAAGGAACGGCGTTCGTGATCCGTCCTCCGAAGGATTTGAGCGAGGGGCACGTGGAAAGGGATCCCGAAAAGCTGGAGGAGATGTATCAGGCGGGACGCCGCGAGATGACAAGACGCCTTGCGGAACTGAACGTGTTTCTCAGTGAAACAGACAGGTAATGTTTCTGCGGAACGACAGAATACAAAACAAAAAAGGAGGAAGAAAAATGGGACTTTTCGGAAAAAAGAAAAAGGCTGCTGCGGGGCCGTTCGATCTGAACGCCGTGCTGACGCAGCAGGAAAAGACACTGCTTCTGGAAGAGATGCAGACAGCGGCGAACAGGATGCCGGAAGGCGTGACGAAGGAGGTTACGAACGAAACGGTCCGTACGGTCAGCCAGAAGGGGATCGTCACCGCTGAAGAACTGAATATGGTGATCGCTGCGCTGAATATGACAAAAGGGTTCAAAGAGGAAAAAGAAGGCCATGACGCGCTTGCGGGGAAACTGCAGGCACTGAAATAATCATTCGGTACGAAACGATGCCATCCGCATTTGTCGCCTGCCGTGCGACCGTAAGGCGTGTGTTTTCGGGCATTATGAAGACACAGCCCGGGGAAAAGGAAGAATGATTCCCGGACTTCACAACGGACGGGGAGGAGAAAACATGGGAGAATCTGTTGCGTTCAAGTGCAGAAAATGCGGGAAAGCATATTCCGCCTGGACTGGGATCGGGTCTCTTTATCCTGTTGAGTATAGGGAATTGACGAAAGAGATCGCGGCGGGAAAATACGGACAAGAATGGAAGGAAGCGTTTACAGGCACGAAATACGCGGCTGTGGACGGAGAGGAGACGCTTTTCGTCTGCGATCACTGTGGAAACTGGAAGACGGGAAAGGACATCACGATCTGGGCGCCGAATGATCCCGAAGCGTTCGCGCAGAAACAGTTCGGGATCAAAACGGTCGGAGAATGGGGATATGTCCCGTATATGATGAGATCGGATCTGGAAGAGGACTTCCACGTGCTGAAACCGTACAGGTGCAGCTGCGGAAAATGCGGAAGAACGATGCGGAACGCGGGTGCCGATCCGGTGCGTGAGCTGCCGTGTCCAAAATGCGGTACGGTGAACGAGGCGCAGAACGGGATCCTGTGGGACTGAATTGCCTTTTATAAGGACAAAATACATACAATAATCCGAAAAACGCCGTTCAAGGGCGTTTTTTCGGACAAGTTTTCTGTCAGAATACAGACGTAAAAGAAAAGGGGGTGAGAGACGTGGCATACAGTGAACTGATCAAGAGCTTCAGCAGGATCAGGGACTACATGCGTGAATTCTACGTCTACGGATTCAAGAGCAGAACCGAATATACGAAAAAGAGCGCCAGATCCTACGACGACGAGCGGCGCAGACTGGAGAGCTGGCTGGGGGATTACATGCAGTTCCGCCAGACCGGCGACGGGAAGCAGGTGTTTCTTTCGATCGACAGCCGCGTTTCCCATCATAATCCTTTCTATAAGGCCTGGAAAACGAAGAGTTTTACGGACGGGGACATCACGCTGCACTTCATTCTCATGGATATCCTCTATACGCCGGAGATCCGGCTTTCGGTCCCGCAGATCATGGAGGGGATCGACGGGTATCTTGCTTCGTTCGAGGAACCCAAAGTGTTCGACGAGTCCACGGTACGGAAAAAACTGAAGGAGTACGTGTCGGAAGGGATCCTCGAGACGGAAAAGCAGGGCAGAACGATCCTTTACAGCCGCGCACAGGACAGGGAACTGTGCGATCCCGTCATTCTGGACTTCTTCTCGGAAGTATCACCGCTCGGCGTGGTAGGTTCGTATCTGCACGACAAGACGCGGGAACATGAGGAGTACTTCGCGTTCAAGCATCATTACATCACCGGCGCGATGGACAGCGAGATCCTGTACACGTTGTTTCAGGCGATGCAGGAAAAACGCACGGTCTCGATCAGAACGGTCAACAGGAGATGGGAACGGGAGTCGGAAAACGAACTGATCCCGCTCAGGATCATGATCAGCGTCCAGAGCGGACGGCAGTATGTCATGGCGTACAATCCGCGATTTGACCGGATCTCCTCCTACAGGACGGACAACATCGTGTCGGTCAGAACGGGAGAGGTCAGCGGCAGATACGACGAACTGAGAGAGGCGCTTTCAAAGATGCAGAAGCATCTGTGGGGCGTCAGTACGCAGGGCAGTTCCGGACAGTTTCTGGAGCATATCTCCTTTACCGTCACATACGGACCGGATGAGGAACATATCCATCAGCGTCTGGAGCGTGAAAAAAGATGCGGGACCGTTGTAAAACTGGGACCGGACAGAAGCAGATTCAGCGCGGATGTCTACGACGCGTCGGAGCTGATCCCGTGGATCCGGACGTTCATCTGCCGGATCACCGCGTTTGAATGCTCAAACGGGAAACTGGAGAAACGTTTTCTCGATGATATCCGCGAAATGTATGCGCTTTACGGCTTGGAAGGCGGTGATGCGCAGTGATCTTCAGTGAACTGTACAGCGCGTATTACAACGCGGTCGCCGGAGTATTGAAAGAAGCGGCGGATCATCCCGTCACGGCTCGTGAACTGAGGAGGATCGCGGAAAGAGAAGCCTTCGGGGAAAGCAGCATGCGGATCGAGCAGGCGCTCATGGATGAGGAATGGCAGCTTCTGCGCAAAGACGGCACGACGCCCATCCGTCATGTTCCGACGATGCCGCTTACGATCCTGCAGCGCAGGTGGCTGAAAGCGGTCATGCTGGATCCGAGGATCCAGCTTTTCACAGACGATATCCCGGATGATCCGGAAGTGGAACCGCTGTTTTGGCCGGAAGACGTCTGCGTCTTTGACCGTTATCTGGATGGCGATCCGTATGAGGACGCGGAATACATCCGGCACTTCAGAATGATCCTGGAAGCGGTCAGAACAAAGGAACCGCTTGAGATCATGCTGTTGAACCGGAAAAAGAGAACGGTCAGGATGACCATCGTGCCTGAGTATCTGGAATACTCCGAAAAGGACGACAAGTTCCGCCTGATCGGAAAAGGGAACCGGTTCGGGAACGTCATCAATCTGGGCAGGATCGTGGCATGCAGGAAATATGACGGAACGGTCACGACTGAAAGGGAAGAGACCGTTAAGGACAGACACAGGGAAGTCGAACTGGAACTGTGGGACAGAAGAAATGCGCTGGAGCGGGCGCTTCTGCATTTCGCGCATTTTGAAAAAGAAGCGGAAAAGATCGAAACAGATCATTACCGGCTCCGGATCAGGTATGACAAGGATGATGAAACGGAGATGGTGATCAGGATCCTCTCGTTCGGACCGATGGTAAAGGTGGTATCGCCGGATTCCTTCGCGGAACTGATCAAAGAACGTCTTATCAGACAGAAAAGGTGCGGACTCTGACGGGTTCGCATCTTTTTTTCCAAGAAACAGAACCCTTTCCTGCGTAGAATGAGCTTGTGAACGAAGATGAGGGAACGCCGGAAGGCGGATCCGGGTCGGGATCCACGCGAAAGATGCTTACAGCAACACTTGTGTATTCTCATTAGCTCATGTGTAAAGAGCGTCTGCTTTCGGAGCAGAAGGAGACAGGCTGAGACGCCTGTATGACAAGCACAGCATCTTGGAAGGCGCGAACAGCAAAAAAACAGAGAGCTTCTAGAAAAAGCAAGGGACTAAAAATCCCTGTCGCTGGCGGATCCATCCGTTAACGAGCGCCTTGAATGAAAAGGCACCGACAGCAATCACCGCAAGTAGCTTCAGAAGCGGCCGGCTCATACCCGGTTGAAGTGGGTCTGGTCCCACATTGCCAATGGTGCCTTGTACTGAAATCTACGCAAAGGAGAGAAGAACATGCTCAGAGAACTGAAAACGGAAGCAAACAGAACAATGACCGAGAACGGCGCAGTCACGCTGCGCACGACAGGTTCGGACTGCCTGGATCTGTTCGCGACCATCGGCGCGCTCAGAAGACAGAGCGACGACGAGATCATCACGCGGTTCACACGCGCGTTTTCCGAAGACAGGGATCTCGCGCTGAAGACGCTCTTCTTTGCTAGGGATATCCGCGGCGGCCTCGGCGAGCGGCGCGTGTTCCGTGTCGTTCTGAAATGGCTCGCGGAAAACGAGAAGGAAACGGTGAAAAAGAATCTCCGTCATGTCGCGGAGTTCGGACGCTATGACGACCTTCTGGCGCTGATGGACACGGCGTGTGAAAAGGACATGCTGGATCTCATTAGAAAACAGTTTGCGCTGGATCTTGAGGCGATGCGTGCGGACAGGCCCCTTTCGCTTCTTGCGAAATGGCTGCCGTCCGTGAACGCGAGCAGCAGGGAAACCGTCCGCTGTGCCAGAAGGATCGCGAAGGCATTGGGAATGACGGAGGAAACGTACAGGAAGGCGCTTTCCGCCATGCGCGAACGGATCAGCATTCTGGAGAACTATCTGCGCAGGAAGGATTATACTTTCGATTATGAGAAACAGCCTTCCCGCGCGATGCTCAAATACAGACAGGCTTTCTACCGGAACGACGAGGAGCGATACAGAGCGTATCTCTCCGCGGTCGCTGCAGGCGAAAAGACGATGCATACGGATAACATCGCGCCGTATGAGCTGATCGCGCCGTATCTGAACGGCAACTGGCGCGCCTGCTTTCTCCGCGATCTGACGCAGGATGAAAAAGAAACGCTGAACACGTTCTGGAGCGCCTTGCCGGATTACGGCACGGATCACAACACGCTCGCCGTGATCGACACGTCAGGATCCATGTATTGCGGCAGCATGATCCCGGGAGCGGTCGCGCTTTCTCTGGGACTGTATTTCGCAGAGCACAATACCGGCGAGTTCCGGAACCATTTCATCGAGTTCTCGCGCACGCCCCGTCTGATCGAACTCAAAGGAGAGACGTTCTGCGACAGGCTGCGCTACGCCGCGTCCTTCAACGAGGTCGCGAACACAAACCTGGAAGCCGTGTTCGATCTGATCCTGGAAACGGCTGTCAGACACGCCGTACCGCAGGAGGAACTGCCGGAAAAACTCGTGATTATTTCCGATATGGAATTCGATCAGTGCGTGGACAACGCGGAGCTTTCGAATCTTGAGAACGCGAAGAGAAAATACGCGCGTCACGGATACAGGCTCCCCGGGATCGTTTTCTGGAACGTGGACAGCAGGAATACACAGCAGCCTGTGCGTATGAACGAGGAAGGAGTCACGCTCGTTTCAGGCGTGACGCCCAGACTGTTCGAGATGGTGATGTCCGGAACGGCATCGCCGTACGGATTCATGCTGGAGATACTGGGAAGCAAACGCTATGCCGGGATCGCGGCGTGAGAAAACAAAGAAAAAGAGGAAAACGAAATGTTTGAGATAAAAGGGAAAATGGCATCCGCGGTCTGCTACGCGAAAGTTGTGGAAGAGGCGGCGGTTGAACAGATCCGGCGGATGTGCGACTATGAACTTGTAAAAGGGAGCCGGATCCGGATCATGCCCGACGTGCACGCGGGAAAAGGGTGTACGATCGGCACGACCATGACCGTGACGGACAAGGTCTGTCCGAACATCGTGGGCGTGGATATCGGCTGCGGCATGTACACGGTGAAACTGGAAGAGAAAGAACTCGACTTTCAGAGGATCGACGAGGCTGCGCATTACATCCCGTCCGGAAGAAACACATGGGAAGGGCGGAAGGAACGGTTCGATATCGCGGCGCTGCGGTGTTACCGGTCCCTGAAGGACACAAAACGTCTGGAGCGGTCCCTCGGGACGCTCGGAGGCGGGAACCACTTTATCGAGATCGATAAAGCGTCTGACGGAACGCATTATCTCGTGATCCATTCCGGTAGCCGCAACCTGGGAAAACAGGTGGCGGAGATCTATCAGCAGATCGCGATCGACCTGCACATGGGAAAGGAAGCGTATTTCGCACAGAGGGACGAACTTATCCGGACTTATAAGGAGCAGGGAAAACGCGCCGAGATACAGGACGCGCTGAAGCAGCTGAAAAGGGAATACAAAACAAAAGAGCTCGACGCGCCGGAAGACCTTTGCTGGCTCTACGGATCATTCCTTGAAGACTATCTGCACGACGTCGAGATCTGTCAGGATTTTGCGCGGCGCAGCAGGGAACTGATGGCGGAGGTCATGCTCGAGAGAACGGGCATGCATGACGTTGAGGCGTTTCACACCATCCACAACTATATCGACGTGCATGAAATGATCCTGAGGAAAGGCGCAATCGCGGCGCATAAGGGGGAAAAGGTGCTGATCCCGATCAATATGCGCGACGGTTCCGTGATCGCCGTCGGAAGAGGGAATCCGGAATGGAACGATTCCGCACCGCACGGCGCCGGACGCATCATGTCCAGAGCGAAAGCAAAAGAAACGCTCGATCTTGAGACATACAGGGCGTCCATGCAGGGGATCTACACTACATCGGTCAGCGAGTCCACGCTGGACGAGGCGCCGATGGCGTATAAATCACTGGACGACATCATCGATGTGATCCGTGAGACGGTGGATGTCCTGGACATCATGAAACCCGTCTATAACTTCAAGGCATAAAAAACCGCCTCTTCTGCAGGATCCGGGTCATTCATCCCGGCCGCGCAGCGAGGCGGCTTTTTCTTTTTTCCGGTCATAGACCTTTTTGCTTTTTTTGATGCGGCTGATCGGTGAGATCCCGTTCCAGGAACCGCGCAGTTTCTTATAGTGCTTCAGGGATTCTTTTTTCTTTTATTCATTTTTCGTCTGCATACAGGCTCCTTTCCGGACAGCGTCCTGATCTGATTGTTGCAGCGGAGGTATCCGCAGAAACAGATCATACCCGAAACATATTACGATCCTGTATCGGAACGATGAACGTTTCTTGTAAGTGAAGCGGAATTGCGGTTTGACAGCATGCTGGCAGGCGGATATAGTGGATACGACCTATAGAGAGTGCGCGAGGGACAAGCCCTGTGACCGCACAGCAACCTGCATGTATGCAAGGTGCTAAAGCTTGTACGATGGGTGCCGGATGCTCATCGTTGCGATGGGCGTTTCTTTTTTGCCTCTTTGTGGGAACGCACATAAGGAGGCTTTTCTGATGATGGAAGAAATGATCCTGCATATTCCGCACGCATCGCCGCTGATCCCGGCTGAATACCGGAAAAGTTTTCCGGAAGATGTCCGTGAAGAGATCCGCCTGATGACCGACTGGTACACGGATGAACTCTTTGCGTTCCCGTGCAGTCGGCTCGTATTCCCCGTCAGCCGGCTTGTCTGCGATGTGGAACGTTTCAGACGTGACGAAGATGAGGTCATGTCAGAGAAAGGGATGGGTGCCGTCTATACAAAACGCCACGACGGCTCTCCGCTGCGCTCGGTCACGGCGCGGGAGCGGGAAGCGATCCTCAAACGGTACTACGATCCACATCATGCCCGTTTTACACAATGCGCGAGAACAAAACTGCGGCGTTATGATCGCTGTCTGATCATAGACTGCCATTCCTTCTTTCCGGAACCGCTGCCGCATGAGCCCGATCAGGAACGGGACAGACCGGATATCTGCATCGGAACGGATCCATTCCATACACCGCGTTTTCTGGAGGAAGAAACAGCGGCCCTGTTTTCCGGCATGGGTTATTCGGTGCGTCTGAACGAACCTTTTTCGGGAACGATCGTTCCGTCCCCGTTTTATCTGAAGGAGAAGAGCGTTCGCTCGGTCATGATTGAGGTCAACCGGGGACTATATCTGACGCCGGAGTGCAGGAGATCGCCTGCCTTTTCCGCGATTTGCAGTGATCTGTGCCGTGTGCTGCTGGATCTGTCCTGCCTTGGAATATAATCCGAATCACGGCACTTGATCGGCGCTGAAACGAGGTGTCGGCGGAAGCAGACACCTTGAAAATGATACGTTGAAAAAGAGGACAGGATGCGGTGTAATGAAAACAGGAATAAAACACCTGCGGAGGAAAAAACATGTATCTCGAACTGTTTACGCTGCCCGACCTGCAGCAGGAGGAACAGATCATCGCGGCTCGGATGCAAGAGAACGGAGGGATCTACGGATATATAGACAATCCCTATCCCTGCGGGCTTTTTCCGGATAAGGAACTGCGTGAACTGAGCTTCGACAGGATCACGATCCTGTATGGCGGAAACGGATCCGGAAAAAGCACGCTGCTCAATCTGATCGCACAGAAACTGGAACTGAACCGGATCGCGCCGTTCAATACGAGCGAGACGTTCGGACTCTACGTGGAGAAGTGTGATTATGTGCTGGGATATGACGACGAAGGATTCCGGCACAGGATCCCGGACGGGAGCCGCATCATCACAAGCGATGACATTTTCGATTACATGCTCATGCTGCGCAGCAACAACGAGGAGATCGCGGAAGAGAAGGAACACGGGAAAGAAGTGTACGCTGAACTGCGCTACGGATCGACGCTGAAATTCAGTGGGTTGGATGACTATGAGGCGTTCCGCACACAGGTCCTCGCGCGGAAAAAGACGATGACGCGCAGACAGTTCGTGAAAAGGACCGCCGGTGAAGAAGTGAAGCCCAACAGCAACGGGGAGACGGCGCTGAAATACTTTGAAACGAAACTGAAGAACGATACGCTCTACTGCCTGGACGAACCGGAGAACAGTATGTCGCCGAAGATGCAGCTGGAACTGATGCAGATGCTGCAGGGGATGGCGCGCTGGTGCGGCTGTCAGTTCATTATCGCGACGCATTCGCCGTTTCTTCTCGCGATGGAGAACGCCAGGATCTTTGATCTGGATTCCGCGCCTGTCGCGATCCGCAAATGGTGGGAACTTGAAAATACACGGATATACTACTCGTTCTTCAGACAGTATGCAGATCTGTTCGAAGGAGAATAGAACGCCGCTTTCATCCACGGTGGAAGATGGTATGCGAAGCGCAAACAGGGTATAATCGAAAAAAGAACCGACAGGGAGACGCAGAGATGAAAAAAGATTGGAACGAAGAGAAAAAAGCGGCGTTGCTTTTTGCGCAGGATCCCGACACGCATCCGGGAGATATTCCGGTCCTTGCCCCTTACCGGGCCTTCCTGCAGTATAAAAGCAATATGCCCGACGGATCGTCTGTGATCGGACACAGCTTCAGACAGATGCAGCAGGCGTATAACGCCTGGAGCGTCGCGGGCATGATGAAGGGGGTTCGCGCCGTGATCGGACGCGCTGGAGAATCGGATTTCATGCTGGATGTATACGGGAAAGAGGAGGTCCTGCAGGATCCGGAAAAAGAAGACGTCAAACTGTTCTTTTTCCCGTCCGACGACGAAAAAGCGAATGACAGACCGTTCGTTCTGGCGATATCGGGCGGCGCATACACGTCCGTCTGCAATATTCCCGAGGCATTCCCGACCGCTGCGAGCATGAACGAAGCGGGTTACAACGTGTTTGCACTGAATTACAGAGTCAACGAGTCCAGTGAGGAGAGGATCACGGCACCGCTGATGCCGAAGCCTCTGGAGGATACGGCCGCGGGACTGCGGTATATCTTCAGTCATATGGAAGAACTGGGCCTCCGGAACAGGGAGTACTACGTGACCGGCTTTTCGGCAGGTGCGAACCTGACGGTGCAGTGGGGCGTTCTATCCCACGGTTATGCGGCATACGGTCTGCCGAAGCCAAGAGCGCTGTTCCCGGTTTATCCGCCGGTGGACAACCGTATCATGCGGGACGACCGGCGCGATGGATTCTCGCTCATCATGTTCGGACCGGGTTTCACGCAGGAGACAGTCAGGGAATATGCGGTACCGGATGTCATGACGGCGGAATACCCGCCCTGCTATATCGTGCACGCGCTGGACGACGACACGGTCCCGATTGAGAATACATACCGGATGCGCGACCGGATGAACGAACTGGGGATCCGCGTTGAAGCAGAGATCCCGGACAGCGGCGGACACGGATTCGGTGACGGAACGGGAATGAAAGCGGAAGGATGGCCTCGGCGCGCGCTGCGATTCGGGGAATCGCTTTGATAGACAGAAAGGAGCGTCGGATGGCGGAATATATCAGAAGAGCGCATTATCATGAGACGGACCGGATGGGCATCATCCATCACGCGAATTATGTGAAGTGGATGGAGGAGGCCAGGATCGCGTATCTGGACGGCATCGGGATCTCATATAAAAAGATGGAGGAGGCAGGCGTCGTTTCTCCGGTCACCGGGATCTCGGTGGAATACCTGAAACCCGTTTTTTTTGACGACGAGATCGGGATCACGGTCACAGTCGGAAAATACACCGGAGTCGTGCTGGAACTGGCGTACACGTTCCGGAATCTCACGACGGATGAGATCTCTTCCACAGCGGTATCGAAGCACTGCTTTCTTTCAAACGGCAGGATCGTGTCGCTGAAGCGTGCCCTTCCCGGCGTGCATGAAACGCTTCTGTCGCAGATGCCGGCACAGCCGGAGCGATGACGGAGTGCCGTTCTGTAATGATTTCCTTTGCTGCAGAGTATTTGATGCAGAGAACAAAAGCGGCGCCGCCGCGTGAGGAGTGACTTGTTATGCTGAAAAAAAGACTCTGGATCCTGATCCTTCCGGTCATCCTGATGTTCGGATGTGTTGGGCAGGAAACGGATATGCGTCCGCAATTTTCTCATCTGAAGATCGCGCAGTACCATGAGGACGACCGCTACGGTTATGATGAGGATTTTCTGGAACAACTGGAGCGTGCGCGGACCGGAGATGAACCTGCGTCCGTCTGTGTGTCCGGAGAGACGATCGATGAAACGCTCAGGGAAAAGGATGTGGTGAGCGATCTTTGGAGGACGGTCACGGGATACTACGTTTCGACCGATACGCAAACGCCGTCGGGTGACGCGGGGCAGATCCTGACATTCTCCTTCACATGGAAAGACGGGACAGAATATGCATTCCGTTTTCTTCCCGTTGAGGATCAGTATTACTACCTTTATCCCGGTGAGATCTGTCACAGGGTAAGTGAGCCGGACAATACGGTCGCGGCGACGCTTGAACTGATCGCGGCATATCTCGAACAGCCTGAAGGTCAGCGCGAGTGGATCACGCTTGAAGAGAAGATCGAGAGCCAGAAACCGCCGGTCGTCAGAGAATTCGACTGGGACGCGGACGGCGACGGAACAGCGGAGCACTTCGTGACGCATCTGCACGAAGGCAGGCGGCTCAACGATGACCTGAACATCGTCATGACGGACGGGGAAAACGAACTGGCGGATGTCTGGCTGGAGAGCCAGGGATACATCCGGAATCTCCAGGAAGGGGAGGACAAACAGGGACCCTATCTTCTGTTTGACCATACCTATGCCTACTACATGGAAGAATACATCATGGAGGAGGAAGTAAGGATGGTGCTGCGGTATATCGACAAAGAACTGGTCCTGGAAGTCGCGCCGGCTGAGCTGCAGGGATGAGTAGCATCTGACAGCGAAAGCGCTTTTCATCGAAAAGCCGGAGAACACAGTGGTTTAGAACCGTCTGAAATCTCCGGCTTTCTGTTTTCCAATCAATGAAAAGAGCGTTCTGTCAGCGGACAGAAGGCGCGGCCAGTTGACGTCGTGACCTTTCCGTATTCCGTGTAAAGGCTTTCCTCCGTCACGTCATGACCGCTCCACGCGGAAAACATTTCAATGACCGCATAGCCGCAGGACACATCCTGCGTGATGACTTCGATCCCTTCGACCGACACGGGTTTCTGATATTTTTCATTTTCGTACAGAGCTTGATGACCGTCCCGGATGGAAGCGGTGCGGATGCCCAGAATGAGAAAAGCGGCGGCGAGAACGGTCAGCAGCACACATACGGCGGAAGCTGCGATGACAAAAGCGGTCCGGATGCTTTGTTTTTTCATTTGCTGTCTCCTCCTGCGGCAAGCATCCGGCGGTACGCTTCGGCATGGCTCTCGGATTCCCCGTAGAATTCCTTCATGTCTCCGCAGGGGAAGTCCGCGCAGTCTCCGCAGGATATGATGCTTTTTTCCCTGCAGCACTTTACGGGCATACAGATGTCGTCCGCGGTCCATTCGGTGCGTCTGCAGGAAGGGCAGACTCCGTTTTGATAGTCCGGACACGCGGAACAGTCCACACCGCAGTATGCGATCAGTTCGTTTATCGTTTTCTCCATATTCGGTCACCTGTAATACTTTTCGATTCCGCCGTATCCTTTGATCAGTTTGCCTTTGCGCGTCTTTTCGATGAAACTGTTCAGCCTTTTGCTGAATTCCTCCGGCCGCTTTCTCGCGGCGTCGATGTAGGCGACGCGGATGCGTTTGTAGGGTTCCGTAAACTGCTGATAGTTTTCCCAGACCGTTCCGTCCTGCCGGAGCGCGTCCAGGATGTCCTCCGGAAACACGAATTCTTCCTGAATGACCGGGAGGATGCTGTCCCTGACGGACGGATGGATCATTCCCTGCGCGTCCAGCCAGATCAGCCGCTCGATGTTCGGCCTGGAATACGGGCTTCCTTTTCTTCTGGGCGAGAAACGGCGCGCCTGATGCAAATCGTCGAGACGTCGGTTCGTGCTGTCGATCCATCCGAAACACAGCGCCTCCTCGACGGCGTCGTTATAGGAAAGGCCTTCCTCACCGGAATCCTTTACCGGAAAGACGAACCAGATCTCCTTTTGTGTCTCGAAGTGTTCGGCGAGATACCGGCGCCACACGCTTCGTTCGCTCGTATAGAACGTTTCCAAATCAGGTCACCCCGCATGCGCAAAGTTTTGCAGCAGCTTTTTCAAGAGTATACCACAGATGTACGCCGGTTACAGTTTAAGTGCTGTCCTGTGTGGAAACGGAGCCGGACGTACGGTATAATGAAGCAAAGGGAACGGAAGATTTCCGGCTGAGATTACAACAGAAAGAGGATGATTCCAATGAATGAGAATATCACCAAACGCAACGATCTTCTGGCGCAGACCGTGATCAAGGGACTCAGGTCCCGCAACATGAACGGCTATTACGCCAAGGACAGAGAAGAGGCGCTGAAGATCGCGCTGTCCCTGATCCCGGAGGGGAGCAAGGTGACCATGGGCGGTGGCATGAGCGTCCATGAGATCGGGCTTTCCGACGCCATGAAGGAAGGAAACTACGACTTTATCGACCGCGACGCCATCGAAGACAAGCGCGCAGCCATGCTGGCGGCATACGACGCGGACGTCTATCTTGCCAGCGCCAACGCCATTACCAATGACGGCGTCATGATCAACATCGACGGAAACGCGAACCGTGTCTCCGCACTGGCGCAGGGACCGAAGAAGGTCGTTCTGATCGTGGGCATGAACAAGGTCTGCAGCGATGTGGACGGCGCCATGAAGCGCGCCCGCAACGTGGCGGCGCCGATCAATGCGCAACGTTTCGGCCTTTCCACGCCGTGCTCCAAGACCGGTGCCTGCATGAACTGCAAGTCTCCGGATACCATCTGCTGCCAGATCCTGATCACCCGGTACTCCAGACACGCGGACCGCATCCACGTGATCCTGGTCAACGATACGCTGGGATTCTGACCGGAAAATACCCGAAACGGTCAGTGCCCGCCGTTTCTGCTTTCACGCAGGAACAGCGGGCACTGTTTTGCTTTTTGAATGATCATTCGTCTCCGCGGACGGTGATGCAGGGATCGTAGGAGGGCATCAGCTGAAGCTTGAACAGGTTGAGCCTGTGCAGGCGGTCGATGCGCGCCTTTTTTTCAGGGTCGTCGATCTCGCCCTCGCGGATGTAGCGGTCAAGTTCGGCATAGGTGAAGCCAAGATTGTCCTCGTCCGTCTTTCCGGAAAGGCCGTCGATCGGGACTTTGTGCACCAGAACGTCCGGAAGGCCCAGAAGCGTTCCGATCTCCTTTACCTCGCGTACCACCAGATGCGAGCAGGGGCTGAAATCACCGGCTGCGTCGCCGTAGCGCGTGGAATAACCGACCCAGTCCTCGGAGAGATTGCAGGTGTTGGCCACGCGACCGTTGTGGCTCTGCGAGACTGCATAAAGCGTCGCCATGCGGATGCGGGCGGGCAGGTTGATCCTGCTTTGATCGGAGAGCGTGAACGGAATGGCATTCGTGATGCCTTCCACCGCATCCTTGATATTGACGATGTAGTGACGGATCCCCAGATGATCGACCAGAAGCTGCGCCATGTCGATATCGTGCTGTTCGCCGCAGGGCATGAGCACGCCGATCACGCGGTCCGCGCCGAGCGCTTCCACGCACAGCGCCGCCACGACGGAACTGTCCTTTCCGCCTGATATGCCGATCACGGCATTGCAGCCTTTACCGTTCTCCTCGAAGAAATCGCGGATCCACTGTACGCATTCGTTTTTGACTTTTTCGGCGTCGAACATGATTCTTCCTCCGTCTGTTTTTCTTTTTCACTATCATACTACAAAAACAGCGCTCTCTGTTTCTTTTTTTCTGTGGGAAGGGAAACGGATTTGCGGTATGATGGAATCAGAGAAGCATTCTTTTGAAATCGGAGGGAATGGATATGATCTACAACGAGTTTCACGGGAAGAAACTGTCACGTTTGGGTTTCGGCTGCATGCGGTTCAAAACCGACGAGACGGGTGAGATCGACCTGGCAAAAGTGAAAGAGATGTTCAAAAAAGCGCTGGAAGGCGGCGTCAATTATTTCGACACGGCCTATACCTATGTGAACACAAAATCCGAGCTCGCGATCGCGGAAGCTCTGAAGGATGTGCCGCGCGAAAGCTATTTCCTCGCGGATAAATTTCCCGGGCATACGCTGCCCGGACCCGTGGACAACGGAGAACTGTTCGAGGTCCAGCTAAAAAAGTGCGGCACGGACTATTTTGATTTCTATCTTCTGCACAACGTCAACGAGTGGTCGATGAAAGTGTACGGAAGCGACGAGTATCACGTCATCCCGGATATCGTGAAGAAGAAGGAGGAGGGAAAGATTCGGCACTTCGGCTTCTCGTTCCACGGGAGCTGCGAACTCCTGGAATCCTTCCTGGATGCGCATCCGGGCATGTTCGATTTCGTGCAGATCCAGTGCAATTATCTGGACTGGACGCTGCAGGACGCGAAGCGCAAGTATGACATCATCACCTCACGCGGACTGGGCGTGTGGGTCATGGAGCCCTGCCGCGGCGGCAAGCTCGCGAATCTTATGGAAGAACACAGCGTGCGGCTGAAAGAGGCAGGAAACGGCGGAAGCGACGCTTCCTACGCGTTCCGCTTCGTACAGGGCCTTCCGGGGATCAAGATGATCCTTTCGGGCATGAACGAGCCGGAGCAGGTGGAGGACAACCTGGCAACCTTTGAAACGTACCGCCCGCTTTCGCAGGAGGAGACGGACGTTCTCATGCAGATCGCAGAGGAGATGAAGAAAGGCGTTCCCTGCACGGGATGCCGCTACTGCTGCGACGGATGCCCCATGGGTCTGGACATCCCGTATCTTCTGGACTGCTACAATTCCATCAAGGTGCAGGCTTCGGTGCCCAGCTTTATGCGTATCGACGCGCTGGACGAGGACAAGCGGCCGGGCGCCTGCATCGGATGCGGACAGTGCGCGTGCGCGTGCCCGCAGGGGATTGATGTGCCGTCCGTACTGGCGGAACTGGACAAACTGTGGAAAGAGGGACCCAAGTGGTCGGAGCTTTCAAAGGGAAGAAGGGAATCCATCAAGCAAGTCCTTGGTATAGAAGAATGAACGGAGTGAAACAGAATTATCCACATAGATCAGTCTACTTGTGACAGTATTCTTCGCGGATGAAGAAGTAAAACAGGTAGAAAAGAAAAAGTTACACTAAACACTACGATAATGACAGACCCGGTTGCGAGTGCAATTAATTCACCCGAAGAAACTGATTCTACAGGCTCCATTTCATAGGGAGGAGGCGCTGCAGTCAGTTCAACGGTTTTCGTAGGATCAAAGTTTTGTTCAGATGACTGATACGATTGTGAAACTGGATGGATAATGAACCTATTCGTGAGCACAAGAAAAGGTCTTGATAAAGCAACTGCAAGAAGAAGTGCAAGAAGCATAATTAACATGGTTTCAAATTGAAGCTGCAGCCAAATCTTAGCCTTTGATAGGCCTAATGAGAAGAGGATTCCAATCTCATGTTTTCGCTTTTTGATCCACAACGAGATGTTCAATGATAGGAAAAGAAAAGAGAATACTATAGTAATGATCAAAGTAAACAAGCTAATAGTACGCATGACATGCAAGACGGAAGCGGCTTGCTGATAAGCGGCATCGTTGATTTGAATCGTATACTGCGACCAATCTACACTTTCTGTTTCTTGAAATGCTGTACTGATGGCATCCAGTTTTTCCGGATCGTGTAAAGTAAATAGAGCACCATCAGAGTAATAATAAATACCGGTCAGACTGGTTCTAAAAGTTGATGGTACGATATGATCGGTAAAGATGAAGTTTTCCGCATAGTCTCTTGTCTGAGAGAGCGCATTGGTCGATACAGGCTCTTTTACTGTAAAAATACCTACAACTTCGTAAAGATAGGACACAGATTGATCGCCCAAATCGGCATCTACATATTTGTTTCTTTCTGCTGCAAAGGTACTTCCTACTGTCAAATGGTTTTTTTGTGCGAGCACATCTGAAATAACGGCACAGTTTTGGTCAGAAGGCTGAATGTGTCTTCCATCGACCAGAACAAAAGAACGATAATAGAAGTTTTCATTCAATTCGGTCCTATCATTTGCAATAAACCTCGGAACATGTTCAAAAGGCGTCCCTTTGTCGCTACCGATAGAGAAGTTTAAATCAGGAACATACAGGTAATAAGTGCTGATACCGTTTCCCTCTGCTATTCCATCGACTTTTGATAATTGACAGACCAGTGTTTGATCAATGGGATTGCTCTTTTTATCAATAGTAACATAATTAATTCGGATATATCCGCCAAGTGATGCGCGGAGAGTTTCTCTTGTGTGCTCTGTGGTTTGAAACAATACGATGCTGATTATGGCGAAAAGTAACATAACAAGCATCAGAAGAAATAGGGTGATACTGTGCTTATGCTTTCGGAATAGAAAAAGAATTGAACGTCGTAACACAGACATTGTTATCTCCTTAATCGAAGATATAATACTTAAAAAGAAACATAAAACTCTTAATGTTTAAATCATACAGGAAAAAACAGAAAAATGGAAAGCAGGGAGAAAATGATCAAACGTGCGGGGCAATACTTGATCAGGCATCCGAAACATACGCTGATTCTCTTTTTGTTGTTTGCTTTGTTGTTTAGTGGATCGATAATCATGTTGTCGATATACAGAACAACAGTATTATCCATCAACGAACTGGCCAAAAGACTTGGGACTGCTTTTTCGCTGGAACGATCCTTTAATTACGATACTAATCCGGAATTGTATGAAGTGAGAGAAACGCCCGGTGGATATGCGATGCACTTTTATACGGGAAAAGACGTTTTCAATGATGATGTGGTCGACGCTGTCATGCTGATTGATGGAGTTCGTGAGTATAATGTATATTTTGATGAGTGTCTTTATTTGCCGAACGTAGAATTATTGCCAGCTCTTTTTAATACGTACTATTTAATACCAGAAAACAGAACGCTGTATTCTGAAGATGCTTATGAGGCCGACAGGAAAACTGTAAATGCATTTGGCTGTAACAATTCCGAACTTGATCCTCTTTTTCAGAGAGGATCGGTGAAACTGGTGGAAGGCAGACACATCAGGCGCGATGATGAGGCTGTAGCTTTAATCTCCACTTGGCTTGCTGAACACAACGATCTTAAAATTGGTGACTATATCCATGTTGAAGATCTTCAGTTGTTTTGTGATAATTCCGGAACACTCGATGATGTGCTTTGGGAAGAAGACTTGAAGATAGTAGGTTTATTTTCTGTAATCAGTTCACAGGAAATACCAGAGAGATCAGTTGAATGCAATCTCGCTGAAAACTTCGTTTTTTTTGACGCGAAATCCGCGCAGCAGTGGAACATTTCAACGTTTGCATATGTGAATGGATTTAATGTAGAAGATTTAGATGAAAAAAAAGTCCCATACTACAGAGTAGACTTCTTTGTTGATGATCCGGCAAAATTGAATCAGATCATGAAAGAGATAAACACATCGGAATTGTTCGAATCGGATTTCTATAAAACAACAATTGCGAATCCCTCGTTCAAAGCCTCTGTTGCTCCATTGAAGCGATTACAGGGAATCGGCTTGGTCTTTATTATTGTGAGCTTGTTGGTGATGACGACAGCTTTTGTACTGATAATGCGCAACCAACTGTTTGAACGCCAAATGGAAATAGCAATTCAAAACGCTTTTGGGGTTGAGAAACACTTAATCCTTGGCCAAATCTTGATGGAACTGTTAGTGATTTTAGTGATAAGTGCAGTGTTAGCAATCCCGTTTGCGATAAAGACTGCAAACTGGATTGGTAATTCTTTGTATCAAAATACAGGAAGTGAAACCATTATTGAAACTGAAGATGGTCCTGTCAGAAGTATTGCGGTAGAACGTGGACCAAATGATTGTTTTCTGGATACGCCGTCATATGCATTGGAAAGAATCGAAGTGAAGACAGATGTTTTGTCGATTGTGATTCCAATAATTGGAGGTGGCGCCCTGATACTGGGGTCTGCTGTAATTATGGTGTCGCTGATGTTTAGAAAGGAACCAAGAATCTTAATGTTTAAAGAATAGTTTGTTTTTGAAATTGCCCAATGATTAGAGAAACTTTTGTTGCAGCGTTTCCATTATGAATGTGAAGAGGATGATAACCTGCAGCGTGATTGCAAGGTGAAATAAATGCAGAATTTTGTTTTAATAAAACTCAAAAGAAACCATAAACGGAACTGTTTGGTTGTCAGTTTGTTCTTTGTTTTCCTGCTCGCTTTACAGATATTGTTTCCAATCTACAGGACGGCGCGACAGATCAAAAAGGATTTGGCGATGACTTTGGGGAGCAGTATTGTTGTTGAATCGCTCATTAATACGGATATGACAGATCTTTATGATTTTATCGAGATGGAAAATGGTGCCGTGGTAACGATTTATAAGGGGGATGAATTCTATTCTCAAGACAAGATCGATCAAATTGCATCACTTGAAGGTGTTGTATCCTACAATGCAAGGACAGATGAGGTGGTGTATTTTCCGGAACTTAATTATGACCCAGGGTTGGAAAAGTATTATTACGAAGCTGATGAAGAATACATGAGAGATGAGTCGAATTATTGGATGACAGTTATTTGGGAACAAAGCTCAATCGTTTATGGATGCTGCGATTCATCAAAAGATGATTATTTCCTGCGTGGAGCGCTGAAACTGATAGAGGGCCGGCACGTTCGACCGGACGACCAAGGTGTTGTTTTGATTTCCCGCTGGATGAAAGAACACAATGGTCTAGAGATTGGTGACCACATAACGGGAAAGGTGATGCAGGACTCTGCTTATGGAACAGGAACAACGGATGACATACTAAACAAGTATGATTTGAAGATTATTGGGGTTTTTGACATTATCAGCACTCAATTTCATCCATTCGGTGATGATTATATTCTTGAATTAGACAACAAAAACAATAGCATGTTTAGTGACTATAATACTGTTTATGAAATGAACGAAGATGTTTCTGAATTCATAAAAGGGTATCGGAATACAGAAAAGAATTATCATGAGGTTTCTTTTTTTCTTGATGATCCTGCAAAAGCAGACAGAGTAATGGCACAGATAAAGGACTTAGACTTCTTCAATCCGACGTATTACAGTGTGCATTACGGGAACAGCGCGTTCACAGCGTCGATCGCGCCGCTTTCCAAGATGCAGAAGATCACGGGAGCGTTTCTCGTGCTGACCGTAACGGGGATCGCGGTCATGATGATCGCAGCGGAACGGCTGATCACACAGAAGAACAGAAGGGAGATCGGGATCCTTCTGTCCGTCGGAAAAAAGAGAGGAGCGATCCTGAGATCATTCCTGACAGAGACGCTGATCCTGCTGCTCATCGCGGAAGCGGTCGCGGCGCCCGTAGGTCTTTTGACTGCGTCACGGATCGGAGAAACGATGTACCGGAAGGGAGACAACTCCTATGTCATCGAAACGGAGTACGGAGAGCAGCGTGTGCTCCCGATCCAGCCGGGACAGTGGGATTCGTTTGTGGATGTTCCGTCCTACGCACCGGAAGAGATCGATGTGAGCGTGTCTGTATGGGACTGTGTGTATGCGTTTCTTTTGTGCGGAGGGATCGTACTTGTGATCCAGATGATCAGTCTGCTGCTGATCCTGAAGGAGAGGCCGCGGAAACTGATCCTGCAACGATGAGACTTAGCAAGTCCGAGAGAATGTGAATCAAGGTAAGGAAAGATGAGTATAATCAGACAGGCATTATTGTATAACATGCGCAATCCGCGCAAGAGTCTTCCCGTGCTGATCGTGATGATCGTCATGATTATGATGGCGTTCATGGGGCTGTTTCTTCTTATGTCCTACAATCAGAGCAGTGCATCTCTGAAGGAGGAACTGGGCGGATATATCCGCATGGAATACAAAGAGGATGCCGAAGAGAACGTGATCGACCGCGGGAAGAGAAGCAGCATCGAGGAGTTTCCGTGGATCAAAGCATGCAACGGAGTCAGTGTCTATTATCTCAGTGCGGATGATATGGACCTGATCCCCGGGCTTGATGAAGGAAGACCGGAAGGGAAGATTGCCCGGTTCTGTGCGAATACGGATACGGAATACAACGAGAACTTTACCAACGGCGCATTCGTGCTGAAAGAAGGGCGCCACGTCACGCCGGAAGATACGTTCTGTGCCCTGATCTCCGAGCAGCTGGCGAAGAAGAACAAACTGAATCTGAATGACACGTTTCAGGCGTCGCTTACGGAGCAGACGGGAAACGGAAAGGCAGACGCTGCTTATACGTTTACGGTCGTCGGGATTTACCGGATCGAACAGGCCTGGGATACAGGGGAATACGCATATGCGAGGAATCTCGCTGAAAACCTGATCTTTACGGACGAATCTTCCTACGAAGCGTATATTGCGGATACGGATCCGGAAGGGACACCTTATTATTCTGCCGGAATGACCGTGTGGCTTCAGGACGCATCAAAGAGCGAGGAGGTTCTGAATGAGATCACCGCTCTTGACGGGGCGGAAAACATAACGCTTACACTTAGCGACGCTGCGTACGAACGCAGCGCGTCGGAACTGAAGATCATGGAGCGGTTCTGTGTGTTTATGACGATCGCAGGTTTTATCATTGGGAGCGTGATCCTCGCGCTGGTCCTCGTGATGCAGACGAAAGAACGGAAACACGAGATCGGGATCCTGAAAGCTATGGGCAGATCGGACAGAAACATGTTCGGGCAGCTGCTGTGGGGGAATCTGCTTATGCTGTTCACAGCAGGGATCGTGTCCTTACTGATCGTACCTGGACTGATCAGGATCACGGACCGGGCGCTGACAAACCTGTCCGGTGCGTATCTTGACGCGAACACGAAGATGAATACGATGGAAAAAGCGTTGAAGGAAGTGCAGATGCTGCGCAATCCGACAGCGGATGCGTTTGTTCACGGAGTGAAAACGGTGAATTTCAGGAGTATCAGTATCGCGTTTGCTCTCGTGTTTCTGCTGGCGCTGCTGATCGTCGTTGCAGTGACATGGCTCACGGCAAGAAAAGACCTGAAAGAGAATCCCAGAGAGATCCTGAGTGATATCTTTTAGTAATAAGAGAAAAAGCATCTAATTAAAAGGAATAACAGGGCAACGATGATCTTGGCACTACAGGTGCTTGCGCTGCAACTGAAGAAGATATTATCCATGATGAGCTGAAAGAGAATAGGAGGACGGAACGATGCCGATCATGACGGTAAGAGATGTGTGCTATGAGTACATCAAGGGAAAACCGGTGCTGAAGAACGTGGATCTGGATCTGGAGCAGGGACTGGTGTATTGCATCTTCGGACCATCGGGATGCGGAAAGACGACGTTGCTGTCCCTGATGGGCGGACTGGATGTGCCGACATCGGGAGAGATCCTGTTCGGAGGAAAGACGATCAAAGAGATCGGGGACTCGGAATATAGGAGACACTGCGTATCATTCGTGTTCCAGAACTACAACCTGATCGACTATATGACGCCGGAGGAGAACGTACGCCTGACGACGAAGGAGAATCCTTTGAAATATCTGACGCAGGTGGGACTGAAACGGACGGAAGCGCGCAGGAACGTGATGAAGCTTTCCGGCGGACAGCAGCAGCGTGTGGCGATCGCGAGAGCGCTGGCGTCGGGAGCGCCCGTGATCCTGGCGGACGAGCCGACAGGAAACCTGGACGAGGATACGGCGGATGAGATCATTGAGCTTCTGAAGCAGAACGCACGCGAACTGAACCGGTGCGTGGTGATCGTGTCCCACTCCAACGCAGTGGCGGAAGCGTCAGATATCGTGCTGGAACTGTCGCACGGTGTGCTGAATAGAGTGAAGTAAGAATTGGAAACAGTTAAATGAATTGGACACAACAGGTACAGTAAATGCGGGAAAGCATTACCGTACCTGTTGTGTTATGTATACTTGATAGGTTGGAGAGAGAAAACCTTGAGATAATCGTTGATAGATCATAACTTGAATCATTTTCGAAATATACAAAAAGAGGTTGACAGGAGAAAACGTGATGATTAAAATAACATATGAACAGATGAACATATGTTATTAAAAAGGAGGAAGCGGGATGCACGAACATGAATATGCGGAACACTGCGAGGAGATCCGGACGCATCAGGACATCGTGGACAGGGTGAAGCCGGAGATGCCGGACGAGGAGAGTCTGTACGATCTTGCCGAACTGTTCAAGGTGTTCGGGGATACGACAAGGATCCGGATCCTGTACGTGCTGTTCGAGGAGGAAATGTGCGTCTGCGATATCGCGGAGCTTCTGAATATGTCCCAGTCTGCCATCTCGCATCAGCTCAGGATCCTCAAGCAGTCGCGCCTCGTGCGCAATCGCAGAGAGGGCAAGACCATCTACTACTTCCTTGCCGACGATCACGTAAGGACCATCATCGGACAGGGAATGGAACATATCGAAGAATGACACAAACGGGAGGAAAAGAGTCATGAAAAAGACCTACAAGATCGATGTGGACTGCGCCAACTGCGCGAACCTGATGGAAGAAGCGGCGAAAAAGACGGAAGGCGTAAAGGACGCGACGGTCAGCTTCATGACGCTGAAGATGAAGGTCGAGTTTGAAGAAAACGCTGATGTGGATGTGGTGATGCAGAACGTCCGCAAGAATTGCAAGAAAGTGGAGTCGGACTGCGAGATCTATCTATAAAATACTTTAAAAGTGGGGACAGACATACTGTTCCCCTTTTTTGGGGGACCCGGGGAGGAAACTGACCATGACCAAAAAACAGAAGACGCTGCTCATCAGGATCCTGATCGCCGCGGCGCTCTTCATACCGCTTTATCTCATTTCAGAGGGGATCGTGAAGGTTCCCGTTCCCAAATGGGCGATGTTCCTCTTTTTCCTCGTGCCGTATCTGACTGCGGGGTATGACATCCTGCGCAAGGCCGTGCTGGGGATCAAAAACAGAAGAGTGTTCGACGAGTGCTTCCTGATGACTGTGGCGACGGCAGGCGCGATCGCGCTGGGCGAATACGGCGAGGGCGTCGCCGTTATGCTGCTGTATCAGGTGGGAGAGCTGTTCCAGAGCATCGCGGTGGGCAGAAGCCGCCGCAATATCGCGCAGCTCATGGACATCCGTCCGGACTATGCGAATATCGAGACAGAGGACGGAACGCTGGAGCGTGTGGACCCGGACGATGTGGAGACAGGGACCGTGATCGTCGTGGAACCGGGGGAGAAGATCCCGATCGACGGAATCGTGACGGAAGGAACATCTTTCCTTGATACTTCCGCGCTGACCGGCGAGAGCGTTCCGCGCGAGGTCTCGCAGGACAGCACGGTGCTGTCCGGATCGATCAACCTGTCCGGCGTGCTGAAGGTGCGCACGACGGCGGAGTTCGAGGAATCGACTGCGTCGAAGATCCTGGATCTGGTGGAGAACGCCGCATCCAGAAAATCCCGATCGGAAAGCTTCATCGCGAAATTCGCGCGTATCTATACGCCGATCGTATGCTACGCGGCACTGGCGCTTGCCGTCCTTCCGCCGCTGTTCATCCTGCTCACGAAGACCGGCATGTCACAGTATGCTTCATACGGAGCCGTCTGGCGCGACTGGATCTTCCGGGCATGCACATTCCTTGTCATCAGCTGCCCCTGCGCGGTCGTGATCAGTGTTCCGCTCAGCTTCTTTGCGGGGATCGGCGGCGCGAGCAATCAGGGAATCCTCGTGAAGGGATCCAACTATCTGGAGACGCTTTCCAATGTCCGGACCGTTGCCTTTGACAAGACGGGCACCATCACACGCGGAAGTTTTGAGGTGTCCGCTGTCCATCACAATACGATCGACGAGGAAAAACTTCTGGAATTGGCTGCACTGGCGGAATGCCATTCCTCTCATCCCATCAGTCTGTCCCTGCAGCGTGCTTACGGGAAGGAGACGGACCGCAGCCGCGTGACGGACGTGGAGGAGATCAGCGGACACGGTGTCACCGCAAAGGTGGACGGAAGGACAGTCGCTGCGGGCAACGAGAAACTGATGAACCGTCTCGGGATCGGTTTCATTCACTGCCATCACGTGGGAACCGTGATCCATGTGGCGGTCGACGGTGAATACACCGGACACATCCTGATCCGTGACGAGATGAAGGAGACCACGAAAGAGGCGATGGCGCGTCTGAAAAAGGCGGGTGTGCGCAGAACGGTCATGCTGACGGGAGACGTGGAATCCGTGGCACGGCAGGTCTCGCAGGAGGCAGGGATCACCGAGTACCGTGCGGAACTGCTGCCGCAGGACAAGGTTGCATGCGTGGAAGCGCTGCTGAAGGAGAATGAAGGCAGGGGAAGACTCGCCTTCGTGGGAGACGGGATCAACGACGCGCCGGTCCTTTCGCGCGCGGACATCGGGATCGCGATGGGCGCGCTGGGCTCGGACGCCGCGATCGAAGCGGCGGACATCGTCCTTATGGACGACGATCCGGTCAAGATCGCCAAGGCGATCCGGATCTCCAGAAAGTGCCTCAGGATCGTGCGGGAGAACATCTGGTTCGCGCTGGGCGTCAAAGGGATCTGCCTTATCCTCGGCGCGCTGGGCCTTGCGAACATGTGGATCGCGATCGCCGCGGACGTCGGCGTCATGATCCTCGCGGTGCTCAACGCCATCCGCTGTCTTTTCGTGAAAAAACTGTAACCGGGGAAAAGACCGGCCGGAAAGAAGAAAGTCACGCTTCTTTCCGGCTTTCCGTTTTTCTGCACATGGTTTTTTGATACAATAGTAGGAGACTCAAAAAACAGGAGAACAAAACAATGAAACGGATCATGATCCTCAACGGTGCAGCGAGAAAAAACGGAAGCACCGCTTCGCTCGTCCGGGCCTTTACGGAAGGCGCCGTCAGCGCCGGCAATACAGTCACGGAATTCTATCTGCAGGACATGACGATCCACGGGTGTACGGGATGCCGCGCATGCAAAAAGGACGCGAATCCCTGCGCGCAGCATGACGATATGGACAGGATCTATGAGGCTTTTTATGACACGGATGTCGTGGTGTTTGCGTCGCCGGTCTATTTCGGAAGCATCACGGGTCCGATGAAGACCGCCGGAGACCGGCTCTACGCGCTGGCCAATACGCTGGGGAAGGAAAAGTTCGCCAGGGACAGCGTGCTTCTCATGACGGCGGGTTCGCCGATGTACGAGCAGTCGCTGGCATGGTACGCGATGTACAGCACGTACAACGGCTGGCATGATATCGGCACGGTGCTCGGTGCGGGGAAAGAGGAAGAAGCAAGAGCGCTCGGCGCCTCGATCAGATGAAGCGATAAAAGAGAGAGGGAAGAAAATGCAGGATACCGTGCGTACGGTATACGGAGAGGTGAAAGGGACACAGCGAGACGGCGTCCGTCTCTTTGCGGGGATCCCGTTTGCCGCACCGCCTGTCGGTGAGAGACTGTTCCGGCACCCGGTGCAGCCCGAACCCTGGGAAGGCGTGCTTGACGCGTCGCGCGGCAGGGAGAATCCCGTCCAGTCCAAAGGCAGACACGGTGTGTCCAACAGCAGTTTGGACTGCCTGTATCTCAACGTTTTTGTTCCGGAGAAAGCGGAAATGCCGCTGCCGGTTATGGTATGGTTCTACGGAGGATCCTACAAGGAAGGCGGGACCGGAGCCACGGAAAAAGGCAGTGAGGAACTTGCGCTTGACGCGTCGCGTTTCGCGCGCGAGACGGGATGCGTGACCGTGACGTTCAACTACCGCGTGAATCTTTCGGGATTCCTCTATCTTCACGGCCTGGATCCTTCCTTTGACAGCAACAACGGTCTGTATGACCAGATACTGGCGCTGCGGTTTGTACGGGAGAATATCGCCGCCTTCGGCGGGGATCCCGGATGCGTGACGCTGTTCGGGCAGTCCGCGGGAAGCGCCTGCATCCTCGCGCTTATGCAGATGCCCGAGGCGGAGGGGCTGTTCGACAAAGTCATCATCCAGTCCGCCTGCGCGGAGCATTTCTTTACACCGGAGGAGGGGATCCGCTACGCAAAGCGGTATCTGAGGTTCGCGAAGGTCCGGACGCCGGAGAATCTTTCGCAGCTCTCCATCGGGGCGGTCGAAGAAGCGAACAGAAAGTTCGCGTCCTCGTTCCGTAAACGCGGGGATTCCCGCTGCGCGTTCTCTCCCGTGATCGACGGAGAGACGCTGAAAGAACGCCCTGGGGAAGCCGCGAAGCGGGGAACGGTCCCCATGCTGATCGGGAACGTCGCGGAGGAAGCGCGCCTTTTCACAGACTGGATCCCGGACCGCGCGCTGCGTGTCGCTGCCTGGTATTTCCATATGAAGCCCAGAAAAGAAGGCGCGTCGTACCGTGAGCGCGTGATGAAGGGACTGATGGACGAACTGTATCTGGATCCGCTGCGCCGGATCGCGGACGCTTATGCCGGCAGCGTCTGGCGCTATGAATACCGTTACGTCATGCCGGGCTCCCGAAACGGATGCTGCCACGCGTCGGAACTGCCGGTGCTTTTCGATGACTACGGATCCTGGAAATGCGCGGATGATCCCGAAACACAGCGGGTCGGACGGACATTGCGGCAGATCTGGGGCGCGTTCGCAAAGACAGGCGATCCCGGGTGGGAAGAATACGCGGCAGGCGGAACGCCGCATGTGATCGAATAACGAAAAATTGACATATAAAGGAGTATGACTATGAACACTGCAAAAGCAAAGGTCCAGCCTCTTCAGTTCCGCGAGACGAACGAGCGGGAGCGCGGCGAGTATGCGCAGCAGATGGATCAGCTGCGTCTTCTGTACGGAGACGTCGCCGAGTTTCTTGAGCCTGTGACGGCTGGGGAGACGATTCCGGACTGCGACGCCATCGTCTTTCCGCAGCTGATCGGTGCGGCATACCACTACATGGAGCATTTCGCGGCGTACGCGAAACCCATGCTGGTCATCACCTCGCAGTTTGGTACGGTGGACATGTGGGACTGGGAGCTCATCACATACATGCGCAGCCACGGCCTTACGGTGTTCTCGCCTTATAATGTGGAACTGGGGAAAGTCGCGATGCGCGCCATCGCGGTGAAGGAGCATATGAAAGGCGCGAAGTTCCTGATGTTCCAGGACGATCCGGGAGAGGGCATGCAGGCCTATATCTTCAAGCGCTTCTACTGGTGGGAAGAGGAATGCACGCGCCAGATCGAGGAAGCTTTCGGCGCGAAGGTCCTCTACCGCAGCTGGAAGGCAGTGAACGCCCGCGCAAAGGAGATGGACGAAAAGAAGGCGCTGGAAGCCTTCGATTCCTGGAATGTGCCGTGCGAGGGACTGAGCAAAAAAAGCAGGATCCTCACCGGTCAGCTTTATCTCGCCATTCACGAGGTGATCGATGAACTGGGCGGTGTGGACGGAATCGGCGCGAACTGCCTGAACGAGTCCATGTACTCCGAGACGACGCCCTGCCTCATCTGGAACGCGCTGTTTGAAAAAGAGGGGATCGTCTGGTGCTGCGAAGGCGATACACTTTCCATGGTCAGCACTTATGTACTCTATGAATCCCTGAAAGCGCCGGTCATGATGACGAACATCTATCCGTTCCTGGTGGGAAAAGCGGCCATCTATCATGAAAAGATCGATGACTTCCCGCCTGTGGACGACCCGGCGAACTACGCGCTGGGCGTGCACTGCGGATACGCCGGTTTTGCGCCGAAATGCTTCTGCGAAAGATGGCGCGCGCTGCCCAAGGTCCTCGCCATCGTGAACGAGAACGCGCATGTGATCGACTGTGAGCTGCCCTGCGGCGATATGGTCCTGGCGAAGATCAACCCGACGTTCGACAGGATCACGGTCATCCCCGGGAAGATCGAGCGTTACGTGCAGTTTCCGGATACGGATTCCCGCAACGCCGCCCTTCTGCATTACGCAAAGGGCGAGGAGGTCATGGAGGAACTGCCAAGCCATCATCAGCTGATCATCACGGGCAGACAGAGGGCACCCATCATGCAGGTCGCGAAGGTCTTCGGATGGGAACTCAACATCATCGAATAATCAATCTTGCAGAGAAGGAGAAAGAAACCATGAGCAGAATCAATGATTATCTTACCGAAGCGGGAACGTTTTTCCTCGCCACAACGGACGGGGACCAGCCCAGAGTGCGTCCGCTCGGCGCGCATATGGAGATGGACGGAAAGGTGCTTTTCGGCGTAGGCGATTTCAAGGAGGTCTACCGTCAGATGGTGAAGAACCCGAAGGTGGAACTCGTCGCCTGCAAAAAGGACGGACACTGGATGCGCTATACCGGAAAAGCGGTCTTTGAGACCGACCCCAAATACGCCGAGGCGATGCTGGACATGATGCCCCATCTGCGCGGGATCTACAATGAGGAGACGGGAAACAAAATGATGGTCTTCCATATCGCGGACGCGACTGCAGTGGATATCCCCGTTATGGGAGCGGGAGAGGACCTTCTTGACTGACAGAAAGGATACTATGGCAAACACACTCAAAACGAATGACAGGCTCCACGGCTTTACTGTCCGCCGCGTGAAACCGATCGCGGAACTGGAGGCGGAACTGGTCGAGATGGAGCACGACGCGACAGGCCTGAAACTGGCGTGGCTTTCGCGTGATGACGACAACAAGACTTTCGGGATCGCGTTTCAGACGCTGCCCGAGGACGATACAGGCGTGTTCCATATCCTGGAGCACTCCGTGCTGAACGGATCGGACAGGTATCCGGTGAAGGAGCCCTTCGTGGAACTCATGAAGAGCTCTCTCAACACGTTCCTCAACGCGCTGACGTTCCCGGACAAGACGCTGTACCCGGTCTCCAGCCGCAACGATCAGGACCTTCTGAACCTGATGCGGGTGTATCTGGATGCGGTCTTTCACCCCAAACTGCTTTCCTGCCCTGAGATCTTCGCGCAGGAAGGCTGGCACTACACCTTCGACGAGGAGGGGAATGCCGGCTACTCAGGTGTCGTGTTCAATGAGATGAAGGGCGCTTTTGCGGATCCGGACGAGCTCCTGTACGATTCGCTTGGGATCGCGCTGTTTCCCGATTCGCCTTACCGGTTCAATTCGGGCGGCGATCCGGAAAAGATCCCGGACCTGACATGGGAGAAGTTCGCGCAGACGCACAGACGGTTCTATTCGCCGTCCAACGCCTATATCATCCTGGACGGGGATCTGGATATCGATACGGTGCTGGGTGTGATCGAGGACGAGTATCTTTCGGGACTCCCGCGAGGAGAGCATCTGATGCCCGCTGCCATGCAGGCTCCTGTCAGCGCGCCGGCCGTGGAAGTGGAATACGAGATCTCCGAGGAGGAAGACGAGAACGACCGCTACAGGATCGCCTGGGGCGGCATGATCGGGCGCTTCGACGAACGGGAACGCGTCACGGCAGCGCAGGTCCTTGCTGATGCCATCGGAGGGACGAACCAGTCGCCGCTCACACACGCTGTCCTGGAGACAGGCCTTGCCGAGGATGTGATCCTTTCCGTGAATACGAGCATCCCGCAGCCCTGGATGATGCTGGAAGTGCGCAATGTGAAGAAGGACGGTATCGAAACCGTAAAGAACAAGGTGCGCAGCGAACTGGAGAAACTGGCGCAGGGACTTGACCGCGAGGTGATCGAGGCCGTTATGGCGAACATGGAGTTCCGCATGCGTGAGAGAGATTACGGCGGCTACCCCAAGGGGCTCATTTTCGGGATCGATATGCTGGACAGCTGGATGTACGGCGGAGAGCCTGAGATGAATCTGGAAGTTGGCACGCTTTTTGAGGATCTGAAGAAGAAACTGGACGCGGGTTATTTCGAAGAGCTCCTGCGCAGCATCTTCCTTGAGAATCCGCACGAGGCGTCCCTGACGCTCGTTCCGTCGCACACGGCGGGGCAGAAACGCGCCGAAAAGGAACAGGCGCGCATTGCTGCGGAGGAAGCACTCTGGGAAGACGGAAAACGTGAGGAACTGAAGGCGTACGAGACGTACCTGAACAAATGGCAGGCGCGTGAGGACACGCCCGAAGCGCTCGCGACGATCCCGCAGCTCACGATCCGGGATCTGGACAGAGAGCCGGAGAAACTTCCGCTGGAGGAGATGACGATCGGCGGACGGACCGTGCTGTATCATGCGGTGCCGACAGGCGGCATTACCTACATGACGCTGTATTTCGACGCGGACGGGCTGTCCGCGGAGGAACTTTCCGCGCTTTCCTTCCTGTGTGAACTGCCGGGAAGGCTCGACACGGATGAGCATACCAGCGCCGAACTGCTGAATCTGGAGCGCCTGCTGATCGGCAGCCTGAATATCGGCGTGACGAGCTTCCGCAGCGCACTGGATCCGGAGACGTTCACGGTGAAACTCGGCGTATCGTTCAACGCGCTGGAACGCAATATCGAAAAGGCGGCTGCCTATGTCACGGAGATCCTGACGCGGACCAACCTTGAGAAAGAGGCGCCTGTCCGGGAGCTGATGAAGCAGAAAAAGACGCAGATCAACCAGAGGATCGTGATGTCCGGAACGTCCGTAGCGATGGAGCGCCTGTACGCGCAGTATTCCGCAAACGGGATGTTCTCGGATGTGACAGGCGGATACGCGTACTATCGCTGGCTGAAGAAAGCGGATGAGAAAACGGATTACGAAACGCTGAGGGAGATGTTCGGTAGACTCATGAACCGCATCATCGCGCGTGAGCGTCTGACGGTCAGCGTGACGGGAGAACTCACGGAAGCGGTGAAGAGCGTACTGGAAGTGCTGCCCGGCGCGTTCGGTCAGGGAACGCCTGCGGAAAGGGAGATCCTTCTTGTTCCGTTCGGGAAACGCAGGGAGGCGATCGTCGTACCGTCTGATGTGGCCTTTGCGGTGCGTGGAGGAATGTTTACACCGGAACCCGACGGCGGTATCTGGGCAGTGATCGGAAAAGCCGCAACGCTGGGATATCTTTGGAATACGATCCGCGTGCAGGGCGGCGCGTATGGGACCGGTATGGCTGCGCGCTTTACCGGATTCGCGGCATGCTATTCCTACCGGGATCCTGATCCCGCGCGGTCTCTTGAAAAATATCCGGAAGCTGCAGACTGGATCGAGGCGCTTTGCGCGTCCGAGGAAAGCCTTGACGGATTCATCATCGGCGCCGTGGCGGATTCCTCGCCGCTGCTCACTCCGAGAAGAAGAGGCAGCCTGAGCGACGCCTGCTGGTTTAGCGGCGACAGCTGGGAGCTGCGGTGCAGACGCAGGGCATCGCTCATCGACGCCACGAAAGAGGAGATCCTGAAACGGACCGCGGCACTGCGTGAAGCGTTGGCGGACGGAGGCGTCTGTGTGATCGGAAGCCGCGCACAGATCGATGCGATCGGCGGCTGGGACTGCGTAAGCATACTGTAGGGAACGGTTTGAAAAGAAAAAGGCATGACAAAAGAGACTCTGTGAACAGAGCCTCTTTTACTGTTTTGTTTTACTTTTTCTTTTTCGGAGCGGGGAGTTCTTCGAACATCGTCTCAAAGAGCTCCGTGAGGAATTCCCGGTTCTCGACATTGTTCACCGCGATCATTTCCTTTGCGCCTTCATAGGGCAGCGCCAGATCCGCATCCGGCATCATTGCTCTCGCGGCCTTCACGTTTCGCACGAGAAAGCGGTCGTCGTAGATCCCGCCGGCGATCCTGCCGCGGTAATAGAGGATGAATTCTCCCATCATCGGTTTGTACGTGATGTCATCCAGTCCGCTCAGCTGCTCCAGGATGAAATCCAGAAACGATCTGCTTGAAGCCATATGCTGCCGCCTTTCGCTTATCTGCTGAGCTCAGCGCCTATATCGAATGCAGCTCTGAGGTCCGCGGGAAACTGTTCCGCCTGCTGCGCCTTTTTGTATGCCTCGTTGAACGCGGCCATACTGTATTTACTGTAGTCGCTGACCTGGACTGTATCACATGCAGCATAGGTGCGCACGCCGCCCTTGAGCAGAATGCCGATCAGATTCTCCATGCTGCGCAGAGACTGCCGCATCGCAGCCTCATAGTATTCCGCAGGCGCGTTCATCGTATAGAGGATCCCTGTTTTGATCTTGCCCTGGAAGTAGGCTCCGTTGCCGTCATAGGACATGATGCAGAAAAGAAGGCGCTCCATCAGCGCGCGGAATCCGCTCGTCGCCTCTCCGAAGTAAATCGGCGTACCGATGATCAGCGCGTCGGATGCAAGGATCCGATCGATCAGAGGGGAAAGGTCGTCTTTCCAGTAGCATTTGCATCGTTCGGCTCCCTGACGTTTGCAGGCGAGACAGGAACGGCATCCGGTGAAGGACAGGTCGTAAAGATCAACGTATTCGACCTCGGCGCCTGAAGACTCGGCGCCTTTCGCCGCTTCCTTCAGAAGCTGCGAGGTATTCCAATTTTTACGCGGACTTGCGTTGATGATCATCGTTTTCATGCAGTTATTCCTTTCTTTCGTAACAGGACCGATGCGGACCGTTCAATCCTCATAGTCGATCCGTTCGATTTTGAAGATCACGGGGCGCGTTCCGTCGGAACAGCAGGTGATCATTTCATTTTCTTTGGCCATCCAGCCCTTCATGATGGAACCGCCCTGAAGACCGGTGTAGATATACCGCGCAATGGCGTCCCACAGCTCGGAGCAGTGCGGCATGCCGGGTCCGCCTGCGACCGTTGCAGGATCGGCGGTCGTCTGAACGAGCGTATTGATCCCGCAACGCCAGAAGTCGTCACGGTCGCCGTCGCGGTAAAACTCGAAGACATCTCCGACATTATAACAGGGACAGGCGCCGGATGCAGGATCGGCGCAGTACTGCTGCTGAAGCTCCGGATAGAGCTTTTTGTCCAAAACGGTAAGTCTGACTTTATGTTTCATGCAGGTTTCCTTCGTTGACTGAGTCCCTTTCGTTATAGCATAAACTCTTTCCTGAGAAAACGGGAAAGGACCGATCCGGGAGAAAAAGATCCCGCCGGAGCCGTTCTCACGGTTTTTTCCCGCCTTCCGGAGCGAACACAGCGTCAAATGAAGCTCCGGATGGAGAGAAGTTGATCTTTTTCGTGAAGAGGCAGGCTTCGCGAGCGCCGAAGACGCGGTCCATCCCGTTGTCCTCCCACTCCACGGACAGAGGACCGCCGTAACCGCCGGCGTTCAGCGCGCGGATGATCCCGTCAAAGTCCACGTCCCCGTGTCCCGCGGAAACGAAGTTCCAGCCGCGGCGCGGATCGCCGAAAGGAAGATGCGAACCAAGGAGACCGTTTCGGCCGTCCAGGTGAAGTTTCGTGTCCTTGATGTGCACATGATAGATCCTGTCGGCGAAATCCAGCGCGAATACGGCGGGATCCACGCCCTGCCACAGGAGATGACTGGGATCGAAGTTGATACCGAGAGTGACCCGCCTGTCGAAGACATCCAGGAGTTTTTTGGTGCTCCAGTAGTCGAAGGCGATCTCCGTGGGATGGACTTCAAGCGCAAGCCGAACGCCGCAGGCGTCAAATTCATCCATGACGGGGGACCAGAGTTCCTTCACCTTCCGGTAACCGTCCTCGATCATTTCCTTTGAAACGTCGGGAAAGGCGTACCACCAGCGCCAGACGGGAGAACCGGTAAAAAACGTCACCGTGCCGATCCCAAGCGCTTTTGCCGCGTGTGCTGTCAGCTTCATTTCGTTTGCTGCCCAGGCGCGGATCGCATCGGGATCACCTTTGAGATCCTTCGGCGCGAGGGAATCAAGACGCGGTTCGTAGACGCCGCTCAGCGCGTCCGTGACGCACTGACCCGCGAAGTGATTGCTGAGCGACCAGCAGTCGAGACTGTATTCTTCCAAAAGATCCAGTATCGACTGCGCGTAGGCCGCATCCTGCGCGGCGCGCGGGATATCCACGTGTTTTGCGGACAGCTCCAGTCCGTCGTAGCCCATCTCACGGGCAAGACGGCATACCTCCCGCAGGGGAAGATCGCTCCACTGAAGTGTGAATAATACGACAGGTCTTGCCATGCTGTGCTCCTTACGCTTCGACCGGGATCCAGGTGTTCCCGTTTTCCGTACTCTTCAGGCAGGCTTCCACGAACGCGAGCCCGTGCGCGCCGTCTTCTATGGTGGGGAAGTCGATCATATCATCTGTGAAGGTCCCGTCCTTCTTCGCGTTCACACAGGCGGTGAAACTGTGGTACAGGTTCGCCATGGCTTCATACCAGCCTTCCGGATGTCCCGCGGGAAGGCGGGTGTATCCCGCAGCATGCTTTGTGACGCAGGCGTGTCCGCGGTGGATCTCGCGCACCGTTTTGTCCGCGTCGATCACCGTGACCTTTTCAGGGGACTCCTGTTCCCAGAGGACCGTGCCCCGGCTTCCATAGATCCGTACTTTTAGACTGTTGTCCGAGCCTACCGCGATCTGAGAGACCCAGTAGATGCCGGATGCGCCGGTATCATACTCCACGAGGATGGAGTCGTTGTCGTCCAGAATGTGTCCCTCGACTTTTTTGTCCATTTTGGCCAGAACGCGCCGGATCTTCAGCCCCGTCATGGTGGCGATGATGTTCTCCACATGCGTTCCCAGGTCGCCCAGACAGTTCACGGGGCCGGAGAAGGCCGGATCGCTGCGCCATCCGCCGTCGTTTTCGGGGAAGGCGAGCCAGCCCTGCGGATATTCCGCCATGACCATGCGCACATCACCGATCCCGCCGCTTCGGACAAGATCGCCGACATATTTTGCGGTCACGTGACCGGTATAAGTGTAGGTGACCATGAAAAGCAGACCCTTTTCACGCGCCAGATCACGCAGCTCCTGTGCCTGCGCGAAGGAGACCGTGACGGGTTTGTCGCAGGCGACATGGATGCCGGCTTCGAGAAACGCTTTGCAGATCTCATAGTGGGAACTGTTCGGTGTGACGACGGTGACGAAGTCGATCCCGTCTTCGCGGGCGGCTTCCTTCTGCGCCATCTCAAGATAGGATGTGTAGCAGCGGTCCGGGGAAAGATGCAGTTCCTCTCCCTGCCGCAGGCATTTTTCATGATCACGGGAAAAGCACCCCGCAACGAGCTTCGCGCTCTCGTCCAGCGCGACGGAATGCCGGTGTGCGTGCCCGATGAACGCGCCGGGACCGCCGCCGACCATGCCGTAATTCAGTATCCGGGACATGGAAACCCCTCCTTTATTTGTGCCTGATCTTTGTTGTGCTTATTATACCCGTATGCCGCCGTGCGCATCAAGGAGACGCGGGTAACGGCTGCCAGTTTTGCAAAAAAAGAGGCGGGGGAGTATCATGTAAGGAGAAACAAACGGAATCAGAGGGGGTGTCATTGTTGCGAATCTTACAGCAGATCGTGATGTGTGTGATCATCGGATATATGATGGGGAACTTCAGTCCTTCCTATCTGATCGGGAAAAGCAAAGGCAAGGACGTGCGTAAGACAGGTTCCGGGAACGCCGGCGCTTCCAACGCATTCATCATTGCCGGGAAATGGGCATTCTTTCTGACGGCGCTGCTGGATATCTTCAAGGCATTTCTTGCCTGCAGGATCTGTCATGCGCTGTTCCCGGACCTTGCGGCAGCGCAGCCGATCGGCGGCGTTGCCTGTATCATCGGGCATATGTTTCCGGTCCTTCTCGGATTTCATGGCGGAAAAGGACTTGCGAGCCTTGGCGGCGTGATCCTCGCCTGGAACTGGAAATGGTTCCTGATCCTGCTCTTTGCGGCGGCAGTGATCGCGTTCGTATCGCATTACATCTGCTTTGTCGCGCCGACCATGTCGGTCGTGTTTCCGGTTCTGTACTTCTGGCGCACGAGGGATCTGATCGGAGCGCTGATACTGCTCATTCCGTCTGTCCCCATCGTGCTCAAGCACATTGAGAATTTCAGGCGGATCACAGAGGGGAAAGAAGTCAGGGTGGACGCTCTGTGGAACAGAAAGAAGGAAGAAGAGCGGCTGGGACGCACAGAATAATAAGCTATATAAACGATATTTGATGTCATCTCACAACGATTTCATTTTGAGATAGCGTTTCCGGAAAGGAAAAAGATAAATATGACCAACAGTATTATTGGCAACAAATCAGATTTTGCAGTTGAGTATGCTTTTTTTGATGATACGCATGAAACAGAAATAGCTGTTTACATTCGAAATAATAATATTCTTGCGTTCAAACAGGGCGGACATGTGCTAACAACCAAATGGAATCTTGATGAACTTGTTGAGTGGTTGAGAAACTATCTTAACACAATGGAAGAAGACCCGTATCCAGTGCAAACAGATGGTCGATATGCTGCAGAGAAGGATATCAATGCAAGAGATTTTGACTCTGAAAATATAGATGATTTTGATGCGTATTATGATGAGTTGGATGCATGGAATGTGAGACACAGGTGGCATCCTGCTTCTTCAGGGGCAATTCTTGCTGATGTGTATTTCCAACTGGTTGGTGATTCTGTTGAAGTATCATGGAACAACACAGATTGTGAGGAAGAAGTTGAATTTGTAAATCCCTTAGGGGTAAGTGTTGTTTCACGTATTGAGTTTGAAATGACTGTTGATGGATTTCTTAAAGCTTACGCAGACCATTGGTTTTGACCTTCACGTTTAAGAAAAAACAGAATACGTTGCTAGGACCGATTCTTGATGCAGTATAACTTATTTGATATATTTTAACATCGTTTTCGAAACGAATACTGATAGAAACACGAGGCATATCAAGTCCAGTCAAAAACTGTTTTGATATGCCTCGTGTTTTTGTATTGGGTGTTATCTTGTGATGATCTCGATGGGGACATTGAGGATCTTCGCGACTTTGATCAGCGTATCGATATGCCTTCCCGACGCAGCCGCAAAGTGATGGGTGGGGCCTGCTTCGCTCCATCTGTTCATGAAATCCCGCGCGCCGCAGGTGAAGCGCGTGCGCATGTTGGTATCTCCGATGGACAGGATCTTTCCGTCTTCGTTCACGCCTTCCGCGACGATGAACCGGAAGTTTCCGTCTCCGTCCTGTGTGATCGCAAGATAGGTCACAGGTCCAAGGTGCGGATAGAACTGCGTAAGATATCCGCCGCCGGTCTTTCCGTGGAAGACCGGAACGATCTTCATGGTGGGCTTCTTCGCGCTGATATTCGCGTCGCCGGAGCCGCTGTGTCCGATGATCGCGATGTCGTCGTTGAAATCGATGGAATACATCTCGGCAAGCTGTCCCATGCCTGAGATCGTCTTGAGGATGCTCATGCCCATGGCGACCTTCATGTCGCCTTCTACGGCGCATGCGGTGCCCTGCTTGATCAGCATGGAGAACGCGGGGATCAGCATGCTGTCCAGTTTGCCGGCCTGGCCCTTGGCGAAGCCGTCATAGTGCGAGGCGATCATGCCCAGCTGCTCGTCCTTGACCCACTTTTCGAATGCGACGACGTACTTGGCCATATCCCAGACCTTTTCGATCGTGCCGCCGCCCTCGATATCGAAGGTGTCGAGGATGTCCTGCGCCTTGGCGCGGATCGCGTCTTCGTCCGTGATGTCGTCTGCGATCGCCCACATCTTCTCCCAGTCGAACTGTTTCGTATAGACGAACATCCTTCTGTAGAGGTTGGACTCGTCTATATACAGGTCCATCATGCCGGGATAGGGGCGTCCGATCTGCGCGATGTTCGTGTCGCGGAAGCGGCGGCGCACCTGCGCGGCGCGGCACCAGTCCTCGATCTCATACTGAACTTCGGGATCTCCGCCTTCCACGACGCCCGTGATGACGGCGTGGCGCTTGCCGTAGCGGTTGAGGTCCGCCGTGACTTCTCCCACTGCGCCGCAGGCGTAGCCCTCGCCCAGCCAGGACGCGATGTCCGTGTGATCGTAGTCCAGCGCTTTCAGCTTCTGGATGTTGACGATGACGACGGGCACGTCCAGATCGCGCACGGCGGGGAGCATGTTCAGGGAAGTGGAATAGGTCAGCATCTGGAGGAAGACCAGATCGACGTCCGCAGCGCGGAACCGGTTACCGGCTTCCTGCGCCTCCTCCTTCGTGGTGATGAATCCGCCGTCGATGATCTCGACCGTGTCCGGGATCATTTCCTTGAACGCGGCGTACTGCGCGTTGAATTCCGGAACGAGGGACGGGAACTGGGGCAGATAGGGTCCGTTTGCGATGGCGAATACGCCGACTCTAGCTTTGGTCTCAACTAACATGGGGATTCTCCTTAATCTTTCTTTTCGTACAGGAAACGTTCGGGCAGCGTGAGATCGAAATCCACCGCTAGGTCGCGGAAATCCTGCGGCTGAATGGTCTGGCGCTTCGTTCCGCCGGTCATGGAGATCACTTTCACCATGATCTCGGCGGCCTTCTCCACGGCGTGGAAGAGACCGAACGTGTTGTCGAAGGTGTCGCCCGAAGCAAACATGCCGTGATGCGCCCAGATCGCCACGTCGTATTTCTTCATGAGTTCGCTGGTCCTGACGGCGATGGCCCGTCCGCCGGGTACCATCCACTCGATGACGCCGACGCCGTCGGGGAAGATCACGGGGCATTCCGTCATCATTTCCCAAAGTTCGCGGGTGAAGACCTCATCAGACAGAGGAAGCACGAAGGTCAGCGCGATGATGTTAGCTGGATGCGCGTGGTAGATCACGCGGTGCTTTCCGCCGGAGAGAATCTTTTTGACCTCGTGATTCATGAGGTGGCTGGGAAGTTCGCTGGTGGGACGCCCGCCGTTGCACAGACCCCAGTGGATGCGGTAGTTCTCGCCGCTGTCGTCCACCTCGAGTATGCAGCAGGTATCCTCCGGATCGAGGGCGACGTTCTGGAAGTATTTTCCGCTTCCGGTAACCATGAAGAACTCACCGGACAATTCCGGCACGCTGGTGCCGATGGGGCGCCATTCGCCGGGCTCATGAAGGAAGGGACGCACCTCGGCCACTTCCTGGGGACGGATGCGGTAGGACAGATTTCCGCCGTTTCTCTCGTGCCATCCCTGCAGCCAGCCGTCGTTGCACAGGCGGATGAAGCCCTGTACGAATTTCACATCCTGGATCGTCATTTTGGTTGAACCTCCTTGATATCAAAACTGTGACGGATGAGATGACGCGCCTCGGAGAGGTCCGCGATCTCTTTTTCCGTGATCATCTGCACGATAATGTTGCCCAGCGCGGTGCCTTCCGTGGGGCCGGCGAATACCGGAAGCCCCGTCGCGTTGGCCGTCATCTGGTTGAGATACATGTCCTGGCTGCCGCCGCCTACGATGTTGACGGCTTCGAACTTCTTTCCGGTGATCTGCGCCATGTTCTCGATCGCGCGCCGGTAATCGTCCGCGAGGGAATTATAGACCGTCTGCATCACTTCGCCCGTGGCCTCGGGAACGGGCTGTCCGGATTCGCGGCAGGCGTCCTTGACTGCGCCGATCATGGAAGGCGGCGCCAGGAACCGGTCGTCGTCGACGTCCACCAGGGACGGGAAATGCTTCGCGCCTTTTGCGGCCTCGATGAGAGCGGGGAAGGAGGGACGCTCGCCCAGCGCTTCTCCCAGCTCGCGGCGGATGCTCTGGATCATCCACAGTCCCATGATGTTCTTGAGATAGCGGAAGCGGTATTCGTAGCCGCCCTCGTTGGTGAAGTTGGCTTTCATGCTTTCCTCGCTCGTGATCGGTTCGAGGTTTTCCGTGCCAAGCAGGGACCAGGTGCCGCTGGAAAGGAAGACGGACGGCGCCTCCTTGGCGGGAACGGAGATGTACGCGCTTCCCGTGTCGTGCGTTGCGGGCAGGATGACGCGCATATCGAGTCCGGTCTTTTCGCGGATATCGTCCCGGAAGGTCCCGATCACGGAACCGGTCGGAAGGATCTTCGGGAAGATACGGCGGGGGAAGCCGAGGGAATCGATGAGATCGAAGTCCCAGTCATGCGTACGCGCGTTGACCAGCGTGGTCGTGGTGGCGTTCGTGTATTCCTGCGTGATCTTTCCCGTGAGCAGATAATGCAGATAGTCCGGCACCATCAGAAGATGCGCGGCGCGCGCCATGTCCTCCGGATGCTCCCTTCGGAAGGCCTCCAGCTGATAGACGGTGTTGAAACGCAGATACTGTATCCCCGTTGCGGCGTAGTGCGCGGCGAAGGAATAGCCGTTCTCCTGTTCCATTTTCTCGCGGATGCCGTCTGTGCGGCTGTCGCGGTAGGCGACGGCGTCGCCGATGCGTTCGCCCTGTTCATCCAGAAGCACGTAGTCCACGCCCCAGGTGTCGATGCCCATCGTTTCAGGGGCGTAACCCGCCTCGCGCACGGCGCGGATGCCGTTCAGGATCTCGTCAAAGAGCCTGTCTATATCCCAGCACAGGTGCCCGTTTTTCTCTATGAGCCGGTTCTCAAAGCGGTAGATTTCCTTCAGACGGATCGTTCCGTCCTCCAGCCATCCCAGTATGTGGCGCCCGCTGGAGGCGCCGATGTCGACGGCAAGATGCATCATTGCGATCAGATCCTTTCCGTGAAACAGATATTTTGTTTTGCCGATCATTCAAAATCTTACTGTAAGTATACACGTTTTCCGTGCCCGAAAACAGAAAAAAGACGCAAAGAAACGGTGAAGACGCGTTTCCCTTTTCTTGACCGCCATATCGCCGCTTCCGTATAATCAGAAAAAAGGAACGGAAGGTATGTACTATGCTCAAAGGAATCGACAAACTGCTGACGGGGGATCTTCTGAAGAACCTCTGCGATATGGGACACGGGGACGAGATCGTGATCGCCGACGCGAATTTTCCGGCGGAGACGTGCGCGAAGCGCCTGATCCGCATGCCGGGGATCGACGCGGCGACGGTGACGAAAGCGGTGATGAGCGTCTTCCCGCTGGATACCTATACGGACGATCCCGCCGTGATCATGGACATGACGGATTCGGACAAGGCGAAGGGCATGCCCGTGCCTGCGATCTGGGATGAGTTCGGCGCCGTGTGCGGACCGCTGACCAAGATCGAGCGCTTCAGCTTCTATGAGCGCGCGAAGAAGGCGTACTGTGTGATCCAGACCGGTGAGGAGCGCCAGTACGGAAATGTGATTCTGGTCAAGGGCGTTGTGCTCTGAGAAAGCTGAAAACAGAAAAAAGGGAAGGGAAGGAGGCACTTCGTAAGGAAGTACCTCCTTTGTCTTGTTAAAAATCCAATCCGTATCCGATCTAGATACGGCACAAAATATCATTACCTAACGGCGGCCTATATCTTGTGCTTCGATAGATGTACAGGCACAATATTTCGTATAACACTTGACAAAACAGCAACTATTGGTTATAATATCAGGGAAATCTGAAAGGAGGATGACCATGAGCACAGAAAGAAACTCTTTCAGCGTAAGGCTGGAAGAATTGCTCAAAGCCCGACGCATGACGCAAAAAGAGTTGGCAGAAAAGGCCGAGGTCACAGAAGCGGCCATGTCCCACTATATCAAAGGGGATCGCACCCCTCGTTCCTCTGTTCTCGCCCGGATCGCAATGGCTCTCGGTACTACATCGGAATACTTGATGGAGGGTGTCCCCCAGAGCTATGTTGACGAAATCGGCTACGCCAAAAGACTGATTGCCCGCAATGTGGATCAGATGACTACCGCCGAGAAAAGAGAGATTTTGAGCATTCTGCTCGGTGACCGGGAGGGCTGATACCGCATGAGATTGTCCGACAAACAGTATGAGTTCATCAAAGGGGAGGTCGTCGCCCTCTTTGAACGCTATGACGTCCGATGTATTCCCATAAGTGGCTTCGAACTGGCATATAAGATGGGAATTTCCGTCATCCCTTACTCGGCTCTGACGGAAAAGCAACGGTCAGCAGCAATGAAGGTCAGCACAGATGGTTTCTACATGGAGGATCCATCTGGCAACGACCTTATCTACTACAATGACGGCGAGGGCATTTCCTATGAGCGCACGAATATGACCATCCTTCACGAAATTGGTCACTGCGTGTTGGATCATCAAGGCGAATCCGATGAAGAAGAAGCCGAGGCAAACTTTTTCGCAAAATATGCGGCTACTCCACCGCCCTTGATCCATCGGATCAAGCCGGAATTGCCGGAGGAAATTGCCGATGTGTTCAACATCAGCTTTGAGGCTGCCTGTTACGCTATGGAGTATTACCAGAAGTGGCTGGCCTTTGGGGGCAAGGACTATACGGAATATGAAGTCAGGCTGCTTCGCCTGTTCGATGTGGCGTAAAATTGAAAGGGGGAATGCGTATGCTTGTGTGTAAACAAGAAAAAGCGCCGCTGTGACTGTTACCAGCAATCACAACAGCGCCGTTTCTCCGAATATCTCTATTCGTGATAGGACAATATCAGTATAGTGATATTCGGAGAGAAAATCAATATTTTTGTAAATTGGGTATTGACAAAATCCTTGCAACACGCTCCGGGTATCTCTATTCGTGATAGGACATCTCGATATGAGATACCTTGGAGCGCAAGACTCAGGGCAAAATCTTACTAACGAAGCGCGATTGCCCTGTTTTATGCGCAGATGGGAGGGTTGTACCATGTACTACTCCAATCACTATACGAGGTATCTATATGAGATGCAGAAAAACTATATTCGATGACGGTTTCCAAGAGCGACTGACAGAGGGCGCTACGATAGTAGGTGCGCCGGGGATCCCGATGCTGATGGATCTCGACAACGTGCAAGTCCCGCGTGATATGATCCCATTCACCAAAGCGCGGAAGTGTCCCAACAAGCGACAGTATGTCCACTTCTATATGCATGATAGGGAGTTCTCGCGGGTGCTGACGGCTACGGATCAGTATATTGACCTATTGAAGCTGTACGATGGTGTCATCACACCGGACTGCACCTTAATGATCGGCCAGTCCCCATGCTTGCAGCAGGCCAATACTTACATGAATAGGGCCGTCGGTTTCTATCTCCAGAAGAACGGCATTCCGGTCATCCCCAATGTACGGTGGAGCGACGAAAGCAGCTTCGATTACTGTTTTCTTGGCGTTCCGCACGGGGCAATGGTTTCTGTCAGCACACACGGCTGCATTACCTCCAGAGAGGAACGCCGGATGTTCAAGACGGGTCTCGGTGCCATGCTGGACGTGATTCAGCCGAAAATCGTGCTTGTCCACGGGTATATGCCGGATGAGATCTTCGGAGAGTATGACGGTCAAGTTGAATTTCACCGCTATGCCAGTCAGTTTGAACGCACCCACCTAAAGGAGGGCGCGTGATATGGGGACGACATATAAGGGAAACGCTGCGTATTATCGGAGCGTTGGGCAGAATATTTTGCCGACAGCATCAAAATATCCATATCGCAATGGGCGCTTCGGCGTAAATAGCCCCAGCACCGGTAATAAGACCAGAAATATTGCATCAGCCGATCCGTTGGGCACAGCCAAGGATTTCTATGACAGGATTGCTTACGGGGGCGTGGAGAAGATCTACGCAAACGGGGATCGGAGAATCACTCAAATGGCCGATGGGACGATCATCATATGGCGCAGGGTATCAACATCTGATGGCGGCCCGGTCGTAGAAATCAATATTAGTAGCAGCTCTCATACTGGCGGCATAAAAAAGCAAAAGATTCATTTCGTGGAGGACTAATTATGGTTGATATTAGATTTGACAGCGCAACTATGGACATGCTCAAAAGCATGATAGGCAAATCCTTTGAGCATTATTCCTGCGACCCGTTCGTTTTCACACCCAATGTGTTCGGGATTGTAGGATTTCGCATCGGTGGCGACACCTACAAAATGACAAGCGGTCTGGAAGCTGTCCAACGGTTTTTCCATGATGACGATGTTGCCGTTATGAGACTCGTACCTTGTCAGCTCAGTGAAATCGTCAGCATGATGGAAGGCGGGCAGATGATTGATACTCCCGTGCAGGATACCATCGTCAGCATTGATGTGGTAAACGACCGTGAATCGGTAGCACATGATGGAGAGCAGAAGGAAATGCTCTCAACAAAGGGCGTCATATTCCATCTTGCCAGTGGCAACGAGGTATCCTTTGAAATAGGCACATGGTTTTCGGAGATGATTACCATACGCCGGGGTTATGAGCTTATAAAGCAATTCACCCCACTTGCCGATTTTTATGAGGAATGGGAAGACAGCGAGGGATATACCCCGGAGTGCTCCCGTGAGGTCATTTCAATCAAATAACTGATTGAGGGTGCAGCTTGTGCCGTAGTCTTGAATGCTTGCTGAGACAGGCTCTTTGTCCACAGTAGCAACGAGCATCGGATTTTGCCCCCAAAATCTGGAGCATGGCGACAAAACGGGCGTGACCATAGCGGTCACGCCCATTTCATATCCTTTTGAGTCGGTAATTACCACCTCAAAGTACCTTCCTTGCGGAGGGTGCCCCGAGCTGCCCTTCTTTTTTTTTTGATAAACAGGATCTCAGATGATTCTTGCCCAGGAACGGTGATTCTGTGTTATAATGATGTTAGTTAATTCTAACAATACGGCACAGACATCAGGAGGAAACAGAAGACATGATCAGAACGACGATGAAGGTGGATGGAATGATGTGCGGGATGTGCGAGGCGCACATCTGTGACGTGATCCGGAAAACGGTCCCTTCCGCGAAAAAGGTCAAGGCCTCCAGGATGCATAAAGAGGCCTCTTTTTTGTCACAGGAGGAACCGGACGCCGAAGCGCTGGCTGCGGCAGTCAACGCAACGGGATACACCTGTTCGGATGTGAAGTTTGAACCGTATGAGAAAAGAGCAGGATGGCGGAAAAAATGAATGCGGCACTGATCGGACTGCTGATACCTTTTCTCGGAACGGCGGCGGGCGCTGCCTGTGTGTTTTTCCTGAAAAAGGATCTGAAGAAGGGTGTGCAGCGCGCGCTGACGGGATTCGCGGCGGGTGTGATGGTCGCCGCGTCGATCTGGAGCCTCATCGTGCCCGCGATCGATCAGTCGCAGGGCATGGGAAGATGGGCGTTTCTGCCGGCGTTTGCGGGCTTCTGGGCCGGCGTTCTGTTTCTGCTTCTGCTGGACCGCGTCATCCCGCATCTGCATCTCGGGATCGGGCAGGCGGAAGGACCGAGGAGCCGGTTTACGCGCACGGTCATGATGGTCCTTGCCGTGACGCTGCATAATATCCCCGAGGGAATGGCGGTCGGCGTCGTCTATGCCGGGCTTCTTACGGGTTCAGGCGGGATCACTGCGGGCGGCGCGCTGGCGCTGGCTCTCGGCATCGCCATCCAGAACTTCCCGGAAGGCGCGATCATCTCCATGCCGCTCTACGCGGAGGGGAAGAAAAAGAGCGGATCGTTTCTTCTCGGCGTTCTGTCCGGCGCGGTGGAGCCGCTCTTCGGAGGCCTGACGGTCGTGATCGCACACATGGTCGTGCCCGCAATGCCGTATCTGCTTTCCTTCGCGGCGGGAGCTATGCTCTACGTGGTCGTGGAGGATCTCATTCCGGATATGTCCGCGGGCGAGCATTCCAATATCGGAGTCGTGGCGTTCGCCGTGGGATTCAGTCTCATGATGGCGCTGGATGTGGCGCTCGGATAACAGCCGCAAACAAGCAAAACACGTCACGGACTTGTGCTCCGTGACGTGTTTTGCATATGACTTTTTTCAGAAGCGCTTTCCGCCGGTTTGAAGGAGCAGGCTGATCGCTTCCGCGCTGTCCCCGTCGATGCAGACGGACTGCCGCGCGATCTGCTCGGGAGCGTACGCTTCACCGTAATTGAGACAGGCGTATACCGCTCTGGGATTGTCGTGCGTCATCTGCCAGAACGGGTACTTGATAATGACAGGCGTGTTCATTCCGACGCCGATCTCGAGGAAGAGCACGCGCCGTCCGCCGTATGTTTTCAGAAACTGCGAATAAGCCGCGGACGCCTTTTTCCAGCCTTCGTCCTCCACGAAGGAATCATCCGATCTGAGATTCATCGTCAGATCCGATCCGTCGTCCGGACACTTCGGGATCAGCCCGGAAGGGATCTCCATCCGGATATCGCCGTCCTCCGGCATCCCGAACGATCCGTCCGCGTTCTTTTGGAAGCCCTGCGCCTGCATCGCCTGCAGGACCCACTCCTCATTGTCATAGGTTTTCCGGTTCCGCGGATCCGTGCTCTGGAAAAGACCGTAATCGCCCTGTGTGTAGAAAAGCCGGGACTTGTCGAATCCCGCCTTCTGGAAGCAGTGATCCACGTTCGTCGTAATGACGAAATACTCCCTGTTTCTGACAAGGGAGAGCAGATCCTCATAGACGGGCTTGGGAGGATCCAGATACCGGTTGATATAGATGTAACGCGCCCAGTATGCCCAGAAGATCTCTTTGGAGGGGTAGGGGTAAAAGCCACCGGAGTACATGTCCCGGATCCCGTAGGCACGGATGAAGTCGGGAAACCATTTTTCGAACCGTTCTCCGGTATAGATGAATCCCGCAGCGGTGGAAAGCCCCGCGCCTGCACCGATCACGACGGCGTCCGTCGTGGCGAGCTCCGCTTTCAGCCGGGCGATGGATTCTTCGCGGGAGAGCGTTCCCGGCGTCATTCCGCCCCGGAAGCGCCGCACACCGCCGATTCCTTTCCGGATGGTTTCCATATAACCGTTCGGAAGTTCAGTTGAGTTCCTGTTCATAGTATTTCTTGTCCTCGTCTTTGAATACGTTGAAGATCACTCTGTCCACGGCGCCGGGATGCGCCGCGAGCCAGTCTGTGACGGTTTGAACGGCGATCTTCGCCGCCTGTCTGTTCGGGAAGCGGAAAACGCCGGTGGAGATGCAGCAGAAGGCCACGGAACGGATGCCGCTTTCTTCACACAGATCGAGCGTGTTCCGGTAGCAGTCCGCAAGATCCTGCTTCAGTTCCGCCGTCAGTGCGCCAGATACGACGGGTCCTACGATGTGGATCACATGCTTCGCCGGAAGATTGTACCCGTCCGTCAGCATCGGAACAGCGGTGGGCTGTTCGTACTCCGGACCGTACTTTTCCCGAAGCGCGTGCATCCTCCGCGCGCATTCCGCCCGCAGCTGGATGCCCGCATACGTGTGGATGCAGTTGTCGATGCAGGTGTGCATGGGGACGAAGCAGCCGAGCATCTGGGAGTTGGCGGCATTCACGATCGCGTCGGCCGCAAGCCGCGTGATATCTCCCTGCCAGACGGAGATCCTGTCCGCAAAGGGATGTCTGCTGCCGGAAGCGGAAAGAGGCGGGATATCCGAAAGAGTAACGATCCCGTTTTCCCGGATCCGTTCCCGCAGATAATCGTCCTGTACGCCCAGAACGTCTTCGGGCAGTTTTCCCGGCATGCGGATGTTCATGAGGGAACGCAGGAGCCTCCTTTTACCGGCTGTATCCTGCGGGGTGACAAAACCCCGGTACTGCACGGAATCTTCCTTGAACTGTTCGACCAGATAATCCAGACGACGGTCCTGTGTAAACTGTTCGTTCATAAACTACCTTCTTTCCACAGCGCCGGACGGACAGGCGGCAAGACAGTTCCCGCAGCGCAGGCAGTGATCCTGCAGGATCGCGTACGGAATGTTCCGTGTGTCGATGCATGACTGGGGACACGCCCCGACGCATCGTCCGCATCCGGTGCAGTTTCTGCCGATGAAATAACCTTCCGGTTTCTTTTTTGCGCCCCCGAAGGAGAAGGAGACGCGTTCGATCGGCTTTTTCGAAAGGTCGAACCATTCTCCGGTTCCTTCATAGATCTGAAAAACGGTCAGCGCGCGCATGGATTCCTCCGTCGGATAGATGCTGCGCATATACGGATTCTTTTCAAACAGATCCGGGATCTTTCCGGATCCGAGCTCGCGTACGTTTCCGCGAATTGAAAGCGCGGCGCTGGACAGCGTGTCTCCGCCGCTGAGCGCAGTAAGCGCGAGGAAGCCGCGCTTCACGAGGCGGTCGTAGAACCCTTTTCCTTTCGCGGTCAGAAAATAGAGACTGTCCGCGTCGCAGTCCATCATATCGATCGCGGCGGTAACGGGAAGCCCGTCGTCATCCACGGTGGCGACGACGGTCGTGTGGATCTCTTCCACAAGGTACCGCAGATAGTATTCGGCGTTTTTCATACGGATCCTTTCTCATATCGGAACGCAGCAGGCCCCGGAGGGCCGGCTGCGCACAGGTCATTCGACGGGGGCGTCTTCGTTTGCGATGTATTCGAAGAAATCGAAGTCAGCGGTCTTGCGGCGGAACATGCGGTCTGAGCAGGTGAGCCCGACGAACGCGCCGGTGAACTCCCCGTAGCGGCAGTACTCGTCGGAGAATTTACTGGTGTCGAAAACGGGGCCGATCGCGGTGTACGTTTCGCCGTCCGCGCTCCAGAAGAACCGGCTCTCGCGGCCGCGGATCTCAAGACGCATCCAGACGGGGCCCTCCGGCGCGGGCACGCTGGTATCCAGAAGTTCGGTGCGTTCACCGTTCTCCAGCTGCACGACGGAGATCTCGACGCCTTTTTCGGGATCGATGACGGTCTTGCGCAGATTGACGTAGTTCATGTTGTCGTAATAGAGGATGAGTCCCGCACTGTGCTGATAGATGTCCGGTTCGAACTCCATCTTCGTGGTGACGACGGCGTCGACAGACGTGAGTTTGCGGGCGAGGATGCTCACCCGGTTCATGGACGTGCGGGATTCCTGCCCCCGCATGCGCAGCCAGCCGGGACGCGACGCAAGGTCCGTGAAGCTTTCGGGGCTGATGCGCGGCGCGTAATAGCAGGGCAGAAGCTCCGGCGCGTCGAAATCGTCCATTGCGGGAAGCTGCGGCATCGGAACATCGGGGAGAGAGGAGGACTCCACCTCGAGTTTTGCCAGATTGGAGCCGTCCGCCATGCGCAGCCAGCCGTCGTCCGTCCAGGTCATTCTCTGGATCGCCGTCTCTCTTCCCAGCGTGCAGCGGTAGCGCTGACGCTCATCGGGATCGTCCGTGACGAAGGGACGGGCGCAAAGATGCACGAGCCATGTCTCGCCATTTTCCAGATCGACATAGCTTCCGTGCCCGCTTTTCTGCAGCGGGGAATCCGGATTGAAATACTTGGGTTTCAGATGATCGGGATCGTGCCGCTCATAGGAGACACCGGGAACGCTCGTCACGATGGGATTGCAGGGGTCTCCTTCGTACGGACCCCATACGCTGTCGGCGCGTCCCATGGTCACGCAGTGGTTGTAACCGGTGCCGCCTTCCGCGCACATGATGTAATAGCGGCCGGCGTGCTTGGTCAGATGCGGCGCTTCGATGCATCCGCGGTCCGTGCCGCCGCGCCAGATGCGCTTGGGATATCCGACGATCTGTTTTGCCGCGGGATCGTATTCCGCCACGCTGATGACGCCGGGCTTTTCATACTCCGTGCGGGTCTCCCATTCCATGGAGACGACGTATTTTTTGCCGTCGTCGTCGTGCAGGATGCTGGCGTCGAACCCCGCCGAATGCAGATAGACCGGTTCGCTCCAGGGACCGGTGATGTCCTTCGCGGTGATAAGATAGTTGTCCACGTCGAAGTAGCGCGCGTTCGTGGAGCGCATGATGCCGTAGACCACATAGAACAGGTCTTCCGCCTCGCAGTAGGTCAGGCAGGGCGCCCAGATCCCCTTTGCGGAGGGAAGACTGCGCAGATCGGCCTGGACGTCGTTTGTGAGAACGTGCGTCAGAAGCTCCCAGTGCTTCATGTCGCGGGAATGATAGACGGGAATGCCGGGGAACCACTCGAAGGAGGAAACGGCAACGTAGAAGTCCGGACCCTTGCGGCAGATGGCTGGATCCGGATTGAATCCTTTGAAAATCGGGTTTCTGATCATTTGCGCTCCTTTCGCCGGCCGGGAGCTTTGCACGTACCGGACAGCCGTTTCATTGCAGGTTTTCTTTCATTATACAGGATTACGGGGAAAGATGACCGTGCGAAAAAGGGAAAAAAGACATGTGCCGTCCGGTATGCGTGTGCCTTTTTCCATACAACCATGTATAATGAATATCAGGAACATGAGGAAAGTGAGTATGACGATGCCGAATGATACAAAAGACCGGACGGCTTCCATGATCGCGGACATGCTGGAGGAAGGGGAAAGCATACAAATCGAAGGTCTTTGCAACCAGTATTTCCGACGGGGACACCGTTTCGGATACGCCGTTCTGACGGACAGGCGTTTCGTGCTGTTCAGATATCATCCCTTTGCGGACCTGATCCATCCGGTCCGCTACGTGCAGAAGACATGGCCCAGACCCTACGCGGAGATCCCGCTGGAGGAATTGACGGCGGTGGAGTCGAAGCGGTCCTGGAAGAGCTGGCTGGTGACCGTCGCGGAAAAGGACGGGACCGTCCACGAAGGGCTCCGGTTCCCGGACGAGGAAGACAGATGGCTGGCGCTTCTTGCGCAGGCACAGGAACAGGAATGAACCGGGAGAGGGAAAGCAATGAGTAAAAAAAGAAGTCTGCTGATCAGATATACCTCCATGGCCGCCCTGTTTCTGATCGCGGCGGCAACGGCCGGGTTTGCGGTGTGGATGCTGAAAGACCTGGATGTGATGGCGAAGGCGATGTACAACACGGGCGTGGATGTGCTGGGCACCTTCGTCTGCGCGATGCTCTTTCTGGGCTGCATCGGCACAAGAAAGAGCCTGATGGAGGAGTCGACGCGGCGTTTCATCGTGCTGATCGTTCTTTTGAGCGTTTCGTTCTATGTGAACGCGTGGGAATGGTTCACTTCGGGCGAGGCGCATCTTCGCACCGTGAATCTTGTCCTCAACAGCTTGACGAAGCTGCTGGATTTCGGGCTGGTGTACTGGTTCTACCGCTTTGTGCGCGAGATGCTCGGATTTAAAGGGAAATTTGCGAAGTGGCTGGAATGGGGCGTGCGGATCCTGATCATTCCGGCGTCGCTGCTCATCATATGGAACTTTTTCCGTCCCATTTGTTTTACGGTGGACGCTGCAGGGGCGTTTCAGCGGCTCCCGCATTACTGGCTGGTCGACCTGTACATGATCGTCGTCGCGCCGCTTACGATCGTGCAGCTTTTCCGCTGCGACGCGCCTGTCAGGCAGAAGATCGTGGCTCTTTCCTTTATTCTGATCCCCATCGTGCATTATGGGATCGCGAAAGGGGCGCACGGATATGCCACACAGTACGGCTCGGCGCTTCTTGCGGTGATCCTGATGTACTGCGTCCTCTTCAATGACCGCAGCAGGAGACTTGCGGCGACGCAGACGGAGCTCAATACCGCTGAGGAGATCCAGCGCGCCATGATTCCGCACATTTATCCCGCGTTTCCGGACAGGGAGGAATTCGATCTGTACGGGACGATGGAGCCTGCGAAGGAGGTCGGTGGGGACTTTTACGACTATTTCCTGATCGACCAGGATCATCTCTGCCTCGTCATGGCAGACGTGTCCGGAAAGGGGATCCCGGCGGCGCTGTTCATGATGGCGTCCAAGATCATCCTTCAGAGCTGCGCGATGCTGGGCAATTCGGCGGCGGAGATTCTGAACAGGACGAACGAAGCGATCTGCTCCAACAATCAGGCGCAGATGTTCGTCACCGTCTGGCTCGGGATCCTGGAGATCTCCACCGGGAAACTGACCGCGGTGAACGCCGGTCACGAATACCCGGCGCTGAAAAAGAGAGACGGCTCCTTTGAACTGTATAAAGACAGACACGGGTTCGTCCTCGGCGGCATGGAGGACATGCGCTACAGGGAATACACCCTGCAGATGGAAAAGGGAGATAAGCTCTTCCTTTACACGGACGGCGTAACGGAGGCGATGGACAAGAGCAGCGCGCTTTTCGGCACAGACAGGATGGTCGCGGCGCTGAACGAGGACCCGGACGCGCCTGCGCGTGAGATTCTGAAGAACGTGCGCGCCGCCGTGAACGGTTTCGTGAACGGCGCGGAGCAGTTCGACGATCTGACGATGCTCTGCATGGAATACAGGGGACAGGTGTCCTGACACAAGAAGCAAGGGAGGCATACTGGTATGAAAAACATCTTTATTTCACCTTCAAAGTATATTCAGGGCCCCGGTGTGATGCATGAGATCGGGGAGTATGCCGTGAAATTCGGAGACAGCGCGCTGTGCCTGATCTCGGAGGGCGGATACCGCCGATTCGGCGCGCAGATCAACGAAAGTTTCGGGGAAGCGGACGCGGACGTTCTCTTCGCGTTTTTCAACGGAGAGTGCTGCAGACCCGAGATCGACCGGCTCGTCCGGGTCGTGGAGGAGAACCGCCGCGACGTGATCATCGGCGTGGGCGGAGGAAAGATCTTCGACACGGCAAAGGCGGTCGCCTATTACGCGCATATCCCGGTCATCGTGGCGCCGACCATCGCGTCGACCGACGCGCCGTGCTCCGGCCTTTCCGTGATCTATTCTCCGGAAGGTGTGTTTGAGGAATACCTCTTCTTCCCGCAGAACCCCAATATGGTCCTGATGGATACCGCGGTCATCGCGAAGAGCCCGCTCAGGCTCACCGTTTCAGGCATGGGAGACGCCATGGCCACGTATTTTGAGGCGCGCGCCTGCTGCGCATCCGGCGCGACGACGTGTGCGGGCGGAAACGTTGGCGTCGCCGCCATGGGCATCGCGCGTCTTTGCTACGACACGCTGCGCGCGGAAGGCGAGAAGGCGAAGGCCGCCATCGAAGCCGGCGCCTGCACGCAGGCGGTGGAGCGGATCATCGAGGCGAACACGCTTCTTTCCGGCATCGGATTCGAGTCCGGCGGACTTGCGGGCGCGCACGCCGTGCACAACGGCCTGACGAAACTGGCCGAGTGCCATCATATGCAGCACGGCGAAAAGGTGAACTTCGGCACGCTGACGCAGCTGGTGCTGGAGAATATGCCCAAGGAGGAGCTCGACGATCTCCTGGGATGGATGATCCGGATCGGGCTTCCCGTGACCTTTGCGCAGCTGGGCGTCACGGACACGTCGCGCGAGCATCTTCTCCCGGTGGGTGAGGCAGCCTGCGCGGACAACGATACGATGGGCAACATGCCCTTCCCTGTCACGCCTGACGACGTCGTGGACGCGATGCGCACGGCGGACAGACTGGGACGCGCGGTGCTCGGGAAATAAAGGACAGAGGACAGAACAGGATACATGAGAACAGTCATAGCAAAATTCGGCGGCACGTCTCTGGCGGACGCGGGACAGTTCCGCAAAGTGAAAGCGATCATCGAACAGGATCCCGCAAGGCGCGTCATCGTCGCCTCCGCTCCGGGAAAACGCTTCCCTGAGGATATCAAAGTGACGGATCTTCTTCTTGCCTGCTATGAGCAGGCGCAGCGCGGGGAACCGTTTGAAGAGACGCTTGGAAAGATCAGAGAACGGTTCGATGAGATCCTGACGGATCTGGGGATCGGATTTGGCCTGGACGCGGCGATCGAAGAGCTTCGTGCGCATCTTTCGAAGGACCCGCAGATGGAATACGTCATGAGCCGCGGAGAATACATCAACGCGCAGATCCTTGCGCTGTATCTGGGGTTCAGCTTCGTGGATCCGGAGTGGTGCGTCTGCTTCGACGAGTCGGGCAAGCTGAACGCCGAACTCACCAAACGGACGATGACGGCGTCCCTGAGACCGCTGCGCAACGCGGTCATCGCGGGATACTACGGCGCGGATATGACGGGAAGGATCCATACCTTCACCCGCGGCGGATCGGATGTCACGGGAAGCCTCGCGGCAGCCGCGATCGGCGCGGAACTGTATGAGAACTGGACGGACGTGTCCGGCCTTCTCGCGGCGGATCCGAGGATCGTGGAGGATCCCCGCATCGTGGAGTTCATGAGCTACCGTGAACTGCGCACCCTTTCCTACATGGGCGCATCCGTGCTGCATACGGACGCGGTGCTTCCGGTGTCGGATCTTGGCGTTCCCATCAACATCCGCAATACGGAGCGGCCGGAGGATCCGGGTACGACCATCGTGCGCAAGCTTCCCAGAGGCGAGACCAAGTATCCCATCGTGGGCGTGGCGGGCAGAAAAGGGATGTCCGTGATCCAGGTGGAGAAGGTCATGGTAAGCGACGAATCCGGATTCGCCGCGGTGATCCTGGATATTCTGAAGAACCTGAAACTTCCCTTTGAGCAGTATCTGACCGGGATTGATACGGTCACGCTGGTGATCCGCAGCGATCTTCTGGCGCCGATGAAGGACAGGGTGTTCGCGCAGATCCGCGAAACGCTCGATCCGGATTATCTCGGGCTTACGGAGAACGTCTCCATGATCGCCGTGATCGGCGAGCGCGCGACAGATTCCAGCGACGCGAACGTGCGCGTGCTGCTCGCGCTGGCGGAAGCGGGCGTTCCCATCAACACGATCAATCAGGGAGCCGGAAAACTGAATCTTCTGATCGGCGTTCCGGATGATTGCTACGGCGACGCCATTCGCGCGATCTACGGCGCGATCGACGAGTCCGCGCGCGAGGTGTAGAGAACCATATAGGAAAAGAGGGAGCCGTTTCGAAACGCAGTGTTTTGAGACGGCTTCTTTCTTTTCCCGGATGGCGCGGCGCACCCGAAAAGTTTCACCGCGGGCCGCTTTTCTTGGTATAATGGAAAAAAGAAGGAACGGACAGGCGTGCGGTTTGCCTGCCGGAACAGGAGAGACAGATGTCGGACAAAAAGAAACTTGCGGTGATCATTCCGGGGATCGGCTATACCTGTGACAGATCCCTTTTGTATTACGCGGGCAAGACGGCGCAGGAAAAGAACTACGAAGTCATGCGGATCCGGTTCGAGAATTTCCCGAAAGGGGAAAAGGGGGATCCGGAGTTCATTCAGCAGTGCTTCATCCAGGCGCAGCACCAGCTGGCGGTTCAGCTGCAGGATGTGGAGTGGAGCCGGTACAAAAAGATCGCGTTCATTGCCAAGAGCGTCGGAACGGCGGCTGCGGCGGATTACATTTCGGAAAACGGGATCGAGGCAAAACTCGTCCTGTTTACGCCGCTCGTGGAGACGTTCCGTTTCGTGACGCCCCAAAAGGCGATCGCCTTCCACGGGACCGCGGATCCGTGGGCGAAGACAGACGGCGTCGTCGGGGCATGCGAGGCACTGGAGATCCCGCTGTATCTTACGGAAGACGCGAATCATTCCCTTGAGACGGGACATGTGAAGCAGGATCTGAAGACGCTGAAGGACGCCATGCGCGTCGTGCGCAAGTATCTGTAAAGGGCGGAGGAGAACGTATGGAAGAGCAGAGAAAAGCCATGATCCGCGCGCGCAACGCGCGGGATATCGCGCTGTATGAGCAGGATATAAAAGATCTTACCAGCAGGACGCAGGAACGGCATCTGGCCAATCTGACGTTCTTCCTGGAGGAGATCATGGAACGGGGATACGGCGCCGCTGACGGTGTGCGTCTGTTTCCGCGGTTCATGCAGGATGTGTTCCTGACAAAGACGCCCCTGCCGAAAGAACAGGACGTGCGGGATATGTGCACCTGCGTCAGGCGCTTTTACGCGATGCTTGCCCGCAGAAGGCGCGTGGACGGACAGGACGCGCGGATCCTGCAGGAGACCATACGGGAGAAGCTTCCTGTGTGGATCGCCTGTGTGCAGGAGGAGAAAACGGAATGATCAGAGGGATCGGGACCACGGAATGGGAAGCGCCGTTCCGCGATGAACGGCTGTGTCCGTGGGCGGCGTCGCTGGGCCTGGACACGGTCAGCATGGAGTTTGACGCGCAGAGGTGCCGCGATGAGGCGGACACCCGAAGATGGGCACTGGGCTGGAAAGAGGATCTGGAGAAAAACGGGCTTGTCCCGTCCATCCTCGGGATCAACATCCTGTGCAACACGGGGATGCAGTTTGCGGAAAACGAAGAGGCGTGCAGAAGATATGTGGAGCTTGCCATGTACGCCGCGTACGTGATGAACGCGCCGTGCGTTCATCTTCCCAGTTTTCTGGACGGATGGATCGAAAACGAGGCACAGCTCATTCAGGCGCTGAAGATCATCGGATACGCCTGCGCGCTCGGGGAGCGCTACGGCATCGAGACGGGGTATGAGTCGGTCCTCTGGGACGGAGGATATGAGACGGTCCTTTCGGGCGTCACGTCGCCCGCCTTCTTTTTGCTGTTCGACAACGAGAACCTCTCCTCGCGGGGAAAAGATCCTCTCCGGGCGTATCTGCGGTATCCGGAACTGTACCGGCACGCGCATTTCAAGCATGCCGCGCAGGGGGATCTGCCGGCACCGGTCAGGGCGGATACGCGTTTCGGCGGTCCGGATGCGGTGATCCGGGCGATGCGGGAACACGGATTCGACGGCTGGGTCATTCTGGAGAGCTATTATAAAAAGGCCGGAAGCGTGCGGGAGGCGGAGGAACTCGTCCGGGACGATCTTTCGTATCTGCGCGGCGCGTTCGGATGTACGGAAGGATAAACATGATCACGACATTTACGGGAAAAAGAGTGGATCCGTTGGATATGAAGCCGCAGGATCTGGAGATCAGGGATATCGCGCACGCGCTTTCCCTCATATGCAGGGGAAACGGACAGGTGCGCATGTTTTATTCCGTGGCGCAGCATTCCATCGCCTGCGCGAAAGAGGCGGAAGCGCGGGGATACAGCGACAGGATCGTGCTGGCCTGCCTTCTGCATGACGCGTCGGAATGCTATCTGTCCGATGTGCCGCGTCCGGTGAAGAAGCATCTTGCCGGCTACAGCGAGCTGGAGGAGAAGATACTGAACACGGTATGGGAGGCGTTTCTGGACGGTCCGCTTTCCGAGACGGAGGCGGCGCTGGTGCGTGCGGTCGATGACGCGCTTCTGTGGTACGATCTTGCCTGGTTATTGGAAATGCAGGAGACGCCCGAACCGGTCGGGATGCGGATCCCGGTGACGGAGAAGATGTACCGAGAGCGCCCGTTCGACGAGGTTGAAGACGAGTTTCTGGAAATGTTCTGGCTGTTCCGCGGCGAAACCGGACCCATGATCGTCGTGGAGGATATCGTGGACGCGTTCGAGGAAGCGTCGGATACCTGGCAGGGCTTTGTGAATCTCAGAACCGGCGCGGTCGTGAGCATACCGAACCCGAACGGGTTCCTCGGCGCCATTTCGGAATTCGAAGAGATATCGGAAGAGATCGAGGAGACGGAGGATTATCTGCCGCTTCCTTCCCGTGACGAGCTGCGTGAATGGGAGATCATGATGCAGTACGCGTCGAGGCAGGAGGAGAACACGCGGGAGCAGATGCAGCACGCGCTGTATCAGAAGCACCCGTTCCGCCGTTTCAGGGAAGCGGCGATGCGGGCAGGCGTGCTCGGCGCCTACTACGGTTACAGAAGAGAGGAATACCTGCGCAAGGCGGAGGAGTTCTGCGAGGAACACGGCCTGCGCAGCAGACACAGAAGAAAAAGCGAAAAGAGGATCTTTAAATGAGAGTGGAAAAGAAGGTCATTGCCCGGCTGCCCAAATGCTACGCTGTCACGCGGCTCGAGTACAAAGGAGAGCCGTGTTTCCTTGTCGCGGCGGAAAAGCAGGATCCCTGCTATCTGTTCTCCGAGGACGGGGAGATCCTGGAGACCGTATGGGACGGCCCCGGCGGCGTCATGACCATGGACCAGGTGCCGGGAAGCGACGGACAGTTTCTCGCGACCCGGAAATTCTATTCGCCCAATGATTCAAAGGAAGCCTCCATTGTGACGGCGACGCCGAAGGAGGAAGGCGGATGGGAGGTCAGCAAACTCTGCGATCTGCCGTTCGTGCACCGTTTCGCGATCCTGAAGAGGGACGGAGTGAACTGGCTGTTCGCGTGCACGGTGAAGAGCGGACATGAGTACAAGGACGACTGGCGCTTCCCGGGCGCGTGCTACGCCGCGCCGCTGCCGGAGGATCTTTCCGTGTTCGATGACGCGCATCAGCTCGAGCTTTCCCCGGTCAAAGAGGGGATGCTGCGCAACCACGGGTTTTCGAAAGTCGAAAGAGACGGCTTTGACGCGGGACTCGTGGGATGTGAGGAGGGAACGTTCCTCTTTGAGCCGCCAAAGAAGGGCAGCACCGAATGGGAGATCACGCAGCTGTGCGCCGCGCCGTCTTCGGATTCCGTTCTGATTGATCTTGACGGAGACGGGACGAAGGAGCTGGGATACATCTCTCCCTTCCACGGAGATGAACTTCATATCGCGCATCTGAATGAAAAAGGAGTCTACGAAGAACAGTGGACGTGTCCCGTTCCGCGGGAGGAGACGCAGATGCTGCATGCGACATGGGCATGTGAACTTCTGGGCAGACCCGCCTGGATCGTTGGCTGGCGCAAGGGAACGCGCAATACGGCGGCGGTCCTGTGGGACGGAACGGATTACGTCATGGAAACGATCGACGAAGGCGCGGGATGCGCGAACGCCATGAAATATACGGACAGCCGCGGAAACGATATCGTGATCGGTGCGAACCGCGAGTCGGACGAAGTGGCGATGTACCGCATCGCGGAGGACTGAGGAGGAAGATATGCAGGAAAACAGGATGCAGGAGATCCGCAGCTGGATCATCGATAAGGAGCGGATCGTATCCGCGCGCAGCGCGGGAAAGATCCCGTACAGGACGCAGGACGGCGTATTTGAGGACATGACGGAAAAGAACATCTGCTGGTGGACTAACGGATTCTATGCCGCGCTGATGCTGCTGCTGTATCAGACGTCGAAGGAGGAGACATTCCTCGGCCGTGCCGTTGAGATCGAGGAGAAGCTCGACCGGAACTTCATGGACTGGGAGGGAATGGATCATGACTCGGGATTCAAGTGGATGCTCACTTCTGCCGTGAGATATGAACTGACAGGCGACAAAGCGGCGCGCAACCGCGCGCTTCTTGCCGCGTCGGATCTTGCGGGAAGATTCAATCCCGCGGGAAACTTCATCCGCGCATGGAATGACGATACGGGAGCGCGCGCGGGATGGGCGATCATCGACTGCCTCATGAACCTTCCGCTTCTGTACTGGGCGAGCGAAGAGATACACGATCCGAGATTCCGCACGATCGCCATGCTCCACGCGGATATGGCGATGCGTGAGTTTATCCGGGAGGACGGTTCTGCGCATCATATCATGCGGTTCGACCCGGAAACAGGAGAGACAGTAGGTCCTCTGGGCGGACAGGGCATGTGCGAGGGTTCCTCGTGGACGCGCGGACAGGCATGGGCACTGTACGGCTTCGCGCTGAGTTACCGGTACACGAAAGAAGAACGCTATCTTGAAACAGCGAAGCGCGTCGCCGCATATATCCTGAAGGAGCTGGAGAAACGGGATCACATGCCTGTGGATTTCTGTCAGCCGGAGGAGATCCCGTGGGAGGATTCCACCGCCGCGGCGATCATGGCATGCGGTTTCCTGGAGCTGGAGTCTCTCGTGACAGACGGGGAAACATATCATGAGGCGGCGCGGGACCTGATCCTGAAACTTGCGGAGGACCGCCTGAGCCGCTCCTTTGAGACGGATCAGCTCCTTGAAAAATGCACGGCTGCCTATCACGATGAGGAACATGATTTCACCATTATCTACGGAGACTATTATTTCACGCTGGCTGTGCTTGAACTGTGCGGCGAAAAGCCGATCTGCACCTGAAAAAACAAGAGCGCCGGGGCGTTCTTTTTGGGAGTATACAGAGAATGAAAGAGAAAAACAAAGGCATGCTGGTCGATCTTGCGGTCTATGCAGCCGCGTTCGGGGCAGGGTTCGTTCCGTATCTGCTTCTGGATGATATGTTCGCCGCGACTGCGGTGTTCACTGCGGTGGCGACGGTCATCGTGTTCATCGCGTCCTGCGCTTTTTCGGATGTTTCCGTGTACGATCCGTACTGGAGCGTCGCGCCGCCTGTGATGCTTCTTGTGAACATGATCCGGTACCGGCTGTGGAACGTCAATTCCCTGATCCTGTTTTGCATCGTGATGCTGTGGGCTGTGCGGCTGACGGGCAACTGGTACGTGACATATAAGGGGATCGGGAACGAAGACTGGCGCTACGCGATGTACCGGAAACGTTATCCTTCGCTCCTTTTTCACCTGATCAGCTTTACGGGACTGCACTTCGTTCCGACGATCGTCGTGTATCTGGGGCTTGTGAGCGGTCTGTTCGCGAGCCGGGAGACGGTCTTCGCGCCGCTTTCGCTGATCGGCGCCGCTGTTATGATCGCCGCGATCCTTCTGGAGTTTGTCTCGGACCGTGCCATACACCGGTTCCTGCGCGAGCACAAAGGAGAGCACAGGACCTGCGATATTTCCGTATGGAAGTATTCCAGGCATCCCAATTATCTGGGAGAAATGTCTTTCTGGACAGGGATGTATCTCTACTTCGCCGCCTGCTGTCCCGGGCAGTGGTACCGGGGACTGGGATTCCTGTCCATCATTCTGCTGTTCCTTGTGGTGTCGATCCCGATGATGGAAAAGCACAATATGCAAAGACGCACGGATTATGAAGCGTATAAAGCGCGCACGTCCGTGCTGATCCCGCTGCCGAACAGAAAACAGACGGCATGAGAACCGAATACGGAAAGGAATCCCGCCGGTGTTCCGGCGGGATTTTTTTATAGAAACCGCGAGGTGTCGGTGAGTTGCGACACCTCATGGGAATGCTGTTGAATTACGAACAAAGGTTCTGTAGGATGGACATATCAGAAAAGCATGCATGATGCCGTTTCCGGAAAGAATGACAGAGCGGGGAACAGATGCAAAGAAGCGGGGTTTAAAAAATGATAACGGGAGAAAGAGAGAAAAAACGGCACAGACTGCTGAAAGCGGCGGTGCTGCCGCTGGTCGTGTTCATGACGCTGACCTGCTGGATACTGGATGTTCTGGAGACGCTGGACCGCTGGGTGATCCGTCCGCTGGGGTTTCTGATCCTTCTGGGCGGAACGGTCATGATGCTGCAGGCGCAGGAGGACTGGAGGTTCTATCTTCCCGCGTTCGCAGTCGGCGCGGGGCTGATGTTTCTCGCCCCGGCGGCACATACGTTTTCGGACTGGATCGACACGATGAAGAAGAAACTGATCCGTGCCGTCTATTGAGCGTTTCCTTTTGACAATCACGCCGCGCAGGGGCATAATCGTAACAGAATCTTCCCGACGGCAACGGGAACGAAAGAGGTAGAAACAAATGAGAAAAACAGCATGGATCGCTTTGATCCTCTGCATTGCGGTGCTTGCGGGATGCACAACGTCGCAGGTAGGTACTGTGGAAGATACGGGAAGCGGCACGGACTCCGTGAAGATCAAAGGCAACCCGTTTGACACGCTTTCGCTTCTGGATATCGGCAAGATCCAGAGCATCAACTATACAGTCTCGGGCGAGGGCGGAAGCCAGTCCGGAAGCACGACGGACAAGGTGATCATGGCTGCGATCATCGAAAAACTGACGGGCGTGCAGATCAACGGGATCACGGACAAGAGCGTGGACGACGACGATCTGATCATCAAGATCGTGACGGAGCAGTCGATCATCGAGTTCGCCTTTGAGGGAGATGCGATCGTGATCGGTGAGAACCGGTTTGAAGTCGCGAATCTCGCGCCGCTGAAGGATTATATCCTCGAGCTGATCGGCTGACAGGGCAAAGAACGCTGCAGGACAATTCCGCATGTTTCGCGCATGCGGTTTTTCTTTTCCCGTGTGCTATGATAAAGAAAAAACAAAAGGAGGGAACGGATACGGACAGACTGATTTTTCATGTGGATGTGAACAGCGCGTTTCTGTCCTGGGAAGCGATGCGCCGCGTGAAACGCGGCGAAGCGGATCTGCGCCTCGTTCCTTCCTGCATCGGAGGCGATCCCTCGTCCAGACGCAGCATCGTCGTGGCGAAATCGATCCCCGCGAAGAAATACGGTGTGACGACAGGCGAACCGGTGTCGGCAGCGATGAGGAAGTGCCCCGGACTGATCGTCGTTCCCTCGGACTTCAGACTCTACGCGCAGTGCTCCGCGGCGTTCAAGGACATCTGCCGCCTGTACGCGCCCGCTGTGGAGGAATTCTCCATCGACGAGTGTTTTCTGGACATGACGGGGACCGGCAGGATCTATCCGGATCCGATCGCCACGGCGCATGAGATCAAGGACAGGATCAGGGAGGAACTCGGATTTACTGTGAACGTTGGCGTCGGACGCAGCAAGCTCTGCGCCAAGATGGCAAGCGATTTTGAGAAACCGGACAGAGTGCATACGCTGTTCCCGGAGGAGATCCGGGAGAAAATGTGGCCGCTTCCCGTAGGCGATCTGCTTTTCGTGGGAAAGGCTGCCGTACGGAAACTGGACGCGGCGCGGATCCGGACGATCGGAGAACTGGCGCAGGCGGATCCGGAACTTCTTGCGCGGCTTCTGGGAGAAAAGATGAGCGTTCAGGCGCGGAACTACGCCAACGGGGTCGATGATTCTCCCGTTCTGAGCGAGCCGGAAGCACCGAAGGGATACAGCAACGAGATCACGCTGGAGGACAACGTGACGGCGTGGGAGGCGGCGGAGACGATCCTTGCCGCTTTGTCGGACAGTGTGGCGCAGCGCATGCGGGAGGACGGAGTCAGAGCGTGCAGCATCTCAGTCACGATCCGGTATCCGGATTTCAGAACGCGGTCGCATCAGTGTACGCTGAAAGAGGCGGTGGATACGAACCGCGCGGTCTTTGAAACGTCGAAACGGCTTCTGGAAGAAATCTGGAAAGACCGTCAGCCCCTGAGACTCATGGGCGTCGCCGCGACGAAACTGACGCGGGAAGCAGGCGCACAGCAGATGAGTTTCCTTGACGATCCAAACAGAGAGAAGCGGGAGCGTGACGAAAAGCTCGACAGGGCTATGGATACGCTGAAAAAGCGGTTCGGACAGGATGTGATCCGGCGCGGCAGCGTGATGTCCATGGGGATCGACGTGGCAAGAAAACACAGGGGAGAAGCAGAAAAAAACGAGCGGGACGACTGATGTGTTCCGCGGACGGAGGTTTGAGATGTGCGGTATCCTGTACGGTATAGGTGTGGGTCCGGGAGACCCGGAACTGATGACGCTGAAAGCGGTGAGACTGATCCGTGAAGCGGATGTGATCGCCGTTCCGGCGGAGACGGCGGAGGCTTCCGCCGCGTACCGGATCGCGCGTGCAGCAGTGCCAGAAATGGCGCGGAAAGAAGTGCTCCCGCTTTCAATGCCTATGACGAGAGACAGAGAAGCATTGAAAAAGGCATGGTGCGAGGCGGCTGAAAAACTGAAGCACTGCCTGAATCAGGGAAAAAACGCAGCATTTCTCACATTGGGCGACCCTTCGCTCTACAGCACTTTCGGTTATCTGCGGCGCATGCTGCAAAAAGACGGCTGTACGGTCCTGACAGCGCCGGGAGTGCCCTCCTTCTGTGCGGCTGCGGCATGCCTTGATCTGTCTCTCGCGGAAGGGGATGAGACACTGCATGTCGTGACGTCTGTCGAGGAAGCCGGGCATGTGATGGATCTGCCGGGAACAGTCGTGCTGATGAAACCTTCGGACGGCATGGGACGTTTCAGGGATCTTGCGATGGGGTGCGGAAAGGAAGCGTCAGGCGCAGAAGACTGCGGCAGAGAAACGGAAAAGGTCTGGCGCAGCGCACGGGAGATCCCCGACCGGGCGGGATACTTTTCGCTGGTCATCGCGTCAGATGCGCGTGTCTGAACAAACAAAGCGACCCGGGAAGTTTCCCGGATCGCTTTGTTTTCTGAGGAGCCCGGTCACGCCAGACCGTTTGATGTCGCCCACACATGGACGGTGACGTCTTCCTCAGGCATGATGAACTCATAGACGCCGAGTTTTGTGAACCGGCCGAAGTCTGCATCTCCGTTGACAGCAACGTGGATGTCCCCGTCTTCCACGACGGCGACCTCGACCGTAACGGTCTCTCCCGGGACCGCGCGTTTCGGACAGGAATACACAAGGAATTTATGCGCCGCGTCCACAGTGATCTTATAGGTGGCTTTCGCGCAGCCGCAAAGGACAGACATGGCAAGGAGCATGAGGCAGAGCAGAAGAGCCGCGATCCGGAGCATGCGTTTCATACAGATCCCTCTTTTCTTTTTTTATTCTTTTTTTATATTTTAACAGAGGCAGTGATACATGACAAACGGCATTGCGTTGCATTCTGTCCCGGTCTGTGTTTCAATTAGCCGTGAGGAAGAGAAGAAGGAGCAAAAAAGAGATTGGCGAAGAAGAAGGTCTTTCTGGAATGGCTGCAGATCGTGGGAGGTCTCGCGGTTTTTGCGTTCGGCGTGCATCTGACCATTCGTGCGAATATCGGTCTGGCGCCGTGGGACTGCCTCGGCATGGGCATCGCGAAGCATACGCCGCTCAATTACGGGCTTGCAATGACGCTCATGTCGCTGATCATCCTTGGGATCGACCTGCTGCTGAGGGAAAGGATCGGGTTCGGGACGGTCATCGACGCGCTTCTGACGGGAAATCTTGTGCAGGCGTACAACACATGGGATCCGCTTCCGGAGGCGGAGAATCTTTGGCTCGGGATCCTGGTGATGCTCCTTGGATTCGTGTTCATGGCGGTGGGTATGTGGATCTATATGCGCGCGGCGCAGTGCTGCGGTCCGCGTGATTCTCTGCTCGTAGGGATCGGAAAACGCATGAAAAAGGTGCCGATCGGGATCGTTCAGATCCTGATCCTTGCGGTGGTGCTGCTTGCCGGATGGCTTCTGGGCGGTCCGGTCGGGATCGGAACGCTGCTTGGGACATTCGGGACCGGGCTCGTCATGCAGGGTGTCTATGCGGTCCTGCGCTTTGAACCCAGATCCGTCAGACACCGCAGTGTGCGTGAGGTTGCATTGGAACTGATCGGGAAGAAAGGACAGACGGAGGGCTGAGCAATGGACAGGAATAAAGTCAGTATGGCGATCTATATGCTCGCGGCGGCGGTCTGCGGATTCACTGCGGGACGGCATCTGTCGCTGGGGCACTTCTCAGGCTGGGCATGGCTGATCATCGGACTGGTGATGCTGGGCCTTGGGATCTACAATCTGGTGAAGATGATCAGAAGCGGAAACGGGGAAGAGAAATGAAAAGGTACGCAGCTGCTGCGTTTTGAGGGGGATACAGATGGAAGAGAACAGGATCACGGCACAGATGCTGAAGGAGCTCGTTCGTTACGAGCGCTCCCTGGAGAGCATCCTTCCACCTGGATGGGATCTGAAGGAAACCGAGATCGACCGTTATTTCATTCAGTGGGAGGATCTGGAAGCGCTGATCCGGAACATGAGGGAGAAAGACCCCGCTGCGGGGGAACTTGCGGAAAAATGGGTCGCCGGCCTTTGGCTGTTCGAAGAGATCCGGGAGCATCTTCTGTATCTGGATCCGGAAAGCTATGCGGCTTTCCGGGCGGAAAGCGAAAGCGAAGACGGCGTTTTTTCACAGCAGGCCAGACAGGTCAATGCGATGGCGGTCTTTATCGCGTCTATCGTCGAGTGCGGCATGACGGTGGAACGCGACAGGCATGATTTCATCGATTTCGATATGATGCAGCAGGACCTCGCGCTGCTGATGGAAGAGAACTACAGCGAGGTATGCATGGAGCGCTGGAACGACATGACGAAGCTGGCGCTGCTGGACAGCCTGGACGACCCGCAGTTTCGTGCACAGGGAAAGTCCCGGGACAGGGGCATCTGGCGCGGGATCGTGGAGGAGATGTGCGCGAAGGATTACTGGCAGGCGCTGGAGCGCAAGGGATACTCCTGCTACGGCGGGGATGAGCTCTACAGCTGCGACTGGGAGACGTCGCGCGACTGCATGCTCCGGCTCATGACGCATCCGGGCGTGGAGGACGAGGACCGCGGAAGATACGCGACCACACTGGGCTATATCGCCTATTACGGACGCTGCAGCGGCGGAGAGCCTCAGTACGAGGAAGCGGCGCGGTATTTCACCGTCGGCATGGGCTGCGGCTATTTCGAGTCCTATTACAAGATGGCCGACCTGTTCGTCAAGGGGGAAGGCGTGATCCGCAACGAGCACGCGGCGATGAATCTCGTGTCCTACGTCTACTCCAAGACGAGAGAATTCTTCCTTCAGGGCGATTACGGCTGCAGTTTCGCCGACGCCGCGCTGAGACTGGGCAATTACTACAGGGACGGGATCGGAACGGAACCGGACCTGTGGGATGCGTACGGGTATTTCTGCATCGCCCAGGAGGCGATCATGCGCAGAAGAGAAGAGGACCCGGAGCGTTTCGGGGACGAATCGGTCATGAAGCGGATCGAGGAGGCGTTGGAAAAGAGCCTGGAGGATCTTCCTCAGGTCAGATACAAACACAGTCTGCGTATGTCCTATCCCGCCCTTCTGTATGCCGCGGTGTCGGAAGACCATACGGCGCTGTTCAGGGTGAAGAAACTGAAAAGCGGCGCGAGCATTACGGCGCAGCGGGTCCCGCGTGGAGACGACGATCCGGCGCAGATCATGATCGTGTTCCCGGAGGAGGGACAGTGCATGATCCGGGACAGGGTGACGCAGCGCGTCCGCGACGTGCGCGACATCAGGATCATCGGAGGCGGGGATTCCTTCCGCGCCAACAGGATCAAACGGCGTGAGATGGAATGGGGAGACCTGTATTTCTTCTTCCGTGACGATGAACTGACGGCCGTGATCGATGCCGGCAGATTCGAATGCACGCTGGAGAACCGGCAGCCTGCGGGGATGCCCTACAAGGTCGCGTCCGTTGCCTTCTACGACGGAGGGAAACTGTATGACTTCCTCTGCGGAGATCTGGATGTACAGGTCGGTGACCGCGTGATCGTGGACGGAAAATCGGAGGACAAGGAAGTACGCGTCATGCGGGTCGAGGACGTTCCGCTGAGTGCGCTGGAAGACAGACCGGAACACTATCTGAAGATCAAGCGGATCGTCAGATGATAAAGAAACAAAAAGAAAGAGCCGGCAGCCCGGGGAGATTCCCGGACGGCCGGCTTTGCTGTGAGCGATATTCAGACGGGATCTTCCGTGTCCGCGGAAGCGTCCGCCGTTTCTGCGACAGGTTCCGTTTCCGGAACGTGATGCTTTTTCCAGACGGTTTTTGCGGCGATGACGCTGAGGACCGTCATCACGCCGACGACTGCCTCTATAGCGAGGACATGAACGCCGAACCCCGAGAGAAGGACAGCGACGGTATCGACGGCGCAGTGGATCAGGATGGCGGCGGGATAGAGGAGACGGCAGCGCCTGTCTTTGACTGCGAACCACACCAGGACGGACAGAGCGATATGGAGCGTTACGGCAAAAACGCGCTCAAGGATCCCGACGAGTAGAAGATGCGGCGCGGTGGATGCCAGCGTCTCGATGCCCGGCTGCAGTTGTGCGACCGCTTCCGGGGGCATCGCATCCGTTATAAGGCTGAGTTTTCCCGTATTGGAAAGAACAGCGACCGCGATGTTGCTGATCATGCCGACGCCCAGAAGATACGCCGCTTCAAATCCGCCGTGACCCGCGCCGTACATCAGCGCGTTGGCGTCTTTCCCGATTTTTTTGTTCAGAACGGTGGAAAAGGCGGTCAGCCTGGCGGTCTCCTCGAACAGACCGGCCATGAGTCCCCCGTACAGAGCGAAGAGCCAGGTGTTGTTCTGTATCTTCTGACCGAAAGCCGAGGACAGGATGAGACCGTGAACGCCCGCTTCCAGAAGAAGCGCGAACACGAGGAACATGACGCAGCCGATAAAGAACGGAAGGATGTCGGCGCGTTTCTTTTTCCGGAAATAAAAGAAAAGAAAGACGGGGATCCCGAAACCTGCCAGACAGGACAGGATCATGAACACGATGGTGACGGCGGGAACGGTGTAGTTCATGACCGCAAGCACCTCCTGAAATGTTTTCTGATCTCATTATAACGCAGCGCGGCGGTTTCTTCATCCCGGAAAAAGGCAGGAGAAAAATCAAAAAAACGGTTGACTATGACCTAACGTCATAGTTTATTGTGAGCACGAGGGGAGGCGAAAAAGATGATGACGGTGCATGAGGTCAGCAAACTGACGGGCGTGAGCATACGCGCGCTGCAGTACTACGACCGGATCGGCCTTCTGAAGCCTGCGGAACGCACGCAGGCGGGTTACAGGATGTACGGCGGCGCGGATCTGGAGCGGCTGCAGCAGATCCTGTTTTTCCGGGAACTGGAGTTTCCGCTGAAGGAGATCGCCCGGATCCTGGGGGATCCGGGGTTTGACAGAAAAGAGGCTGTCAGGGATCAGCTCGCGCTTCTGGAAATGAAGAAGGCGCATCTGGACGAACTGATCCTCCTTGCGCGGAGGATCGAAGAGAAAGGAGAGGGAACGCTGGAGTTTCGGGCGTTCGACAACAGCAGAATGGAAGAATACGCAAAAAAGGCAAAAGAGAAATGGGGGCATACGCCGCAGTACAGAGAGTTCGAGGAGAAGAACAGGGACCGTTCGCCGCAGACGCAGCGGGAAATCAGCGAACAGCTGATGGAGATCTTCCGCCGATTCGCAACGGTGCGGGACAAGGCTCCGGACTGCACGGAGGCGCAAAACCTCGTGCGGCAGCTGCAGGCCTTTCTCACGGAGCACTACTACACATGCACGGATGAGGTTTTGGCCGGCCTCGGAAAAATGTACGGCGCGGGCGGAGCGTTCACGCAGAACATCGATAAGGAGGCAGGAGAAGGCACGGCGGTATTCGCATCAAAAGCGATCGCTTTCTTCTGCGAAAAATAGCGCGGGAAGCCCGTTTATGATACACTGTTCGGGAAAGAAGGCTGTTTTGTGAAACAGCGCTCGGAACGTGCTGAAAACGGGAGGACGGAATGATCCTTTTTATCAACGCCTGTGTGCGCAAAGAATCCAGAACCATGAGACTGGCGGAATGCCTGCTCGAAACCGCAGGGGATGAGGTCGTGCAGATCGACCTGTCCGCGCTGGTGTATCCTACGGTGAACGAAGCGTTTCTTGACAGACGCGATGCGCTGACCGCGGAGGGAGATACTTCCGACGCGTCTTTTACCCTTGCGCGCCGGTTCGCTTCAGCGGACAGGATCGTGATCGCCGCTCCGTACTGGGATCTGTCTTTTCCCGCGTCGCTGAAACAGTATCTGGAGCAGATCAATGTGACCGGGATCACGTTCGAGTATCTGCCTGACGGGACCGCGCGGGGACTGTGCAGGGCGAAAAGACTGGATTACGTCACGACGGCCGGCGGCATGAACGTGCCGTTCTCCTTTGGCTACGGTTACGTAAAGTCCCTTGCGCAGACGCTTTACGGGATCGGGGACGTGCGGCTCTGGGAGGCGCAGGGACTGGATATCGACGGCGCGGACGTGGAAGGGATCTTGGCGGAAGCGATGGAGAAGATCGCCCGTGAACAGGGAAAGGAAACGGACGATGAGCGCTGATTTTGAGAAAAAGGTGACGATGGATCCTTCCGGATTCGTTCTGCTTTCGGATTTCGTGCCGGGGATCGTGCAGGAGATCCGGTACCACTCCACCTACAATTTCATCGGGGACAGGATCGACGGATACGAGGAGCCCTGCGCGCTGCTGACAAAAGAAGCGGCAAGAGCGCTGAAGGGCGTGAGCAACGAGATGATGGTGTACGGGTACCGGCTGAAGATCTTCGACGCGTACCGCCCCGCATGCGCGGTGCGGCACTTCGTCCTGTGGGGGATCGAAGACCAGGACATCCGGATGAAGCCGTATTTCTATCCGGATCTGGAGAAGCAGGAGCTCTTCATGAAAGGATATATCGCAAGGCAGTCCAGCCACAGCAGGGGAAGCGCCGTGGATCTGACGCTGCTTGACATGAAAACAGGGAAGGAACTGGATATGGGAAGTCCCTTCGATCTGTTCAGCGAGCGCTCTCACCCGGACTTCCGCGGCGTAACGGACGAACAGTATGAGAACCGAATGCTGCTGCAGCGGGTCATGAAGCGCAACGGATTCCTGCCGCTGGACTGCGAGTGGTGGCATTTCATGCTGGGCGACGAGCCCTATCCCGATACCTATTTCGAATTCCCGGTCTCGGCGGCGTATCTGAAACGCTGACCGGAACCTGCCCGGCAGTTTTGAAACTGCCTTTTTGCTTTTAAGACACGGCGGCTGTGCATGTGATAGAATGACAGCATGTCCAAGGAGGAAGATCATGACGGGAAAACTGTTTTTTCAGGCATTGGGAAAGTTTTTTGCCGGGCTGATCGTCGTCTCGGCGCTGCTTTTTGTTCCGGCAGGTACGTTGAAATGGCCTGCGGCGTGGCTCTTTCTCGGCATTCTGTTCATTCCGATGTTTGCGGCGGGGATCGTCATGATGATCCGCAGTCCGCAGCTGCTCAGAAAAAGGCTGAACGCGAAGGAAGAGCAGAAGGAGCAGAAAACTGTGGTCGTTCTGAGCGGAGTGATGTTTCTCTGTGCGTTCGTTGCAGCGGGACTCAATTACCGCTTTGGTTGGATCCCTCTTCCCGGTTGGGTCTCCTGGGCGGGGGCAGGGCTGTTCCTCGCGGCTTACCTTCTGTACGCGGAGGTGCTTCGTGAGAATGCCTATCTTTCGCGGACCATCGAGGTCCAGAAGGATCAGAAGGTCGTCGATACGGGACTGTACGGCATCGTCCGCCATCCGATGTATTCCGCGACGCTCCTGCTGTTCCTTTCCATGGGACTGGTGCTGGGATCGGTGATTTCGTTCGCGATCCTTCTGTGCTACATTCCGATCATCGTCAAACGGATCGGCAACGAGGAGAAAGTGCTGCTCGAGGGACTGCAGGGCTACGGCGGATACCGCAAAAAGGTGAAATACAGACTGATCCCGTTCGTCTGGTAAAAGACGCGGATCATCAAACAAAGGGAAACAGCTTTTATGACAGAAAAGAATCAGAACAGAAGCAGATCCATCATTCAGACGAGCTGGCTGGGCATCGCGGCGAACTTCGTTCTCTCCGCGTTCAAACTGCTCGTCGGTTATCTGGCCAATTCCGTCTCCATCATCGCGGACGGGATCAACAACGTGACGGACGCGCTGTCCTCCGCCATCACCATCATCGGCACGAAACTGTCGGATAAAAAGCCCGACCGCAAGCATCCCTTCGGATACGGGCGTGTGGAATATCTGTCCTCGCTCATCATCGGGATCATCATCCTGTATGCCGGATTTGACACGCTGAAGAACTCGATCCAGAAGATCATCCATCCGGAGACGAACGATTATTCCGTACTGACGCTCGTTGTGATCAGCGTGGCGATCCTGGTCAAGGTCGCCATCGGGATCTACACGAAGAAAAAGGGGAAACAGCTGGATTCCGAGGCGCTGACCGCATCCGGAAAAGACGCGCTGAACGACGTGATCGCGTCTTCCGCGACGCTCGCGGCGGCGATCGTGTACATGACGACCAAACGCAGCATCGAGGCGTGGGTCGGCGCGGGCATCTCGCTTCTGATCCTGAAGGCCGGGGTCGAGACGATCCTTGAAACGGCGGGACATATCCTCGGAAAAAGCACGGAACTGGAACTGGCAACGGCGGTCAGGGAATCCATCGCTTCGTTCCCGGAGGTGGAGGGCGTTTACGACCTGGTGATCCACAGCTACGGAAAGAGAAGTCAGCTGGGTTCCGCGCATATCGAGGTGTATGACAGCTACAAGGTGGCATGGATCGACAATCTGCAGCGCGCCATCACGAAAAAAGTCCGGGAGGACACGGGCGTGGAGATGCTCGGACTGACGATCTACGCGATCAACACGCATTCGGAGAAAGTGATCGCGGCGCGCGAAGCGGTGCGGAAGATCGTCATGGAAACGGAAGGCGCAAAGCAGATGCACGGCTTCTATATCGATATGATCGACAGGACCATGAACTTCGATATCGTTGTGGAGTTCGGGGCGCCGGACGAAGAGATCCGGGAAGGAGTAAAGCAGAAAGTGCTGGCGCTCTATCCGGAATACGACCTTCAGATCACGATCGATCACGACTTCACGGAATGACGGAAAAAACGAAGCCCACTGCTGAAAGATCGCAGTGGACTTTTTGTATGTATCCGGGATCAGATCATATGCGCCCGGATCTCGTCGAGAGACTGGGGCAGAAGATCCACGGGACGCAGTTCGGGCATCGTGTAGCAGCCGTCCTCTCCGCGTGCGCACATTCTCGCGGCGGCGCGCGCGCAGGCTGTCAGGATGCTGGATGTGAACTGCGGGTTGGATTCCAGTTTCAGACTGTATTCGATCACATGACGGTCGCCCAGAGCGGTCTGTCCGGAGCGGATCACAAAGCCGCCGTGCATCATGGCGCTGTGTTTTTCCAGCATCTCCTGAGCGGTGATGAACGTTACGGTGGTGTCGTACTCGTCGAAGTAGTTGGGCATTTCCTTGATCTCACGTTCGATGCGCGCAAGATCCGCGCCTTCCTGCGCGACGACATAGCAGTCGCGGGTATGCTTCTGACGTGTGGTGAGTACCGGATTCTCCCCGCTGCGCACAGCTTCCAGCGCGGCGTCCACAGGGATCGTGTACTGACGCGCGTCCAGAACGCCTTCGATGCGGCGGATGGCGTCCGAATGTCCCTGGCTGACGCCGGGTCCCCAGAAGGTGTAGCTCTCACCTTCGGGAAGGCATGCCTGCGCGAAGACGCGCGCAAGAGAGAACATGCCGGGATCCCATCCTGCGGATACGATCGCGGTATGGCCGGAGGCCTTTGCTGCATTGTGAACGTTCGCGATGTGCTCGGGGATCCGGGCGTGCGTGTCGAAACTGTCCACAACGTTGAAATGCTTGACGATCTGAGGCGTCATGACGGGTAGATCCGTCGCGCTGCCGCCGCAGATGACGACGACGTCGAACTGTCCCTCGTATTCCGCGATGCTCTGCATGGGAAGGACGGGAACGTCCGGTGTCATGATGGAAACGGAAGCGGGATCACGCCTCGTGAACACGGCGCAAAGCTCCATGTCCGGATTCTGCTTTACGGCGGACTCGACGCCTCTGCCGAGATTGCCGTAGCCTGCGATTGCGATCTTCATAGGTTTCATCCTTTCTTTTTCTGAAAAACAGGCAGACCGCGTGTGCGGTCTGCCGGGAAAATCAGCCGAGCATGGTCTGCATGTCGTACATGCCGGGTGCTTTGCCGTACAGATATCTCGCCGCCACGATGGCGCCTTCCGCGAAGAGGGCTCTGTCGTAGACTTCATGCTTCAGGGTGAGACTCTGCGTGCCTGTATTGATGATGACCTCATGCATGCCGGGAATGTTTCCCAGACGCAGTGAGTGGATGCCGATCTCGTTAGGCTCTCTTTTTGCCATGCCGGTGCGTCCGGAATGGAGCACGGCGTCGGGACGTACGGTACGTACGGCCTGTGCGAGGAAGAGAGCGGTCCCGCTGGGAGCGTCCAGCTTGCGGTTGTGATGGCTCTCCACGATCTCGATATCCGCGTTGGGGAATACGGCGGCGGCTCTTCTTGCCATATCCGCAAGAAGCGCGATGCCGACGGACATGTTCGCGGCAAAGAATACGGGGATCTTCAGGGAAGCAGCCTTGATGCGTCCGCGTTCCTTCTCGTCATGGCCGGTCGTGGCGATGACGGCGCAGGTGCCGGTTTTCTCGCACCAGTCCAGCATCGGTACGACGGAGGAGTGATGGGAGAAATCGATCACGATATCCGCCTTGCCCTTCACGTCCCACAGGGAGGCAAGCACGTCCTCGCTTTCGCTTCTGGGATCCACCAGCGCGGCGATCTCCATGTCCTGCTGCTCCTTCACCAGATCCGCGACGATCCGGCCCATATGGCCCAGGGCGCCGTTCACGATCACGCGCATCATACGGCAAGACCTTCTTTTCTCATCAGCGCGACGAGCTTCTCATAGTTCGCGCTCTCCATCGGGGTGAGAGGCAGACGCACGCAGTTCTTGATGATGCCCATCGCGGAAAGAGCGGCCTTTGCGGGGATGGGGTTCACTTCACAGAACAGCGCGTCGATCAGAGCCTTGTAGTGCATCTGCATCTGCGCGGCGCCTTTCACGTCTCCCTCGAAGAACTTCGTGGTCATCTCCTTGGTCTCCTTCGGCAGGATGTTGGAGAGGACGGAGATCACGCCGACGCCGCCCATGCACATGAGCGGAATGATCTGATCGTCGTTTCCGGAATAAAGATCCAGGGTGTCCGAGCACTTGGACATGGTCTCCACGACAGAGCTGATGTCGCCGTTGGCTTCCTTGATGCCGACGATGCGGGGATGTTCACCCAGTTTCTGATAGGTATCGGGCTTGATGTTCACGCCTGTGCGCGAAGGCACGTTATACACCAGCATGGGAAGACCGGTGCTGTCCGCGATCTTGGTATAGCTGGCAACAAGACCGCCCTGCGTGCATTTGTTGTAATAGGGAGTCACGCACAGAAGCGCGTCCGCGCCGGCTTTCTCCGCGCGTTTGCTCATCATCACCGCATGGTCCGTATTGTTGGAGCCGGTGCCGGCGATCACGGGGATCCTGCCCTTCGTGAAGTCCACGACGAACTTGATGGCTTCGATATGCTCGTCGTCTTCCAGCGTCGGCGCTTCACCGGTCGTTGCGCAGACGATGAAAGCGTCCACGCCGCCTGCCAGCTGATAGTCCAGCAGTTTCTCGAACGCCTCGTAATCCACGGCGCCTGTCTCCGTGAAAGGCGTTACCAGTGCGGTACCTACACCCTTGAAGATCGTGTTTTTCATTGGTTGTCCCTCCATTTTTGGTTAACTTGCATAAGTATACCACAAAAACGCGAAAGTAAAAGGGGGCATTTTGACGATTTGTATGCAAAAAGTGCTGTATTTCGGACAGAAAATGAAAATATAATACTTTGGATGGATAACTATACAATTCTGCATACTGCGTGAATCCCCGTACGCGGGCGGAAAGAAAGATGCTAAAATAGAATCAATCAGAACGACAGAGGTGAGCAGCATGCAGTTTGACCAGAAAAAGATCTTTGACTATATCGACGCGCACAAAGAGGAGTATATTGCGCTTCTTTCCCGCATGTGCGGACAGAAGAGCCTTGCGATGACAGGCGAGGGGATCGGGGAGATGTTCCGGATCGTGACGGAGACCTTCAGGGAATACGGCTTGGAGATGCAGGTTTTTGAGACTCCCGGGAATCCCTGCGTTATCGCGGTAAAAAAAGGGGAAACGGAGAAGACGCTCGGCTTCTACCATCACTATGACGTGATGCCGGTGGAACCTCTCAGTGAATGGCAGTCCGATCCGTGGACGCTGACCGTCCGGGACGGCGTGATGTACGCACGCGGCGTCGCGGACAACAAGGGCGGTCTTGTTTCGTCTCTCGCGGCGACAGACGCGTATCTGAAGGTATACGGAACGCTTCCATGCTGCGTGAAGTTCCTGATCGAGGGCGAAGAGGAGATCGGCAGCCCGAACCTCGGCTTTTTCACAAAGGCCTGCGGCGACGCGCTGGAATGCGACGGCATCATCTTCGAGGGAGGAGACAGGAACGGCAAGGGCAGTCCGCTTGAGATCACCACCGGCGTCAAGGGACTGCTGTATCTGGAACTGACCGCGCAGGGGGTGCGGACGGATGCACACTCCTCGCTTGCGGTGATCGCGCCGAACGCGGCGTGGCGCCTCGTGCAGGCGCTTGGGACGATAAAGGACGCGGAGGGGAACATCCTGGTGGACGGGTTCTATGACGACGTGCTTCCGCTGCGGCAGAAAGACCTGGATGTGCTTGAACGCGACGCGTTTGACGAGGAGGCGACGCGGAAACATCTCGGGATCCCCGCGTTTAATAACGGGAAGACCGGAAAAGAACTGCTGAAGGATTATCATTACGCGCCGACCCTGAACCTGGCGGGTCTGGTGTCGGGATACACGGGAGAGGGGACCAAGACGGTCCTCCCCGCAAAGGCGACGGCAAAGATCGATATCCGGCTTGTGCCGGACATGGATCCGGAAAAGACGGCGCAGCGGGTGCGGGATCATCTCGCGGCGCGCGGATTCGGGGATATAGACGTGAAGGTGATGACGGCGACGAAGAGTTACCGGTCCGATCCGGACGCGCCGTTTACGGACGTCATGATCCGCAGCGCCAGATCCTTTACCGGGATCGAGCCCAAAGTTAGTCATTCACATCCCGCGACGATGCCCTTTGCGAACCTCTGCGCGGACAGAAGGATCCCGGCAGGCGCGGTCGGATGCGGTACGCCGCACAACAACGCGCACGGCCCGAACGAGAAATATGCGATCGAGGATTTTCTGGACGACATCAAGTTCCGCAGCGTCCTGATCCGGGAAATGGGAGAGGAAAAATGAACGTACTTGTGCTAAACGGCGCTCCGGCGGGAAAAAACAGCATCACGCTGCAGACCGTCGGCTTTATAGAAAAGCATTTTCCCATGGACACATTTGAGGTCCTGCATGTGGGACAGCGGATCCATGCGCTGGAAAAGGACTTTGATTCCTGCGTGCCGCTTCTGGAAAAGGCGGATCTGATCCTGTTCTGCTATCCCGTCTACACGTTCCTTGTGCCGTCACAGCTGCACCGCTTTATCGAAATGATGAAGGAGCACGGAGGGCTGGAAGGGAAATATGCCACGCAGCTTTCAACGTCGCTGCATTTCTACGACATCACCGCACACCGGTTTATTCAGGATATCTGCGCGGATATGGGGCTGCGGTACATTCGGGGACTTTCCGCGGATATGGAGGATCTTCTGAAGGAACGCGGACAGAAGGAGGCGCTGGATTTCTACCGTTTCGTGCGCTGGAGCATGCAGACGGGATGCGCCGGGATACCGGAGGAGGAAGAACGGGCGCCGTTTACCGGCGTCACCGCAAAGGACGCGGAAGAAGAAGCGGAGAAAAAAGAGGGGACCGTCGCGATCGTGGCGGATCTTTCGGATGACGCGGACGGCAGGCTCAGCGCCATGATCCACAGATTCACGCAGAAAACGGACCGCCAGGTGCGCGTCGCGGATATCGGGCAGTTTCCTTTCGCGGGAGGATGCCTCGGGTGCTTCCGCTGCGCGGCAGACGGCACGTGCGTGTATAAGGACGGGTTCGACCGGTATCTGAGAGAACAGATCCAGAGCGCGGACGCCATCGTCTATGCTTACAGCATTAAGGACCACTCGATGGGGTACCGTTTCAAGCTCTTTGACGACCGGCAGTTCTGCAACGGACACCGGACAGTGACCATGGGAAAACCGGTGGGATATCTGGTGGACGGCGCGCTCAGCCGTGAGGAGAACCTGAGGACGCTTATGGAGGCGCGCGCGCAGGTCGGCGGGAATTTCCTCGCGGGAACCGCGTGCGACGAAAAGGATCCGGACGGCGAGATCGACCGGCTTGCGCAGACGCTGGGATACGCGCTGGATGAAGATTACCAGCCGCCGAAGAATTTCTACGGAGTGGGAGGCATGAAGGTCTTCCGCGACCTGATCTGGCAGATGCAGGGACTGATGCGCGAGGACCACCGGTTCTACAAAAAGCACGGTTTCTATGATTTCCCGCAGAAAAGAAGAGGCAGGATGATGGCCATGTATCTTGTGGGAGGTATGATGCGCAGCAAAAAACTGCGCGGAAAGATCGGGGGGAAGATGACGGAAGGCATGCTTCTTCCGTACCGGAAAGCCATGGAGAAGGCGGAAAAACGAGGGGAAAAATGATCCCGCAGATGAACCGACAAACAGAAAAGGCCGTTCGCACCTGCCGTGCGGACGGTCTTCTTCTGAGTCACGTAGAAAATCAGAACGTATCCTGCCAGGATTCAGCCAAGGGGATGATGAGATCGTACCGTTCACGGAAGAAACGGATGAAATCATCCCGGTCCACCTCCCATTTCCAGAGCGGTTCACCGAAGCGCTTGCGGAAGTCCGGCATGAGCGGGAGCCATACGCGGTCATAGGAAGCGAGTGCGGCTTCGACCCGCTCTGGCGCGTAGTTCTGCGATCCGATCTCCTTCAGCGCCTGCAGGAACATCGCATAGAACGATTCGTTGCGGATCGCGGCCGCAAAGAGAGGATGCTTTTCCATGGCGATGCGGAAGTGATCCGTGGACGCGGCAGTATCGTTTATATTGTACAGACCGGCACAGAATTCCGTGTCGTACAGGATATACTGCCACCTGCCGCCGTTGAAAGAATCATCCCGGGTGCGCCACAGGATGGTGTTTCTGTCCGGCGCGAAGTCCGCGTTTCCGATATAGACGCAGGCAGCGAAGTAATCGGCCATGGACTGCACGTCCATCACCTCGCAGAAACGGCCGTATGTCTCCGGATTGCTCAGATCCATCTGCGCATAGGCGTTCAGTTCCTTATACAGGGCCATGTCGCTGTTTTTGCCCAGCTCCAGCTGACCTGCCTTGATGACGACGACCTGTTTTTCGTCGACACCGAAGCGTTCGCTCAGCGCTTCCTGCGTGATTTTTTCGGTCAGACTGTAGGGGCCCCAGTATTCCCCGTTCAGGAAGAGGACAGCGGGGCGTGAGCGCATCACGGCAAAGTCCCTGTCGGATGCCAGTTCCAGGAGCAGGTCGTTGCGGTATTTCAGCCGGTCCGTCGCATTTCCGCCGTTGGACAGGGAGAAGACGTCCCAGGACGCTTTGCCGCCGAACAGGGGAAAGGAAAGGGGGCCGGTACCGTATTCGTTCCGGAAATAGAGATTGAATCCCTTCTGATTAAATCTGCGGGACGCATTTCCGTGCACGCGGATCCCGGCGTACGCCTCGGCTGCCGGCCGGTTTTCGGAATCATAGATCTGGACCAGACAGGGTCTTTCCCAGGCTTTGCCGCGCATGGTGCTGTTGGATTCAAGCAAATACATGGAATGTGACGCGATCGCTTCCGCGGCCGCGTCCGTCTGTTTCCAGCGGTCATAATGGACGCCGGCGGCCAGGATCCCCGTCTCATAGTCCAGAAAAGCGCCGGGATCCGCCGTGACGGAAACGACCAGACAGTCGGGATACAGCTCGGAAAAATCCGTGCCGAGGAAATAGACGTTCGTGACGGGAGGACGCAGAGAGCCGTCGGGGCCGACCAGCGACACGTTCAGCACGCGTCCGGAGGGAAGCGTTTCGTCGCTGAAAAGATAGGACTGCACGAATTCGGGATAGATCATAAGATCGCGGTTGTCGGCAAGAAGACCGGATCCTGTTTTTTCAAGAAGGACGCTGACCTCGGAAAGACCGCTGTCCTGTTCCCCTGCGGGAAGCGTGCCGTCCGTCGTATATGCGATGGTGTAACCCTCCGGCGCACGGACCGTTACGGTCAGACTCGTTTCGGTATAGGAACCGGATGTATGGGAAAAGACGGGAACCGCCTGCGGGGCCTCCTGCGGCGGGAGCGCATCCGCGGACTCGGCAGAAGAAGAGACGCCGATGCCGGAGGCGGGCAGCATGTCGCCGAGACAGGACAGGGTGAGCAGAAGAAGAAGAACGCACAGCACGCAGAAAAAGACCGTCTGTTTCATGAATGCCCTCCCTTCCCGCAGCAAATATAATTTCCATAATATTGTAATATACGGAAATAACGGGAACAAATACAAAAAGAATGAAAGTGTTCACTTTTGAAAAAAACAATTCTTAAAAAACCGTTTTTGTGTCCACTTTTCTTGACAGCTACACATTCAGATGGAAGCACAAGAAAATAATCGAACAAATTTTTGATAAAAAAGAAAAAAAGACTTGAAAATCAAACGTGTGTTCGTTATTATAAGGTCACCGAAGGAAATCGGAGGCAGAAAATGGTGGAAGAGACACGACCGCAGACACAGATGAGACATCTTGTCTGCCCCGTCTGCAGAGCGAGCTGGTTCGCAGTCGCGCCGGGAAGCGCGCTGCTGCAGCGGTGCCATAAATGCAAACGGGAATTCTGGGTGACGGCGGACGCGGAGAAACTGGAGATCCGGATCCGACCGCAAAAAACATAGGAGACTGCGCGACCGCAGACGCTACAGACGTCATGGGCCAGGCAGATCGCCGCGGAAAGCACCGCGGTGGTTTTGCCCGGCCTTTTTCATTGGGGGAAAGATGGAACGGGTGATCCTGCATTCGGATATGAACAACTGCTACGCGAGCATCGAACTGCTCTACAACCCACAGTGGCGGGGCGTTCCGCTTATTGTGGGCGGCGATCCCCAGGCGCGTCACGGGATCGTTCTGGCAAAGGACCAGCTGGCGAAAAAAGCGGGCGTGAAGACCGGTATGGCGCTGTGGGAGGCGAAACAGGCGTGTCCCGGAGCCCGCATCGTGCGGCCGCATATGGATCTTTACCTGAAATTTTCGCGCCTGGCGCACGAGATCTACGCATCCTACACCGACCAGGTGGAACCTTTCGGGATCGACGAGTCCTGGCTGGACGTGACGGCGAGCCGCGCCTGCCGGGGCGACGGGGAGACGATCGCGCAGGAGATCCGGGAAAGGATGAAAGAGGAACTGGGCGTGACAGTCAGCGTCGGGGTCAGCTGGAACAAGATCTTCGCGAAACTGGGAAGCGACTACAAAAAGCCGGACGCGGTGACGGTGATCACGCGCGAGAACTGGAAAGACGTGGTCTGGCCGCTGCCGGCGGGGGATCTGCTTTACGTTGGGCCTGCGACGCGGCGCGCGCTGGAGCAGCGGCGCATCTTCACCATCGGGGAACTGGCGCAGGCGGATCCGGAACTGCTGCAGCTGGTATTCGGAAAGATGGGTCTCGTACTGCATGTGTTCGCCAACGGACTGGACCAGACGCCGGTGGAGGCGGACGGCTGGGAGGCGCCGGTGAAGAGCATCGGAAACAGCGTGACGACGCCGCGGGACATGGTGACGCGGCAGGACATCTCCGTGATGATCTGCGCGCTGGCGGACACGGTGTCTGCGCGTCTGCGTCTGCACGGTTTCTGGGCGCGCCGTGTCACGCTGTGGCTGAGGGACAGCGGGCTGCACGGATCGACGAAACAGTGCCGGCTGCCGAAGCCTACGGATATCTCGGGAGAGATCGGTGCGGCCGCGATGCGTCTCGTCGACGAGGCCTGGGACGGACGCATGCCCCTTCGCAGCATCGGCGTGCGCGCGGGGGATCTGATCACGGCGGGGAGCCCCGTGCAGCGGGATCTGTTTACGGACGAGGAAGCGCGGGAGAAGCGCAGGATCCTGGACCGGACGGTGGACGAGATCCGCGTGCGCTTCGGCGCCGGGAGCATCCGCAGGTGTCTGCAGGACCTGGATCCGACGCTGCGGGACATCCACAGCAGGGAGGAGCATCTCGTGCATCCGCGCGGGTATTTTGAGAACGGAAACCGGACGGGAGCCGGAGAGGAGGAACAGCATGGAACAGACGGTGATGAAACGGTTCGTGTGCGTCATCGCGGCGCATGACACGGACGGGAAGACGCATCCCATGTGCGTCGTCTGGGAGGACGGGGCGCAGTACGAGATCGAAAAGGTGGAGGAATGCAGGCGCATGGCCTCCACGCGGGCAGGCGGCGTGGGACTGCGCTATGCCGTGCGGATCCGCGGGAAGCGCAAATATCTCTATGAAGATGAAGGGAGGTGGTTCGTGGAGGCAAAGTGCTGAGTGGACGGGACGGTATGCCGGATACGGCGCGCAGAAAACAGAGAGGAAAAAGGAGTGACAGCATTGAGACAGGAAAGAAAGCAGAGATTTGGATCGGATTGCGTGATATGGAGCATGCGCAGACATTATCCGGCATATACCGGACGTGAGAAGTGGCTGGTGGTGTCCGATTTGTGTGAGGAGGAACTGGAGCAGCGGTATCCGGAGCTGGCGACGGTGTACGCGCCGTATATCCGGATCACACGGGAGCAGGCCTGCGCGATCCTGAGGAGCGAACGGGAGGAGAAACGCAGCGGCAAACGGAGTGTGCGCCATGACCCCTGGACAGACGACGGCGCTTCCGCGGGCGCGCGGCGCCTGCGGAAAGAGGCCGTGCAGCAGGCGCACTGCAGACAGAGGGAAAAGGAGGAGGCGGAAGATCTGAGAGAGGCCGTTGCACAGCTTCCGCCGGTCATGAAAAAAAGGATCGAGATGTATTACTTTGAGGGATACGGCATGCAGGAGATCGCGGACATGGAGGGCGTGCATCCCGTTACGGTCTACAAAGCGGTCACGCGTGCGCAGGAGAAACTGCGCGGGATCCTGGAAGAGATGCGGACGGATCCGCAGCAGCGGCAGTTCCTGCGCGACCGTATCCAGAAAGAGGTCGACCGCGTGATCCCCATACGCGCGATGCACCGCGGTGTGCGCAGTGAACGGGAGCAGGCTGTCCGCCTGAACCTTTGCACGGTCTGCAGGCGGATGATCCTGGAGGAGGGGACCTGCCGCCTGCGCAGAATGGATCCGTACGACCGCCCGAAGGAGCGGTGCGACGTATGCGGGACGCGCGCGGGCTGCATGCACCTTGTGACGCGGCACGCGTACAACAATTTGCAGAACAGGGAAAAAGCAGGAAAGTAGAAGGATTTTGTCAGACTTTCTTTCCGGAAATTGCTACAATAAAGGAAAGAAAGCAGGAGGAGATCCCATGCAGCTCGGACAGAAGATCAGAAAAGCGCGCATCGAGGCGGAGATCGCGCGGGAGGAAGCCGCGAAAGAGCTCGGCGTTTCCGTGCAGACCGTCGCGGACTGGGAGACGGGACGCTCGTCGCCGGATATCCTGAGCACCGTAAAGATGAGCGCGCTTTATCATGTCAGTCTGGACGAGTGGCTCCACGCGGACGGAACCGGCACAGAATACGTGAAGAAACTGAAGGAGGACAGCGATGTCGTGTGCCAGAAAAAGCGGATGACCGCGGCGATCCTGTTCGGGATCTGGTTTCTGATCTGGTCGGCTGCGCTTCTGGTCTACTGGATCTTCACGGACGGTTCCGATGCGCTGGGATACGCGCTGGTCTTTCATATTCTGGTGCTGCCGCTGGCGATCTTCGGTCTGTCGCTGTTTTTCGGTCTGACGTACGGACTGCGCCTGTGGTGGGCGGCGCCTGTGTTCGGCTTCATGTATATGCTGTCGGAATACATCACTTTCTCACTGGAAAACATGATCGTATTCCAAAGGTTCAATGTTCCGGACTGGATCATGATCGCGGCAGGCATCGCGGTGTCGTTTCTTGGAATGGGGATCGGTACGCTGGTCCGCGTAATACGCAGAAAAAACCGGAGCAGAACACAGGAGGGCGGGCCTGTCTGCTGACGCGGCGCGCGGCGGATCGGAATACATAGGATATCCCGGATTTTTCCGGGTTTTTTTATGCATGGAAATGATACATATTTTTTCGCATATTGCTTGACTGAATGAAAAAACATGATATACTATGCATGTTTGATGCATAAAAATACAAAAACGACAGGAGGAATGCATATGACGCGGGTCTATATCGACGGAAGCGCCGGCACGACCGGACTGAGGATCCGGGAGCGTCTCGCAGTGCGCGGCGATCTGGACGTCTTGACACTTCCGGACGCATTGAGGCATGATGAAACGGCGCGCAGGGACATGATGGCATCCGCGGATATCACGTTCCTCTGTCTTCCGGACGACGCCGCGAGAGAGGCGGCGGCGTGGGCGGATGAAACGGACACCGTCGTGATCGATACGTCCACGGTGCACAGGACCAGCGAAGACTGGACGTACGGATTCCCGGAACTGGCGGGCATGCGGGAAAAGATCAGCGCTTCAAAGAGGATCGCGAACCCGGGCTGTCACGCCACGGGATTCATCAGTCTCGTCGCGCCGCTCGTCCAGGCCGGATTGATCGGCAAAAACGAGATCCTCTCCTGTTTTTCCCTTACCGGCTATTCGGGAGGCGGCAAGAAAATGATCGCCCAGTATGAACAGGAAGACCGCGATCCGCTGCTGGATGCGCCCAGAGCGTATGGCCTGGGACAGACGCACAAGCATCTTCCAGAGATGAAAATAATCAGCGGGATCGAAAAGGAACCTGTGTTCTGCCCGGTCGTGGCGCCGTTCTACGCGGGAATGGAAGTGATCGTCCCGCTGATGCGGGAGCAGCTGAAGGGAAGCGTGAACGACGCGGAGGAAGTCTACCGGAGCGTGTACGCAAAAGGACTCGTCCGCGCGGTGCAGGGCGGCGACGAAGGAGGATTCCTCAGCGCCGGCGCATTCGCGGGAAGGGACGACCTTCAGGTATCGGTTTTCGGAAACGAAGACAGGATCCTGCTGACCGCGCGTTTTGATAATCTGGGGAAAGGTGCGTCGGGCGCCGCGATCCAGAACATGAATCTGGTCCTGGGACTGGATGAGGCGACCGGCCTTGTGACCGGAGAATGAAGGAGGAAACGATGGAGCTTGTCAAAGGCGGCGTGTGCGCCGCGAAGGGATTCACTGCGGGCGGCGTGCACTGCGGGATCAGAAAGAACAGAGTGAAGAAGGATCTGGCCATGATCCTTTCCGAGGTCCCGGCGTCCGCCGCGGCCGTATATACGACGAATCTTGTGAAAGGCGCGCCGCTCACCGTGACGAAGAAGCACCTTGCGGACGGCACGGCGCAGGCGGTGATCTGCAACAGCGGAAACGCCAACACCTGCAATGCCGACGGGATCGAGATCGCCGAGAAGATGAGCGACCTTGCGGCGCAGGCACTGGGCATCTCTCCGGACGACATCGTGGTGGCCTCCACCGGCGTCATCGGACAGCCGCTGGACATCGCGCCGATCGCGGCGGGGATCCCGGTTCTGGCAAAGAGCCTTTCCAGGGACGGCAGCTCCGATGCCTCAGAGGGCATCATGACGACGGACACGCAGGAAAAAGAGGTCGCCGTATCGTTCCGGATCGGCGGCGTGACCTGCAGCCTGGGCGGCATCGCGAAGGGAAGCGGCATGATCCACCCCAATATGGCGACCATGCTGGTCTTCCTGACGACGGACGCTGCCATCACGCCCCAAATGCTTCAGAAGGCGCTCTCGGGAGATATTCAGAACACGTTCAATATGCTGAGCATCGACGGGGACACTTCCACCAACGATATGGTGACGGTCCTGGCCAACGGCATGGCGGGAAATCCCGTGATCGACAGCGAGGGCGAGGACTTCAATGTGTTCATGCAGGCGCTGAACACCGTGACGGTGCATCTTTGCAGGATGATCGCGGGGGACGGCGAAGGCGCGACGAAGCTTCTGGAGTGCATCGCCTCCGGAGCAGCGGACAAGGAGACCGCGAAAACAGTCGCAAAGAGCGTGATCTGCTCCAGCCTTACCAAGGCGGCCATGTTCGGCGCGGACGCCAACTGGGGACGCGTGCTGTGCGCCATCGGCTACAGCGGCGCGGACGTGGATGTGGAGAAGATCGACGTGCGCTTCAAAAGCCCGGCGGGGACCATCCTGGTCTGCGAGAACGGCGCGGGCGTCGCGTTCAGCGAAGAGGAAGCGAAGAAGATCCTCCTGGAGAAGGAGATCACGATCCTGGTCGATCTCAACAGCGGGGACGCTTCGGCGACCGCGTGGGGATGCGACCTGACATATGACTACGTGCGGATCAACGGAGACTACAGGACCTGAGGAAGGAGAACGGGATGCAGACGGCATTTTCCAATGCGGAGCGGGCGCAGGTGCTGACGCAGGCGCTTCCGTATATCAAACGGTACACAGGCAGGACCGTCGTGGTGAAGTACGGCGGCAACGCCATGGTGAACGACGAGCTCAAACAGCAGGTCATGGAGGATATCGTGCTTCTGTGGCTGATCGGCGTGCGCATCGTGCTGGTGCACGGAGGCGGACCCGAGATTACGGACGTGATGGACCGCCTGGGCAAGAAACCGGAATTCATCGACGGGCTCCGCGTGACGGATAAAGAAACGGTGGAGATCGTGCAGATGGTCCTGGCCGGGAAGGTCAACAAGACTCTGGTCAATCTTCTCGAGATGAAGGGCGGACGCGCCGTGGGCCTTTCCGGCGTGGACGGACGGCTCATCGAGGCGAAGATCCGCGATCCGAAGCTGGGCTATGTGGGCGACGTGACGAAGATCCACATCCGTCCCGTGACGGATCTGCTGGACAGAGGATACATCCCGGTCATCTCCACGGTGGGATGCGACAGGGAAGGCAATACATACAATATCAACGGCGATACGGCCGCCGCGTATATCGCCGGCGCGCTGCACGCGGAACGTCTCATCATGATGACGGACATCGCCGGGATCCTGCGCGACAAGGAGGATCCCTCCACGCTGATCCCGGAGATCACGCTGGAGGAAGCAGGAGAACTGCGCCGGGAAGGCGTCATCTCGGGCGGCATGATCCCGAAAGTGGACTGCTGCATCATGGCGATCGAAGCGGGCGTGAAGAACGTGGTCATTATGGACGGCAGAGTGCCGCACTCGATCCTGATGGAGCTTCTGACAGACGAAGGCGCGGGCACATGGATCAAAGGAGGAGAACAGGCATGAAGAACCTGATGAAAGAGGACAGCACCTATATCGCCGGCACATACAAACGGTTTCCCATCCAGATCGTATCGGGAAAAGGCTCCGTGGTCACGGACATCGACGGAAAAGGCTACGTCGATATGGGCAGCGGCATCGGCGTGACGTCCTTCGGCATCGCCGACGACGAGTGGCAGGAGGCGATCATCACGCAGATATCGAACGTCCAGCACATGTCGAACCTGTACTACACGGTGCCCTGCATCGAGCTTGCGCAGATGCTGTGCGAGCGTACGGGCATGAAGAAGGTCTTCTTCTCCAATTCCGGAGCGGAATCCAACGAATGCGCCATCAAGGTGGCGCGCAAATGGGCCGAGGATAAGAAGGGAAGCGACTGGTACACCATCGTCACCCTGAACAACAGCTTCCACGGAAGGACGCTGGCGACACTGTCCGCGACGGGACAGGCGCATTATCATGAGCAGTTCACGCCCATGATGCCCGGATTCGTATATGCGGACGCGGAGGATCTGGACGGCCTGCGCGAGATTCTGGAGACGCAGAAGGTCGCGGCGGTCCTCATCGAGTGCATCCAGGGCGAGGGCGGCGTGGTGCCGCTGTCGAAGGAATACGTGCAGGGCGTGCGCGCGCTGACGGAGGAAAAGGACGTTCTGCTCATGGTGGACGAGGTCCAGACGGGAAACGGAAGGACCGGAGCGCTTTACGCCTACATGAACTACGGGATCAAGCCCGACGTCGTTTCCACGGCAAAGGGACTTGCGGGCGGACTTCCGCTCGGCGCGACGCTTCTCGGGGAAAAAGTCGAGAACGTTCTCGGTTTCGGGGATCACGGCTCCACATTCGGCGGGAATCCCGTGAGCTGCGCTGCGGCATGCAGCATCATCAGGAGGATCGACGACGCACTGCTTGAAGAGGTAAAGGAAAAGAGCAGGTACCTGTTCGACGCGCTGAACGGCGCACCGGGGATCGAAGGGGTCACGGGCATGGGACTCATGATCGGGATCAAGACGGTGAAACCGGCTTCCGAGGTCATCGCCGCCTGCATCGAAAAGGGCGTGCTGTGCCTGTCGGCGAAGGACAAGGTCCGTCTCCTTCCGGCGCTGAACATCCCCATGAAGCAGCTCGAGATCGCGGTGAAGGCGATCCTTGAGGCTTGCGCCGAGTAACTGAAAACGAATCGGAAAGGAGGCAGAGATCTGCTTCCTTTTTTCTTTGGCGTTTTGCCCTGAGACAGGTATACTTGAGGCAGAAAGAAAGAGAAACGGGCAGGGAGGAAAAGAAATGGAACGCAAACAGACAGGCGTGCGGATGTACAACATCCTGATGCCGATTTTTATCTAAGGTCTAGGAAGAATACTCCCGCTTCAATTTGTGAATAAGCGGCGAGATGAATTCCGAATTAGGGCCGCAACTGATCTGCCTTAAATCCCGACTTCAGGATTTTGAACCGAAAACAAGGTCAATTTGGATCATCAAATTGGGCTATC
>JAFRLQ010000099.1 GCA_017431145.1 Clostridia bacterium | reverse complement strand
ATCGAAGCGACTTCCGCAAAATGCGGAAAATGGGTCGAAGGCCCGGGCATCGATTTCGTAAACGCCGTAAACCGCGCTTTTCCTGATTTTGAGATCATCGCGGAAGATCTCGGTATCCTGACCGAAGATGTCTACAAACTGCGCGAGGCCTCCGGGTGGCCGGGAATGGCCGTTCTGGAATTCGCGTTCTCACGGGGAGCCAATTCCGTCTATCTTCCGCACAATCACGTGCGCAACAGCGTTCTTTATGTCGGCACACACGACAACATGACGGCCGTGCAGTGGCTGGAACAGAACAACGACGACGTCGCATATATGCAGGAATATCTCGGCGGAAGGGATGTCGATACGCTGCTGCGCGCCGGAATGAGAAGCGTTTCCGATCTTTTCATATCGACCATGCAGGACTGGCTGCATCTGGGCGCCTGGGCGCGTATGAATGAGCCTTCCACGATCGATATCAACTGGAAGTGGCGGATGCGCCAGGGCGTACTGAACGACGGTCTCGCGGCATATATCCGCGGCATGACGCAGACCTACTGCAGATAAGAGCATCAAAAAAAAGAACGGCTGCTGCCGTTCTTTTTTCGTATCCTTATTCCGCGAACAACGGGGTCGACAGATACCTGTCTCCGGTGTCCGGCAGCAGCGCAACGATATTTTTCCCTTCAAACTCCGGCCGTTTTGCCGCCTGTATCGCCGCCCAGGCTGTCGCTCCTGATGAGATTCCGACGAGAAAACCCTCCTCTTTTCCGATCATCCGTCCTGTTTCATAGGCATCTTCGCTCGTGACCGTAATGATCTCGTCGTAGATCTTCGTATTCAGGACTTCCGGCACGAAATTCGCACCGATCCCCTGGATCGCGTGCGGTCCGGCGGTCCCTTTGCTCAGAAGCGGAGAATCCGCCGGCTCCACGCCGATAATATGAATCTTTTCATTTCTGGATTTCATGTATTCCCCCGTTCCCGTGATCGTGCCTCCGGTCCCGATGCTTGCCACAAACACGTCCACGTTGCCGTCCAGATCTTCCCATATCTCCGGTCCCGTCGTGCGAAAATGCGCCAGAGGATTCGCCGGATTCACAAACTGTCCCGCGATCATGGAACCGGGGATCTGCCCGTTCAGTTCCTCCGCCTTTTCGATCGCGCCTGCCATTCCTTTTGTACCGTCCGTCAGTACGACTTCGGCGCCGTATGCCTTCATCAGCTGGATGCGTTCCACGCTCATCGTATCCGGCATGATGATCACCGCCCGGTACCCTCTTGCAGCTGCCACTGCACACAGGCCGATCCCGGTATTGCCTGACGTCGGCTCGATGATCACAGATCCTTCTTTCAGTATCCCTTTCTCCTCGGCGTCTTCGATCATGGATCTGGCGACTCTGTCCTTCGAGGAGCCTGCGGGATTCAGGTACTCCAGTTTCGCGATCAGGCGCGCTTTGAGGTTCTCCTTCTTTTCGATCCTTTTCAGTTCAAGAAGCGGCGTATTCCCGATCAGCTGATCGATCGCAGTATAGACTCTTCCCATTTTTATCTCCTCTTATCAAATATCTTCTTCCAGAACGGTCAGTCTGGCCCGGATCTGTCTGATCTCTTCCGCCAGAACATCCGGGATCTCCTGCTGGATCAGATCCTCGCTCGGACGCACGCGCTGGT
>JAFRLQ010000098.1 GCA_017431145.1 Clostridia bacterium | reverse complement strand
CGGCGGCTTTTCCCAGAAGCAGTTTGGTGAACTCGGCATAAATCCGTTCCACGGAGATTGCGTCAAGCGTTTTGTGCAGCGCAAAGATTGCGTCCTCTGTTTCGGGAGCGATCGTGAAATCCAGCTGAGCGGCGAACCGCAGCGCACGCATGATGCGCAGCGCGTCCTCGTCAAAGCGTTTGAAAGCGTCTCCGACACAGCGGATCACGCCCTCTTCAAGGTCCTGAAGACCGCCGAATGCGTCCGTGAGACCGAGCCCGGGATGCCATGCCATGGCATTGACCGTGAAATCGCGGCGGGAGAGATCCTCCAGCAGATTTGCGGTATAAAGGACTTCGTCGGGATGTCTGTGATCGGAATATGCGCCGTCCAGCCGGTAAGTCGTGACCTCCACAGGGACGCCGTGGGAAAGGATTGTTACCGTGCCATGTGCGATGCCTGTTTCGATCACGCGCCACGTGCGGAAGACGCGCAGCATCTCTTCCGGCGTGGCGTCGGTCGTCATATCGAAGTCGTGGGGCGTTTTGCCGGACAGAGCGTCGCGGACGCAGCCGCCCACAAGGTATACCTCGTAGCCGTTTTTTTCCAGTTCCCGCATCACGGCGGATACAGCGGGGGGAAGTGTCATGACAGACATGACGTCACCTCCCGTCCTCGGGATAGCGCAGCAGCGTGTGCATGCCGCAGGTGCCGCAGACCGTTTCAGGGAAGACGGTGCGGGCGGCGTCGAGATAAGCCTCGGGATCCGGAAGCGCCGGCGAGTAATGCGTGAGCCAGAGCTGTTTGGCACCGGCGTCGCGGGCGATGCCCGCCGCTTCCTCAAAGATCATATGTCCGTCGTGCATGGCCTTGTCCATTTTCTCATCGTTGCCGTACATGCCTTCGAGGATCATGAGATCACTGTCTCTGCCGACTTCGCTGATCACGGGAACGGGACGTGTGTCCGTAGCGTAGGTAACGCGGATGCCGCGCCGTTCTTTGCCCGTGACCTGACGTGCGCGGATCAGGCGCCCGTCATCCAGTTCGACGTCTTCGCCGCTTTGCAGGCGGGACCAGAGGATCCTGGGCACGCCCAGCGCTTCAGCCGCGTCGGGATCGAATTTGGCGAGACGGGGAAGGTAGAAACTGAAACCCCAGCAGGGGACGCGGTGTTTCACAGGGAAAGGCGTGATCTGAATGCCTTCGAAATCAAAAGGAAGTACGTCGTTCTTGAGCTCCGAAACGTACAGTTCGAAAGGGAACTGCGGTGCGATCACCAGCATGTGGCCGATGACCTGTGCCGCTTTCGGAGGCGCAAGGATCGTGACGGGCTCTTTACGTTCAGAGTTTGCCATGGAAAGGAGCACGCCGACAAGACCGCTGATATGATCAGCGTGAAAGTGCGTGATGCAGATAAGATCGATCGGCTTGAAGGACAGACCTGCGCTTCGGATGGCGGTCTGTGTGCTTTCTCCGCAGTCGATGAGAATGCTGTGACCGTTGATCTGCAGCATGCAGCTGGTGAGAAAACGGCCGGGGAGCGGCATCATACCGCCTGTACCCAGGAGCGTGACATCGATCATAGGACGGATCCTTTCTCAGAGATTCTTTTTTTCAGTATATCATTTTTCGGAGGGATTGGCGAAAACAGAACAGCGCACGGTAAATGCCGTACGCTGTTGCGCTGCATGCAGATCAAAGATCGTAATACTTTGAAAACTCGGCGGGATGGGGAAGACCTTCGTCTTCCAGCGATTCCGCGCGTTTGCGTCTGATAAACGCATCCAGCAGGCGCTGCGGGAAAACGCCGCCGCAGGTGAGATAATCATGATCTTTCTCCAGGGCGTCCAGTGCCTCTCTGAGACTGGTCGGCAGTCCCTTGATCTGTTTCTTCTGTTCGTCAGAAAGCAGATAGAGGTTGAAGTCATACGGCCCCCAGCCCATTTCGTGCGGGTCGATCCTGTTGCGGATCCCGTCAAGGCCTGCCATGAGGATCGCAGCGTAGGCATAATAGGGGTTGCAGGTTGCATCCGGGTTGCGCAGTTCAAAGCGTTTCTTGTCCGGAGACTTCGCGTATGCGGGGATCCGGATCACGGAGCTGCGGTTTGCCGTGGCGTAACCGATCGTGACGGGCGCTTCGAATCCCGGCACGAGACGCTTGTAGGAATTCGTGGAGGGGTTGGTGATGGCGCAAAGAGATGCAGCATGTGTGAGAAGCCCGCCGATGAAATAAAGCGCAGTCTCACTCAGCTGGCTGTATCCCTCCGGATCGTAGAAGACGGGTGCTCCGTCTTTAAAGAGCAGCATGTGCACATGCATGCCGTTCCCGGCTTCTCCCGCAAGAGGCTTGGGCATGAACGTCGCAGTCTTACCTTCTTTCGCCGCTTCATTTCGGATCACATATTTGGCGGTCATCGTGTCGTCCGCGAGTTTCAGCATGTCGCCCAGTTCCACTTCCACTTCCATCTGACCGCAGCCTCCGACTTCGTGATGGTGATATTTGACGTCGACGCCCCATTCAGCCAGTGTCATGCAGATGCGGCTGCGCAGATCGTTGTTGATGTCCATGGGAAGAACGGTATGGTAACCGTTGCCGTGTCCGATCTGGTATCCGTTGTTGTTCCCTTCTCCGGCGGCCCAGTGTGCCTGTCGGGTACGGATCTCAAACCCCATTTTCTGGGATTCCACCCCGTAGGTCAGCGAATCGAAGATATAGAATTCATACTCGGGACCGATGAGCATCGTGTCCGCGATGCCGGTCTCCTTCATGTAATCCAGCGCGCGGATGGCGACGTTGCGCGGATACTGATCAAAAGGCCGGTTGTCAGGAAGTGCGATCACGCACACGTCGCCGATCATGGAAAGCGTGGGCACATCCGCGAAAGGATCGATCATCGCGGAGTCCAGAATGGGAATGAAGACCATGTCGCTGTTTTCTACCGGCGCGTAGCCGTAATTGGAACCGTCAAATCCGATACCGCTCTCCATCGTGTCTTCGTTCAGACGTTCCGCGGGGATGCTCAGGTGACGCCATCTTCCGTCGATGTCCGTCATTTTGAAATCGATGAACCGGATGTCGTTTTCCTCGATCAGAGCGCAGACATCCGCAAGTGTCTTAGCCATAACTTCCTCCGTACAAGTACATTATTGTTTTGATTATAAAGAAAAAGCATATGAAACACAATCTTCCGGGAGTGCGGAAGGGTGCTTCTGCATCAAAAAAGCCGCGGCCAAAAACCGCGGCTCAAAGACTGTTCCAGCCCGGATCATTCGTCTTTGTGACGCATCCGGAAGATGAGTTTCTCCACTTCCACGATGGGGATGATGAGGATCGCAAGACCTGCTGCGATCAGGAACTGGGGGAATGTGAGCGTAGTGAAACTGAACACCCGCGCGATGGGCGGAACGAACAGAATCAGCATGGTGAGCGCGAGACTCGCGATGCATCCCAGCCACAGGATCACGTTCTGGGACTTCAATTGGAAGAGGCTCAGACTGCGGCTTCTCATGTTGAAACTGTGGAAGATCTCCGACAGGGACAGTGCAACGAACGCCATCGACATGCCCAGGCTGCTGGTCTTGATGCACCATTCGCCGAACTGGAAGGAACAGCCGATAAAGTATGCCGAAAGCGTGATCAGCGTGACCGCGGCGCTCTGGATGATGATGGCTGTGCCCATGCCGCCGGCAAAGATGCCGTCTTTCGTGCTGCGGGGATGCCTGTGCATGATGCCGGGCTCCGCTTTTTCCGTTCCCAGCGCAATGGCCGGGATACTGTCCGTGATGAGGTTGATCCACAGAAGATGGACAGGCTTGAGGACCGTGAAGGACATGACCGCCGCAAGGAAGATCGTCAGCACCTCGCTCAGGTTGGAGGACAAAAGGAACTGGATGGCCTTTCGGATATTGTCGTAGATCCTCCGGCCTTCTCCCACGGCGGAGATGATCGTGGCGAAGTTGTCGTCCGCCAGTACCATGTCCGCGACGTCCTTGGTCACGTCTGTGCCGGTGATGCCCATGCCCACGCCGATATCCGCTTTCTTGATGCTCGGCGCGTCGTTGACGCCGTCTCCGGTCATGGCGACGACCATGCCGTTGTCCTGCCACGCGTCCACGATACGGGTCTTGTGCTCCGGCTGTACGCGTGCGTAGACGCTGTAGTCCGCGATATGCTCTTTCAGGTATTCATCGGAAAGCTTTGAGAGTTCCGCACCGGTCAGAGACTGTTCGGCGGATTCGATGATCCCCAGCTCCTTCGCGATGGCGACGGCTGTATCGCGGTGGTCGCCCGTGATCATGATCGGACGGATGCCTGCCGTACGGCACTGGTCGATGGCCGGTTTCACTTCCGGACGCACCGGATCGATCATACCGGTAAAGCCGATGAAGATAAGGTCATGCTCCAGTGCTGCGGGTTCGGTATCTTCCGGGATGCTGTCCAGCTCCCGGTACGCTGCCGCGAGGACGCGCAGGGCGCGGGCGGCAAAGAGCGCGTTCTCTTCAATGATAGAGCGCTTGTCTTCCTCGGTGATGGGACGGATCTGAGTCTGATCCAGGATCATCGTGCAGCAGGAAAGGATCTCATCCAGACCGCCTTTGGTGCACTGGATGAAGGAATCGCCATCCTGATGTACGGTCGTCATCATTTTGCGCAGGCTGTCGAACGGCGCTTCCGCCACGCGGGGATAGTCGCGGTTCAGATCCTGTTTGGAGATGTTTTTCGTATAGGCGTACTGGACCAGCGCGCATTCCGTGGGTTCACCCACGGCGATGTGGTCGTTGTCCAGCTGCGCATCGCAGCAAAGTGCCATGACTTTGCACAGAAGCTCGGGATGTTTTGTGTATTCGTCCACGACCGTCATGCGGTTCTGCGTGAGCGTACCGGTCTTGTCAGAGCAGATGATCTGCGCGCAGCCCAGCGTTTCCACGGCAGTCAGCCTGCGGATGATCGCATTTTTCTTGGACATGTTTGTGACGCCGATCGAGAGAACGATGGTGACAACAGCGGAAAGGCCTTCCGGGATCGCAGCCACCGCGAGGCTCACGGCGATCATGAAGGTGTCCAGGATCGCGGTCAGCTTGAAATTGCCGCCGCGGATCAGAGAGAACAGGAAGATGAACACGCAGACGCCCAGCACCATGATGCTGAGGATCCGGGACAGCTGGGAGAGCTTGATCTGAAGCGGGGTCTTCTCATCCTCCGCCTGATTCAGAACGTCCGCGATCTTGCCCATCTCGGTATCCATGCCGGTGCCGGTGATCACCATCTTGGCGCGGCCATAAACGACGTTCGTGCCCATATAGGCCATGTTTTTGCGGTCACCCAGGGGGATCTCCGTACCTTCCAGCGTTTCGCTGATCTTGTGCGCGGGAACGCTCTCGCCTGTCAGAGCGGACTCCTCGATCTGAAGGCTTGCTGCTTCCAGGATGCGGCCGTCCGCAGGAACTGCGTCGCCTGCTTCAAGGAGCACGATGTCTCCGGGGACCAGGGCGCTGCTGTCGATGACCTGCATCTGTCCGTCACGCATGACTTTGCTGTGTGAGGCGGACATTTTCTGCAGAGACTCGATGGCGGCTTCCGCTTTGCCTTCCTGATACACGCCCAGAACGGCGTTGATCAGCACGACGGCAAGGATGATGATGACATCCGCAAAACTGTCGCCGGAATAGACGGCCGTGATGCCGGAAAGGACTGCGGCGACGATCAGCACGATGACCATGGGGTCTGCCAGCTGATTCAGGAAACGGCGGATCAGAGAAGGCTTGGGAGGCTGTTTCAGCGCGTTGGGGCCCTGCTTGGCCAGACGTGCCTGCGCCTCCTGCGTCGTCAGTCCGTCGTCGCCGGAGGAGACTTCGTTCAGAACGTCCTCCGTGTTTTGATCATAAAAAAATGCCATAAGAAATACTCCTGTCAGGAATGTACATACAGAATGTATTGTAACAAAAAAAGGGACTGTTGACACATGTATAACGGAAGAAAAAGGGAAAAGAAAGCCCAGGTCCTGAAGATTCGCTGAAGGTTTGCTGAAGAGACGGCGCGGTTGTTGAAAAGGCAAAGACAAACAGATATAATGTGCTTATAAATCAAAGGTACGAAAGACAGGTGAACTGTATGGCAACTTCACAGGATACCGTTCAATTCCGCAGGATCAGGGAAGACGTTCAGACCCCGGAGCAGATCCTGAGGCACGTGTTCATGGCGCTCAACGAAAAGGGATACGATCCCATCAATCAGATCGTGGGATATCTGGTTTCCGGCGACCCGACGTTCATCACGAGCTACAATGATGCCAGAAGCCTGATCATTCGTGTGCCGAGAGACGAGCTTCTCGAGGAACTGGTCTCCGCCTATATGAAGAGAGTATGACGAAAAGAGTTCTGGCGCTGGATGTGGGGACGGTCCGGATCGGCATCGCGGTGAGCGATCCCACGGGACTGATCGCACAGCCGGTGGAGAATTACACGCGCGTCTCGCGCAAAGCAGATATCGAGCATATACGGGAGCTGGCGCAGCAGTACGACGCCGGAATGATCCTTTCGGGACTTCCGAAACTCTTGGATGGATCTGAAGGCGAGCAGGCAGCGAAGACACGGGCGTTCACGGAGCGTGTCGCGCGCGCCTGTGAACTGGACGCGGTCTATTGGGACGAACGCATGACGTCCATCGTCGCGGAGAGCGTGCTGATCGACGCGGGGCTCAGCCGCGCAAAGCGCAAGAGCGCGATCGATAAACTCGCGGCGACGGTAATACTGCAAAGCTGGCTGGATGCGCAAAACAGGGAATAAGGAAGAGGAAGAATATGGAAAACAACGACAGCATTTATTATCTGGTGGATGAAACAGGTGAGGAAGTCGCACTGGAACTGATTCTGTCCTTTGAACACAAGGGCGGCGTTTTCTGTGCGTTCTGCGATCCCGATGTGGATCCGGAAAAGCAGGATGTGGAGGTGCGCATCCTTCGTGTGACCGCTACGGACGACGGAGACGTATACGACGATATCGATTCGGAAGAAGAGCTGGACGAACTGTTCAGTGTGTTCATGGATATCATGGAGCAGGACGGAGAATAATCTTTTACAGGAT
>JAFRLQ010000097.1 GCA_017431145.1 Clostridia bacterium | reverse complement strand
TATCCGGGGCCTGAATCTCTCGTTCCGGTATTTCTTCCACAGGGGATGATCTCTGTCGGCTGCGCAGCACATCATATGCTTTGTATCGGAGAATCTGTAAGAACCACGCGCGAAAACTGTCACGTTTATGAAGTTTTCCCCGGTTTTCATAAGCCGAAAGGATCGCTTCACTCATGGCATCCTCACAATCAGCGCTGTTCCCCAGAATCAGATATGCCACTGCAAATGCCGTGTCTGTGAGATCACGTATTTCCTGTGCAAAGGCTTTGTCTGAGATCATGTTCTATCCTCTCTTTGTTCGTCTTGGAATGATCATTCTACCCTATAGTCGCATAAGCATCCTCAAAAGTTCCCTTTATGTGGCATTATTATAAACCAAGGACATATATTCAACTACTAGATCAACTTTTTATACAGATAACACAACTCGTTTTCAACCATGGAGGAATTCCTGCAGCATAAGGCAGACTGTTGCAATAAAAAAAGCGAAGCGCGCATCATGATAATGCTCGCTCCGCTAAATGCTGATTGCGAAAACAGCCCGCGCAGGGAGGAATCTGCGCGGGCTGCTGCGTTAAACAGAGTTACCATTCCTCGTAGAATTCTTCGCCGGTGATGGTGTTGACATAGAGGCTGTCGGCGGCCCAGCCGCAGACGTTGCTGCGCTCGGTAGCGAAGTGCTGGATCTCGGTGAGCATGCCGCCCTCGAAGAAGAACTCATACCAGCGGCCGTCGGTCATGTAGGGGTCGATGGTGCAGTAGTTGCCGTCGTAGACTGCGTTCACGTCCACGTCCTTTACATTCTCCTTGCCGAAGGTCTGTTCCGCGATGTTCCGCACATAAGCGATATACTCTTCGCCGCCCATGTGGTCGTAGTCGATGGACCTCAAATCCAGGGCGGGGTCCTGCTGGTTATAGAGCTTGCTGCAGTCCGCCCGGACGATATAACCGGACTTGGCGGCGATGTCCATGATTACGAAGGTGTCCTGGATATGGTAATAATTCTCCCGGTATGCGGACTCATCCCGGTAATAGACCAACTGACCAGGAGAAAGCTTATAGCCGATGTCTTTTGTTGGATCATTGGGATCGAAATGCGTAAAACAGCGGACCGACAGGCATGCCCCCGCGCCGTATCAGATCTGTCCTTTCTATTTGCTTCCGGTCAGTATTTCCAGCGAACGGGCATCGGTTCCCTCAGGCGTAAACCGGTCCCGGATCCCTTCCGTGATCAGAATGCGGTCCTTCATGATCAGGATCATGTCAAAATCCCCGCGGTTTCTCCAGAAATCCACAGCCTTTTCCCGGCCCATCACAAACAGGGCGGTGGACAATCCGTCACATCGGGTTCCGTCGCCGCCGATCACCGTCGCGGAAAGCAAATCGCTCCCTGCAGGGCGTCCCGTATCCGGATCCAGGATATGGATGTACGTGATCCCGTCCTGTTCAAAAAATCTTTCATATCCTCCGGATGTGATGACCGCCTCATCCGCGGCAAGGTAAACGCCTGCCACGCCGTCCCCGGAAGGGTCCTTGATGCCGATCCGCCAGAAGCTGCCGTCCGGCTTCGTCCCGACCGCATGGATATTCCCGCCCAGATTGATCAGTGCGCTGCGGACGCCTGCTTCCGACAGATCCTCCGCGAGCTTTTTCCCGATCCATCCCTTGGCGATGCCGCCGAGATCGATCTGCTGGCCTTCCGGAAGAAAAACCTGTCCGTCCGAAATCAGGATCTGCCGGTAATCCGTCAGCGGAAGGAGCGTCCGGATCTCCTCCTCCGGCGGGACTCTGTAATCGCCGTTCAGAAATCCCCACGCTGAAACGACCGGCTTCAGCGCCGGATTGAACGCGCCGTCTGTCTCTTCCGCGATCGCGACCGCATCCAAAAGAAGTTCCAGCGTCTCGGCGGAAAGCGCCGCCGGATCTCCCCCGTTCAGTTTCCCGATCTCGCTGTTTTCATCCGCGGCGGAAAACTTTTTTTCCCAGTTTAGAAGAGCCGTCTCCGCCCCGGTCAAAGCCTTCCGGTCCGGCGCGCAGACCGTCAGATCGATCACCGTATCGAGAGCGAAAACAGTATCCTTCTGCACGATGTTTTTCACGGAACAGCCGCACAGCATAAGAAGCCCCGCCGTCATCAGCAGGGCGAATGAACTTTTGAAAAACCTTTTCATCAGTACGTCTTCAGACATGCTTCTGCTTCGCTTACGCCGTCCCGGTCCGCCCTGGCGATCCTGCCGGAGCCGGAAAGAACCGCGTCATTCCGCATCAGTTCCCGGCGAGCTGCAGTTCCTCCGCATGCGCCTTCATTCCTTCGATCACGATCTCCGCGACATCCCTGATATCCATGCCGAGCATTTCGCATCCCTTCAGGATCAGCGGACGGTCGCATTTGGCGGCAAATCTCTTGTCCTTCCACTTCTTCATGAAGCTCTTGGTTTCCATATCCGTGATCCCGTTCGGCCGCATCCTCGCTGCCGCCTGCACGATGCCCGTGAGTTCATCCACGGCGAACAGGCTCTTTTCCAGATCGGAGAGCGGTTTCACGTCCGAACAGATCCCGTATCCGTGCGACAGGATCGCGCGGATGTCCTCTTCCGGAACGCCGAGTTCGCGCAGGGGTTTCTCCGTGTGCTGCAGATGCTCATCGGGATACTTCTCATAATCATAATCGTGCAGCCAGCCGACCGCTTCCCAGTGCTCTTTATCCGCGCCGAAATGATCCGCCATCGCGCCCATGGCAGCGGACACGTTCGCGGCATGCAGAAGCAGATGCTCCTCGGTGACCATCGTCGAATTGATCTCTTTTGCCTTCTCAAGTGTCAGTTTATCCATCTTTTTTCCTTTCCTCCGCCCTGTCATCGTGTTTCGGACCGTTCCGCGGGTCCTTCGTATCCCGGTCCGGTATCATAACCCTTCCGCCCTGCAGTACGGATGATCCCGAAATGCCGGCGAAAGGATTGATCGTCACTGGATAGAGCATACTGCAACGCGCCTGTCTTTTCAACCTGCGCGTCACGGATCAGCGTATCCGGGATCCCGTTCCGTCCGCGGATCCTGCCGCGCTTCACCGGAAACGGACCTTAGAACCATCCGTGAGGAATTGACACGTATGGGGTCTTCCCGTATAATTTGATTAGTCAAAATTGGTATGAAATTTTCCGATACTTGCATATTCAACGGGTGATAATATGAAAAAATATCTGCTGGGTATCGATAACGGCGGCAGCGTCATCAAGGCAGCGCTGTTCTCCGCCGACGGCCAACTGATCGCCTCCTCCGGACGAAGCGTTCCCATCCGTACTTCGTCGGTCGGATACGTGGAGCGGGATCCCGCGGAGATCTGGAAATCCAACTGTATCGTGATCCGTGAAACCATCGAAAAGAGCGGGATCGATCCTTCCGCGATCTTCGGGATCGGCGTCACCGGTTACGGGAACGGGATTCTGCTGGCGGATGACCGCGGCGATCCGGTCGGACCGGCCATCGTCTCCACGGATTCGAGAGCGCAGTCCATGGTCAATGAGCTCCGGAAAAACGGTATCGAGGAACAGGTCTTCGCCCTGAATCATCAGGGGCTGTGGTCTGCACAGACCTCCGTCCTGCTTTCCTGGCTGAAACATCATTCCCCCGAACTCGTCCGGCAGGCCAGATGGTTCCTCGGGATCAAGGATTATATCCGTCTCCGTCTGACCGGAGAGTTTACGAGCGAGATCACGGAAGCTTCCTCCGCCGGACTGATGAATCTCCATACGCTCGCTTACGACAGAGAACTGTTCCGGCTTCTTGACATTGGAGACTGCTTCGATATGGCACCGCCGTGTCTTTCCTGTACGGATGCATGCGGGACCGTCACCGAAGCGGCGGCGCTTGAAACCGGCCTGAAACCCGGCACGCCCGTGACCGGATCGATGTTCGATGTAGACGCCGGTCTTCTGGCTAGCGGGATCCTGGACGGGAAAACCGCCTGCATGATCGCGGGCACCTGGTCCATCAACGAATATCTGGACACGCAGCTGCGGTACGGGTACGGCGAGAGCACGAACTCCGTTTCCTGCGCCTTCCTTCCGGGACATTATCTGGTGGAAGAATCCACGCCGACATCCGCGAGCAATCTGGACTGGTATCTCCGGGAGCTTTCAAAACTGGATTCCTCCGGCAAAGAAGTGTATTCCTCCTGCAACCGCATCGTCGACTCCGTCTCTCCGGACGAATCCGATGTTGTGTTTGTCCCCTATCTGTTCTCATCCGCGACGCATCCGGACGCAAAAGCCTGCTTCTTGAATGTCAGCGCATATTCCACGCAGCAGCACATGCTCCGCGCGGTCTATGAGGGCGTCGTCTTCTCCTCCGTCTTCCATGTGCGAAGGCTGATGGAAGGCGGCAACACGTTCTCCAAAGCCCGTCTCTCCGGCGGACTGATCCGTTCCGAGGTATGGTCGCAGATGATGGCAGATGCGGTCGGTATCCCGATGGAGATCCCGGAGGGAGACGAGCTGAGTGCGCTCGGCGCGGCAATGGCCGCAGGGGTCGGATGCGGACTGTTCAGCGATTATCAGGCGGCAGTAAATGCCATGACCAGGATCCGCAGGGTCTACGAACCCGATCCCGAAGCGGTACCGGTCTACCGCAGAAAATTCCGTCTCTATGAAAAAGCGCTGAAAGCGCTGGATGTATTCCACAGCTGAAAGGATTAATAAGCATGTTTCAGGTGCTTCCCTCTCTTGCAAGCAGCAACCTTGCGGACCTTGGGCGCCAGGCGGCCCGGGTGCGCCCCGCGGGCGTTCTGCATCTGGATATTGAAGACGGCAACTTCAGCCCCGGCATCACGTTCGGACCCGATACCGTGCGTGCCCTGTCTGCGTTTACCGACGCGGAAATGGATGCGCATCTGATGGTCACCGATCCGGAAAGCTATATCGCGGAGCTGGCCGAATGCGGCGTCAGAAAGATCGCCGTTCATCTGGAATCGACCCTTTATCCGTCCCGGGCGCTGAATCTGATCCTGCAGTACGGTATGATCCCCGGTCTCGCTCTGAATTACGGAACGCCGGTCGAAAACGTCATGCCGTATCTGGATCTGGTCCGTTATGTGCTCCTGCTGACCAACGAATCCGACCGGAACGGGATCCGTTTCAAGCCCTACAGCATCACGCGGATCCGGCGTCTCCGTTCCCTTCTCCCATCCTCCGTCGAACTCTGGACGGACGGAGGCATTACCGCGGAGATCCTTCCTTCGGTTGCGGCTGCAGGCGCAGACTGCGCCGTCATGGGCCGTGCCGTTTTCAGTGCCGATGATCCGGCCGAAGCGGTCCGGTCCTTCTGCAAAATCGCCGAAGACGCGAAAAACCGGGAGCGATAGACAGATGTACAGATACGGGATCTACGAAAAAGCACTGTATAAGCGGCCACTGCCGGATCTTCTGGATCATGCCGCGCGTGCGGGATACGATAATTTCGAACTCAGTCTGGACGAGAGCGATGAGCGTCTGTCCCGGCTGGAATGGGATCGGTCGCAGCGGCTCTCCTTTCAGCGCGCTGCTTCCGACAGCGGCGTTCAGGTCTATTCCGCGTGTTTCAGCGGGCAGAGGCGTTTTCCCATGGGGAGCGCGGACGAGACGCTCCGCAAAACATCCATGGACCTGATGCGCAAGGCGGTCCGCTTCTGCGCCGACACCGGGATCCGTGTCCTGCAAGTCGCGGGATACGACGTCTGGTACGAACCGAGCACGGAAGAAAGCCGTAAGCGCTACCGCGACGGTCTTGCCCGAGCAGCCGTTCTCGCGGAACGCAGCGGGATCCTGCTCGGGATCGAGCCTGTCGAAAGCCATATCACGTCCGTCCGCAAAGCCATGGAACTCGTCCGCGAGATCGGCTCTCCCGTTCTGCACGTCTATCCGGATGCGGCAAATCTTGTGACTGCCGGACTGGATCCCGTTTCCGAACTGACGCTCGCCAGAGGCCATATGCTCGGTCTTCACATCCGGGATGCCAATCCGCACACCTGCTTCAACCTTCCGATCGGTACCGGCACGCTCGATTTTGTTGGAGTCTACCGATGCCTCGCGGAACTGGATTTTCATGCGCCGGTCCTCGTGGAGCTCTGGTACGAGCAGGATCCGAACGGAGAGCACATCATACGGGAACACCTCGATTATCTGAAAACGACGGAACGTTCGGTCCGTTTTGAAAGGGGAATGAAGGATGAAATATGAAAAGGAACGCCGCGAAATGATCCGTGCGGCACTGACCATGCTGCAGTATCAGCTGATCTCCCTGTCGGGCGGGAATGTTTCCATGCGGATGCCATGCGGAAACTTTCTGATCACCCCTTCGGCAATGGCCTATGAGACCATGCAGCCTGAGGACATCGTACTCGTCGATGAGAACGGAAAAACCCTCGACGGAAACCGCCGTCCCTCCTCGGATATGCTCGCTCTTCTGTATATCTTCCGGCACAAACCGGAAGTCAACGCGGTCATCCATACCCATCAGCCGTACGCGACCGCGGTCGGCCTGGTGGAGGATGAAATGCCCGGGTGTCTGGTGACCGTGCTGGATGCCTGCCGCACCGCAGTCCCCGTGGCGCCCTTCACCATTTCTTCGGATGAAGGCATGGGAAAGCTGACCGTCGATCACTGCGGTGACGCGCTTGCGGTCATCCTCAGAAATCACGGCGTCATCGCGTTCGGGAAAGATCTCGAGGAAGCCCTTCACAGCGCCGTCTACCTGGAGGAGGCAGCCAAGACCTACCTCGCCGCCCGGGCAGTCGGGCCTGTCCATCTGCTTTCCACGGAGGAGATCGCAGCAGAAAGCGCGCCGAGAAGCAACTACCGTCAGCCGTAACGGATCGCCGGCACATACCGATACGCAGAATGAAAGACCTGGGCAAGCGCTATGCTTCCCGGGTCTTCTGCATGCCGTATTCGGCAGATCATTCCACGGCCAGTCTGGAGGCAGCGTGTGCCAGCTCAGCCGTCGCGGGATACAGTTCGTCGTAGATCCGCTGATATGCCTTGTATTTTTCATGCGCGGCCGGATCCGGCTCATAGACCTTCCCCGTGCGGATCAGCTTCGTCAGATCCGCATAGGACTCAAATCCTTCCCACCGGATGCCGAGAGCGGCCATCATGGCGTCCCCGTAGCAGGCGCCGACCGTCTGCTCCGGCGTTGCGACGCTTCTCCCCAGAATATCCGTGATGATCTGCATCCAGACGGGATTCAGGGTCCCTCCGCCCACCGCGATGATACGGTCAAGCTTCACCTCCGGATGGGATTCCATCAGACGGATCTGCTGCATGATGGAAAAACCGACCGATTCAAGCGCGCTCCTGTAAAGATGCGCGCGCGTATGTCCGAGCGTCAGTCCGAACAGGACCCCGCGCGCGTCAGGATCGTTGACCGGCGTACGTTCGCCGGCAAAATACGGGAGCGTGATCAGCCCGTCGCTTCCGGGCGGGATCTCTCCGACGCCCTTCAGCATGGTCTCATACGCGTCGGGTCCGCCCTCTTTCTCGAGTGATACCGCGTCCGGGAACAGGACGTCCCGAAACCATTTCGTCAGGCTCCCCGCGGCGTTGGTGCCGGCGGAAATATCACAGAGCCCGGGCACGATGAATTCCTCGCGCCACAGTCTTTCATCGTCCACCAGTGTCTCCGTTCCAAGGATCATATAGACCGATGATCCCAGCTGGAGCATCATCTTCCCGGGTTCCACGACCCCGCAGCTGATGGCTTCCGCACCGGAATCATCCGTGCCGGTAATGACCGGTGTCCCTTCGGCGAGACCAGTTTCCCTGGCAGCCTCCGCCGTCACGGTGCCCGCGAGATCCGCCGCTTCACGGATCTCCGCAAGCTGGTCCGGCCTGCACACCGGCGCGCACAGCTCAGGCACCGGCTTCCAGGTTTTCGGATCATACAGCGGATTGAAGCTGGCGAGGCCCAGAAAACGGTCCACGACATAATTCCCGGTCAGCTTCGCGGCAAGAAAGCTCGATCCGGTCAGAAATTTATGCGTCTTTGCGTAGATCTCCGGCTCGTTGTTCTTGATCCAGAGGATCTTGGGCATGACGTCGCTGGAGCAGAGCGGACGCCCGTACCATGCGCGGATCTGCTCTTCCCCGTAGAGTTCCGTCAGCTGTTCCATCTCCTTTACCGCGCGGGCGTCGATCCCGTACAGGATCGCCTTGCGCAGCGGACGGCAGTTCTCATCCACCGGCAGGCAGTCCGCGCCGAGCGCGCTGAGTCCGACCGCCCTGATATCCTTCGGGTCCACGCCCGTCTTCTCGATCAGCGCCCGGCTGATCGTACAGAAATCGCCCCACCAGTCGCGGTCTGCGTCATGTTCATAATAATTCGGACGCGGGTTTTCCATGGCGTGTGAAGTCGTATGCAGTCCGAGGACAGTCCCCTGCGCATCGATCAGAACGCCCTTGCTGGAATTGGTCCCCGTATCGATCCCCATAAAATATGCTTTTCCCACCTGTGTAACTCCTTTCATGATTCATCCTGAATTGCGAGCAGCATCTCCGCGATGTCCGCCGCCGCATCGTGATCGTTGTCATTCGGTGTCACATAGTCCGCCGCTTCCCTGACATGCGGGAGCGCGTTTGCGACCGCTATGCCGATCCCCGCCTTCCGGATCATTTCAAGATCATTGTCGTAATCCCCCGCTGCGGCAATCCGCCGATGCGGGATCCCGATCATTTCCGCCAGGCGGCGGATCCCTTCCCATTTCGAAACGCCTGCGGGCATGATATCCACGCAGTCCGGCTCGGAAGCCAGGCACATGAGCGGAAGCCCTTCCCGCTCGATGTACCGGGTCACGGGCACCAGATCTGCCGTAACCATAAACCCTTCGAGATGCGTCCACGGGACCTCCGAAAGCGAACCGTACGGAACGGGCGCTCTTCCGAGCTCCTCAACATATTCCGTCAGACCGTCATTCCAGCGGTTGACCGCCCAGTACATCCCGTCGAGAACATGCAGCTGAAGCCCCTCGGCAAGGCAGTGCGTGATCAGCGTTCTGGCCGCTTCCGGATCGACCGCCTCCCTGAACAGGACCGTCCTGTCCGACGTTCGGACCAGCTTCCCGCCCGTATTCAGCAGAAGGTAATCCGCGAACCGGTCATCGTCCCCGAAGGAAAGCATGTCGACTTCCCTTCTCCCGGTAGCAAAGCAGACGATATTGCCCCGCGCGCGGAACCGTTCCAGCGCCTCTTTCGTCCGCTCGCCTAGCCGCGCCCGGCTGTTGCACGCGGTCCCGTCCAGATCCATCGCGAGAAGGAATGGTCCGTTCAGCCCATCGCTCATAACGCCTCGCGGACGCGGAACACCACGTTCATGAATTCACGGACGCGCTCCACGTCGACGCGCACGTTTTCCAGTCTTTCGTTCTCCAGTTTCCCGTCTTTTTTAAAGTAGGTCCCGACAACGGCCGCGTCGCTGACCGCGAGCTTGCGCTCGATCGTATTCGGACGGCATCCGGTATTGCACAGCACGACGACCTCCGGATTCTTCGCTTTCACGGAAGCGATCAGATCCTCATCCACGTCCTGTCCCGCCGCGCTTGCCGAAATGCAGAGCCCGTCCGGATGCACCTTGAAGATCGTGGAATTCGCGATATCGGCAAGCGGTCTTAGATCCAGATTCCGGTCCGACTCGGGATTGATGAAATAAAGCATTTTCAGATCGTCCAGCGGAAGCGCCGCCTTCCGGCGCATCAGAGCGGAAAAATCATTGTTGTACAGTCCGCCGTCTCCGACATATACGCCCGAGAACGTGCCCCGCACAAACTTCGCGCCGACACCGGCTGCCAGTTCCAGACAGGCGGCGCCGTCCGAGATCGCATCCACGCCGAACGGAACGCGCAGTTCCGATTTGAGACATCCGATCACAAACGCCATCGCGGCGGGCGTCACGATATCCATCTTCCGCTGATAGGGAAGGCTGAATTCGTTGGAGAATATGATCCCGTCCACGCCGCCGTTCTGAAGTGCAGCGAGGTCCGCCGCCGCATGATCGACGATCTGCTGCATGGAAGTACCCTTTTTGTATCTCGGATCCCCGGGAAGCGCGTCGAGATGGAGCATCGAAATTATCGGTTTTTTGACATGAAACATGGACTCGGTCCAAAGCATACTGATCATTCCTTTCATTATTGATATATTATTGTTCAGCAGCGGGAGGGGAAAGGATCCCGCGTTTCCAACGGGTCCCCGCATACCGCCGGGTCATCAGGATAAATCTCGTCATATTGTCTGCCACCATGCAGCACCAGACTGCCCGGAGTCCGAGATGGAGCCTTGTCACGCAGATAAAGGTGAAGAGGATGCGGACTCCCCACATCGACACAAGCGCGAAGACCAGCGGCGCCTTCACATCCCCGACGCCGTTGAATGTCCCCTCGAGGATAATGAACACCGCGTAAAACGGCTCGGAGACCGCGACGATCCGGAGCACGGCGGCGCCCATCGCGATCACGTTCGGGTCTTTGGTAAAGATCTTCATGAAAAAGGACGGAAACAGAAACAGAAACAGCCCGAGGAACCCCATCAGCAGCGATGCGATCAGCATGATCGAGGAGGAAAACTCCATCAGCTTCTTCTCGTCCTTCGCTCCGTAATAGTATCCGGAAAGCGTGGCGGCGGCAGTCTGCATGCCGTACCCCGGCACGTAGAACGCCGATTCCGCGGTCAGCGCGATCGAATGCGCCGCGACCGCGATCGTGCCGAGCCTTGCGACCAGCGCGGTGAATACGACCTGCCCGAACATGGAGATCATTCGTTCCCCTGCGATCGGCATGCCTATCCCGAGGCATTTCCCCATGACCTCCCGGTCGTATTTCAAGTGCAGTTCCGAGAAAAGATCGCACTTTCTGAAGGCGGCAAACATCAGGATCCCGCCCGCCGCATAAGCGGCGGCGGTAGCCACCGCGGCGCCGGTCACGCCCCATCCCGCTCCCCAGACGGTCACAGAAAGCGGTCCGACACGGACCGTCCTGACCGGGTTGATCAGAAGATAGTTCAGCACGATATTGATCACATTCATCAGGACGTTGATCCGCATCGGCGTTCTTGTGTTTCCCGTTGCCCTGAGTGCGGCGGCAAAAATGACGCTCGACACCCGGAGGAGCATCGGAACGCAGCAGATCCCGAAATAGAGCGCCGCATCCCGCCGGATCTCCGCCGACGCGCCGAGCCAGTCCGGAAGATGCGGACTGATCAGAAGGGTCACCGCCGTCATGACGGATCCGAGAACGAGAACCAGAAGCAGCGACTGGTCCGCCGCGCGCGATGCGCGCTGCCTGTCCCCGGCACCGAGCGCCTGCGCGATGCATGCCATGACCCCGGTCCCGATCGCCCAGATGGGAGAATTGACCAGCCACGTGGTCGTGGAGGTCAGCCCGACCGCCGCCGACGCCGCTGCGCCGAGCAGTCCGACCTGCGCGGTATCCACATACTGCACGACGGTCTGCAGCGCCGTTTCCGTCATGGTCGGCCAGGCGAGACGGAAAATGGTCCGCCTGGCTTCCGGGTCTTTCAGTGTCTGAATGGGATTCGGGATCATGGGTTCACCTTTGGTTTCTTCATTATTTCTCGGGAAGGTACTGTCTGATATATTCAGCGGAACGCGCCACGGAGGTATACGGATCCTCCCAGTAGATGGAATCGTTGATCTCAAGATCCACGCACCCCGCATAACCGTTCTTTTCCATGGTCCGGACATATCCTTCCAGTTTCCCGCGGCCGAAATCGCCGTCACCGAGGATCAGATGATGGCTGTCCGAATAATGGACCCAGCGGATCCGGTCGCCGAACGCTTCATAGTATTGGTCCAGCGTTTCCCCCGCCACTTCCATCGCCACGAGATCCACGCACACGTTCAGGGCGGGCGAATCCACCTCTTTCAGCATGCGCACCATATCCGCAAGCGTGATGCACAGATTGCTCTCGTAGGGCTGGAGCTGTTCGAGGATGAGCTCGATCCCTTTCTGCTCCGCCGTTCGGCTCAGCATCTGATAGCTTTCAACCGTGCGCTTGAAGCCTTCTTCGCGCGGAAGATCCCTGGAATGGCAGCCCGTATTGAGAAACAGCTTGTTGGTGCCTAGCGCCAGCGCGTCGTCCATGGCGGCGGTCATAAAATCAAGCGTTCTTCCCCTGAGAAGATTGTCCGGGGAGGAATAGCTGAACGGATAGGCCAGCGTCTCCGGCGTATAGATGACCACTTCCATACCGAGATCCTCCGCTTTTCTCCGCATCTCTTTGAGTCTCCCTGCCGATTCCCAGGATGACAGATGGTCAAGGCGGCAGTAGTGCGGGGAGCCTCCCCAGAAGTCGATCTTTTTGAGTCCGCACCTGCGCATGGAATCAAGATAATAATCAAACGAGTACTGGACGAACTGCACGCTCATCACGGCAACGTCATTCATAGTGATTCTGGACATCGCTCTGCTCCTTTCATTCCGCACGATATACCGTCTTCCCCGATACCAGGGTCTCCGCCACTTTCAGAGACCGCGCCTGTTCTGCCGGAACGGCAAACACATTCCCCGTAAGGACCGTGATATCCGCTTTCTTTCCCTCCGCCAGCGTGCCAAATTCCTGCTCCCGGTAAAGATTGTAGGCCCCCCCGTACGTCCAGGCTCTGAGCAGTTCGCCGGTCTTCAGCATGTTGCCGGCGTTGAATGGCTCCCCGCCCTCGGGGAAATAACCGCCCACCGCATGGTATACGGACTGCGGGATGTCGTCGATCAGAAGCGGAAGGTCCGTTCCGCAGCTGAGGATCATGCCCGCATCCGCCATCCGGCGCCTGTTCCAGTAATTCTTCCCGCGTTCGGAACCGATCTTTTCCGCGATCATCGCGAGCTTTCCCTCCCGGTCCGCGATCGACTGGATCTGGGGATAGATCTCCGCGACCGCTCCGATCCTTCCGAGCCGGTCAAGATCGGCGGGATCGCTGCATTCAAGATCCGTCACGCTGTGCCGGTTGACAAGCCTTCCGTCTTCATCCCGCCGGCACGTTTCCAGGATGTCCGCGACCTTCGAAATCGCCGCATCTCCCTGCGCGTGCAGTGAAAACCGGAATCCCTCCCGGTCGGCCGCCCTCGTATCCTCCGCGATGCGGTCCCAGTCGATCGAAAGTCTGCAGCAACTATCCGGTGCGCAGAGGTAAGGCGCCTTCATCTCGCCTTCGAGCTGGCTGATCGATCCGTCCGTCATCCGGTTGAATCCGGAAAAACGGAGAAAATCGCCCGTGAACCGTCCTGCGCAGGCCCGTCCGAACGCAAGATCCATCGGCGCGTTCACCGGCTGGCTCATGAAATGGACCCGAAGCGTCAGCTCTCCGTTCTTTTCAAGATCCGACAGAAGATCGGGAAATCCGCTGAAATCGTCAAAGCCCATCTCCTTGACGGACGTCACGCCTCTGCTGTTCATCAGCTGCATATACGAACGGAATTTCGGAAGAATATAGTCCCGGTCCGAAAGCATCGCGTCGCGCGCAGCTCGATCCTCCGGATCGATCCCCTTCTGCTCCGCCGCCCATCCCGTAAAGAAACAGTGTACGTCGGAAAAACCGGGCAGGACCGTTCTGTCACCGAGATCCGTGATCTTCGTGTCGGGGCCGACCAGCGATGCCGGGACCTGTCCGGGTCCGCAGGCGAGGATGCGTTCCCCTCGTACCGCCACGTATCCAGAAAAGGGCACGTTCCCCTCGGCGGCAAAAACGCTCTCGGATATCAGTATAAAATCCGCAGTCATAATTCTTTCTCTCTCCCCCTGTTTTCTCGAGTTTTTTGCGTATAGACTGATAAATGATATTTTCAGACCAATTTTTTCAAGGGTTCCGTACGATTTAACGCCCTGAAAAAAGACATAAAAACCGTACCGCTTTGCAAAAAAGCGGCACGGCTCTTTTTGCTTATCCTGTTTTTCCAACAGGCTGGAGAGACAAAACCGGAATGCGGAACGCTGCACATCGTCCCGAATCCACAGTTGAACTATAGCATCAATGCCGAAAAACCGCAATAATCTTGGAAAAAAATATTTTTTCCGACTGATCCTCTTCCTCCATCGAAATACCGTCCGCATGTTACTGCGCCGCCCATCCGGGACTCCGTGCAGGTCTCCTTTCCTGGACAAGGATCCTCTCCGGAAAAGGTCTGCCTCCGGGATAACATATTTCTATTTTTTTCATACCAATTTTTCCAAATCGATTGACAACCCTTATCCCGCCCATTTATACTCGATTTTGGAAGTGGTATGTTTTCGTTGTAATCTTATCTGCTACTCTGCAGCATGCTTCATTCCGTTTTTTCATACCTCCTTCCGAATTCTTTAAGGAGTTTTTCCCCCATGAAAGCAGCCATGATCGGCGACAACTGCATCGATGTTTACCGCTGTATCGACGGAAAAGAGGTCAACCGTCGCTATCCCACCGGAAACGTTGTGGATACGGGCGTCAACTTGAGAAAGCTCGGCATCCCCGTCTCAGTCATCAGCACGACCGGCAGCGACAAGAACGGCTCCTGGATGCGCCGGACGCTGACGGATCTCGACATGGATCTCACCCGTTTCAAAACGGGAGACGGTCCCACGGCCATCACCTATATGGATATGGACGGGACCGAGCGCATACACGGCGTGTACGAGGAGGGCGTGATGGAAAACATCGTTTTCGACGATGCCGACATCTCCTTTGCCGCTTCGCATGATCTCGTGCATACGGCGCTCTGGGGAAGAGCAGAAAACACGCTTGAAAAGATCAAAAAGCTGAATCCATCCGTCCTGACCAGTTTCGACTACTGCGACCGTCTCACCGATCCCCTGATCGAGCGTACGCTTCCCTTCGTGGATTACGGATTCTTCTCCTGCCATGACAAGGACCGTTCGTTTGCGGAAGCGTTCCTAAAGGACAAAACGGACCGCGGGATGAAAACGGCCGTTGCGACGTTCGGAGAACTCGGCAGCCTCGCCTACGACGGACAGGCGTATACGTTCTGCGGGATCGTTCCCGCGGAGCGGGTCGTCAATACCGTCGGCGCCGGAGACAGCTATATCGCCGGTTTTCTGTGGGGCGTCCTGCAGGGGCTTCCCGTGATCGGCTGCATGAAAAAGGGCGCGGAAATCTCGTCCCGCGTCGTTCAGGTATTTGAGCCCTGGGTCGAAGAATGAAGTTCATCAAAGTAATAAAAGGAGCAATGATTCTATGAAAATCGGCATGTTCACTTCCGGCTATCAGCGTAATCCCATCGAGCACTGCTTCGAAGATGCCAAGGAGTACGGATATGACTATATCGAACTATGGGGCGGCAGGCCGCACGCCTATGCCCCGGATCTCCGCGACGGCGAGATCAATACCGTCCGGCGCCTGATCGATGCCTATGAGATGCCTGTCATCGGGTATACGCCCGAGCACAACGCCTATCCTTACAACTATATGATCGGATCGGAATCCCAGCGCCGGGACGCGGTCGACTATCTGAAGCTCTGTCTGGACATGGCTTCCGAAATGGGCGCGGAGTTCATGCTCACGAGTCCCGCAAACGGCGGATATCTCGCCACCTATGACGATCTCTGGCCGCGCCTCGAGAAAACCATCCGGGAGCTCGGGGATCATGCCGCAAAGCGCGGCGTCAAGCTGACCGTAGAAGCGTTGACGCCCTATGAATCCAACTTCTTTACGAGAGCCAACGATCTCAAGGAACTCTTCCGCCGCATCGACAACCCCTGGGTCGTCGGCATGTGCGACGTCGTTCCGCCGTTTGTACAGCACGAGAGCATCATGGCGTATTTTGACAAACTCGGTCCCAAGATGGACCACATGCACATTATCGACGGCGATCAGGGCACAGACAGTCATATCCTTCCCGGAGAAGGCTCCATGCCCCTTCAGGAGATGTTCTGCGAACTGAAGCGGATCGGTTACGAAGGGACCGCCACGCTGGAACTGGTGACCGGTTATATCAATGAACCGAGATTCTACGCTCGCAGAGCGATCAGCAATGTGCGTGCAATGATGCAGAAGGCAGGTTTCTGAGAGGTTACGCCATGTTTATCGACATCCATGTGTTTCCTGCTTTTTATGAACCGATCAACGGGGATCCCGCAAAAGAGGAACTGCGTCACCGGGCGCTCAACATCCATAAGAACGGGACCGCGCCGCTCAAACACATTTTCAACCAGATGAACTGCGCAGGTCTCGACCGTCTCTGCCTCCTTCCGCAGGACTATACGAGCCGGACCGGCTCTCCCCTGGTCACCAACGACGAGATCCGGACGCTCGTCGATCTTGCGCCGGATCATTTTATCGGGTTCGCTTCCGTGGATCCGAATGAAAAGGACGCGGCGGACAGACTCGAAGACGCTTTTGCCCGTCTGGATCTGCGCGGACTTTACCTCCATCCCGGAAGACAGCGCTTTTTCCCAGCAGATCCCTGTGCGGAACCGCTTTACCGGATCTGCGAACAGTACGACCGACCGGTGCTCTTCCACGCGGGATTCTCCTATGAGCCCGATACCGTAACCAGATACGGTCATCCGCTCGCATTCGAGGAAATCGCCGAGCAGCACCCGAAGCTGCGAATCTGCGTCAGTCAGTTCGGCTGGCCTTGGTGCAGGGAAACCGCCATGCTCATGCTGAAATACCCGAACATCTATACGGATACCGCGTGCCTGTACTTTGATTCCGCAAGCGAGTTTTACAAGCAGATGCTGACGCAGGACGTTCCGATCACCTGGATCGACCGCTCGCTGCGCCATCAGATCATGTTCGGATCCGCAAATCCGCGGTTTGAACAGATCCGCATGGCAAACAGCCTCAGCACACTGGATTTCCGCGATTCCACTCTGGACCTGATCCGCGGAGGAAATGCGCTGGCGTTCCTCGGCAGAAAGTTTTAACGGGAGATTCCGCCATGTTTGTGAAAGCCATCCATCTCTGTACGAAGACCTATGTAGAGATGACCGTGATTACCCCGCTTGTGGAAGACATCGTAGCGGAAAGCGGGATCAGAAACGGCATGGTCACGGTGCAGACCAAGCACACCACGACCGGCATCACGGTCAATGAAGCGCTGGAGTGTCTGGAAAGCGACATACAGTACGCCCTTTCCCTTTTTGCTCCGGAAGACCGGCCGTATTGCCACGCGAGGATACTCCCCGATTACGGAAGCACCGCGGGAAATCCGACGGGGCATCTCAAAGCGATGCTGACCGGCAATCACTGCCACTTTCTGATCCAGGACGGAAAAATGATCCGCGGAGGCGCGCAGGAGATTTATTTCTGCGAGTTCGATGGACCCGCGCAGCGAACCGTTCTGGTCATGGTCGAAGAGAAATGACTGCACAATTGAATCCGGGCACGGCCTTTTTGAAAGGTTGAACCAATAGAGAGACAAAACCAGCAACCAACACTAATCCGGAATGCATGGGGCGGCCTGCACAGCTTCCCCGGGCAAAAAAACAAAGGAGGACAAAATGGAAACCAAAACCAAAAATGAACTGGGCCGCAAGCTGGGCGTATGGGCAGTCATAGCGCTCGGTGTCGGCACCACAGTAGGCTCGGGCATCTTTTCATCGCTGTCCGAAGTCGCAAACGCTGCCGGGAGTTCGCTTTTCCTGTTCCTGGCATTCATTATCGGCGGTCTTCTTCAGATCCCCGCCAACTTCTGCTACGCGGAACTCGCATCCGCTTTCCCGGAAGACGGCGGCCAGTACGTCTATTTCCGTGAAGCGGGATCTCGTCCGCTCGCATTCCTCTGCGGATGGATCAGCTTCTGGGCAACAGACCCGCCGTCCATCTCCATCATGGCTCTCGCAATTGTGAACCATCTGGCATTCTTCCTTCCCGCCATCCACGGCATCGTGCTGAAGCTGGTCGCCGTCGTATTCGTACTGATATTCATGGCGATCCATCTCCGTTCCGTTGAACGCGGCGGCGCATTCCAGACCATTATCACGGCTCTGAAGATCCTGCCCTTTGCGCTCATCATTGGCATCGGCCTGTTCCATCTGAGAGGCGATCTGCTTCTCTCGCCTGCACGTCTCTCCGGCGCTGCATCCGGCGGCATCGCTGCTCTGATCGCAGGTATCGCATCAACCACCTGGTCCTATGACGGAATGGGCGCTCCCTGCTACATGTCCGGCGAGATCAAGAATCCCCAGAAGAACATGCCGCTCGGTCTGATCCTCACTGCCATCGTCGTTCTGGTCCTCTACGGCGGACTGACCTTCGTCGCTTCCGGTATGCTGACCGTCGGCGAGCTCGCAGCCTCCGATGCTCCGATCGCTCTGCTCGCTTCCAAGCTGCCCGGAATCGGAAACTTTGCCGGTACAGCCGTTGCAATCATGGCGATCATCGTCGTCATGGGTTCTCTCTCCAGCTGCATCATGTACCAGCCGAGAATCGAATACGCCATGGCCAAGGACAACCTGTTTTTCAAATCCTTCGCCAAAGTCCATCCAAAATACGAGACCCCTTACTTCTCCATCATCGTTCAGTGCGCTGTGGCGATCATCCTGATCTTTGCCACCAGCCTTTCTGATCTGCTCGGCTATTTCACAATGGTCGCGCTGCTGAAAAACGTTGCAACATTCTGCACGCTCTTCGTCTTCCACCGCAGAAAAGACTATAACCCGGCATACCGTATGCCCGGCGGTCTGATCATGCCGATCATCGCCAGCGTCATGACGCTCACGCTGATCTGGGGCGAGCTGACCTATGCTCCGATCCCCGCCATCATCTGCGCGGTCATTGCTGTCGGTACAGGTCTCCCGGCGTTCTATCTCTGGGACCGTAAAAACAAAAAAGAGAACGGCGAAGCCAAAGCATAATCGATTCTTTTGAATTGACACTCCCTTGATCCCTGCCGGCATGATAAGATGACTCAATCCCATGCCGGCAGAGATTTTCAAAGACGATCATTCCCCTGAGGTTTAATATGAAGCACAAGCAAGGTCTTCGGCCGAGAGAAGAGGCCGCCGAACTGATTGAGTGCTATATCTGGGGGCACAGACTTGCTCCTCATCAGAAACTTCCCAGTGAACGGAGCATGTGTGAAATGTGGGATCTGAACCGTTCCACGCTCCGCACTGCGATCCGGCAGCTGACGGAAGAAGGTCTGATCTATTCCCTTCAGGGCTCCGGCACATATGTTTCTCCTCCGAAACTGGAGCGGAATCTGCAGGATGCCAGTTCGCTGACCGAATCCGTGCAGAGAAGCGGACGCGTTCTTTCCAGCGTCGTTCTGAATGCCAGTGTCATGCCCTGTCCCGACCATGTCGCTCACAGACTCAAAACCGCTCCGGAACACAAGATTTTCTATCTCCGGAGAGTCCGGAGTCTGGACGGCGTCCCGTTTACAATCGAAAGCGCTTATCTGAATTACGATCACTGCCAGGATATCGGATCGCATGATTTCGAAAAGGAATCCCTGTATCAGGCGCTCGAAGACCACGGTATCCTCCTTACGCACGGCAGTGAAAGCATCGGAATCACCTACGCGACGAACGAAGAATCCAGACTGCTCGGAATCCGTGAGAATTCACCCCTCTATTATCTGTCCGGGATCAGCGATCTGGAAAACGGAAGCCCCATCGAATACTTTAAAGCGGTCGTAAGGACCGACATCGTACGCTTTTCCTGTGTCCTGCACAGTCCGGGGTACAGACAGGAAGGAAGTGAAAGATTATGAAACTTGCAGCTATCGGAAGCAATTGCATTGATTTTTATACCAATCTTGATGGGGGAAAGGGCTTTCCCGGAGGCGGTCCCGTGAATATGGCTGTTTATACGGTCCGTCTCGGGGGAAGCGCTTCCTATATCGGACCGATCGGCGATGACGACAACGGCAGTCTGATGCTCAAAACCATCGCTACCAAGGGGGTCGATGTCTCGCACCTCGCCGTATTGCCCGGACGCACAGCCGTCTCCGAGGTCGCTCTGATCAACGGTGAACGTGTATTCGGAGACTATGATGAGGGCGTTCTCGCCGACAGCACGCTCTCGGATGACGATATTGACTTCATCCTGAAGCATGACGTCGTGATCTGCGATCTCTGGGGTAAAGTCGAAGGCCGTTTCAAGGACCTGAAGCAACGCGGCATGACGACCGCTTTCGACTGCGCGACCAGACCGGAGGATCCTGCGGCGCAGACTGCGATGCCGTATACCGATTACCTCTTCTTCTCTTCCGATGACGGGGACACGCCCGCCCTCAGAGAACAGATGAAACTCTATCAGAAACGCGGTCCGAAACTGGTCATCGCCATGCTCGGCGTCAAAGGAAGCATCTGCTACGACGGCAGTGAATTCCATACGTTCGGCATTGTCCCGTGCGACAGTCTGGTCGACAGCATGGGTGCCGGAGACAGCTATATCGTGGGCTTTCTGTACGGGATCACGGATGGACTTCCCATCGAATCCTGCATGGAAAAAGGCGCCGCCAACGCGACCGAAACCCTGAAGTATTTCGGGGCTTGGTAATGGTTCGACCCGCAGAGGGATGCATATATGAAACAAACGGCTCATGACGGCACTCAGCTGAGAGACATCCTTCGTGCCGCCATCGAAGAAGGTGAATATCCGCCGTGTACCGCCCTGCCATCGGAAGCAGAACTGGCGGAACGGTACGGCATGCAGGAATCCGTTCGCAACGCGCTGGAATCCCTGACGAATGAAGGCCTGCTCAAGAGGGGCTCGGCGAAAAACTACTATGTGCAGAGCCGGAAAATGGAGCGTGACCTGGATAAACTGCAGGGCTTTACGCAAACGATGCTCGACAAGAACATCACGCCTTCCTTCAAGATCATTTCACGCAAGATCCGGAATGCGGGCATGAAATACAGTTTTATGTTCGGCATCAAATCGGACGATCCCGTTTTCTATATCAAAAGACTGTGCTACGCCGACGCGGAGCCCGTGTCGCTTGAAGAGATCTTCATTCCGAGATACGTCGTGCCGAAGCTGGACGGCATCGATATGAACGTCTTCTCCATCTACGAGGTTTATCAGATGTACGGAATCAAGACGGAGCGCGCGATAGAAACGCTCGACATCGTGCACCTGCCGCAAAACGACGCCAACATCCTCGGAATCGATCCTGCTCTTCCCGTGATGCTGTTCCAGTCCAGAACGATCGATGATCAGGGCAGGGTCATAGAATTCAACCGGAATCACGCGCGCGGCGACAAATGCAATTTCAGCGTACGATTCCAAAAGTAAGCAGCAAGGAGATCAATCATGGGCCTTTTTTCGGGAAGTTTCTATTCCGAAAACCTGAAAATGAATACCTATCTGAGGATCATCTTTCCTGATGAATCCAATGATGTCACACCTGCAGTCATCGGAGAGCCGTCCCTCCTCTATCTCCTTCACGGCCTTTCTGGCAACAGCGAGGAATGGATACGGTTTTCGAAACTCGAGTATTACGCAAAGAAATACAATCTCATCATGATCCTTCCGGAAGTTTCCCGCAGCTTTTACTGCGACTATCCGGGCGGGCAGCGTTTTTTCACCTATGTCGCCGACGAGCTCCCGGAGCTTGCCGCCTCCTGGCTGAAACTTCCCAAAGAACGCAGCAAAACATTCATTGCCGGAGAAAGCATGGGCGGATACGGTGCGGTGAAAATCGGCCTGAGAAGGCAGGAGCGCTTCGGCGCGATCGCTTCCCTTTCCGGAGTACTGGATTATGCGTCCCTGTGCCGTTCCGTCATGAGCGGAACATGGACGGATATGAATGCCGGTGAACTGATCGCGCTTCACGGGCCATCCGGCATACCCGGTCCCGAAGATCTTCCTCTTCATCTTGTCCGTGAAGCGGCTTCCTGCCCGGATCGTCCGAGACTAATCCAGCTCTGCGGTACAGAGGACTTTCTCTATGAAAACAATCAGACATTCCGCCGTGCGGCAGAAAGCGCCGGATATGGACACACCTATGTAGAAGGCCCCGGCGAGCATGCCTGGCCGTACTGGGATATCGCCATTCAGCAGGCGATCCGCTTTTTCCTGAATCTCGAACCTCTCTCAAATCCGATATATTGAAAAAGGAGTGAAAAATCGTGAGCTATAACGCAGCAAAATGGCAGGAGCAGAATAGACCCTGTCTCAGAAATTTCAATGAAACCGAAGCGATCGACAGTGTAAACGGAGCGCTCGCTCTCCGCCCTCAGATCGAGTCAATCATCGACTCTATCTGGAATGACGGATTCGACGGCATCTACTTTATGGGAATCGGCGGAACATATGCGTCCGGCATGCAGGTGGAAGTCTACATGCGCGGCAAGTCATCCCTGCCCGTCTATGTCGAAAACGCTGCCGAGTTCCTGACAACCGGAAACAAGCGCTTCACAAACCGGTCTGTTCTGATCTATTCCTCCGTTTCCGGCAACACGAAGGAAATGGTCGAGCTTGTTGACCGGGTGCATGAAATCGGTGCCCGCGTGTTCGCGTTTATCGATACGCCCGGCTCCGTTCTGACAGCGCCCGATAAACAGGACTATCTCATCCTGTATCCGAAGAACGAACAGCTCAAATTCTTCATGACCGCGAACTATCTCATGTACAAGAACGGTGAATTCCCCCAGTATGCGGACTACAACAGGGAAATGGAATCCAGTCTCGCTCTTGCGCTTGCTGAAGTGGAAAAGACATCGGATGCATGGGCCTACGCATATGCGGAGAAGAAAGTGGCGTTCCTCCGCGAGCATCCCGATCTGCCCCACTACTTTATCGGATCCGGGAATCAGTACGGTGCGACTTATTCCTATGCCATGTGCTACTGGGAAGAGCAGATGTGGATCCGTACGAAATCCATCAGCTGTCAGGAGTTTTTCCACGGCATGCAGGAGATCATTGTTGCCGATACACCGGTCACACTGTTCATCGGAGAAGATGAGCAGCGTCCGCTGGCAGAGCGTGTGGCAAGATTTCTCCCGCAGGTCAATGCCAATTATACCGTCATCGATACCAGTGAATTCGAACTGAAAGGGATCTCAAAGGAAAACCGCGGTTCGATCTCACACCTGGTGATGCACGGCGTCAACAACCGGGTAGACGCGTATATGGAGCTCTTCCTCCGCCATCCGCTCTCCATACGCCGTTACTACCGGCAGTTCGATTACTGATTTTTTCTCCACAACCTCCCGATAATAGAGAAAAGACCCGGATCACCGTCCGGGTCTTTTCTCATCATCTTCAAGGAGGAAATGCAGTCTTTAAGACTGCCAATAGGCTAATTCATCGTCTGTGCAAAGCACCTGGTGCGTACCTGAGATCTCATGATATGTCCCCTTCGTGTAATCGATGCCGGACGTCGCATAATCATAGGCGATCGCCACTCTCTTCTTCTCCACATGAGGATCCGCGATCGGGATCGCCGACAGCAGGCTCTTGGTATACGGATGGATCGGATCCTCAAAGATATCCTTTGTGGTTCCCGTTTCCACCAGGTGACCGAGATGCAGCACGCCGATCCGGTCGGAGATATATTTGACCATACTGAGGTCATGCGCAATGAAAAGATACGCCGCTCCGAGTTCCTTCTGCAGATCCTTCATGAGATTGACGACCTGTGCCTGGATCGAAACATCCAGTGCTGAGATCGGTTCATCGGCAATGACCAGTTTCGGTTCCATAACAAGGGCACGGGCGATCCCGATACGCTGTCTCTGACCGCCGGAAAACTGATGCGGATAACGGTTCGCCTGTTCGCGGTCCAGTCCAATCTTCTCCATGATTCGGTAAACCTTCTCCTGCCGTTCTTCTCTGCTTTTGCACAGATGATGCACATCCAGACCCTGCGCGATAATATCGCTCACTTTTTTTCTCGGATTCAGACAAGCCATGGGATCCTGAAAGATCATCTGCATCCTGGTCCTAAGATGCCTCGTCTCGTTTGCGCCCATGTTCCCCGAGATCTCGACACCCTCGAAGGTCACCTTCCCTGCCGTCGGCGTATACAGACGGATGATGGAACGTCCGATCGTGGACTTTCCGGAACCGGATTCTCCGACCAGTCCGTATGTTTCACCGTCATCAATGTAGAAGGATACGCCGTCCACCGCCTTGACTGTAAACTTCTTGCTGACCTGAAAATATTGCTTCAGGCCGTCCACAACCAAAAGATGTTCAGGCATGTGAAACCCCTCCTTCTTTCATGGCATCGATCCTCCTGCGCAGGGAAACCGGCATCTCCACATGCGGTGCACGCTCATCCAGCAGCCAGGTGGCGGCAAAATGCGTGTCGCTGATCTTGAAAGTCGGTGACTCCTCCTTATAATCCGCTTCCAGAGCAAACTGGTTGCGGGGTGCGAACGGATCTCCCGCCGGCAGATTGACCATGTTGGGCGGCGACCCCGGAATCGTATAAAGCCTCTCGCTGTTGTCAATGGAAAGATCAGGCATGCTGGACAGAAGTCCCCAGGTATACGGATGACGCGGATCATAGAAAATATCATCGACTGTTCCTTTTTCCACGATCCTTCCGGCGTACATGACCGCCACGTAATCCGCAACTTTCGCAACGACACCGAGGTCATGGGTGATATAGATGACGGAAATGCCGGTCTTTTCCTGTATCTCCTTGATAAGCTCCAGTATTTTTGCCTGTATGGTCACATCCAGCGCTGTCGTCGGCTCATCGCAGATCAGAATGTCCGGATTGCAGGAGAGCGCAATCGCGATCACGACGCGCTGCCGCATCCCGCCGGAAAGCTGGTGCGGATAATTGCGCATCCTTTTCTCGGAATCCGTTATGCCGACGAGCTCCAGCAGCTCCAGCGCCCGTTTCCGGGCGGCCTGCTTGCTGAGATGAAGATGATGCATCATCCCCTCCATCAGCTGCATCCCGATCGTCATCGTCGGGTCCAGACTGGTCATCGGATCCTGAAATACCATTGCGATATGCGTCCCGTTGATCTGCTGGCGCATCTCGTTGTGGGTAAGCTTCAGCAGTTCCCTCTCCGTCCAATTCTCGTTCTGTTCATACCGGTACAATATGGAACCGCTTTCGATCGTCTGATTGTTGGAAGTGATCCCCATGACGGCCTTCACCGTGACACTTTTACCAGATCCGGATTCGCCCACGATGGCAAGCGTTTCTCCCTTGTACAGATCCAGATCGACATTCCGCACGGCACGCACCGTACCGTTGCTGGTTGAAAATGAGACGCTGAGATTTCGGATCGTTAATGTCTTTTCCATACTCACATCTCCTTCATCTTGGGATCATAGGCATCTCTCAGCCCGTCCGCCATCAGGTTGAAGCTGAGCATCAGAAGCGCCAGGACGATCACTGGATAGGCAACAAGGAACGGATACATGGTCATCGATTTGAATCCGTCACTGATCAGAGATCCGAGGCTTGCCAGCGGAGCGGGAATTCCCAGTCCTATAAACGCAAGGAACGCCTCCGTAAATATGGCGTTCGGAATGGTCATCATGCACATGACGATGATCTGTCCGAAAATATTCGGAAGGATCTCGCGGAAAATGATCGAACGGTTCGATTCTCCCATCGTCTTCGAAGCCAGAATGAATTCCTGCTCCTTCAGACGCAGCGTCTGCGCTCTTGCAACACGGCTCATTCCGATCCATTCCGTGATCATCAGGGCAACGGTGATGCTGGTCAGTCCCGGCTTCATGACAACGATCAGAAGCGTCACAATAACGGTCGTCGGAATTGTTGAAAGGATCTCGACGACCCTCTGAAGGAAGAAGTCCACCTTGCCTCCGTAATAGCCTGAGACCAGCCCGAGACTCATCCCGACCAGGGTATCGATCAAAATGGCGACCAGCGCCACGAACAGAGAAACGCGCGAACCGGTCCAGACCCTGGCGAACTGATCCCTTCCCAGGGCATCCGTCCCGAATATATGGGTCACATCCTTGATGCCCTTCAGCTCATACATATCCGTCCGGATCGGCTGTCCGTTCGCATACTGTGTGGATACCCCGCTGAAGATCGGAATGAATTCCAGTCCCGGTATATGCGGCGGAAGATTTCTCTGGGACAGATTCTGCGTCCTGTAATCATATCCGCTGAGCGGCGGGCCTGCAAAAGCCATGACCACGATGATCACGATCATGATCAGTCCGAACACCGCGCCTTTGTTTTTTGTAAACCTGCTGACGGCATCCCTGAAAAAGCTCTGGGACCCGTAAACCTTGTCCACGCCGATATCTCTCCGGTTGGCAAGGACAAAATCCTGTTTCTCCACCCGGGAGGCATATTCTTTCGCGGTCATCATCGTTTCTCCTCCTTTGCCAGACGGATGCGGGGATCTATGATCCCATAGAGGATATCCACGATCAGCATCACCGAAATAAACATGATGCTGTAAATGAATATGACCGCCAGCACAACGTTGTAATCATTAAACTGGATGGCGGAAACAAGCAGCGATCCGATCCCGGGAATGGCGAAGATCTGCTCCACCACCAGACTGCCCGTCATCAGTTCGACCGTGAGCGGCGCCAGAACCGTAATGATCGGGATCAGCGCGTTACGGAGACCGTGCACGCCGAGAAGCCGAAGGGTCGTAATACCCTTGGAATCCGCTAAAAGCATGTAGTCGCTTCCCATGACTTCCACCATTTCCGTCCTCGCGAATCTCGCGACCGTAGCGAGAGAGAACATGCACAGAGAGATGGTCGGCATGATCGTGGACCGCGCGGCGTCAGTCGTGCTGTACAGAAGTGGAAGCCATCCGAGGCGAAAACCTATAAAATAACTCATTGCCATCGCAAAAACATAGGATGGAAATGAAACTCCGATTACGGAAACCACCGTTGCGAACGTATCCAGAAAGGAATTCCGTTTCAATGCAGCGATGATCCCCAGAATCAGACCGATCACCATCCCGAGAAGTACGGACTGAATACCGATCCTGATGGATACCGGTATTCTTGCCCGAAGCAATTCCGAGATAGGCATGTTTTTCTGAATCACGTAGGATATTCCGAAATCGCCTGCCAGCATTGCCTTCAGGTAATTGTAGAATTGTACGGGAAGCGGTTTGTCCAGCCCGTATTTGGCTTCCAGATTCGCCCGCTGAACCGCAGTGATCTTCTCATCGTTAAACGGCGATCCGGGCATGCTGTGCAGCATGGTGAACAGCACGGCGAGAATCACCAATACGGTTACAACCGAGATCAGGATCCGCTTGAGAACGTATTTCAGCATTTATATCACGATCCTTCCGCAGCATTCCCGCTGCCTGTCCCAAAGAGGAATACTGCAGTTTATTACAGAAATGTTTTCCGGCTATGGCCGGGAACAGAAAAGGGGCGGCCACAGAGACCGTGGACGCCCTCCTCTTATTCAGATAAACGCTTAGAATGTAACGTCAACATCCTTGTAGATCGTACCGACGCCGACCGGGAAGAACGCAAGACCGCTAATGCCCGGACGCACCATGGCAGCAGTACCTTTCTGATAAACGGGAAGGATCACTGCGTGCTCCATGACAAGGGCTTCCGCTTTCTTCAGAGCTTCCCAACGCGCTGCGGGATCGGTGGCAAGTGCGCCGTTCGCATCCGCGATCAGCTTGTCATATTCCTCATTGGACCATTCACCGTAGTTGTAGGTGGAGCCTGTGGTCCACATGTCAAGGTAGGTCATCGGATCGGCATAGTCCGGTCCCCAGCGGGTCAGACCGAGCTGATACTCTCTGTCCTGCATCAGCTGTGTACGGCTCTTCTTCGGCTGCGCCTTCAGAGAGATATGTACGCCTTGCAGGTTGTTCTCGATCTCGCTCTGCAAGAACTGCGCGATCAGCGGCGTAGAATCGGAATCGTCATAGAGAAGTTCGATATTGACTTCGGACACACCGAGTTCGCTCTTGGCGGTCTCCCAGTATTCCTTCGCTTTAGCCTTATCCGTTGTCAGATAAGTACCGGTGGTCTCACGGAAGTCCTTTCCGTCCGGACCGATGGCGAGCTTGTTCGGAATCGCGAAATCAGCGGGCGTGGAGCCGTCCTGGAGGATCTCAAAGCAGATGGCATCCTTGTCATAGCTCAGAGCGATCGCCTTGCGCAGGTTTTCATTCTCAAGACCGGTGGAGTATTCCGGGCTCTTTGGATTCAGATTCGGAGAAAGATACCACAGATATCCTTCCTCAATGCGGGTGAATCCGTCCATCGTTTCGTATTTGACGATCTGATCGCCGGAAAGACGGACGTAATCCAGATCTCCGCTCTCATACGCGAGCATTGTCTGCTGGGGATCCTTGATAATCTGGAAATTGATCTCGTCAAGCTTTACGTTCTCCGCGTCCCAGTAGGTCGGGTTTTTGCGGATTTGGTAGGTATTGCCGCCGACATCCCAGGCAGACATGTAGAACGGACCACAGCAGAGCAGATTGTCTGCACCGAGCGCGTACTCGCTGCCTTTTTCCGTCGCATAAGCCTCATTGATCGGGCAGAAGCTCGGGAACGCCATCAGATTCAGAAAATATGTGACTGGGCGGTCAAGCTCAACGACCAGGGTCTTGTCGTCTTCGGCACGGACGCCGAGGTCCTCCAGCGGTTTCTCTCCGGTGATGCAGGCCGTCGCATTCTTGACTGCGGCAACTTCCATCATGAAGCTGTATTCGGAAGCCGTTACGGGATCCACGAGACGCCGCCATGCATATACAAAATCATGCGCCGTTACAGGAACGCCGTTCATCCAGTTTGCCTGAGAGCGGATGTGGAAGGTATACAACGTTCCATCATCATTCATCTCATAGGATTCGCACATCGCGGGTGTGGGTGTTCCGTCCGCAGCTGTAACGAAAAGGGGTTCAATGATCGCTTCGATCACTTCAAGGCAATCAGCTTCCGTCGCAATCGTGGAATCCATGTCAAACAGCTCGGCCATGCGTCCCACATTCAGAACCTTGGCACCATCCGGTGCCGGAGCAGCCGGTGCAGAACCGCTCTGTTGCGGTGCGGCGGCGGAACCTCCCGCTGCCGCCTGCTCCGGTGCGCCAGCACAGCCTGCAAGCAGACATACGATCAGCAAAAAGGGCAGCCATCGTTTTGCTACTTTCATTTTTCCTCTCCTTTTCCGGACTTGTATGCCGGAGAAATTCATTTTTCAGGCGTTAACCTGTTCTCAAAAAATCATAGCATTCAACATATAACATGTCAACTATTTTATACCACTTATACCCGATGATATTATCATCCGCGCCATTTTTTTACGTTTCGGGAACGTATGTCAAAAAGTACTGAATTTCGAAGATTTTTTAGGTTCCGGCTTTTCGTCTTCAACTTGATTCTCCGCAAATATATGCCGTATTTCGTTTCAAAATCAGACCAATTTCATTAATATTCTTCAACTGGTATGCTTGTATTATGTTCTTATATGTTTATTGCCGGACCCGCGCTCCGGCATTTTCACTGCCGGTGCGTTCCGTATTCCGGACATGCAGGCTCCGTCCGCACAAATAAAAAAAGCCGTGCAGCCAGCACAGCCTCGTAAGAATTGGAAACGACTCATTCCCGTTCATAATGAACTTGATAGATGCATCGGTCTCCCCGCGTATAGGTCCGGGCATATTCCACGATACGTCCGAACTGATCAAAACTGGTCCCCCGGAATTTCATCACGGCGAACGAGCTGTCCACGTCCAGAAGTCTCGCGTCTCCCTGATCCAGTTCCTCGATCTCCAGCGTCTGTTCCACTCTGGATACCCGGATCCCATAAAACTCATAGATATCATAGAGAGAATACAGCTCAAGATCCACCTGAGGAAGTGTTTTGATGATGGTCTGCGGAATATAAATCTCCTCCAGGGAATAAGGTTCGTCCTCTGCGTAACAGACGCGCTTGATATAAAAGATGGGATCTTCGGAATCGATGCCGAGACGCCTGCTGTAATAGGGACCCGCATTCCTCGTAGCTTTTGCAATGATCCTGGTGGACGACGTATGTCCGAGCTGACGCATGGTCTGTTTGAATCCTCCGATGATCTCCATATCACGAAGGTCTTTTTCCCCGTTGACAAAAACGCCTTTCCCCTGAACGCTTTTCAGAAGTCCCTCGTAAATCAGCGAGGAGATTGCAGAACGAACGGATAAACGGTGGATCCCATAGGTCTCTGCAAGCGTATTCTCCGACGGAATCGCCGTTCCGGGCGGATATTCTCCGCTCTCGATCTTGTTTCTGATCACTTCGCGAAGCTGCAGGTAGAGCGGAGACCGGGCGTTGATTTTACTGTCTGTCATGACCGTCCTCCTCTACCCCTTCTTCGGCAGGAAACCGTTTGAGCGTGCTCCGCAGCACGACACGGTCCGGCCGTGCTATGGAACGGGTATATTCCAGCATGTTTCCGTCCTGATCGCAGGTCTTGCTTTCGATCCGGAAAATCGGGGCGCCGGTTCCAATTTCCAGCAGCTTCGCCTCTTCCTCCGACGCTCCGGTGGAAGCGATGAGTTCATCCCCGCGTGTCGGTATGACTCCGTACTCTTTCTCAAAAACCCGGTACAGGGAATCCGTTTCAAAGTCAAAACGGTCGATGTTGGGAAAACGTACGGCGGAGAAGTAGGAGCTGTCGATCATCAAAACTCTCCCGTTCAGATGGCGAAGACGGACGAGATTCCAGACCGGCGTTCCCAGGGTCAGATCAAGCAGTTTCCCGAGACGCTTGTCACATTCCAGATGCTCGAGGGAGATCAGCCGGCTGTCATTTATGCTGTTCTGCAGCATTGCATCCGTTGTGAAAGAAGTCAGTCCCTGAAGCATCCGCATGTATTTCGGCGGTGCAAGAAAAATGCCGGACCCGTGCCGGACTTCCAGCAACCCGGCCTGAACAAGTTTGCTGAGCGCAGACCGGAGCGTGCTCCGATTCATCTGCCACATCTCGCACATTTCTCTCTCTGCGGGAAGACGGTCGCCGGGATCCAGATGATTCTCCTGAATATATGCCAGAATGTTTTCGAGCGCCGATTCTCTCGGACGAACGGTGTAAGATCGCATGATTTTAAGCCCCAGAACTCTGATAATCGTTGATAATCAGTATACCACAGCGGAATGTGGTATATCAATCGATATAGTATTCATACCAATTTTGATCTGACATCCGACTTAAAAGGGGCCTGCTCTTTTAAAGCAGCACCCCTCGTATTCAAAGGAAATTGACAAATTTCTTCGATCAATTATTTGTCTTCAAAGGAGAAGTGATAGGGAAGATTCAGTTCATTGCGCAGATTGATGAACTCCTTCTGAATGGCTTCGCCTACCGGAACGCCCTTGTCCTTTCTGTCGCACCAGGCAAGATATTCCTTTTCGCCCGCCGTATAGATGCGCTCGGCATCCGGCGCCTTTTCGGAATTCCTAAGACCGCGGCAGATATCGCCAGCCGTTTTCTTGAATGTATCGAGACCCATGAAGAACTCGGGATTGACGACAAAGAAGAAGTGGCCGAGCCGGTACATCTGGTTGTTGCCGTTCTCATCCTTGCCGCTGAGCTGCTTCATAAACGGACCGCCCGCAAGCGCCGCGGAAAGGATCTCAACGATCGTCGTAAACCCGTATCCCTTGTATCCGCCTGTGCCTTCGCCGAGACCGCCGAGCGGAAGCAGGGCGCACTCGCCCTTGCGCATGTCCTTGAGGATCTTATCCGGATCGGTCAGCGTCTTTCCTTCTTTGGTGACGACCAGACCCGCGGGGGCTTCCTTGCCTGAACGGGCGTAGAACTCGAGCTTGCCGTTCTGCACGATGGAGGTCGCGCAGTCAAAGTTGAACGGGAAAGCCTCGTCGGTCGGCAGCGTGACCGTCAGCGGGTTGGTGCCCATCATCGGCTCGACGCCGAAGGTCGGAGCGACGGACGGCCTTGCGTTCGTGCCCGTTACGCCGATCATGCCCGCTTTTTCGGCCATATCTTTCAAAATTTCCCCGCGATCAACCCGCAGCTTCTTTAGGAATCTTCCTATACTCGTCAACATGGGGCCTTCCTCCTTTTTTCTTAAACCTTAACGGTCGATGGAAGTATAGCACATGAATAGCGAAGGTCAACCATGCGGTTGAATAATTTTACCGCAAGATTTAACACAAGGGCAAAATGCCATATTTATGAGCAATTTCTAAGGCCGTCCCCTGCATAAACCAAAGAAAAATCATGTGTTTTCAAAAAACATCCTAATTTATCTTGACGAAATCGGTTATCACCACTCGACACGGTTTTTTTGTCTGTAGCATCTTCAGCTTCAGTAACAATGTTAGAACTTTCTCCAGCAATTCTCCCGGAGGAAAGCCGTGATCTCTCCGTTGTCCCGCTCCTCATAATATGCGACCAGCAACCGTTTGAATTCCGGCACGACAGCCTCAGGGATGACAAGCAGTCCCTGCCCATGCGCAATCATGTAATGATTCGCCACGATGACAGCGGCGCGCTTGTTGCCGTCATTGAAAATCTGCGTCTTCATACAATATAGGCATAGCCGAATCGCTGTCCCGACTTCATCTCCGGAATCATGCAGAATCCTGTCCAGTTCCTCCCGCACGATCTGCTCAATGGGCAGCGGCGGAATATAGGTTGTCCCACCGATGGTCACTGGGACGCCCCGGATCCTTCCGCCATCCAGATAGAAACCCTCATTGACAAGTCGGGCAATATGACAGAGCACATAATAATCCGTCGGACATGTAATCACATCCTTGTCCATGATAAAGTCCCAAGCATGCTTTAGATTCAGCACCTTTTGCACATCGGAAGCTGTCATGCCCGCTACCTTGCCATTTTCGATGATATCTTCTGTCTGGGGGAAGGTCGTTGCCACCCCTTCCAAAACAGCCTG